>JAXHVH010000016.1:0-42512 GCA_034189085.1 Bacillota bacterium | reverse complement strand
CGTTGCCTTCGGGACGAAAGCGGCTCTCTTTCCGCTGCATGTCTGGTTGCCGGATGCCCATGCCTCAGCTCCTTCTCCATCCAGCGCCATGCTCTCGGGACTGGTAATTAAAATTTATGCCTTTGCCCTGCTCATAGTTTTTTATGAAGTCTTTCCATCTAAGATGCTTCAGGGTGTGCCATTGAATGAAATTATCCTCTGGCTCGGTTCTCTCGGGGCTATGTTTGGTTCCATTTATGCCATGCTGCAGACGGATTTGAAAAAGATGCTGGCCTTCTCGAGCATTGGCCACATCGGTTATATATTCATGGGTATTGGCTTTAATCAGGAACAGGCTTTAATAGGCGGTCTTTACCATGTTGGAGTGCATGCTGTAACCAAGGGGATGCTTTTTATGGTTGCCGGGATAATTATTTATGCTACGGGTGTACGAAAAATCAGCGATCTGGCTGGGATTGGACGTAATTTGCCCCTAACCATGGCTGCTTTTGCCGTGGGCAGTGCCTCGATGATCGGTCTTCCGGGAACCGGAGGGTTGATCAGCAAATGGTATCTCTCACTCGGTGCTTTGGAGACGGGACGGCCTTTTTTTGTTATTATCATTTTGATCAGCAGCTTATTGAATGCAGTTTATTTCATGCCAATTGTGATTAATGCCTTTTTACACCACGGTGATTTCCAATTCAAGGTAAAACCTGTCCCGCGGGTGATGCTTGCTGCCCTGGTTTTTGGAATGCTGGTGATCATTATCTCCGGAGTTTATTCCAGGCCAGCCATTGTTCTGCTCGAAAATGCTGTTGGCCGCTTTTTTTAAAAAGTGGGGGAAATAAAACCGGCTTGTTGAAATATTCAGGTAATAACAGCTATAATAGGCTGTAGTGCCATCCAGAGGTGACTTTGTTTGACTGACTCAACGATTATTGTTCTCATAATTCTCATTGTTGGTTTGCCTATTTTAATGACCCCGGTGATTTTTTTTACCTCCCGGTATTCCGAAAAACTGCGCAATAGTTTGGCCGTGATCACCAGCGGTTTAACTTTTGCTTTGACCATTGTTCTTTATCCGGCAGCGGTGCAGGGAGATGTGGTGCAACAGACCTTATTTGAGATCCTGCCCAGGCTTGAACTTTCCATTCGTTTTGATATTCTAAGTTTTTGCCTGGCGGCAATATCATCTTTTGTCTGGTTTCTATGTACAATATATTCCCTTGATTACATGGCTAAAGAGCATGCCCTCAACCGTTACTACCCGGTTCTTATTCTCGCTCTTGGCAGCTGCCAGGGCATTTATTTTGCCGGTGATTTCTTTTCACTCTTCGTATTTTTTGAACTCATGTCCCTGATTGCCTATATCCTGGTAATCCACGAAGAAACCGAAGAGGCGATGCGCGCCGGTTACAAGTACCTGGTAATGACGATCATCGGTGGGCTGGCCCTTTTTTTTGGCATCGTTATTGTTTTTGAGCTCGGAGGGACAGTTTCCCTCGGAGTAGGAGTGATTGTCAGGGAACCGTCGCTACTTGCCCTGATTGCTTTTATCTGTTTTTTAATTGGTTTTGGCATGAAAGCGGGTATGTTCCCCCTTCATGTCTGGCTTCCGGATGCCCACCCTGTTGCTCCATCTCCGGCCAGTGCCCTTCTTTCTGGTGTGATGCTGAAAACGGGGGCATATGGTTTACTGAGAGTCATTTTTAATGTATTTTCCATTGACCTGATGCACAATGGAGGGTGGGACGTTATCCTCGGTGTCCTGGCTGTGATCACCATCCTGCTTGGATCTGCAGTTGCTTTGACCCAGACAGATATCAAGAGACGCCTTGCTTACTCCAGCATCAGTCAGCTCGGTTACATTCTGCTGGGAATGAGTATCTTGAATGATAATGCCATTACCGGCGCAGTCTTCCACATTTTCAGCCATGCTTTTATGAAAAGCGTTCTTTTCCTGGCGGCCGGAGCGATAATCTGGAAAACGGGCATTCGCAAAATCACTGATATGCGCGGGATTGGCCGGCAGATGCCTGTAACAATGGGCTGTTTTTCCGTTGCCGCCCTGGCCATGATCGGTATCCCGCCCCTGAACGGGTTCTTGAGCAAATGGACCCTTTCACTGGGTGCTCTGGATGCAGGAATGCCCTTTTATGTTCTGGTCCTCTTGATCAGCAGCCTGCTAAACGCGCTTTATTATCTACCCATTATCATCCCGGCTTTTTTTGATGTTCCGGGAGGGGATGATCACGGGACTGGTGATCAGCACGAAATTAAATTTAATATCCAGGAAGCGACACCCGGTATGCTTTCTCCCATGGTTATTCTTGCAATCTGCACTCTTGTTTTTGGCCTGACACCAAACAATATCGCTTTCATACTCTCCCGCCTTACCTCCGCTTTCCTGTTGCTGGGAGGGGCGTTATAGTTGTTTGCCGCTGCTCCCGGACATTCCTTTGCCTCTCCCGAGATCTACCAGTCAGCCTTACCGCTGCTGGTCATTCTCGTGCCCATTCTTTTAGGGATTATCCTCTATTTTTTGAAAGAGGAGTGGGTAAAAGTTTTCAAAGCCACATCCCTGGTGGGGTCCCTTTTTGCCCTGGCGGGAGTCCTGTTACTCCTCCGCATGGTTATATCCGGCCAGGTTCGTTTTAATTTGATCGATTTCATGCAGATGGGCCTTTTTTTCAAAGTTGATTTGATTGGCTGGATCTTTGCCCTGATTATTGCCCTGGTCTGGACTCTGGCCACTGTTTTTTCCTTTGCCTACATGGACTATGAACACAACCTCCGTCGTTATTACAGCCTCTTAACTATCACCCTCGGTGCAACTCTCGGGGTGGTTCTGGCCGGCGATTTTTTTACTCTATTTCTCTTTTTTGAAATGATGACCCTCAGTTCTTTTATCCTGGTCATTCATGAACAGGATAGCGAAGCGATGAAAGCAGGTATGCTTTATCTTTATCTTGGTATAGGCGGCGGGTTGTGCCTGCTTTTTGCGGTGATGATGTTATTTTCGATTACCGGATCAGTGGATATTGCTCCAGCCTTCAATCTGCTGGGTGGGCAAAGGACGATCATTTTCATCTGTTTCCTAATTGGCTTTGGGGTAAAAGCCGGGTTGGTACCGCTCCACATCTGGTTGCCGCAGGCTCACCCGGTTGCCCCTTCCCCGGCCAGTGCCCTTCTTTCCGGTATTTTGATTAAAAGCGGGGCTTACGGGATCTTACGGGTGTCGCTGGTTCTTTTTTCATCTCCCGACAGCCTGGGTAGCGCCGATGCCTCTTACATTTTCAACCTCGGCAATGCATTGATGTGGATTGGGATCATTACCATGTTTCTGGGAGCGGTAATGGCCATTTTGCAGAGCAATATGAAAAGGATCCTGGCTTACAGCAGTGTCAGTCAGATTGGCTATATAGTTGCCGCTATAGGGGCAGCCGCCTTGATGAACGGAGAGGGGGGAATGGGTTTTGCCGGGGCTGTTTACCATGTTATCAACCATGCATTTTTTAAAGCCGGACTTTTCATGATGGTGGGGACTGTATTTATGTTTACCAGGGAACTGGAGTTGCCCAGGCTGGGGGGCATGTTTAAGAAGATGCCCCTTGTGGGAATTACATTTCTCATCGCTGCCTTCGGTATTGCCGGAATTCCAGGTTTCAACGGTTATGCCAGCAAAACCCTGATTCATGATGCCCTGCTGGTAGCAATGGAACATTACGAGCTTTTCAGCATTGAACTGGCGGAAAAGATTTTTGTCTTGACCAGCGCCCTGACAATCTGTTATTTTATTAAACTTTTCCAGGGTGTCTTTCTGGGGCCTGTTCCCGAAAAACTGGATCGTGAATACAGGCTGCCCTTTTCCGTTCAGGCAGTCCTGGTAAGTTTTGCCCTGGTGATAACAGGTATCGGCCTGTTCCCCAATTTTGTGCTGGAAAAGATCATTATCCCTGCCGCTTCTATTTTGCATTATGAAGGGCCGGTCATGGAGCACCTCCATCATTTTCATTTTTTCGAGTGGCCTCCCCTGGAAGCAATGCTCATAGTTATTGCCCTGGCCCTGATAATTTATATTCCCGGTGCCTGGCGCGGATGGTTTGAATGGAAACCGCCCTGGTGGCTGAGTATTTATGCGATCATCTATAAGCCGGTCACTGAGAAATTGGTTGCCGCAACCTGCCGAATGGGGGTACTGGTTGACTCTTCAGTCGATAATGTTTACAATCGATCAGGCAGTTATGCCAGGAAACTCTGCAGTTATGTAGTTAATATAGATGAAGGGATTGACAATTTCTATGCCAGCAGCGGCAAAGCGGCCCGACACCTGGCTGACCGTTCTACGGAGATGGATTCTGCTCTCGACGAAACTTATCGTAAGACCGGTCGGGCGGCTCAGAAACTGGCCCGACAGACTACGGACATGGATAAAGCCCTTAACAAAGTCTATGATCAAGCCGGCCAGAAGACCCGTGAAGAAATGGAAAAAATGCTTGCTGAAAAGAAAAATAAAGAAGACCGGCGGGAGCGGCGTAAATGGAGTATTGAAAATCTCAGTTTTGATAACCTGCTGCTGGTTTTGGTCCTGGCCGTCGTGTCATTGATCATCTTTTACTTCAGTCGTCTTTAGGAGGATGTTTTGTCTGCCAATCTAAATAACAGGAATATTGGGCAAGGAAAGGAAAAGAACGGGAAATCGCGAAAATACGGTTTTGCGGCAGCACTGGCCGTATTTGTCCTGCTGATCATGATTATCCTTCACCGGGTGGCTGCGGCCAATGAGCAGTCTGTTTATTACCGTACAACTATGGATACATCGGTAGAGCTCCGTTTTAACGCTCCTCCGTCTTCTGGTCCGGATTTAATAGCGGAAAAAACTTTTGCCGAAATGGAAAACCTGGAAGCCCTGCTCAGCCGCAGTATTTCCAGCAGTGAAGTGAGGGCGATAAATCGTAAAGCGGGTGAAGCACCAGTTCCCGTTGAATTCGAGACATATCATCTTGTTTCACAGGCTTTGCAGTATGCCGCGTCAAGCGGCGGGGCTTTTGACCCGACCATCGGGCCGCTTATTGACCTGTGGGGTTTTCTTGGCCAGGAATATCGCCTGCCAGGCGATGCGGAGATCGAGGCGGTTCTTCCCCTGGTTGATCATGATATAGTAGAGATGAATCCGGATAAAAAGACCGTTTATCTCCCTCGGGAAGGGATGGCCCTGGATCTTGGTGGCATCGCCAAGGGTTATATTATCGATGGGGTTGTTGATTTTCTGGTTGATCTGGGAGTAAAAAGTGCTTTTGTCAATGCCGGTGGGGATATAAAGCTTCTAGGGCCGGGGCCTGAGGATAGGCCATGGCGGGTCGGGATTCGTCATCCCCGAAAAGAAAACCGGGTTATCGCCGTTTTAAATCTGGAAAGCGGGGCAATAGTAACATCAGGTGATTATGAGCGGACATTTACGGCAAACGGTATAAATTATCACCATCTGCTCAACCCGGATACTGGTTATCCCGCCCGGGGGTTGGCCAGTGTAACTGTAGTGGCGGGAACAGCCATTGCGGCCGATGCTCTTTCTACTGCCCTTTTTGTCCTGGGTGTGGAAGAGGGACTGAAGCTTATAGAGAAGGTGCCGGGAGCAGAAGGAGTTTTTATCACAACAGATCTGGAAATTATCGTTACTGAAGGTTTGTCGGATATAATAGAATTGGAACCATAAGATTGTCGCCTTAGAAAGGACTGACCCGATGACTGAACCGGTCATGCAATTAAGAAACCGCCTCAGCTACCTGACCTACATGGCTCTTCTGGTTACATTTGCTGTGGTAATTCACACTGTCGAAGCGGCATTGCCCCTGCCGATGCCGGTGCCTGGAGTGAGGCTGGGGTTGGCCAACATTATTACCCTGTTAACCCTTGTTATTTTTGGCTTGCGCAGTGGATTGTTTATTGTAATCCTGAGGACTGTTCTTGGCAGCCTTTTTATCGGCGGTCTCTTCGGTTTTGGCTTCTGGCTCAGTGTGACGGCGGGAGTGACAAGCTGCCTGGTAATGGCCCTGATCCTGATCCTGCGGCGCAAAGAAATTGTCAGCATGATCTCAGTAAGTGTAACCGGTGCGGCTATCCATAACATCACCCAGCTGACGATGGCCAGCCTCATTATCGGCAATATGGATCTGCTCAGGGGATATTTGCCGCTTTTACTGCTGCTTTCTGTTCCTACCGGGATATTTACCGGCCTGGCGGCTCATTACCTGGAAGTGGTAACCGTAAAAATCCTTAACCAGGCCGGGGGGAGGAAGGAGGGATGAAATTAATTCTGGCTTCAGCATCTCCACGCCGTGCCAGCTTGATAGCCCAGGCGGGCATACCTTTTGAGGTTATAGTACCGGTTGTTTCAGAGAAGGTGGATGGGGGTGCCTCGCCGGAAGAAAGGGTCCGCCTGGTGGCAGAAAAAAAGGCCCTTGCCGTGGCCGGGAACCTGAAGGATGGTTTTGTCGTGGCCGCCGATACAATTATTCATGAAGGTGGCAGGATCCTGGGCAAACCTGCTGACCGCAGAGAAGCCTGTGAAATGCTGCGCACCCTGGCCGGAAAGCGGCATGAGGTATTAACCGGCCTCGTAATTTGCGATACTGCGGCCCAGCGCCGGGAAAGTGGTGTTGAGAAAACCTTTGTATGGATGAAGAATCTTACTGATCGTCAGATCAGTGCTTATGTGGCTACCGGCGAGCCTTTTGATAAGGCGGGAGCTTATGGCATACAGGGTAAAGCGGCCCTCTTTATCGAAAAAATTGAAGGCTGTTATTCCAATGTTGTTGGACTGCCTTTAGGACTTTTATTTGATTTGATGACCTACCTAAATGTACCAATGTGGCTCAATGGAAAGGATGGTGACCATGCAGAATAGTCCAATAATGATCAAGGATTTGCCATGTGAAGAACGGCCGCGTGAAAAATTGAAAGCTCTCGGCCCCGAAGCTCTCTCCAATGCTGAATTGCTGGCTATCCTGCTGCGAACTGGTCATAAAAATGAATCTGCCGTTCAACTGGCTACCAGGATACTGGCGGGAGGGGGAGGCCTGAGGAAGTTACCCGAACTGGCCCTGGAAGACCTGCAGGAATTCAAGGGCATCGGACCTGATAAATCAGTTACGATCAAAGCTGCGCTTGAACTGGGTTGTCGCCTTGCTTCTGCTCCTCGCGAGGCAGACGGAGCAATAAACAGCCCCCGCCAGGCAGCCCAGATTTTCATGGAAGAACTGCGCTATAAAAAGAAAGAATACTTCAAGATTCTACTCTTAAACACGAAAAATTTTATCATTGCCCGGGAGGAAGTTTCCGTGGGCAGTCTAAATGCTTCCATCGTTCACCCCCGAGAAGTATTCACTGTCCCCATCAGGAAGAGTGCTTCTTCTGTTATTTTCTTTCATAATCATCCCAGTGGTGATCCCTCGCCCAGCGAAGAAGATATTGGTTTGACCCGGCGGTTGGTGGAAGCCGGTGAGATCCTGGGAATCAAAGTAAGGGACCATATTATTATTGGCGATGGCTGCTATTTTAGTTTTAAGGAAAAAGGCTTGCTTTAGAAGCAGGGGTGGTTGGAACGAAGATTTCCTTTCCACCGGTTATGCTTTTCTGCTGGTAGAAATCTTGAAATATTAACCTGTTAGAGACAAATTCTCTTTCAGGGGTTACGGAGAAGTTAATGACTAAAATAAATGATAATCTTTTTGATTCAATTTTGAGCCGTGTCCGTAAGCCTGGTCGGTACACTGGCGGGGAACTAAATGCGGTAGATAAGGATTTTAACACGGTGTCAGCGCGTATGGTTCTTGCTTTTCCCGATCTTTATGAAGTGGGTATGTCCAACCAGGGATTGAAAATCCTCTACGAAAGTGTGAACAGTCGGCCGGACATGCTCATGGAGCGAGTTTTTGCCCTGGATGTGGACATGGAAGATCAAATTCGCCACCGGGAATTGCCTCTTTTCACTTTGGAAAGCAGGAGAGCGGTGCGTGATTTTGATGTGATCGGGTTTTCCCTGCAGTACGAATTGAGCTATACAAATGTGTTGAACATGCTTGATCTGGCCGGACTCTCCCTTTACAGCAGCGAGCGAAGGGATAAAGACCCTCTGGTTATCGGTGGTGGCCCGGGTGCTTACAATCCGGAGCCGCTGGCACCTTTTTTTGATCTCTTTATGATTGGAGAAGCAGAAGAAAGCCTTCCCCAACTCCTCGAAAAACTGGTTATTTTAAAAGAAAAGGGGTTGTCTCGCCAGGAAATACTGCTTGCCCTGTCATCTGGAGAGGGAATTTATGTTCCTTCGCTTTATCAACCTCTTTACCATGATGGAAAGCTTTGCGGCATAGAAGTTCTTGACAGGCATGCGCCACAGTCAATAAACAAGCTGACCGTCCCTGATCTTGATCTGGCGCCATACCCCGTAGCACCGGTAATCCCTTATATACAGGTAGTTCATGACCGGGCAGTGGTGGAACTTTTTCGCGGCTGCGCGCGGGGCTGCCGGTTTTGCCAGGCTGGTTTTATATTTCGCCCGGTCCGCCGGCGCAGCAGGGCCAGGATTGTGGAGCTTGCTAAAAAGCTAATTGACTGCACCGGTTATGATGAACTTTCTCTTTCTTCTCTCAGCAGTGCCGATTACCCCCACATTGAGAAGCTTATTGAAGAACTGGACGAGGCGTTGCAGGGGAGACAGATCAGGACCAGCCTTCCTTCGCTGCGCCTCGATTCCTACTCAATCCGCCTGGCTGATCGCCTGCATCAGGGTCGCAGGAGCAGCCTTACTTTTGCTCCTGAGGCGGCAACCGAGCGCCTGAGGCAGGTGATCAAGAAAAATATTACCGAAGATGACATTTTTTCTGCTCTCGACGATGCCGTCAGAGCCGGCTGGCAGGGCTTTAAATTATATTTTATGATCGGCCTGCCGACAGAAACAGAAGAAGACGTAGAAGCGATTGTTGATCTCTGCCGCAGAATCAGGCGGCAATTCAGCGGTCGGGGCGGAAAAAAGATCAGTTTATCGGTCAGCGTAGCTACTTTTGTTCCTAAAGCGCATACTCCTTTTCAATGGGAGCCGCAGATGCGGCTGGAAAAAATTTTAGCCCGGCAGCAGCTGCTGCGTAACGGTTTTAAAGCCCTGCCCGGGATCAATTTCAAATGGCACGAGGCTGAAGCCAGTTTTTTAGAAGCACTTTTTGCCCGGGGAGATCGAAAGGTGGCCTACCTGCTGGAAAAAGCCTGGGCCCTGGGGTGTCGTTTTGATGGCTGGTCTGAACATTTTTCCTTTGCCCTCTGGCAGCAGGCTTTTGTGGAAAGCGGCTTGCAACCGGAAGAATACGTTTACAGGCAGTTTGATTATGATGATTGCCTGCCATGGGGGCACCTGCACTGTGGAAAAGAGAGCGAATTCATGGTGCATGATCACCGGGAAACTTTTAACCAACAAAATTTACAGGGAGAAGAAAATGAACAAGATCTGGTTTAGTTTTGCCCGGCACAAAAGGATGCGTTATTTTTCGCATTTGGACATGCTACGCCTTTTTATCCGGGCCCTGCGAAGGGGAAGATTCCCTGTGGTCTACAGCCAGGGTTTTAATCCCCATCCTCGTTTTAGCCTGGCCCTGCCTCTGCCGCTGGGTATTACTGCCGATGAGGAACTGGGAGAGATCACATTTTCTGAAAAGTTTGATGCAGGGCAATTCGCCGGACTGCTGGCAGAGCAGATGCCGGTGGGGCTGGAGATCACGGGAGCAGTTTGTGTTGATGAAAACCGGCCGCCCCTTCCTTCGCTGGTTGAAGCGGCTTCATATCGGGCAGGGATGATTAATGAAGGTCCTGAGAACATTAGCAGTTTATATTTAGAACAGGCTGTGAATAATCTGTTTTCCAAAGGTGAAATTAAGATTTTAAAGCGAGGAAAGAGAAATAAAGAAAAAGAAATCAACATTCGTCCACATATAATGGCCCTCTCAGCAGCCGACAAAGCTGATCATCCAACGGTTGCAATGCTTCTGCGAGCAGGCAGCGGGGGAGGAGTTTCCCCCCTGATTGTCCTTGAAAAAGTTATTGCCGGAATGGGAATCACCGAACCGGCAAATATTCGCTGGGATTTGCACAGGGAGAGACTTTATACCAATGCTGACGGAAAACTTGAGACCCTGTCTGAAGGGATGTGTAAAATAGATGGATAAAAAAATAATTGTCAATTGCGATAACAGGGCTACAAGGGTTGCTTTGCTGGAGAAAGGCAAACTGGTGGAACTGGACATAGAACGTCCACTGCAGCACCGGGTGGTGGGCAATCTTTATAAGGGGACTGTGGCAAATGTTTTGCCGGGAATGCAGGCTGCTTTTGTCGATATAGGTTTGGAGAAGAATGCTTTTCTGTACGTGGATGATGTATTCAGCGACTGGGACGGCGAAAAACCTGCTCCAGCCCGCGGACCTATTGATAAACTGTTGAAGGTGGGCGAAACACTGATGGTCCAGGTGATCAAGGAGCCATTCGGCAGTAAAGGAGCCCGTGTTACCGGTCAGATTACCATCCCGGGGCGCTATCTTGTCCTGGTTCCGGGAGCTGATTATATCGGTGTCTCCCGTCGGATTGAGAGTCAGGCTGAAAGAGAGAGGCTAAGGCGGGAAGTGGAAAAATTGAAACCGGAAAACCTGGGGTTGATCGTCCGCACTGTGGCGGAAGGAGTCTCTCCTGAAGTGATGGCCCAGGATCTGCAATTTCTGGTCCAGCTGTGGAACCGGATCATCACTCGCTTTCAACAGAAAACAGCCCCGGCAATTCTTTACCAGGACCTGTCCCTGACCTGTCGGATAGCCCGCGATCTCTTTGTTGAGGAATTTAGCAGCTTTCTGATTGACAACGAACATGAGTATGACAAGGTCAGGGAGATAGTGGATTATATTTCACCCCATCTGAAAAAAAAGGTTAAATTGTACCGCGAAGAAGAGCCCATTTTTGAACGTTATGGAGTGGAAAAAGAGCTCGAAAGAGCCCTGGCACGCCAGGTATGGCTGAAAAGCGGTGGTTACCTGGTTTTCGATGAAGCGGAAGCCCTCACTGTTGTTGACGTTAACACGGGGCGTTACACCGGGCGCCGCAATCTTGCCGATACCATTTTGAAAACTAATTTGGAAGCTGCTGAGGAAATTGCCAGGCAGGTGCGCCTGCGCGATATTGGCGGGATTATTATTATCGATTTTATTGACATGAGTATGGAAGATCACCGGCGTAAAGTAATTGACCGGCTTAATGAATCGATTAAAAATGATCGTACCAAGACTTATGTGCTTGGATTGACCAATCTGGGCCTGGTTGAAATGACCAGGAAAAAAGTCCGCCAGGACCTGTCGGAATACCTGCAGCAGCCCTGCCCTTACTGCGAGGGATCGGGGAGAGTTCTCACCCCCCTGGTTGTGAGCACGCATATTGAAAGTGAAATGAAACGCCAGCTGCAGAACGAAAAGAGTAAAGCTGTCCTTGTAGAAATGCACCATGAAGTAGCTTCCATAATTATCGGCAGCGGCGGCGGTAATTTAAAGAAATTGGAAGATGAGCTGAAGCGCCATATATTTATTCGCGGCACGGAAGATATCCATATCGAGCAGTTTCGTATTGTAGCCCGAGGCAGCCACAAAGAAATCCAAAACCTGGCTCTGCCGGTCAAGATTGGAGAAGACTTGGAGGTAACCATTGAAGAGCCCCACACTGTGAATCCCCAGAACGGCATTGCCCGCCTGCAGGGTTTTGTAATCAATGTCGAGGGAGCGGGTGAAAAAGTGGGTGAAACAGTTAAGGTGGAAATAAAAGATGTCAACCGCACTTTTGCCCGGGCGGTGCTGAAAAAAAAGAAAAAGCATTGAAACTAAGGCTGCCTTATAAAAAGAGGCGGGAGCAGGGCTCCCGCCGAGAGGTGGATATATCTGATCAGTAAACCATGCGGCCTTCGACAAAAAGGCGGGTGCTTTCACAGTCTGGCTCGTTGAACATTTTTTCTGTCGGGCCCGTTTCCACAACCTTGCCCTGGTTGATAAAAATAACACGGTCGGCGATTCTCCTGGCTTGAAAAACATTGTGTGTGACCATAACCACAGTGATATCTTTGCTGTGAACCAGTTTGAGAATCATATTTTCAATCAATTCGATATTGCTCGGGTCCAGGTTGGCTGTCGGTTCGTCCAGCAGAAGCAGTTCTGGCTCGAAAGCAACCGCTCTGGCTATAGCTACCCGCTGGGCTTCTCCCCCGGAAAGTGTGTCTGCATACCGGTTGGCCAGGTCCTTCATCCCCACCTGTTCAAGCAGGGCATTGACTCTTTTTTCAATCTGGGCCCTGGTATAACGGCGTGCTTTCAAACCAAAAGCTATGTTATTCCACACACTTTCTTTAAAAAGGAGGGTTTTCTGGAATACCAGGGCCATTTTGCGCTGCAGCAACAGGCGTTCGGAAGGGCTCAATGGAAAGGGTTGCCCATGGTAATAAACTTCACCGGTATCGGGCATAGTAAGCATGTTAATAATTCGTAAAAAGGTGCTTTTCCCGGCGCCGCTTGGGCCAATAACTCCATAAATAGAACCCTTGATCAGCTTTAAGCTGTCTATGTGCAAAACTTCTTTATCATAAAACTTTTTTATTCCCTTCATTTCCAGCAGAACAGTTTTACCGCTAATCTTTTTTCCCTCCTTTTTGAATATTATAAAGGATGGAATTAACAAAGAAAGATATTATTAATAAAATTATTCCCAGGCCGATGGCCAGTTCAAAATTACCTTTCCGGGTTTCGAGGGTTATGGCTGTTGTCATCACCCTGGTATGCCCTTCAATATTGCCCCCTACGATCATTACGGCTCCAACTTCGGCCACCACCCGGCTGAACCCCGAAATGATTGCTCCCAGGAGGCTGTATCTGGCCTCTTTAATTACTGTCCATGTGGTCAGTGTGGAACTGGCTCCCAGTGAGCGGGCTGTTTCTTCAACTTCCCCTCCTTTGGCTCTTATCCCCACCATGGTTAAGCCGGTGACAATTGGTGAGGCCAGAAAAACCTGAGCAATGATCATTGCCGAGGGGGAGTAAAGCAGTCCCAGCACCCCAAGCGGTCCCTGGCGGGAGAGGATTAAGTAAATGATCAATCCGGCAACAACCGGAGGCATACCCATGAAAGTAAAAATTATTTTATTAATTAAACGGGTTTTTTTCTCGGTTTTTAAGCCGAGCAATGCTCCTAGGGGCACACCGATAATTGTGGCAATAATGATTGCCGTTATAGAAACCCGCAGCGATAGCAGGACAATCTGCAGCAGGTAAGGATCCAGGGATATTATTAAGCGAACAGCTTCAACTATTCCTTCGAGAAGTCTCGACAATATATAACCTCCTGTGTGTCAAATCCTCCGTCCCCCTGGACCAATAATAATGTGCCGGGGGAGACCCCCCGGCATAACAGATCTGTTCTATTCCAGGCCGTAACCCGGGAAGAAGAGTGTTTCCCCGTTTACCTGGTACGAATTGATCAGTTCCTGACCTTCATCAGACATCAGGAAGTCGATATACATCATGGCGTAGTCATATTTCACATGAGGATATTTCTCGGGATTGACAGCCATTACTCCGTACTGGTTGAAGAGCACCGGATCGCCTTCCAGAACAATTACCAGATCGAGGTTATCCTCCATTGCTACGAAGGTGCCGCGGTCGGTCATTGTATATCCCAGTTCTTCATTGGCCATATTCAGGGTATCTCCCATTCCCTGCCCAATGGAGAGGTACCATCCCTGGCCGGCCGGATCGATTCCGGCGCTTTCCCAGAGCCGCATTTCCATGCGGTGGGTACCCGAATCGTCTCCGCGAGACACGAAAGTTTCCTCGCTGCCGGCGATCCTGGTAAGGGCTTCTGCCGCAGTACTTACTTCGCCAACTCCGGCCGGATCTTCAGCCGGACCGACGAAGATGAAATCATTATACATTACATCATAGCGGTCGACAAAGGCTCCTTCTTCCACCAGCTGCAGTTCAGAAGCCCGATCGTGGACCAGCAGAACATCAGCATCCCCGCGCGCCCCGGTTTCCAGGGCAGCTCCGGTCCCCTGTGATACGACCTGCACTTCGATACCGGTCTGTTCGGTAAAAATGGGATTCAGATAATCCAGCAGGCCGGAATCGTAGGTACTGGTGGTGGTGGCCAGGGTGATATAATCGTCAATTAATTCCGGCTCGTCGGCAGTTTCTTCTTCCTCTGCAGGCTCTTCTGCGGGTGCGGTTTCCTCACCGCAGCCGGCTACCAGTAAAAATGCTGATAGAATCATCAGACCCAGAATCAGTTTGTACAGCAGTCCCTTATTTCTGATTTTCATTAAGTTCACCTTCCCTTTTAGTGGTGGTTAATTCTTTCGTAAGGCGGAATGTTTTATACACAGGTTGAACAGAGGCAGACTGAAAGAGAGGAAGGATGAGATGGCAATGTTAATCCCTTTTCAATCTATAATGTGTCAAATCCTCCGCCCCCCTGGCACATATCCCTCCTTTCATTAAGCGGGGCAGCGTGGATTTTTCAGTGCTTGCCCCCGTCATATATTAAAAAATCGCATTTCCCCGTGGGAAAATGCGATAAGTTTAATCTCATTACCGACCTTCTTTCCACAACGGGAGGCATGACCGTTTCCAGCCATACCCTGTCGTCCATTTCCCATAGCGGCAAACAGCCGCCGTAGAAGAAATGAATCGAAGGTAATAGGAATTATTTAATTTACCTATGATAAACATTCTATAATATGTTTACCAGCTGGTCAAGAGTAAAAATTTCCATTGTGGTCGGCCTATGATATTGTCACCCTGTAAGCGGTCTGAGATAATGTCACCATTATGGGAGGAGACATTTTCTTGGTCCATATTAAGCGTTTTTAGGGTGACATTTTCACTGGCCGTTGACAGAGTAAAAATTTCCATTTGTCAATGTTCAGTGAAAACGCCATTCCTGAAGAGTAGAATATAACCGCTTCCCCGGAAACACCAGGGGTGACAATATCACTGAGCAAACACATCGCATTTGTTTTGTTTGACAAAGGGTAAAGCGCGTGTTAGAATCGCAAATAGATTAACAACCGCACGAAGAAGGTCCAAAGCCCCGCACTGCAACGGGCTACCAGCTTCGGCGAGTCCTCATGGGGGGTTTGTTTATGTACGCTATTATTGAATCAGGCGGCAAACAATACCGGGCGGAAGAAGGTAAAGTAATCCGAGTAGAAAAATTGCCGGCAGAAAAGGGTGAAAAGGTTGTTTTCGACCGGGTTCTCATGCTTAACAATGATTCCAGTTCGAAAATTGGCCGACCCTATCTTGAAGAGAGCCAGGTGGAAGGCAAAGTGGTCGCTTCCGGTCGGGAACGCAAAATTATTGTTTACAAGTATAAGCGCAAGAAAAATTACCGCCGTAAGCAGGGGCACAGGCAGCCCTATACGGATATTTTAATAACCGGTATCAGCGGTTTATAAAAATTGAATATGATTAAGATTGGTGAAAGTGAGGTGGCTTAAATGGCTCATAAAAAAGGGGTTGGCAGTTCACGCAACGGCCGGGACAGCAATGCGAAAAGGCTGGGTGTAAAGCGTTACGGCGGGCAGGCTGTAAAAGCTGGCAGTATTATTATCCGGCAGAGAGGGACCCACATCCATCCCGGGTTTAATGTGGGCAAAGGCAGTGACGATACTCTCTTTGCCACCGCAGATGGACGAGTAGTATACGAATACAACGACCGTGCGAAAAAGCAGGTCAGTGTGTATCCTGAAGAGAGTGCATCTGTAAATTAGTTAAAGGCAACAGGTCCGGGGCTGTGCCCCGGACTTTTATTATTTCCTGTTATTCAGGGCAGCGCAGCAGGTGATCCTGGACTGATGTTTGTTGATGAACTTGAACTCGTAGCCCGCGGTGGTCGCGGCGGAAATGGTGTGGTTTCATTCCGGCGGGAAAAATATGTTCCTCATGGAGGTCCGGATGGCGGCGACGGCGGCGACGGCGGCAGTGTTTATTTTTTTACCGATCCTTCTAAGCACAGCTTCCTTGATCTGCGTTACCGGCATCTGTTGAAAGCAGCCAACGGAACACACGGCCGCGGGAAAAATCAACATGGCGCACGGGGCGCAGATTTGTATGTACCGGTCCCGCCGGGCACAATAGTGCGCGACGAAAATAAAAAGGTTCTGGCCGACTTAACTATTCCCCAGCAACGGGTCCTGGTAGCCGCAGGAGGCCGCGGTGGAAAAGGAAATGCCCGTTTTGCCAGCCCTACACGGAAAGCCCCGCGGATTGCTGAAAAAGGACTTCCCGGAGAGGAAAAAAAAATAAAACTGGAGTTGAAAGTGATGGCCCAGGTTGGATTGGTCGGGTTTCCTAATGCCGGTAAATCTACCCTCCTCAGCCGGATTACGGCGGCCAGGCCGACGATAGCCTCTTATCCTTTCACTACGCTTGTTCCCAACCTCGGAGTAGTCAAAGCTGGAGAAGAAGACAGTTTTGTCATTGCCGATCTGCCTGGCTTGATCGAGGGAGCTCATGAGGGAGCAGGTCTGGGTCATAAATTTTTGCGGCATGTAGAAAGGAATCTTCTCCTTCTTTTTTTAATTGATCTTTCTCCGCAGGCTAGCCCTGAACCCGCTTCTTCCTACAACCTTTTACAGGAAGAACTTACTGTTTTTAATCCTGCCCTGGCAGCTTATCCCCGGGTTGTTGTCGGTAACAAGCTGGACATCCCCCGGGCCGGAGAAAATCTTATCCTGCTCCAACGCTGTGTGGCAGAATCAGGGGAGGAAGATGTCCCAGTTTTCGGCATTTCAGCAGTTACAGGTGAAGGAGTGGAAGAACTGATTTACCATCTTCACAGCAGGGTAAAGGATCTGGCTGAAAGGATTGAAATGAAAGAGGAGGAAATGCTCATTACCCCGGAACCTGCCGTTCGGACTCCTCTAAAAATAGACTTTGTTGAGGGTGTTTATGAAATAAGCGGTTCGGATGTTGAGAAAATGGCCGCCAGGACTGATTTTGAAAATGAGGAAGCTCTGCAGCGTTTCCAAAATTTTTGTCGACGTATCGGCCTGGAGAAGGAATTAAAAAAAATAGGAGCCAAAGAAGGCGATACGATCCGTATCGGCAGTGAAGAGTTTTTTTATTATGATGAATGAGAGGGAAGAGGTGGCCGGGAGAATGTTTTTCAATGCCAGTAATGATAGAGTGGGCAGCCTGAAAGTTGGTCTGATGGGCGGAACTTTTGACCCCATTCATATGGGTCATCTTGTAACAGCTGAAGAAGCGAGACAGCAGTTTGATCTGGATTACGTTATTTTTGTTCCTACAGGAGCGCCTCCTCATAAAGATGAAAAAAGCATTTCCCTGCCAGAACACCGTTATCTGATGTCCACCCTGGCGGTAATGTCCAACCCCTCTTTTTTTGTTTCACGGATCGAAATTGATCAGGATGGGCCGACTTACACCATCGACACAGTAAAACATTTTGCTTGCGGTGAAGAGCATGGTCCGGAACTGTTTTTCATCACAGGGGCTGATGCCATACTTGAAATATTTACCTGGAAAAATTACGAAGAGCTTCTAGGCCTCTGTACCTTTATTGCCGTTTCCAGACCAGGTTATTCACTGGAGCGTTTTTATGAAACTCTGAACAAAAGCTGTCCGGCAATGAAGGACAAAGTCCATCTTCTTGAAATTCCGGCGCTTGCTGTTTCTTCCACCTTTATTCGGGAAAGGGTCACCCTTGGCAAAACAATCAAGTACCTAACTCCTGAACCGGTTGAACAGTACATAAAAAAACATGGATTATACCGGGTAGCGAGATAAATTGGTTTTTAACCCTTTAAATGGGGTATAATATAAATGGAGGTGTAAGGGTAAATGGCCAAAACTTTGTATGTGGGGAACATCCCCTGGAGCACGAAGGAAAATGAACTTGAGAAGTTTTTTTCGCAGTACGGAGAGGTACTGGAATGCCGCATCATAACGGAAAGGGCTACAGGGCGTTCCCGTGGATATGGTTTTGTCGAAGTAAATGATGAGATAATGGAAGAAATGATGGAGAAAACTAACGGAGCAGAACTGGAAGGACGAAAACTGGTTGTTAACGAAGCAAAACCGCGCGAACAGTAATCGTTACCGTCACCTGTTTTACTTATTCGTTTCCTGTTCCGCCTGAAAAGGTGGAAGAAATAGGGAAGTCGGGTTAATGGTGAATTGAGTTATTTGACCGCAGAGGTAAGACGTGATTTATTTATGGATAATTCTTATTACAACGAATTAATGAAAAAAAAATTGTCAGAAGAACTTTACAGACACAGTGCAGGGGTAGCCGAAATGGCAGTATCCCTGGCTGAGAGATTTGGAGCCGATCAGAGGAAAGCTTACCTTGCCGGAATTGTTCACGATTATGGAAAACGTTACCCCAAAAGTGAACTGCGCAAAAAAGCGAAAGAACTTAATCTTCAGCTTGACCGGATTACCCTGCTGGAACCGCGTCTTCTTCATGCCCCGGTGGGAGCTGCTCTCCTGCCTTTGGAACTGGGTATAGAGGACGGCGAGATTTTACAGGCTGTGGCTTTTCATACTACGGGGCACAGTGATATGAGTCTGATGGATAAAGTTATTTATCTCGCCGATTGTATTGAAGACGGCCGTTTCTACCGGGGAGTGGACAGAATCAGGGAACTGGCCCGTGAGGATCTTGACAGGGCTTTACTGGCAGCTGTGGAGAGGACTATCTGTTCCATCCTGGAGCGAGGAATGCTCCTTCACCCGCAATCGGTCAGTCTACGCAACAACCTCCTTGAAAAACTAAGGAGAGGCCAACAGCAATAATATTAATGTGTGAGTGAGTTTATGAATTTTTATTAATGGGAGGTGATCTTATTTGACACGGGAACCAGGCAGCGGCTCCCGGAAACTTGCCCTGCTGGCCGCAGAAGTGGCGGCTGAGAAGAAGGCGCATGATGTGCAGTTGCTGGAAGTCGGTCGTGTATCAATTATTGCCGACTATTTTTTACTGGGAACCGGCACGTCGGCTACACAGGTTCGTGCTATTTGCGATCACCTTGTTGAAATGTTGAGGAAAGAAGGGTACCGGGCTTTACGAATTGAAGGTTACCGGGAAGGCTGGTGGGTGGTTCTCGATTACGGGGGGCTGGTAGCCCACATTTTCCAGGCTGAGGCGAGGGCCTTTTATGACCTGGAACGATTATGGAGCGAAGCTCCTCCGGTTAATCTGAGAGCCCCTTAAGGAGAGCGGAATGCTCAAGGTTTAACTCTTCATTCTGCAGGTGATTTGTTGATGGATAGAAAAATTTTATCCCCTTCAATCAGGAAGGCTTCAGAAGGCAGTTTTAAACGGGATGGGAAAGAATGGGTATATATTTCTCTCGGTGCTGTCAGGCGTATTGCCACTGAATTTGGCTGCAGCATTAGATTGGTTGAAATTGCAGCCCTGGAAGAAGAAGTCATCCCCTATCGCTACAGTCGAAACATTGGTACCACAGGTATTGCCGGGCAGATCAGTCTTCTTAAATCGAAAGTAGGGATTGTTGGAGCGGGAGGCCTGGGCGGTTTTGTTATTGAATTGCTGGCCAGAATGGGTGTCGGCAAATTGACATTGATTGACGATGATTCCTTCAGCGAGAGCAATTTAAACCGCCAGCTTTTATCGTTGGAAAAAAATTTGGGAGATCCCAAAGTAGATGCTGCTGTAAAGAGAATTGCTGCAGTGAACAATGCTGTGGAGATAGAAGTTCATTGCTGCCGGGGAGAAACTGGCAACCTGAGAGATTTGCTCAGGGGGTGTGATCTGATTATCGATTGTCTGGATAATCTTTCCTCGCGTTTTGCTCTTGAATCTGCCTGCAGCCGGCTCAATCTGCCCCTGATCCACGGAGCTATTGCCGGTTTTTTAGGACAGGTTGCCGTAATCAGGCCCAATAAACCTCTTTTACAATCTATTTATGGTAGACAGGACGGAAACACTGCCGAGAGAGGAGTGGAAACCGAACTTGGTAATCCCGCTTTTACTCCGGCCATGCTTGCTTCGGTTCAAGCTACAGAGGCGGTTAAATGCCTGACCGGGCTGGACGGGTTACTGCCGCCGAACTGCCTTCTAGTTATTGATCTACAGGCTGGTGAAACTTACCGGATTGAAGTTGGCGATCCCCATAGATGACGATTAATTTGTGGATATTGCACAGTGTGGGCTTAATTTTGAGATATACTGAAACTTCGTCTTTCCTATTGACAAGGCACGGCGGCCTGCATATAATGTTATGTGTACTCGAGGTGTCCAATACTTGTTGATGAAGGAGAGCAGTAGGCGGAAAGGCCTTCATAGGGAGCCGGTAAAGGGTGAAAACCGGCAGGCTGAACTGCTGAACTCGCTCCGGAGACGCAGCGGTGAAAGTCAGTAATCGCTGCCGCAAAGCTGGCGTTAGCGGTTTAGAGCGGGCAACAGCATAACGGGGGGCTGTGGCGCAGTGGGAGCGCGCTTCCTTGGCATGGAAGAGGTCGCGGGTTCAACTCCCGCCAGCTCCACCATCTGTTTGACCAATAAGGGTGGTACCGCGGGTATAAACAAATCCGTCCCTTGACCGGGCGGATTTTTTATTTGTTACTGGGGGCTGACAGAGTTGACAAACTACAATCCGAAAAAGATCGAAGAGTACTGGCAAAAAAAATGGGAAGAAGACGACTTTTACCGGTCGGCCATGGATAAAGACAGGGAAAAATACTATGTCCTGGAAATGTTCCCTTATCCTTCTGGAAAGCTGCACATGGGTCACATGCGTGTTTATTCCATCGGAGATGTGCTGGCCCGCTTTTCAAGGATGCGTGGATATAATGTTATTCATCCCATGGGATGGGATGCCTTCGGCTTGCCTGCAGAAAACGCTGCTATAGAAAACAGAGTCAACCCTAAAGAATGGACAACCAAAAATATTGAACATATGAAAAAACAGCAAAAGCGGCTGGGAGCGAGTTATGACTGGCAGAGGGAAGTCAATACTTCTTCTCCCGAGTATTACCGATGGTCCCAGTGGCTTTTTTTGCTGATGTACAAAAAGGGATTGGCTTACAAGAAGAAGGCGAGTGTAAACTGGTGCAATCGCTGCGAAACGGTGCTGGCTAATGAACAGGTGGAAAAAGGCCTCTGCTGGCGTTGTTCTTCACCGGTGGAAACGCGAGATCTGGAACAATGGTTTTTGAAAATCACCGATTATGCCGATCGGCTTCTCTACGATCTTGATACTCTCGAGGATTGGCCGGAACGGGTAAAAATTATGCAGCAGAACTGGATCGGCCGCAGCGAGGGGGCGGAAATTACTTTCCGGGTTAAAGAATTTCCTGACGAAGAAATCCGTGTCTTTACCACCCGCCCCGATACTCTATTTGGAGTAACCTACATGGTTCTCGCTCCGGAACATCCGCTGGTTGAAAACTTAGTCAGGGGAACGGACAAAGAAGAGGAAGTCCTCGCCTTTGTCAGCCAGGTGCGCAAAGAGAGTGAAATTGAACGCACCTCTGAAGAATCGTCAAAAATTGGCCTCTTTACCGGCCGTTATGCCATTAACCCTATTAACGGAGAGAAAGTGCCGATTCTCATTGGCAACTATGTGTTGATGGCTTACGGGACCGGTGCAGTTATGGGTGTGCCGGCCCATGATCAGCGTGATTTTCTCTTTGCCGGGAAATATAATCTTCCCATACGGACGGTCATTCAACCACCGGGTGAAAAAATAACTGCTGAAACGATGACTGAAGCATATCCGGGGGAGGGACATATGGTCAACTCTCCCGGTTTTGACGGGTTGTCCAACAAGGAAGGTATGCGAGAAATAACTGAACATCTGAGAAAGGAAAACCTGGGCGGATTCCGTATTACCTACCGCCTTCGGGATTGGCTCATTTCCCGCCAGCGTTACTGGGGAGCGCCGATCCCGATTATTTACTGTGATAAATGCGGTAATGTCCCGGTGCCTGAGTCTGATTTGCCGGTTAAGCTCCCCCTGGAAGTGGAACTATCCGGCAATCGGGTGCCAAGTCTGGCTCATTATCCCGATTTTGTCAATACCCGCTGCCCCACCTGCGGAGGGCCGGCCCGCCGGGAAACCGACACGATGGATACTTTTATTTGCTCTTCCTGGTATTTCATGAGATTTACCAGTCCGCACAGTGAAAAAGCACCCTTTGACAGGGAATCGGTCGATTACTGGATGCCCGTGGATCAATACATCGGCGGGATAGAACATGCCGTTCTTCACCTGCTCTATGCCCGTTTCTTCACGAAGGTCCTCTATGACGCCGGCCTGGTTAAGGTTGAAGAACCTTTCAGCCGCCTGCTGGCCCAGGGTATGGTTTACAAGGATGGCTCCAAGATGTCCAAGTCCAGGGGTAATGTTGTGACACCCGATGAAATCGTCAAGAAATATGGTGCCGATACCGGACGTCTCTTTATTCTTTTTGCTGCGCCTCCGGAAAAAGATCTTGACTGGAACGATCAGGGGGTGGAAGGGTGCCACCGTTTTCTGCGCCGCATCTGGAGGTTGATCGATGATTTTCAGCCGGAACTTAAATCTACCCCTGATCATCCCGGCAACAGAGAAGAAGATGTAGCCCTGGAAAGAAGCCTGCATGTTGCCATAAAAAAGGTGACCGTTGATATACAGGAACGCTTCAATTTTAATACGGCTATCAGTGCAATCATGGAACTGGTAAATTCTATTTACAGCTACCGGCAGTCCTCACCGGCCGAACAGCAGAACGGCCCCCTGCTTAATGAAACACTGAGTAAAATGGTTCTACTGCTGGCACCCTTTGCTCCCCACCTGGCCGAAGAAGCATGGTCCAGACTGGGGCACGGGGACAGTGTTCACCAGCAGTCGTGGCCGCAGTACGAGCCGGAAAAGCTGCAGGTTGATGAGGTGGAAATTGTTATTCAGGTTAACGGGAAAGTACGGGGCCGCATGACCGTAGCTGCCAATTGCTCGGAGGAGGAACTTGTTGAAGCAGCTCGTGGGAATGATCGTATTGACCAGCTGCTTCAGGGGAAGAAAGTGGTTAAAACCATCACCGTCCCCGGGCGCCTGGTCAACCTGGTGGTCCGCTGATCCTACAGTTGCTTGACACGATCCTCGCGGATTGTTTCCTTGACAAGCTGACAGGGCAGATTATATAATACTACTAAGATAATTTAAAAAAATCTAATCCTAATGGTGTCGAGTACAATGATTATTGTGACTTTTATGGGGATATGATTCGAAATCAATTGTTAAACAGCCGGATTGAGAAATACTAGATTTTATAATCTGAAAAGGAGGTAAGCAAATGGCCCAAAAAGACGAAAAGGATAAAATGGCTCAGCCGGAAGAAGCTGTTCTGAAACCGGATCCAGACAAAGAAGGAGACAGCATCCGTATATCATCCGAAGTCATTGCCATTATCGCCGGTATAGTAGGCAGCGATATTCCCGGCATTGCAGGAATGAGCGGAGGTTTGGTCGGTGGAATTGCCGAAAAAATCGGCCGCCGCGATCTGTCAAAGGGTATAAAGGTCAATGTGGAGGAAGATTCGGTTACCATCGACATGAATGTAATTGTTGAATATGGTGTGTCGATTGTTGATTCCACTGATAAATTAAAAAAAGAAATCCGGGGCAATGTGGAAAAAAGCACAGGCCTGAAAGTGAAAGCAATAAATATTAATGTTATTGGCATTAATGTCCCTGAAGAAGAGGAAGAAGAGAAAAAAGAAGAAAAAGAAAAAGCCGAATAATCGGGTTTTACCGTGCATAAGGTGATAGTATATCCTCCGGCCAGCAATCGGGCGGTGGATATTTTTTTGACTGAAGGAGGAAAAATGAACAGCAAAGGCGAATTAATTCGCTGTTTCATTGGAAGTTAAAAGCTTTAAACGTTGTGATCCGGCTAAGGGGGGATTATAACGTGGATGGGAAAATAAGTGGCAGAGAAAAATTAATGGTCGGCCTTATAGTGCTGCTCCTGGTGGCAGGGGCAGCCTGGCGGGTTATGGAAAAGTCGGTTCATCAGTCGGAACCTCTCCAGGCCGGTTACAGCGGACAAATAGAAGGGGAATCAGAACCGGAACTGATTACAGTTCATATTGTCGGGGCTGTGCACAGCCCGGGAGTTTACCAGCTCCCTCAGGGTTCACGAGTTTACGAGCTGGTTGAAGTATGCGGGGGCTTTTGCGAAGATGCCGACCGGGAAGCAGTAAACCAGGCCCGCCCCCTCTTTGATGGGGAACAGATCATTATTTCCCGGGTCGGGGAACAAACCTCAGTTACCCCGGAAGATGAAGGGGGGAAAATAAATATCAACAATGCATCGGTATCAGAGCTGACTGCCCTGCCCGGCATTGGTACAGTAAGGGCAGAACAAATTGTTGCCCACAGGGAAAAATATGGGCCCTACACCGACGTCAGGGAGATTATGGATGTCAGCGGTATTGGCGAAAAAACTTTTGAAAATATCGCTGACCGGATCACGGTTTACTGAACGTAAAAGAAAATTTACCCATTTAACTCAGTGGATAAAACCTCTCAGGCAGATCATTCAAGTTGCCATGAGGCCAGGTATTCTTTTTGCCGGTGGTTTAAACGGTCAATGTGAATCTGCATTGTTTCAAGTTTGAGTTCTGCAATGTGGCGGTCAATTTCATCAGGGAGGCTGATTACGCCGGGAGAGAGGTTTCTTCCTTCTTTGACAACATGCAGCATTGCTGAAAACTGCAGGGCAAAAGATAGATCCATAATCTCTGCCGGATGGCCGTCCCCCGCAGCCAGATTAACAAGACGCCCTTCCCCGAGCAGGTAAACATGCCGTCCATTATTAAGCAGGTATTCATCAATATTGTCTCGCGGCTGACCGATAAGACGTCCGTATTGCTTTAGAGCTTTTTTGTCAATTTCGACATCAAAATGGCCGGCATTGCACAGGATGGCTCCCTCTTTCAGCAGGGGGATATGCGGGGTGGAAATGATTTCCCGGCAGCCGGTGGTGGTAACGAAGATATCGCCCAGGGCGGCTGCTTCTTCCATCGGCATAACCCGATATCCTTCGACTGCAGCTTCCAGGCCCCGCACCGGATCTACCTCTGTGACTATTACCTGTGCTCCAAGGCCAATTGCCCGCATGGCTACGCCGCGCCCGCACCAGCCGTAACCGGAAACGACCACTGTTTTCCCGGCAATGAGCAGGTTTGTTGTGCGGATAATCCCGTCCCAGACCGATTGTCCGGTTCCGTAGCGGTTGTCGAAGAGATATTTGCAGCGGGCGTCATTAACGGCCATGACAGGAAATGCAAGTTTGCCTTCGGCGGCCAGGGCTCGCAGGCGGATCAAACCGGTGGTTGTTTCCTCAGCAGCGCCAATTACATCGGCCAGTTTTTCGGGGTATTCCTGGTGCAGCATGGTGATCAAATCGGCTCCGTCGTCGATAACCAGGTTGGGGCCAGAGGCAATAGTCTGGCGGATGTGGTTCTTGTATTCATCAGCCGTCGCTCCGTGCCAGGCAAAAACTGTGATCCCCTCCTCAACCAGCGCAGCTGCTATTGCGTCCTGGGTTGAAAGGGGGTTACTACCGGTTATGGTTACGGAAGCCCCGCAGTGTTTGAAAGCTTTTGCCATGTAAGCCGATTTTGCTTCCAGGTGAATGCAGGCGGCGAGCCTGAGTCCTTCAAACGGTTTTTTGCAGCCGTACTTTTCCATGAGGAGATTTAAGACGGGCATATGGCGGCCCACCCAGGCAATTCTCCTCTGTCCTTCTGCTGCCGCTTCCGGTTTTTTGATCATGCTCATTGACTGGAACGCTCCTTTACTGTTGATTACAACTATTTCGCAATTTGAAGGGAGAAATCCTTCCTGGCTGTTTGGATGTTGCGGGGAGGATTTGCCGGTTCTGCGGAGAATAGCGATCATCACCGTCCTTGTCCCCACGACCTGATAAAAGAAGGTCCGATTTTTAGGTGGTTTGGTTTTAAAGAGGTTTCAACACTTTTCTATATCATCCCTGGGAGGGTAAGTAATGCGGGCGGGCGATTTGATTTTTAAGAAACGCAGGGGCGAAACGCTAACGAAAAATGAGGTTGACTACCTTATTACCGGTTATGTCAAAGGTAATGTCCCCGATTACCAGATGTCTGCTTTGCTAATGGCTATTTTTTTCCAGGGTATGACCGATGAAGAAACCCTTAATCTTACAAATGCCCTTGTTAATTCCGGAGAAACCATCGACCTGAGTAATATTCCAGGATTCAAGGTCGATAAGCACAGTACGGGAGGAGTAGGTGACACTACCACCCTTGTTCTTGCTCCCCTGGTTGCCGCCGCCGGGGTTCCGGTGGCCAAACTTTCCGGCCGCAGCCTTGGTTATACAGGAGGGACTCTGGACAAACTGGAATCAATCCCCGGCCTGAAAACGGAAATGACTGTCGGCGAACTGATGGCAGCGGTAAAAAAAATCGGAGTTGCCGTTGCCGGCCAGACGGGGAAGCTGGTTCCTGCTGATAAAATGCTTTATGCCCTGCGTGACGTAACGGCTACTGTTGACAGTATCCCTCTCATTGCAGCCAGCATTATGAGTAAAAAAATTGCTGCCGGTACCGACGGCATCGTTCTCGATGTGAAGATTGGCGATGGAGCTTTTCTGAAGAGACAGGAAGAAGGATTCACCCTGGCCCGCCTGATGACGGCTGTCGGTCGGGCAGCGGGGCGCAGAACAGCAGTTGCGATAACGAAGATGGAACAGCCGCTTGGCCGGAAGGTAGGCAACGCCCTTGAAGTCGAAGAGGCGATTTTGACCCTGCGTGGAGAAGGACCGCCGGATCTGGAAGAACTGTGCCTTACCCTGGGCAGCAGAATGCTGACAATGGCTGGTGCAGCAAAAAATATTGATAGGGGAAGGGCTGTTCTTGCCCGGATACTCAGGAGCGGGGAGGCTTTGCAAAAATTTGCTGAACTGATAGAAAATCAGAAAGGCGATGGGCGGGTTACAGAAGATCTCTCCCTGCTGCCCAGGGCTGAAAGAATAATTGCTGTCAGGGCTGTGAATGAAGGGTTCATCTGCCGGCTCAAGGCGGAAAATATCGGTCGGGCAGCGGCGTTGCTTGGCGCCGGAAGGTGGAAGAAGGGTGATCCCGTTGATCCGGCAGTGGGCATTACCGTTAATAAAAAAATCGGTGATCAGGTGGAAAAGGGAGAAACAGTGGCCCTTATTCATGCCCGCGATACTGCCTCTGCAGGAATCATTGCCGAAGTGGAAGAACTGATCATGAGTGCCTGTGTGTTTGTTGAAACCCCGGTGGGAAAACCGGTCTTGATCTGTGGTTATGTCGGCTGGGAGAATGATTGATGAGCAGGTGAAAGGCAGGAGGAGCGAAATGACAGAAAATATGGCCGGTTACATTGAGCATACCTTACTCAAAGCGGAGGCGACAGAGGAGGACATCAGAAGACTTTGTCGGGAAGCGAAGGAATGTAAATTTTATGCCGTTTGCATCAATCCCTCTTTTGTTCAACAGGCGGTCAAAGAACTGGCGGGAAGTGCAGTCAGAGTAGCAACAGTAATCGGTTTCCCCCTGGGAGCGACTACTACAGCTGTGAAGACTTTTGAAGCTGCTGAAGCTGTCGCAGCCGGCGCTGCTGAGGTTGATATGGTTATCCACCTCGGGGCCCTGAAAAGTGGGGACAGGGATTATGTTCGCAAAGACATCAATGCCGTGGTCCGGGCAGCTGAAGGAAAACCAGTAAAGGTAATTATAGAAGCCGCCCTCCTGAATGATGAAGAAAAAGTGATCGCCTGCCGGCTTGCCGAAAAAGCTGGAGCCCATTTTGTCAAAACTTCAACCGGGTTTGGCTATGGTGGAGCAACAGTAGCAGATGTCCGGCTGATGCGCGAAATAGTAGGGCCTGCCATGGGCGTTAAAGCAGCGGGTGGAGTGCGTACGGCGAAAGACGCCCTTCTGATGATCGAAGCAGGAGCCAGCCGTATCGGGACCAGTGCCGGAAAAGCTATCATTGGTGAATAAAAGGAGCTGGTTGCTTCCTTTGCTGGCGGGTTCTCTTTGACAAAGCAGATTGGAATAAGCTAAAATCTTGGTAGAATATATTCAACCGGTTAAGGACCGGTATTTCTTTTTACGGAGGGATTAAATTGCGCAGGCGATCTTTACTGATTATCTTTATTGTTATTATTGCTGGTTCCCTGGTTTTAACAGCGACAAATTTTTATCTTGATTTACTTTGGTTCCAGGATCTGGAAGCAGAGCAGGTATTCTGGACCCAGTATTTAACCCGCTGGGGATTACGTATTGGAGCATTGCTTTTTCTCTTTGCTTTTTTCTTTGTTAACCTCATGATTACCCGACGCTATGTACTGAGTTTCCCCAACCTGGCCTTGCGTGAAAAGCTGATGGCTACCGGTTTCATGCGTTACCTTACCCCGAGGCGGTTGACAATTTATTTCCTTATTGGATCTGCTGTACTTGCCTATATATTTTCCGGTTATGCTGGTAACTACTGGATGGATTTTCTGCGTTTTTTCAATCATGTGCCTTTTGCTATCAGTGACCCAATCTTTGGAGCTGATGTCGCTTTTTACGTTTTTAAACTGCCCTTTTACCGTTTTCTTTACGGTTTTCTGATGATGGCTGTTGTTATCTCCACTCTGGTGGTGGGTGCAATTTACCTGATCCTTAATCCGCCTGTCCAGGGCAGGCGTGGCTGGACTCTTCCCACCGGCAGGGGATTCAGTCATCTGGCTGTTTTACTGGCCTTGATTTTCGGTTTAAAAGCCTGGGATTACCGCATGCAACAGCTTGAGCTCGTACTTTCAGAGAGAGGGGTAGTCTACGGCGCGGGTTACACCGATATCCATGCCAACTATACGGTTTTGCTGGTCTTAATGATAATGGCGGCTGCGATTGCCCTGCTCTTTATTGCCAATATATTCCTGCGCCGCTCCCGCCTTTTCTTGTACGGCATCCTTGCCTTGATTGGCGTTTCTCTCCTGGGCGGCTGGGCTTATCCGGCAGCAGTGCAGAGCTTTATTGTGGAACCCAGTGAATTTGCCTATGAGAAGGATTACCTGGAACATAACATCCAGTACACCCGTAGTGCATACGGTCTGGACAATTTTGATTCGCGCAGTTATAATCCTGGAGCTAAGATAACCTGGGATGACCTGCTTGAAAATACAGGGACAATTAACAATGTCCGGCTTTGGGATTACCGTCCATTGTTAAATACTTTCAACGAGCTGCAGGCAATCAGGCCTTATTACCGTTTCAACGATGTGGATATCGATCGCTACACAGTAGACGGTGAATATCGCCAGGTCATGCTCTCGGCCCGCGAATTGGACAAAAGTCGCCTGGCCGAGCAGGCTCGGACCTGGGTAAACATGAAGCTTCAGTATACCCATGGTTACGGGTTGACGGTCAGCCCGGTCAATGAGGTAACCAGTGAAGGGCTTCCCCGTTATTTCCTGGGAGATATTCCTCCTACCGGCAATATTGAAATGGATAATCCGGCCATTTATTTCGGAGAGCTGACTGACGATTATGTGATAGTCAATACAGAGACCGCCGAATTTCATTATGCCACCGCTGGCGATGATAATGAATTTACATATTACGAAGGTACCTCCGGTATACCAGTACATTCATTTTTGCGGCGGGCTCTATTTGCTCTTAAATTTGGTGAATACCGGGTCCTCATTTCTAACGAACTCAATAACGAGAGCCGTGTCCTTTTCGACCGCAATATTCACGAGCGGGTCCGCAGGTTAGCGCCTTTCCTTCACTATGATGGCAATCCTTATATCGTTGCAGCTGACGGACGCCTGTTCTGGGTTCAGGATGCTTACACCGTTACCGAAAGGTACCCTTATTCGGCCCCAATTGGTGAAATAAACTATATCCGCAACTCGGTTAAGGTAGTTATTGATGCTTATAATGGCACTGTGGACTACTATATTACCGATCCCCAAGATCCTCTTGTCCAGACCTACCGCAGTATTTTCCCTGAACTTTTTAAATCTATGGAAGAGATGCCCGAAAGTTTAATGGCTCATCTGCGGTATCCGGTGGACCTTTTTAATATCCAATCCCAGATGCTGACCCTTTATCACATTACCGATCCAAATGTATTCTATACCAGGGAAGACCTGTGGGCTATTCCTTTGGAAGTGTATTTTGGAGAGGAACAGCTGATAGAACCTTACTATACCATACTCCAGCTGCCCGGTTACAGCGAACCGGAGTACGTTTTAATCCTGCCTTTTACTCCGGATAAGCGCAATAACATGATTGCCTGGCTTGTTGCCCGTTGTGACCAGCCTAACTACGGCGAAGTTGAGATGTTCCTTTTCCCCACGGATCGGGTTATTCTCGGGCCGAAGCAGGTGGAAAACCGGATTGACCAGAATACGGAGATCTCGGAGCAGTTTACTCTCTGGAGTCAGGCCGGCTCAAGGGTTATCCGTGGCAACTTGCTGGTGCTTCCCATCAACAGTGCCCTGCTTTATGTGGAACCGGTCTTTCTGGAAGCGGAAGGAGGCGGACTCCCCGAACTGGCCCGGGTGATTATTGTTTTCCAGGAAACCGTGATTATGGAAAATACCCTGGAGGAGGCCTTGATCCGTATTTTTGGCGAATTGGAAACTATGCCTCCCGATATTGAAGAAGATCTGGCCATAGATGTTCCCGAAGAGGCGCAGCCCGATGAAGAAAGGTCGGTTATTGCCGATGAGGATCTGGCTGAATTGATCGGCCAGGCCCAGGTTGTCTACGAAGAAGCACTGCAGCGCCAGCAGGAGGGGGACTGGGCCGGGTACGGCGAAAAAATTGAGGAACTCGAAGAGATCCTCTCCGAGCTTGGTCGCCTGTTGCCCTGATCGATTGGAGGAGAAAATAGTTGTCAGAAGTTGATGAATATCTGATATATACAGACGGTGCCTGTTCCGGCAACCCGGGACCGGGGGGCTGGGGAGCATTGATCAGGCACAGCAGTGATAAAGAAGAAATAAGTGGTTCTGAGGATCAGACCACCAACCAGCGCATGGAGCTGAAGGCAGCGGTGGAAGCCCTTAAACGAGTGCCTCCCGCAAGCAGGGTCAGCCTGTACAGCGACAGCGCTTACCTGGTGAACTGTTTTCGCCAAAAATGGATGGAACGCTGGAAAAATAACGGCTGGCGCAATGCCCGCGGCGAAGCGGTGGGCAACCAGGATCTCTGGCAGCTCCTGGCTGTGCTTGATGCCGAAAGAGAAGTGCAATGGTTGAAAGTAAAAGGACACAGTGAGGATGCCCTCAACAGGCATGTTGACCACCTTGCCAGAAAAGCCTTGGAACAGGCAAACAGCAGGGAGAGTGATCCGAACTGGAAAAATGAGAAGAAATCAGCTAAAATAACTACACGAGGTGGGAAAAAGATGCGCAGGATTGGATTGCTCACCGGAGGAGGAGACTGCCCTGGTTTGAATGCTGTGATCAGGGCGGTTGTTAAGGGAGCCACTTACAACTATGACATTGAAGTAGTGGGATTCAATAACGGGTTCAAAGGCCTGGTGGAGAACGATGCTTTGCTGCTTGATGATTTTACCGTGTCCGGCATTTTGAATCGAGGTGGGACAATCCTGGGCACTTCCAACCGGGATAATCCTTTTGATTATCGACCCGGAGGGTCCGATTACCGCCAAACGGGTAAAGATCGATCCGGCGATGCCCTGGCCAATCTGAATAAATGGGACATTGAATGCCTGGTCGTAATCGGTGGGGACGGCAGCCTGCTGCTGGCCAACAGGTTCAGGGAGCTGGGTGTGCCCATCATTGGTATCCCCAAAACCATTGATAATGATCTGCCGGCTACCGATGTTACTTTCGGTTTTGACTCGGCTGTTACCACTGCCACAGAAGCAATCGATAAAATTCATACTACTGCCGAATCACATCACCGCGCAATGGTGGTTGAAGTAATGGGGAGGCATGCCGGCTGGATTGCCCTGGAGGCAGGTATAGCCGGCGGCGGCGATATTATTCTCATCCCCGAGCTTCCTTTCGAATATCCCCTGGTTGTTGAAAAAATCATGGAGCGCCGCAGCCGCGGCAAAAAATTCAGCATTATTGTCGTGGCCGAGGGGGCTTACCCTGCCGGCGGCGAGCCGCTTTACCAGGAGAAAGGGGTTATCAAGAGGCTCGGAGGTATCGGGGCTCGTGTATCGGAGGAAATAGAGGCACGTACCGGCATTGAAAGCCGGGCTACTGTTCTGGGGCACCTGCAGCGGGGTGGAAGCCCTACTTCTTTCGATCGTATTCTGGCTACGCGTTTTGGCGTTAAGGCAGTTGATCTTTTCACTGCTGGATGCTGTAATGAAATGGTATGCCTGAAGGGCGACAGGATCGAATCAGTGCCTCTGGAAAAAGCCGTGTCGGGTACCAAGCGGATAAATCCGGACGGTCAACTGATCCATGCTGCTTCCGCAGTAGGTACTTCCTTTGGCTGCCATCTTTCCGGGGTTTAAAATAGCGGTTCAGCATTCAGTATGACATAAATCATCATGGTGGTAAAAGCAAAGAGCGCAGCCGCGGCTGCCAGATCAACCCTGCTCAGATGCAGGGTTTTCATTTTGGTCCGTCCCCGCCCTCCGGTGTAGCTTCTTGCTTCCATGGCAATGATCAATTCTTCGGCCCGCTTGAAAGCGTTGATGAACAGCGGTAAAAAAACAGGAAAAAGTTTGCTCGTTTTCTGAATAAAATTGCCTCGATCAAAGGCAACACCACGAGCAGTCTGTGCTTTAATAATTTTTTCCAGTTCTTCGGCCAGGATCAAAACAAAGCGAAGAGCAATAATCAGGGTCATAACCAGCTCATGGGCAGGGAATCCTATTGCCCGCAGAGGGCTGAGCAGGCTTTCCAAACCGTCGGTTAGCTTGACTATGGAAGTGGTAAGAGTAAGCAGGGTGGTTATTATGAAGAGAAATAAAACACGCAGGGTGATCAGGTTCCCCATGTGCAGGCCTGCTTCGGTGGCTTTAAAGATCCACCATTGAAAGATAACTTCCGTGTCGGCAGCCCTGAAGAGGAAAAGCTGAAAAAACCACATGATAATGAGCATGGGCAGCATTGGTTTGAGACCGGAAAGGGCGTAGCGAAGAGGGATCGCTGCCAGGCCGATCAGGGCTACTGTAAATAGGGTAAATAATCCATATGCGGTGTAGGTTTTCAGAAAGAGGAGCATTATAACAAGAACGGCGGTGCCGAGTATTTTAGTCCGAGGATCGAGACGGTGAATGAAGGTGTCCCCTGGCAGGTATACACCGAGCGTTATATTTTTGGTCAGTTCCATCAGTTACTGCCCCCCCCCCTCACGAAGGGCGGCAGCAATGGCGCCGATCGCTTCTTCAACGCAGATGATGTCGGAAGGCAGTTTGTAGCCGACCCGGCGCAGTTTCTCCATAATCATGCTCACTTCGGGAAGCTCCAGGCCAAGGTATCTCAGTTCATCTATTTTTTCAAGAATGCGGCGTGGTTTGTCGTCCATGATTATTTTGCCCTGGTTTATTATTACAATTCGCTCGGCCAGTACGGCTGCTTCATCCATGCTGCTACTGATGAAGATGATAGTAATATTTTGTTCTCGGTGTAGAATGTTGATTATTCTCAAGATGTCATCCCGGCCACGCGGATCAAGGCCGGTTGTAATGTCATCGAGGATCAAAGCCTTTGGTTTACAGGCCAGCACTCCGGCGATAGCAGCCCGCCTTTTCTGACCTCCGCTGAGAGCATAGATGTCCCGATCATGAAAGGTATCATAATCAAGTCCTACCTGGTCCATGGCTACGCGGACGCGATTTTCGACTTCGTTGCGGTCTAACTTCTGGTTGAGCGGTCCAAAAGCGATATCTTCGCCAACAGTGGGAGCAAAAAGCTGGTAATCAGGGTTTTGGAAAACATATCCTACCCTGTGGCGCAGGTAGACCAGGTCAGTGTGCTTGTCAGCAGTATCCAAACCGTCCACTATTACCCTGCCGCTTTGAGGAATGTAGAGGGCATTAAGATGCTGGGCAAATGTTGTTTTGCCGGAGCGGGTCGGCCCGATGAGTCCAACAAATTCTCCGTCTTTAATCTGAAAGTCAATGTCATGGAGCACTTCCTGCTCAAAAGGCGTTCCCTTGCTGTAGCTAAATGAAAGGTTTACTGTTTCAATAGGCATAGGCTGTTTACTAACTCCTCGGGATCGGTAATATCGGGCCTGATATTAAAACCCTGTCTGTGCAAACCGGCGGCCAGGCAGGTGGTAACCGGCAGATCAAGGCCGTAGGCTGCTATTTCACTTCCACGGCGGAAAATATACCGTGGCGATCCTTCCATGACTATTGAACCGCTGTCCATGATCAGCATGCGATTAAATTTAGCTGCTTCGTTCATGAAATGAGTGAGCCAGACAATGGTAATTCCTTCTTCTTTGTTCAGCCGGAGCACACTTTCAATGACGTCCCTCCGCCCTCGTGGATCAAGGTGGGCTGTTGGCTCGTCAAGGATAATACATTCCGGTTGCATAGCCAGAACCCCGGCGATAGCGACCAGTTGTTTCTGTCCTTCTGAAAGGTGGTTGGGGGCTTCAAAACGAAGGCTTTCCAGTTCCATGACCTGTAGGGCGTGATCAACCCTTGTCCTGATCTCTTCTTGAGGAACGCCAAGGTTTTCAGGGCCGAAGGCAATATCTTCTTCCACAATGCTGCTGATTAGCTGATTGTCGGGGTTTTGAAAAACCATGCCTACTGCCCTGCGGATGATGGGAATATTTTTTTTCTCTGTCGTGAGAAGACCATTGATCAATACACGACCCGCCGATGGCATGAGGAGGCCATTGAAGTGCCTGGCCAGAGTGGATTTACCCGAACCATTCCGGCCGGTAATAGCTACCATTTCACCGCGCCTGACATTTATACTAACACCATCGAGGGCTTTAACTGCAGGGCCCGTTGCGCTGCGGTAGGCATAACTAAGATTAGTCGCTTCAATCAGATTATTTTCCATGTTATATCAATCCAGGCTTATTTTTTGCAGGACATTGCCAGAAAGGACGCTTTTCCTGCAGGATCTTTTTCTTTTCCAAAAAAGGGGATAGATATGTTTCACCGGGGGATTATTCTTCCTGTGGCCTGATTCTCTGGATCCCTTTGACCAGGATAACCGTGAGCACAGCGGCCACGATCATTTCCGGAATACCGTGCAGGAGCCCAACCGATAAGGAAACCTCAGCCGGCAGATAACCGCGCAGGGTGATCATTCCCATGACCAGAATTGTGTTGACAGCTGAACCGACAGCTCCTGCCAGCACAGCAGCCAGAGTATTATTGATTCGCCTGGTCGAAACATAAACGAGATAGGCTGCTATTCCGATGAACAGGCGTGGTAAAATTGAAACAAGGGGGTCGGCAAAATAAGGAGCACCGGGTTGTAGGAAGCTGAAAAGACCAAATATAGCTCCTGTAATCAGACCGACCACCGGTCCTTCCAGAACACCGCCAAGAATAACCGGAATATGCATAATCGTGGCATGGCCGGCCGGGGTGGGTACAGGAATAAAGCCCAGTCTTGTTACTCCCAGTAGTATGGCGATCGCTCCGAGGATTCCTGAAACAACGATTTTGCGCACTGATAAATTCATGAATAGTTCCTCCCATTACGATGATTAACTAAGCTTTATTCTACAAAAGAATATATTAATCCTTCATTGTAATGATTTAAACATGTTGAAGCAAAGGGAGAATATTTTTTCAGGTTAAAGGATTACAGGGGGCGGTAGCGAATAAAATCACATTATTAATCAATAGACAACAATGAAAGGGGTCGAAAATTTAATGTTTAAAAAAGCAGTTCTGGTTATACTTTTGCTGATTATGATAATCCTTTTTGGGGCTTCCTGCAGCAGCGAAGATATTGTTAAGAGTTCTTCAGTAGGGGGGTCGGTCCTGGAACTGGGGTATGAGATTGATGAGAACATGGACATAGTGTCGCCGCAGACAAATTTCAAAGCGGGGGAAGATTTTTATTTTAATTTTTTTAATAATGAGCCATTTAACGGCAATAGAGTAATGGTTGAGCTGATTCACAGCGAATCCGGAGAAGTTTTAGCTAACAAAGAGTACGATCTGGATCCAGAGTTTAATTATATTTATGATCCCATCTTTTTCAGCGATCCAGGCAAATATAAGGTTTCCATCAAGGTGGGGGACGAGGTACGGGCGACCCAGGAAGTGATTATTGAGGATTAACAGGGTAGTTATGCTACTTTTTTTGAAAGGCTTAACAAAGAAACCCGCTGCGGCGGGTTTCTTTGTTAAGCATGTTGTGATCCCGCTTTACTGAAAATGAAGGAATAATTAACATTCCGTCGAATATGCAAAAAATATCGCAACGCTGTTTATGGCAGGTGTAAATGTTAGGAGGTTTATTGAGAATGTCATTCAAAATAAAATTTATCATGGTTTTATTAATTGTTGCACTCATGTTTGTTCTGCACAATAGTTTCTGGTTATGGGAGCTTGATACCCGTATCCCCCTGTTTTTTGGATTCATGCCTTTTGCTTTTTTCTATTATGTTGGTTATGCCCTGCTTGCTTTTGGAGCGATGAGATTGATTATTGCCCTGGCCTGGCCCGAGCCTTCGGATAATGTTCTTTCTTCTTTTTCCGGGGAAGAGAAGGTGGAAAAATGATTTCTCCCCTTGGTCTGGGAATTCTTGCCCTCTATGTTTGCATCCTCATTGTTATTGGGATCTTCGGAGCGCGGATCACCAGGAAAACTCGCGAAGATTATTTTCTGGCCAGCAGGGGCCTGGGTAGCATTGCCATTTTTATGACTCTTTTCGCCAGTAACATCACTGCTTTTACTATTATTGGCCATGCCGGATTCTCTTACCAGGTTGGTTATGGTGCTTACGGTTACGTAATCGGCTGGAGTATATTTATTACCCCTTTTACTTATTATCTCATTGGTTACCGCTCATGGCTGCTGGGAAAACGTTATGGTTATGCTACCCAGCCCCAGGTTTTTGGCGGTATTTTCAAAAGTAAGCTGGTAGCCTTCCTTTTTCTTATCCTTCTCCTTTACTACACATTGCCTTACCTGGTAGTCAGTGTTATCGGCGGAAGCCTGGCCCTGTCCACGGTAACTGAAGGCCTGGTTCCCTATTCTCTTTCCGCCCTGGTTATTATCGGCATTTCCCTGGTTTACACGATTCCTGCGGGTATGCGGGGAACAGTGTGGACCGATATTTTCCAGGGGTCCTTGTTCCTGGTTCTTGCGCTTTTTATCCTGGTGGCCGTTGCCCGGGCTCTGGGAGGGTTTACATCGATTACTGAACAGATTGTCCGGAGCAATCCTGCCATGCTTCAGCGCGGCCTTTCAGCGGAAATTGCACCCATTAACTGGTTTAGTTTTTCCTTCACCAATTCCATTGCCGTGATCGTTTTCCCCCAGATGTTTACCCGTATCCTGGCAGCACACAGCAGCCGCAACCTGAAGCGGGTCAGCCTTTTCTATCCACTGGCCCTGGCTTTTATTTTCGGTATTTCAACATTGCTTGGAGTGTGGGGTTCAGTGGCCGTTCCCGGATTGGCAGGCAAAGAAGCGGATAATATCGTTCCTCTGCTAATAAAAGAATTCCTTACCCCAACCTGGACTATCCTGGGTCTGGTAGTAATCCTGGCTATTGTTAAATCTTCTATTGATTCCCAGCTGTTGACGGTAGCCCATCTGGTAACGGACGATCTGCTACCCCGATTCAGGCGGGTATCATCACAACAGGCTGTTTTCTGGGGGCGTATTCTGCTGGTAATTTTTGCCGCTGCTGCTTATTATGGAGCCTTGATCCGGCCGGCAGCGATTCTTAATATCGCCGCTTTTGCCTTTTCCGGTTTTTCGATCATGCTTCCGGTCATGATTGGAGCTCTTTACTGGAAAAGAGCCAATAAGTACGGAGCCTGTGCTGCCCTTATCCTGCCGGCGGTGATGCTGCACCTGTGGTATCTGGAAGTCCTGCCGGGTTGGACTACCTTTGATTTTATGCCCGTTTTCCCGGCTTTTCTCATTGCCGTGCTGACCCTGGTGGTTGTTTCACTGCTTACGTCGGCTCCTTCAGTTGATCAGAAAGCGAAGACTTTTGATCTTTTTAAAGAAGTATTTCAGTGATACCGGCAGAGAGAGACAGCTTGAACCCAGTGGACGGTGAGTTGTAGCGAAAGAGTCAGGACAAGGTAATTCTTGAGCAATAAAAAATTGTCAACAGTAAGAAATATTATTATTTCAACCACTGCCATCAGGCAGAATTTTAAATAGCCATGGTAAACTCAGCAGCAAAAAGATTCTTGTTGAAGACACTGAAAGATAATTTAAAGGGCCGTTACCTGGTTGCGATAACGTTCCTGTACATAATCGGCATCGCAGCGGGCAGGATCTGCCTGGAGGAACCGTCATTTGCTTATTTTTCGGCAGCCCTGCTTCTTTTTTCCCTGGTTTCAGCCCTTGTTTTCGGCCTGCTCGAAGTGGGCGAGGTTTTGCTTTTACTGGCTGTCCTGACTGCCGGAGGAATGGTTTATGCCGCAGAGGTCCGCCCGGCAGAGAGCCTGGCTCCCTTTATCGGTTACCCTGTATACGTGGAAGGAACGGTTGACGAAGAACCCCTGTTCTATGAGGATCACGCTGACTACCGTCTGAAAATCGATCTAATCGAAACGCGGGAAGGACGTTTCCCTGTTGAAGGGACTCTGCTGGTAAAGATTTATGGCGATGAGTATAATTCTTACTGGTTTGGCGAAAGGCTGAGGTTGCGAGGGAATATCGTCGAGCCGCAGGGGAGGCGCAATCCGGGCGGCTTTGATTATTCTTTTTATTTGCACAGCAGAGGTATTGATGCCCTCATTTATCCCCTCTCCCTCCAGGTCGATTCGCTGGGACAGGGAGACAGTAGCGGCCTGCAGGGCGCTACTGTCAAAATACGCAGGGCTATGAGCACGGCAATCAGCAGAACCCTGCCATCGCCTGCGGCGGAGCTGCTTACAGCCGTTCTCTTTGGCCGGCGTCAGCAACTGCCCGAGGATGTGGAGATCAATTTCCGGCAGGCGGGGGTTGGACACCTTATGGCTGTTTCAGGCCTCCATGTTGGTCTGGTGGCCGCCATGGTCCTGGGATTGGAGAGATGGCTGGGTTTTCGCGGACGTCTGCCGCTGCTCTGGGCTATTATTTTGGTCTTTGCTTATGCTGCTTTGACGGGCATGCGACCTTCTGCTATGAGGGCTGCTCTGATGGTGGCCTGTGCCCTGGGAGCCCTCCTGCTGGAACGGGAGAGGGATTTGCCCACGGCAGTTGCTTTTGCCGCCCTGGTAACTCTTTTCATCAATCCTCTTCTTCTTTTTGATCCCGGTTTTCAGTTTTCCTATGCAGCTACCCTGGCAATCGTTTATATCAGTCCGATGCTAAAAAATTTACTGGTTTCTATTAGAATGCCTTCATCTTTAGGCAGCATCCTGGCTGTAACGACGGCTGCCCAGATAGGAGTACTTCCGCTGTCAGTATATCATTTCCATCATTTGCCGGTGGGAGCTCTCTTTTTCAATCTCATTCTGCTACCGCTGATGGGTGTGCTGGTCGGGCTGGGCTTGACCGGAGCCCTGGCCTATCTGATCTTTCCTTTTGTGGGAGAGCTCTTGCTGTGGGGTGCCAGACCGCTGCTTGAGATCATGCTTTTTGTCACCCGGTTAAGTGCAGTTCCCGGTTTGTACAGGGCTGTTTGTCCACCGGGAGAAGCTGCGCTGATTCTCTTTTACGTTGTTCTTGTAGCAGGCCTGTTTATCTATTATCGAACAGCCGTAACGGATGAAGGGAAAGATTTTTTTTCTGTTTTTGACCATCTTTTCCCGTTTCTTAAAAAAAGCCCGGCTGATTCACAGCGTTTTTACCTGATAAGCCTTTTTCTGGCCCTGGCGGCTGGTGTGATAATCATGCAGGTAGTTTTTTCTCCATCAGGTCCCTACCTGACAGTGACATTCCTTGATGTTGGTCAGGGGGCAGCCGCCCAGCTCGAAACAGCAGACGGCAGCGTGGTCATGGTTGATGCCGGGGGTGATCCTGCCTACCTTGGTGACCCGGGTGCGGTGGGAGAAAAGGTTGTTTTACCCTTTCTCCGTTACAAAGGTACCCGGCGCATTGATCTGGCCGTTATCACCCATCCTCATGAAGATCATTATGGCGGTTTTCTACCCATTGTGGGGACAATTCCTGTTGATACCATTCTGGTTTCACCACAGGCAGGCGAGTCCCCCTTTTACAGGGAACTGCTGGCAAGGGCTGAATCTGCAGGAACGGCTGTATCTCCGGCATCAGCAGGCCAGTTCTGGCACTGCGGTCCTGATATGAGGCTGGAATTCCTATCTCCACCAAAGAACAATCTGTATCAGGGAACTAACAGTGATCTGAATAATAATTCACTTGTCTTTCGCCTCTGTTTTGGAGAGATAAGCCTGCTTTTTACCGGAGATATTGAGGATCCGGCGGTGGAAAATCTACTTTCCCGGGATGTAGATCTCAAGGCAGATCTGCTGGTTGTCCCCCATCACGGCGGTTACCTTGAAAACATGCCCCGTTTGCTGGAACGAGTTCAACCGCGGGCAGCCGTGATCCAGGTCGGGGCAAACCAGTTTGGCCACCCTCATCCTTTTATCCTCGAGAGTATTGCCGGGGCGGGGGTAGAACTTTTCAGAACAGATCTGCATGGAGCGGTGATTCTCGAAACCGACGGACTGGAGATGCAAATCCGGCCTCATGAAACAAAGGCAGCTTCAGGGTTTTAGATGGAGGGGAAAGGATTTGCGAATGATCCGGAGAAATATAGGAAAGACCTGATGAACGAGGAGGGAATAACCCTGGAACAGGATACCCTGAGGGCACTGGTCAATCGAAATGACAGCGAGGCGCAGCGAGTTCTTTTTGAATCCTACTACCGCCGGACCTATGCCGTGGTTTATAATATCCTGCGCCGCCGTGAAACGGCTGAAGATATAACCCAGGATGCCTTTATAAGGGCTTTTCGAAATCTGGATAGTTTTCGGGATGGGGCCAAATTTGGAGCCTGGCTGGCTGTAATTGCTTCAAACCTGGCCCGCAATTTCCTGAAGCGCGAGAAACGTATTTACCTGACTGATGATCTACCTTCACCCCGGGGCAATCCCGAAGGCAGCGATACGGAGGAGGAGGCAATCCGCAGCCTGGAAACTGAACGGGTCCGGGAGGCCATCAGGGCTCTTCCTCCGGAGCAGTACCAGGTTATTGTGCTGCAATACTATTATGATCTAAAGATGGAAGAAATTGCTGCCATGCTGAAAATTCGTCCGGGGACTGTGAAGTCGAGGCTTTTCCGGGCCCGGCAGCGCCTGGCCGATTTATTGGAACTTGATGAAGGAGCTGTTTGTCTAACAGGTGAAGGAGGTGACCGGGAACAATGGCCGAAAAAAGAAAACTGAAGCTAACGGAAGATCTTATTCGTGAAGCGTTACAAGTGGAATTTGAATCTATTGAAGCACCTCCTGCCGACCGGGTGTGGCGACGCATTGAGTCCCGGCTGGCTGAACCTGGGACCTCCGATGGGAAAAGAACTATTTTATGGAGTTGGGCTGCCGCCGTGGTTGCCGCCTGCCTGGTAATTGCTATAGGCGGATTTGGAATCTGGCGGGCCATGCAGCCGGGAGCGTCGGTTGCCGATTCCGTTGCGCCTGCTGAAAGTGAAGAGGGTGTTGGGATCATGGAAACCAGGGATGAAGATTGGGAGTCCTTTGGGGCGCCCGAAAACAGGATTGCTGCCGATTCTACTGCTGTTTTGCCTTTTGGCGAACCTGATCCCGATCCCCCACCATGGCCGTCGGAACTGCAGCCAGGCCTTGTTCTCCAGCAAGCCATTGTCCTGACGACAGCAGGCGAGCCTCACTACAAAGGGGCTCTTTACTGCCGCGGCGATACTTGCCTTATCTGGGCCCGTTCCGAAGAGGAAGGAGAACCGATTGACCGTTTCATCGACCACCTTGGAGGGCATATTTTGCTTCCTCCAGGTGAAAGGGAAAAGGCAAACGACATGGTTCACTTCACTATTGATGGACGTCCGGCTCTGGCCTGGCAGGAGGACGGCTTAAAGCAGGCCCTCGTCGGTATTTCCGGATCTCCCACCCCGGAAGAACTGATTGAAATAAGCGAAAAGGAGGCTCGTTGAGCCTCTTTTTCGCTTATTGGTGCGCCCGGCATGGGCGCAGTCTAACGGGTGGAAGTCCCGAACACGCCCGGTAGCGGGAAGTGTATAGCCAGGGCCAAGCGCGTCCCTCGCGAGGTGGAGTGTGAAGGAAGGCTTAAAGCAAATCTCCGGCCTGACGAATAGGAACTGCATCAGGCACAAGCTGAGGA
>JAXHVH010000015.1:0-50397 GCA_034189085.1 Bacillota bacterium | reverse complement strand
TTTAACGCCATTTTTAACCTTCGACGTTTCCTTGCTGAATATTTCTCATACTTAAATCCGTTGATTTTTCAGTGTTATCGCAACACGCTTCCTACTGTAGAACTTACTTTGGGAATTTACGGCCAGATATACACTCCTTCCGCTTTAATTAATTTAAGGTATGCTCTCTTCAGGCCATCTGGCGAAACCAGTATATATTTTAGGTTCAATAATGAATCAATCCGTTTTAAATAAATCATTTTTCTGTTATGCTTACAGGGGATATTTTACGCAAAGAAGAAAACAGGTCTTGACATAAACTTTTATTTTACCTGTCCTTTTCTGCCTGGTCGGTTTCTTCCCTACTGCTTATATACTCACAAGGGCTTTTAAAAAAGTTGATATTCGGAAAACAGGTTCGGGTAATGTCGGGGGGATGAACACCCTGCACACCGCTAGCCCCTGGGTGTATTAACCGGCCTCATTGATGTCGGCAAAGGTATCCTGATTATACTGATGGTACGTTCATTTTCAGATAGCACGTATCTGCTGGTGCTATGTTCTTTTCTGGTCATTGTAGACCATAATTACAGCATTTACCTCGGTTTTAAAGACGGAAGGGGGTTGGCAACCACTTTTGGCGTAATTAAATTATTTATTATCCTTTTCCCATTAATTCTTCTCTGGGCAGTCATTTTTGCCCTGCTTTTAACCTTTATTCTGTGTGAAACCAACACCGCTTTCGGCTATGCCACGTTTTCTCTTCCCATATTATTAATATTTTTGACTGGGGCTCCTGAGTGGATTTTATTTGGGGTTGCAACAGCCCTTGTTATTACCTTAAAACATATGCCTGATTTCATGGCTTATCAAAATGGGCACCGCAAATTGCTTTGAAAATGTTTTAATTTTCAGCACAGACCAGCAGCAATATGTATCACTGAAATTATCCTTAACTTCAAATTTTATAATAGCTGAAGAGCTGACCAAAATTGATACCGGCAATGATACGGCTGTTATAACGACTGTATAGCTGTCTGTTCCCCTCCTCGAGGTGGTTTGATTTTATGCCGTGCGAGATAGAAAGAAAAGTTTCTATATAGGCTGCCAGGTGATCGCAGGCCCGGATAATTTCCCCATCCAAAGGCGAAAATGAATCGCTGTTGTAACGTTCATTTATTTCTTCTGAGGTAACAACCTGCATTTCATCATTTTCCATTATTTTACTGGCAAATTCTTTGTCGGTAAAATATTTTAGTTCCTGATGCCAGCTGGATGGCAGCAGGGGAAAAATTCTTTCTTCAAGCTGCCTGTTTTCAATATCTTTAATAATTTCTTCCAGGCCGACGACAGATCTTTTGACCGGCGATACAATATCCCTGGTCAGGACTTCGGGCAGGTCATGAAACAAACCGGCAAAATAATTATTATATATTCTCTTCGGGCAGGCCTCCACTTCCAGGGAACATAAATATGCCATCATCGCCACAATCAGCATGTGCCCCATAACCGATGTCTTCGGGACACGTGGCGACTGGGCCCAGCGCAGTTGGAAACGAAGCTGACCTACAAGATCAAGAAAATTACTGGTCTTTTTGCCAAGGGTCAGTTTCTGAACCCCGGCCAGGTCATAATGCTCTTCTATCTGGTTGGCTATGGCCGCTCTTGTTTCTTCTAGGCCATAAAGCCCCTCGTTAAGGCGGTATATAATTTTAAATTCCCAGTTTGTAGCAAGATAATGAGCTGCTTTTAGGATTCTTCTTTCCAGCTTGCTTGAGCCGTTCGAAAATAAATATTCTTCCATTTTCGTTTTCATACCACCGCTCAGATCACCTACTTTATCCTGCAGCTGATCTAAAACCCAGCGGTTCAGCTGTTCACCCTTTTCCGCCATTAATTGGTAGTATATGGGCGGTTTTATGTCGGTAATGACTATGCGCTGTAAAAATTCGAATATACCTCCCTCAATCAGTAGCTGCCAGTCTATTTTTGCCCCCCGGTCCGCTTCTTCTATTTTAGCCAGGACAAAAGCATAAAACATCTTGTGAGCCTGTTTGTCCAGCTCAGTAAAATGTTCCGGTCTTATATGATCATTCCAGCGCTGAATACTTGCTGCTTCGAACAGCAGTTCCAGCAACTCTTTTCTGATCATGTTTGTTCCTCCTTAATGTCGCACAGCCGCTTTCTGACCGAATTTGGATTCGGTCCCCCTGAGCAGCCTGCCAATATTCTGGTGGTGACGGGCGATCACCAGCAGGGCCATGCAAATGCCAAAAATTATATAGTTTCCATCATAGCCAAAGAGCCAGAACAAAATTGGGACAGTTAGTGCACCAATTATTGAGCCCAGTGAAACATAACGGGTGATAAACATTACCAGAATAGCAACGACTAACAAAATTAAGGTCACCCATCCTGATAAAGCGGCAACCACTCCGATTCCCGTGGCGGCGGCTTTACCACCCCTGAAAGAAAGGAAAACAGGGAAACTATGGCCGATCATAGCCAGTAGTCCAGCAGCAAGCCAGAGGACTGACAAATCGGTTACTGTTCTGGCCAGGATCACGGCCAGCAGTCCCTTGGCAACGTCAAGCAGTAAAACCGGCAAAGCTACCTTCCACCCCATTATCCGTAAAACATTCGTTGCCCCGATATTACCGCTGCCATGTTTTCGAATATCAGTTCTCAAAAGCAATTTTGTCATAATGTAACCAAAAGGAATGGAACCTATCAGATAAGCAGTAATCAAAATAAGGATTTCCATCGATCATTCTCCTTTCCGCTTCCTCTGTTTAAATTTCAGTACAATGGGCGTACCGTTAAAATTAAAGGCTTCACGCAGCCTGTTTTCGAGATATCGTTTGTAGGAAAAATGGAGCAGTTCCGGTTCATTGGTAAAGAAAACGAAGGTTGGTGGTTTAACCGAAGGCTGTGTAACATAAAATATTTTCACCCTTTTTCCTTTGACCTGCGAAGGCGGGTTAACAGCCAGGGCATCGGCAAGCAGTTCATTCAGCAGAGCTGTGGTCACTCTTTTATGTTGTTCCTGCCATGTTTCCATCATTGTGGGAAAAAGGTCGGGCAGGCGCCATCCCGTCAGCGCGGAAACAAAACAGACTGGTGCGTAGGGAACAAAGCTCAATGATTGTTTAATCTGCTCGAGAAATGCGGTGCGTGCCCCCTCTTTTCCTTTCTGCAGATCCCACTTGTTCACCACCAGGATTAAACCGCGGCCTGCCTGGTCAACATAACCAGCCAGTCGCTGGTCCTGTTCCGTGATTCCTTCGTTGGCATCAAGAAGCAGTAAAGCCAGATCAGCTCGCTGGATAGCTTTTAAAGAACGAAGCACACTGTAATACTCAACAGAATTCTTTACCCTGCTTTTTCTCCTTATACCTGCAGTGTCTATCAGCACACAGGGCTGCTGATCAAAAATAAAGTTTGTATCAATAGCATCTCTTGTTGTCCCGGGATCCTGGTTGACAATTACTCTTTCCTCTCCAAGTATGGCATTGATCAACGATGATTTACCTACGTTGGGTCGTCCTATTACTGCTGCTTTAAGTGTATTTTCGGGATAAATTTCTTCAAAACCTGCACCGGTTGGTAACAGGCTGACAATTTTAGAAAGCAGATCGCCGGTTCCCCTGCCGTGAACAGCCGATATGGGCAACGGCTGATCAAATCCAAGTCCGTAGAAATTATATTTTTCTTCATCCATTTGATGACTATCTATTTTATTGATAACAGCTAAGACTGGTTTCCCACTCTTTCTGAGCAGTGAGGCAATATCTTCATCCAGGGCGGTAGGGCCTTCCCGACCGTCAAGCAGGAATATGATCAAGGACGCTTCTTCCACAGCTAATCCAACCTGCCTGCGCACCAGTTCACCGATCCTGTCTTCATCACCAAAAGTTAACCCTCCAGTATCGATAATGACCAGGTTTTGTCCTTCCCATTCGGTAATACCATAGAGCCGATCTCTCGTCACCCCCGGCACTTTCTCCTCAATGGCTGTCCTGGCAGCAGTTAGACGGTTAAAAAGTGTCGATTTCCCCACATTGGGCCGACCGACTATTGCTATAACATTTTTATTCACCGCGTTTACCTCCCTGAAAAACAATACTGCCCTTTTTTATTTTTTCAAGCAGTGCCAACACCTCAAGCGGTCCGCCGGCACTGTAAACTGGCACCTTTACTTTTTTTTCAAGATCCTCCAGGCTTAAACCATCCAGGAAAAGAACCTTCTTTTCGTTGACAGCTGCTGCGGGAACAATTAAAAGATCGCCCAGTTCCTTATCCTCCAGATTCATGATCAAATCTGAACCTGTCAGGAGTCCGGCAACATTTACCTCCGGCCCAAAGAAATTATTTTTTATTGTAATTACATTGCATCTCAGATTCCTGCTGCCAGCTTCAAGGACTGCAGCCAGTTTTCTAACACAAACTTCAGCAGCCGTACCAGTAACCATGGATATGTTTAGCTTACGATCCCTTATACCGGCGGTGCCCTCAATCTTCTGCAGCTCATCAAGGAATAGTCTCAGCAATCCCACCCCGTTTTCAAGCTGCGGGTAATTCTCATAATCATCAGCATCAGGGACTTCTCTGCCTGAGAGTACATAGAATTCATCTGCGGCATAAAGCAGCCTGGTGTTCCGCCGGGAAAGAAAGCATTTTTGAAGCTTTTCCACTCTTGCGATCAGGTCGTTAGCTTCAGCCGCAGTAAAATGCCTCAACTCGGGCAGGCCCTGCCTGTATTTCGTCAATCCTACCGGGACAAGAACAATGCTCAGTATGTTGGAACCCATTTTATAAAGATCCCGGATCGTCTTCTTCATTTCAGCATCCGTATTTATACCGGGACACAGCACTACCTGGGCATGGATACGTATCCCTGCCCTGACCAGTTTTCTCAGGTTCTGCATACCACGTTCAGCTTTTTTATTGCCGAAGAGTTTTTGCCTCAGTCCAGGTTCTGTACTGTGGACTGAAACATAAAGGGGGCTGAGCTTCAGCTTAACAATCCTTTTCAGCTCCTCTTCGTTAAGCCGATTTAGAGTCACAAAATTGCCGTAAAGGAAAGATAGTCTGTAATCATCATCCTTTATATACAGGGATTTTCTCAAGCCGGGAGGATTTTGATCGATAAAACAGAACAAGCATTTGTTTCCACAGTGTTTTGTTCCGGCCATGGTCGGCGGATTGAACTGCATTCCAAGCGGTTCATCTACCCTCTTTGTAATCATCTTTTTTCTTAACCTGCCTCGATCATCGATCATGAGCAGGTCAATACGTGTATCAGATTCCATGATTCGGTAATCAATGATATCCTTAACTTTCTTTCCATCTATAAACAGCAGTTTCCAACCGGCTTTAATGCCTGCCAGAGCAGACGGTGATTCAGATTTGACATCTTCAATTAAAAACCCTTTTTCTCTCTTCATAAGGTCATCTTCCATCATTACCTGCTTTTTTGTCGCCGGGCGTAATGATCTGGATCTATGCCCCGGCGCAACATCCACTCCGCTGTTTTACCGGTTATCACCAGGGGCACTGCTCGCAACTCTTCCAGAGAAGTAGCACCTGTCATCAGCATAATCATACGCAACTCTTTTTCTACATCGGCGATCCATTTTATCAGGGCATTAAATCCCTTTTTATGCAGCAAATGCAGTGGATAAGCAGCCACACCGATTGCGGAAGCCCCCAGTGAAATAGCTTTAGCTATATCAAGGGCATTGTGCAGGCCACCAGAAGCGATCAGGTCAATCCCTTTCTCTGAAACAACCGTTGCTTCAACTATACTGATGGCTGTATTAATACCCCAACCAGCAATTCCGGCGGAAAGCTGTTTTCCCGCTCGCAAGCTTTCTATAGCCAGGAAATTTGTGCCGCCTCTACCACCAACATCAATTGCCCTGACACCTGATTGAAAAAGCATTTCTGCTTCTTCCATGGCTATGCCAAATCCTACTTCCTTGACAATCACCGGCTTCGCGCAGACGGAAACAATCTGTTTTATTCTTTCCATCGTGCCCCTGAATTGCCGATCGCCTTCGGCCATAGCCAGTTCCTGCGGGGTATTGAGATGAATCTGCAGCGCGTCAGCTCTAATCATTTTTACCGCTCGCTCTGCCATTTGTGGATCGGCATAGGAACCTACATTGGCCATCACAAAACCCTGCGGATTAATATAGCGAACAATGCGAAAGCTCTCTTTCCGCCCGCGGTTTTGCAGGGCAGTCATCTGCGAACCAACGGCCATTGGCAAATCCATCTTTCGCGCTGCTGCTGCCAGGAGGGCATTTATTTTTTGGGACTGCCTTGTACCACCGGTGAGAGCATTAAAAAATAAAGGCGAACGGAATGTTCGCCCCAGCATACTCGTTTCAAGACTGACATCAGCAAGGTCAATGTCCGGAAGGCAGTTATGGACAAAAGATATGTCGTTAAAATCTGCCCTCCCGGGGGGCCTGCCCAGGCTGAAAAATAAATGTTCGTCTTTTCGCCCGGCGCCCGACATTTATTCTCGATCGCTTTCTTCTGCAGTTTCTTCTTCTTTTGTTTCGGCATTTTCTGTTCCCCGTGGTTCATCAGCCGGCTCTTCTTTAACTTGTTCCGATTCTTCTTCGATAGAGGCTACTTCTTCAATACCACTATCTTTGTCAACAGGGGCTTCTTCATTTTCTTCCACAGCAGCTTCCTTTTGCTCTTCATTATCCGACGAATCTTTTTCTGCCATCTCAGGCTTTTCTTCTGAAGGCTCCTGATTCACTTCTTCTTCTGCAGTTTCCCCGGCTTTTGAGAAATCCTCATTATCGAACAGCTCCCCGAAAACATCACCCAGGGTAACCTGTCCATTTTCTTCACCATTAACATTACCTGCAGCCTCTTTGGAAGCAGCGGTCACACCGCGGGCTTCTTTAACACTCAGGCTGATCCGTTTGGCCTTTGGTTTTATTTCAAGGATTTTTACCTCAACATCTTCGCCTTCTTTTAAGATCTCCGAAGGATGCTGGACGTGATAATCAGCAAGTTGAGAAATGTGAGCCAATCCTTCAACTCCGGGACGCAATTCAATAAATGCTCCAAAATTTACCAGGCGTGTGACTTTACCGGTAATCAGCTGTCCACCTTCCAGTTCCTGCACAGCCCTGGTCCATGGGTCCGGTTGCGTTTTTCTTATGCTAAGGCTGATTCTTTCCTTTTCCGGTATTACTTCGAGAACTTTGACTTCAATTTCATCGCCCACCTTCAGCACTTCACTGGGATGACCGACCCTTTCCCAGGAAAGCTCTGAAATGTGAACCAATCCGTCAATACCTCCTATATCCACGAAAGCGCCGAAATTGGTCAGCCGCTTCACCACACCTTTGATCGTTGAACCTACTTCCATAGACTGCAAAATATCTTCTCGTTTACTTGCATTTTCTTCTTCGATGACTTTTTTTCTTGTGAGTATTAATTTGCCTTTATCACGATCGAATTCCAGAATTTTAAATTGGATCTGCTCATTTTTAAATTCCTGAAAATCGGGGATAAAACGGACATCGACCAGAGAACCGGGCATGAAACCTTCCACCCCTGTACCAAGGTCAATAACCATACCAGCCTGCACTACCTGTTTAACCCGGCCTTCCATAATCAGATCATCAGCCAGGGCCTGCTCTATTTCTTTCAGACGTTTTTCCCTGGCCAGCCTTTTATGGGAAACGATGACCTTTCCTTCCTGTTCATCAGTTTCCAGAACGGTCACCTCGATGTCGTCTTCAGGTGCAAACAGTTCTGTCAGTTCCTTCCCTTTCTCAAGGTGCACCTCTTCCACGGGAAGTATAGCTTCCGTTTTGGCTCCAATGTCGACATATACCTCTTCTGCCGTTACCCGAGCCACTTTCCCACTGACCTGCTCACCGACCTGGGCCACCTTGACCTCGCCGGCAAAATCAAACTGCTCTTCATTCTGTTTTGCATCCAAATTCTCATTTTCCATACTCTCCACGACCTCCTTAATCGTCCAGGGGGGAGTCGAAGCTCCGGCGGTTACACCGACTGTATTGAAATCCTTTAAAAAAGACCAATCCAACTCCCCTGCATTTGTTACCCGGCAGGATGGCTTTAACTGCCGGCAGCAATCAAAAAGGGCTTTTGTGTTTGCGCTTGACTTGCTGCCAACAACAACCAGCGCTTCGACCCTTTGTGCCAAATTGACAACTTCTTTTTGCCTGAGCCCTGTTTCAGGGCATATCGTTTGAAAAACTTCCCCCTCGGGAAACTTCTCCTCGAAAGCTTTTTTAATTTCTTTGTACTGTTCAGGATCGGCAGTTGTTTGAGCAATCAGGGCCACCGGTTTTTCAAATGAAAGATTCGCCAGTTCAGTAATAGAGGTAACGACAATTGCCTTATCCCCTGCCCATCCCACAAGCCCCTTGACCTCTGGATGATCCCGATTGCCAAAAATTAGAACCTGTTTACCGCTGCTAAAAAGCCCTGCTGCTATTTGCTGAATTTTACTTACACGCGGACAGGTCAAATCAATAATGACTGTGCCTCTCTCCTTCAAATCACATAGCATCGCCGGCGGAACACCATGAGTTCGCAGGGCTACAAAAGCTCCGTCAGCCTCATTTGGCTGCTCAATGACTTCGATGGAATAACGCTTCAGATAATTCATCACATCGTCGTTATGAACCAGCGGCCCAAGTGTATTTACCTTTGCAAATCCGGCGGATTCTTCCAGCAGCCGGTTTACAGCCCTTTTGACTCCGGAACAAAATCCGGCTCTTTTAGCCAGAATTACCTGCACAGAATTAAATACTCCTTTCTCCACTCATTTCCTTCTCTCCACTATCGGCTATCCCCTGGTTAGGCAGCAAATTCCTTATGTTATTCATTATCTCACGGCTCATCTCTTCGAGCATCATTTTTTTATCTTCTTTCTGCTCATAAATCAGGGGAGGCAGGACAAAGGGAGAACCAATGTAAACATGCACCGGTTTGCACAACTGGTAAGGCCCCAGAATCGCCATCGGGAGAATGGGTGCACCACTGCGGACAGCAATGAGTGCCGCTCCACCGTATGCTTTCTGCAATTTTCCATCGTTACTGCGCGTTCCCTCCGGGAAGAGCCCTAAAACTTTGCCATCTTTCAATAATTGGAATGCCCTTCGAAATGCAGCATAATCTGCATCCTGCCGATTGACTGGAAACGCACCAACCTTATTCAAAATATAAGTAAACAAAAAATTACTGAACAGCTCTTTTTTGGCCATAAAATGAATCTGGATCGATGCCGGTACAGCTACTGCAACCGAAACCGGGTCAAGCCATTTAATGTGATTGGCGCAGATAATAAAAGGTCTCCGCACAGGAATATTTTCTCTGCCGTGAACATGGAAGCGAAAAAATATTTTCAGGTATGTGGCAAATATTAACCGCCCAAAACCATATAACAATCAAATCACCCGTTTCCCGAACAGGACAATCCTTCTCTGATGATCCGGATAATCTCATCTACTACTTCTTCAAAAGCCATTGTTGTTGTATCAATTACAATCGCTTCGGGAACTATGGCCAGTGGAGAATCTTCCCGTGTAGAATCAATCCGATCACGGGCAGCGATTTCACTGGCCACCTCTTCAGCAGACATAAAAATCCCTTTGTCCTGTTGCTCTTTCATCCGCCTCCTGGCCCGTTCCTCCACTGATGCATCAAGAAAGAATTTAAAATCCGCATCGGGCATAACCCTCGAAGCAATATCTCTTCCTTCCATGATTATACCTCGCGACTGCATGACAATTGCCTGCTGAATAGCCACCATCTTGCGCCGCACTGAAGAAATACATGAAACGGGAGAAACCATCCTGTTGACCTGCGGTGAGCGAATTTCAGATGTTACATCTTCTCCATCCAGGAAAACCCTGTTTTCTCCGTTAATCTGTACATCTGTTTTGGAAAGCATTTCTTGCAGAGCAACAGAATTATTTAAATCAATGTTTTCCTGGATCACCTTTAAGGTAATAGCACGGTACATGGCACCTGTATCAAGGTATTTTATCTGCAGTCGTCTGGCTATTTCTCTGGTAACTGTGCTCTTGCCGGCACCAGCCGGCCCGTCTATAGCAATTTTTGGATAGCATTTATCTTGCAGCATAAGTTTCAATTCTCTTTTTTAGGATTAAAAACCTTTTTTACCTGCCGCTCTCGTTAGAGCTTCCGCAGGTTTACCGCTTTTCTGAGGTAGACATGTTTAACCTCATCCTGTCTCAGAGTAGTATTAACGAGGAGTAAAACCCTGATGCATAAGCCAAGCGCTCCAGGGACATCTATTTCCTGGCTGCAGAAAAGAGGCACACTTTGCCAGCCCATCTCACGGGCTGCTCGTGCCGGAAAGGCGCTGTTTAAATCGGCGGTGGTTGAGAATATAGCAGCGGCTATGTCGGCTGTAGACAAATTATTTTTTTTTGTAATTTCCGCCAGCAGCTCCCGGGTAGCAGTATAAATCAATTCTGCTTCATTTTTCTCTACTGTTGTTGCACCTCTGACGCCCCGCACTGCACAGGCAGGTTCCAACATCCCGATTCCTCCTCCAGAAACTTTCAACCAGCATTGAACATTTACAAAACATCATTATTTTCTCATTTATGTTCTTTTATTGCAAGTAATTTTATTTCTTTAGGCCAACCATGTCATAGAGACGCCTTTTTTCCTCCTCCCGCAGGGCACGATACGAGCCGACAGCCAAATCTTCCACTGTTAATCCGGCAAAATTGATCCTGTGCAGTTGAACCACCGGATGGCCGACGGTGGTACACATTTTTTTGACCTGCCTTTTTCTCCCTTCGGTAAGAACAATCTGCAGCATAGATAGATTTTGTTTTTTATCTCTATCAATTACTATTATTTCCGCCGGAGCCGTTTTCCTGTTTTCAATCAGCAGCCCTTTGGTCATTTGATCAAGAATATTTTGGTCTGGCATTCCCTTCACCCAGGCCCGGTATGTTTTTTTGATATTATAGCTTGGGTGGGTAAGGCGGTAAGCCAGCTTTCCGTCATTGGTCAGGAGAAGAGCCCCGCTTGTATCAGCATCGAGCCTTCCGACCGGGTAGACTCTTTCTTTGATCTCTTTCAGTAAATCGATAACCGTTGGTCGATCGTGGGTATCAAAAGCAGTACTTATATAACCAGGAGGTTTGTTAAGGAGAAAGTAGACTTTTTTTTCGGATCGCCCAACCTTTTTCCCATCAACAGTCACAAGGTCGTTTTCTCCTACTTTAGTCTGGGGCAAAACTGCTATCAGGCCATTTACCTTCACCCTCTTTTGCCTGATAATGTCTTCGGCACGGCGGCGTGAAGCAATTCCGGCATCAGCCAGGTATTTTGCCAGCCGCATTCTCAATCCTCCCCTGAAACAGATTTTTCTACCTTTTCTTCTTGTTCTTCTTTCTCAGTGCTCTCCATCGGAGGCAGATCATCAAGCCCCTTCAATCCAAAATACTTCAGAAAATCGGGAGTGGTACTGTAAAGCAGAGGCCTGCCCGGCCCTTCCTTTCGCCCGCTAATCTTGATGAGACGCCTTTTGAGCAGGTTTTCGAGAACATGCTCACTGCGCACTCCTCTTATTGATTCAATTTCAATTCTCGTGACCGGTTGCTTGTAAGCAACTATGGCCAGGGCTTCGAGAGCAGCATTGGATAGATTTCCCGACACTTCCTCGCTGAAGGCTTTTTCGAGATAGGGAGCTATTTCCGGCAGCGTACCCATCTGGTAACCACCGGCCACTGCAAAGACCTGCAATCCCCGCCCGGTATCGGCTAAATCTCTACGCAGTTCCTCAATCAGGTCTTCCGCTTCCTCTGCCTTGAGCTGTAACACCGAAGCAATTCTTTCCTCTTTAACCGGTTCTTCGCTGAGAAACAGAACGGCTTCAACAATTTTCTTCTGCAGTTCTCTGCTCATCATCTACCCCTTTTTCCATCTCTTCTTCATTCCTCAAGGCAACCAGGATCTCCCCGAAAGGGCGTTCCTGAAGCAAGATAACCCGGTGCCGTCTGGCCATTTCCAGAAGGGCAACAAATGTAACGATTAAATCCCAGAGTTTTTCACCACCGATGAATTTTTTCATCGGCAGTGCCCTCTTCGCCTTCCATAAAATGCTTTCAATGTAAGCCGATTTTTCAGTAACTACAAAGTCTTCCAGTGCATTAAAAGCAGTTCGGTAGCTATCGTGCATGGTTACAGCCGCAAAACGGTGCATGATTTCACTTAAGTGGTTGGCGCCTTCCCATATTGTATAGACCGATTCCTGGCTGCTTATGACCATCATCTTCCGCCCACCCGTTGAACGCAGGTAAATTTTCTGTTGTTCCTCTTCTTTCAGCTGCAGCAGGCTGGAGACCTCTTTAAAAAAGCGGTATTCTTCAAGCCGTAAAAAAAGCTCTTCAGCCGTATTAATATGGAAAAACTCCTCGTCTTCTTCCTCACTTTCCAGCGTGACAGGACGCGGCAGGAGCAATTTAGATTTTAAGCGAAGAAGGGTCGCAGCCATTACCAGAAACTCGCTGGCGATGTCAAGGTTAAGTTCCTTCATCGACTGTAAATAAGCAAGATATTGATCGGTAATTTCGGCAATGGATATGGACCATATATCAACCTCGGCTTTTTTTATCAGGTGAAACAACAGATCAAAGGGTCCTTCAAAAACAGGCAGTTTAATTTTATATTCCGCTTGTTCCGGCATTATCCCAATTTCCTTTTCGCTCACAGCTCACTTGCAGGGCTGCGAATACTATCTTTCCGTCAAACCAGCCATTAATTTAACATATGACTTTGTAAACTATCTCGATTTTATCGTAAACCCATGTGTTCCATTACCTGGGCTATCTTTTGGTCGGCATATTCTGCCGCCCTTGCAGCACCCCGGGCCAGCATTTGATCGAGATATCCTTTGTCTCCGGTCAACTCGTTATAACGCTCCTGCAGGGGCTTCAATTTTTCAATTACCAATTCGGCCAGCTCATCTTTCAGGTTTTTATAACTTTTCCCGGCAAAATGATACTCCACTGTCCCTGGCTCTTCATCAGTGAGTAAGCGGTAAATGGTCAATAAATTATTTATCCCGGGGCGGTTTTCGTCAAATTTGATTTCCCGCAGTGAGTCGGTTGTTGCGTGGCGTATTTTTTTTCGGATATCATCTGGAGGATCTAAAAGGAAAATGGCATCTTCTTTTTTTTCTTCGCTTTTGCTCATCTTATTCTCCGGATTACTCAGGCCCATGACCCTTCCACCAATTGGTGGAATAAGTGCTTCCGGTTGAACAAAAACTTCCCCAAAACGGTAGTTAAAGCGCTGGGCTATGTCGCGGCACAGTTCCACATGTTGTTTCTGATCCTCTCCAACCGGCACCAGATGTGCATCGTATAGCATAATATCTGCTGCCTGCAAAACAGGATAATCATATAAACCCACACTTACTTCCTCTTTTTGTTTGATCGATTTTTCTTTGAATTGAGTCATGCGGTGCAGCCAGCCCATGGGGGTTACACAGTTCAAAAGCCAGGCCAGTTCGGCATGAGCCCTGACATGAGATTGAACAAAAACCACAGAATACTTTTCATCAATACCGGCAGCAAAAAGCAGGCCGGCCACTTCCCTGACATTAGCCCGCAGCACCTCGGGGTCCTGAGGAACCGTGATTGTATGCAGATCCACCACGCAAAAATAATTATCATATTCTTCCTGCAAATTTACCCAGTTCTGAACAGCGCCCAGGTAATTGCCCAGGTGAAGATTGCCTGTAGCCTGAATTCCTGAAAATACCCTTTTTTCCGCCATTATTTCAACTGCAGCCTCCTTATGCGAACTATTCTTGCCTTATTACAAACCGGGAATTACTCCGATTAATGTACTGAACAAACCGTAGACCATTCTGTATAGCGGCATGATAATTGCTCCTAGCCCGCCGGTAAATATAAGTAACAGTAATATGATCATTGCATATCGCTCCAACTGTCGGTAAAAACCGAGATAAGCATCGGGCAGAAAGGACATCAGGATCTTGGAGCCGTCCAGTGGTGGAATGGGTACAAGGTTAAAAATTGCCAGCAATATATTCAGCTGCATAAGCACCACCATGAACTGAATAAAAAGCCCGCCCGTTAACCCACCGATAAACAGAATATTGAGCAGCAGGAGCGTCAGAAAACCAAGGATAAAATTGGACATAGGACCGGCAAAGGAAACCCACCGCAGTCCACTACGATACTGGTTAAAATTATAAGGGTTAATAGGGACCGGTTTGGCCCAGCCAAAACCGACAAGTAAAATCATCAACGTTCCAATGGGATCAAGATGGTTGATAGGATTAAGATTCATTCTGCCCTGGAGCTTTGCCGTTGCATCACCGAAATGATAAGCCATCCGCGCATGGGCATATTCATGAGCGGTGATAGCGATTAGCAGTGCCGGTATTCGTAACGCAATGGTTATTGGATCGAGACCGATCATATATTAGTCCTCCCCTGTTTCTGTTTCCTTCATATATTTTTCCACAAAAGTTACTTCTTCTTCTTTGGTTTTTAATTCACCATCCAGAACCGCTTTTTTTAGATCCTCCATAACCCGGCGATAGAAAGGCCCAGGTTCCAGGCCGATTCGTTTTAAATCTCTGCCGTTAAGATGCGGCTTCACGAGCTGTAATTGATCAAGATACAGCTTCAGTATGCTGCGGATACTTTTCTGCCCGGCCAGGGTATAGGCCAGGAATATCGTTTCCGGAGGTAGATGTTGAAGCAAGCTGACAATGGTGCTCGGCTTGTGCCCTTCATCAGGTAATTTTTCAACTACTGACTGTGCCTCACGGCAGGTCAATTTCAAGGCGACGGCTTTTTCTCTGGACAAATTTAACTTTTTTATTATAGCAGACCTTTTTACAGATTCCAAACCATAGAGCAAGCTGCTCAAATAAACCATTTCCCGATCTGGCTGGTTTTGCCAGCCTTTCTCTTCAGCACGGCGGAGCAATTTTTCAAGAGAAGAAAGCCGCCTCCAGGTTTCTGAATCTGTTTTTACTCCCGGATATAAGAGATCTATTATCCCGAGCTGTTCAAAACGTTTTAAAATACGAACCGGAGACGGCTCTCTAAAGACCAGCCTCAGTTCCTGATTGAGGCGCTGCCTGCTTACCTTGATCAGGACTTTTGCATCGATCGCTTTCTCAATAAGCCTCAGGGTTTCCGCTTCGATTGTAAAATTATAGCGTTGCTCAAAGCGAACCGCTCTCAATATCCGCAGTGGATCGTCAATAAAGCTTACTTCATAGAGAACCCTGATCAAGCGATTCCGCAGATCCTGTCTACCGTTAAAATAATCATAAAGCCTGCCGTAGTTATCTGCATCAAGGGAACAGGCCATCGTATTAATGGTAAAATCTCGCCGAAAAAGATCATTCTTCAATCCGGAACTTTCCACCCGGGGCAGGGCTGCCGGGGATTCATAGTATTCCCTGCGGGCAGTAACAAAATCAAGCCTTATCCCATTTTTCATATAAAGCGAAGCTGTGCCAAACCGGTCAAAGTGCCTGACCGTGCCATTGCTGATTTTCTGCAAAGCATATGTAAAGGCAACAGCATTTCCGATCACAACAAAATCAAGATCTTTTTCCAGGGGGTATCTGAGCAAGAGATCCCTGATAATACCTCCTACCAGGTAAACTTTCATTTCTTTTCGTTCAGCCAGTCTGCTGATGGTGCGTAGCAGGCTCTGTATCCCATTGGAAAGACCGCTTTCCATCAACTCCAGCAGATTAAATTCATCACTGCCCGTTAATTTTTCTTCTCCATCTGCCCTGTCATAGCTTCCGGCAGTAGACCCTTTTTTTTTCAGGGAACGGCCGTGGCGGTCAAAATAATTCAGGTGGCGGAGAATATCAGAACGTGTTATTATTCCGACCAGTTTGCCTGTTTCATTAACTATGGGCACCCGTCCGATATTGTGCTCCATCATCAAGCGGCGCAAATCAGTCAGTGAGTCCTGCGGCGAAGCAGTGATCACCTGTCTTGTCATAAATCCTTTGACCGGGGCGTGACCCAGCTCATTGCGCACACCTTTACGCAGGTCACGGCGGGAAATAATACCAACCAGGCGTCCCTTTTCCAGCACCGGGCATCCCTTGAAATTGTGCTCTACGAGCAGCTCATCGGCAGTTACCAGGCTTGTATCGCTGTTGAGGGTAAATACAGGTCTGGAAGCAACTTCCCCTGCGGTGAGTGAGAAAGGCAAATTTTCCTTGAGATAAGCAAGCACCCGCTTTTTTACAACTTCAGTATTTGTCCCTTTGAAATGAGTAGATACGGCAGCCGGATAACCCCGCACATCGAAAGGGGCCAGGAGCTCCAGCAGGTTTAGATCTTCGTCTCGCGATCTTGCTGCCATATATATGCTGTCAGTCATCCTGATTATCACAATGGTCATGCCGGCATCTTCAATTTCATCGAGCAGTTGCAGCAACGCCGAAGCTCCAACCACATACTCATTCAGGGAAGTGGAGCTGATTAATACCCGCCGTCGATTAAGTTCATGCAGTTCACTGCTGTGAATTAACTTCTCCAGGAGCCTTTTCTGAATATCATTAAGCGGTGATCTAAGGTTTTCCTGCAGTAATCTTACGCTGAGCCCGGCATCCCATAAATAGGATACCGCCCGGGCATCCCGGGAGGTAGTAATTTCATAAGTCAGGCAGCCTGTGTCTTCATAAATACCCAGGGCAAAGAGCGTTGCTTCAAATTCAGTTATTTTGATCTTCTTTTTTCTTAAAATTTCCAGAAGAATAGTCGTGGTTGCTCCAATTGCTTCGATAGAAGATTTTTCAGCTTCAATATCTTCATCTCCCGGATGATGATCATAGATGTAAACATGAGCAGCCTGATCAATTAAATAATCCCATTTTCCAAGTCGTTCGCGTCGATTTGTATCGATAATCAACAGCAAATTAATATGATCATCAACAATTTCTTTGGGATCGATTAAGGGAAGAAGATCACGGTGAAGATTGACAAAAGAGCGGACGTTGGGCTGCAGCTGCTCGGGAAGAAGGACATAACTTCCCGGATACAACCTGGCCGCAGCTACTACTGCTGCCAGCGCATCAAAATCGCTGTTTTCATGAGTAATGATCAGATCCACTTATCTGCTCCTGTCGCCGACAGAACCGGGCTGTACCCTGGCGGGCTGAGGCTATTCAGGCGCGGGGATGAGCTTTATCGTAAATTTCCCTGATTTTTCTCCTGGTAACCTGGGTGTAAATCTGGGTGGTTGATATGTCTGAATGTCCAAGCATCTCCTGAACAGAACGAAGATCTGCTCCATTCTCCAAGAGATGGGTAGCAAAAGAGTGTCGCAGGGTGTGGGGGGTTATTTCACCTTTAATATTTGCTTTTTGAGCATATTTTTTTAATATTTTCCAGAATCCCTGCCTGGTCATCCTCCTGCCGTGCTGGTTGACAAAGAGGGCTGTCTCGCTGTTTGTTCTGATCATTCTCATCCGGGTCTTTCTCAAATATTCATTAACATAATTGACAGCTACCGAACCGACAGGGACAATTCTTTCTTTCATTCCTTTGCCCCGGCAGCGAAGGTACCCAACACGAGGATCAAAATCATTTAGATCAAGAGATACCAGTTCCGACACCCTTATCCCTGAAGCGTAAAGCAGTTCCAGCATGGCCTTGTCTCGCAATTCTTTATGCTTGCTTGGTGAAGGTTGATCCAGCAATTTATCCACTTCGTCGGTTGTCAATATGCGGGGAAGCTTCCTTTCAATCCTCGGTGATTCCAGCTTGCTGGCTACATTCCTGCGGATAACACCTTCCTGCAGCAAAAAATTGAAAAAGGAGCGAATTGAAGCAATGCAACGGGAAATAGAAGAGGTAGCCTGGCCATTTTTTTTCAATTCACCGATAAATTCGGTCAGCACAATATGATCAACCGCTTCAGGACTGGTCACTCCTTTCTTTTTCAGAAAGGCAATCATTTTCCTTAAATCGCGGTTGTACGATTCCAAAGTATTCCTGGCCAGTCCCTTTTCTACCGCCAGATAATTTGTGTAAGATTGTAACTGCTTCTGCATTCTTTGAATTACCTCGCAACGGGGTTTTTAATAATTCAACAGCTCAGGTTGTAATACCTGCTAAGGATTATCCAATACTGCCAATTAATTTAAATTACAACTGAATTGTTTGCTTATCAAGCAAACCGTACTGGACAGCGATAATTGTTTTCCCATCCCTTATTTTACCTTCCCTGATCAGTTTGCCTGTTTCTTCAAGTGTGCCGGCAACCACTTCAATATTCTCTTCAGCATCTTCAGTATGGGAAACTGCCCGGCTTAGACCTTCGGCTTTGAAAAGGTGAATCAATTCATCGCAGAAACCAGGAGAAGGGTAAAATGAAAACAGGCTGGACCATTTTTCTGCCTTCAGACCTGTTTCTTCAAGGAGCTCTCGTTTAGCACACTCCAGTGGCTCTTCATTGGGTTCCAGTTTTCCGGCCGGAATTTCCAGCAGCACTATACCTGCAGGCTGGCGGTGCTGCTTGACAAAAATTGCCCCGTTGCCGCTGTCGAGAGCCAGAACGGCAACCGCTCCGGGATGTTCCACCACTTCCCGAAAAGAGGTCCTACCTCCCGGCAGTCTTACCCGATCCTGACGCACTGTGATAATGCGCCCCCGGTAAAGATAGCTGGTGGAAAGTGTTTCCTCATGTAAATTATTGTTAATCGTAAACACCTCCTGCCATCACCGTATGTGATCATTTCACTATATTTTTGATAATCCTTCTGATCAGATCCTTTTTCCCCTGGATCCTCTGCGCATCCAGGTGCCCGAATTTAACCGGCTTCCTGTTCCTTAAATCGTTCGGCCCTCGCCAGAAGGCTGTCCACGTGCTTCAGGCTGACCTGATCAATCCCGGCTCCATCCAGCATCCTGGCCAGTTCTTCCCTCCGCCGGTCATCGGTGACCCGCTCCGCCAGGGTAAGAGTACGTTTGCCAACAGTTTTCTTAAACAGGCGGAAATGGCTGTCGGCCATGGCCGCAATCTGGGGGCTGTGTGTGACACACATGACCTGGTGGCTTCCGGCAAGATGAGCCAGCTTTTCAGCTACAGCCTGTATGGTAGCTCCTCCAATTCCTGAATCAACCTCATCAAAAATAAGGACAGGAATAAGATCCTGTTCGGCCAGAATTGCTTTCAAAGCAAGCATTACCCGGGATACTTCCCCACCGGAAATTATCTTTGTTAAAGGTTTAACTTCCTCCCCCTTGTTGGCAGAAAAGAAAAACTCGATCTGATCCATTCCTTTTGGAGACACTTTATCCCGCTCAGAAAATTTGACCACAAAGCGAGCATCCGGCAGAGCTAAATCCCTGAGACATTCTTCGAGCTGTTTTTCAAGTATTGAGGCAACGTCAAGACGCAGGCGGCGCAATTGAAGGCTTTCCTGCTGCATCAGCTTTTCATTTTCGGCAATCTCTTTTTTGATTTCGTCGGCCAGCTTTTCGCTGTTCTGCAGGCTTTCCATTTCCTGTTCAGTTTTGTCGGCAAAGACTATAATTTCTTCAATAGTTGAACCGTACTTGCGTTTCAAGTTTTGTATTAAATTGAGTCGTTCCTGGATATTGGCCAATTCTGCAGGGTCAAATTCAAAATGTGTCTGGTAAGAACGAAGCTCGTGAGAAGCTTCTTCCAGCTGAGTTGCTGCACTGCTCATCATTTCAACAACCGCCTTCAACTTTTCATCGATTTGGGCAGCTTCATTTAAAGCTTCTGTCGATCTTTTCAGGCGGTCAATGAGGGCTTCTTCTGCTCCTTCATTCTCACCGGCATAAAGTTCATAATAAGCGCCGGCAGCAGCAGTGCTGATTTTCTCAGCATTTGCTAATATTTTCTCTTTCTGTAATAGTTCGTCATCTTCACCGGGGTAAAGTCCGGCTGCCTTGATTTCTTTTAGCTGAAAGGAGTAAACGTCGAGCCGCCTTTCCCTTTCGGCATCATCTCCGCCCAGGGAACTTAATTTTTCGGCCAGCTCCTGTCTCTTCCTGTGAAGAACGTCCAATTTGGCTCGCACCCTCAATATTTCATCTCCACCGAATGAATCGAGCAGCTCAAGGTGCTGTTCGGCGCGAAGTAATGATTGGTGCTCATGCTGCCCGTGCAGATCAACGAGGTACTGCCCAAGTTCCCTGAGGAAAGAAACGGGCACCGCCCTCCCGTTTACCCTGGCCACGCTGCGTCCACTGCGGTATACTTCCCGGGCTAATATAAGTTCATCGTCAAAACTGATTCCCGCTTCATCCAACTGATTCTCAATAAAGTCATGGAGGGCAGCGGGACAGCTAATAATTCCTTCAACATAAGCCTTTTCTTCACCCTGCCGAATCTGCTCTACAGCAGCCCTTTCACCTATTATCAGGTTTATCGCATCAATGACAATGGACTTGCCGGCCCCGGTTTCTCCACTGAGTACATTCAGGCCGGGGCTAAAAGTCAAGCTTAAATCTTCTATCAGTGCAAAGTTGACTACCTTAAGCTCAACCAGCATCCTTTTCCTCCCCTGAATATCTACGTTATTCTGTTGCCTTTTTCGCATTAATGAACTGCGTAATAAAAACAGCTATTGATTACCGGTTTTTGCCATTTCCTTGCTTCCCTCTTCTCATAAACTAGGCTTTTAGCTTCTGCTGTAAGCTGCGGTAAAAAGAGTAATCATCAAAACAGACCAGTTTTACTTTTTGTGCAGCTTTTTTGAGAATAATTTGATCATCGTCCTGGAGGGCAAAACGGACCTGGCCGTCAACAGTCAGCATTACCTCTACCTGGCGTGAATTAATCCGCAGTCTCATGCTGTCGGCCCCATTGACAATAAGCGACCGGTTATAGAGACTGTGAGGACAAATGGGCGTAACTACGAAAAGTTCCATTGAGGGATTAACTATCGGCCCGCCCGCCGAGAGTGAATAACCGGTTGAGCCAGTCGGAGTCGATGCAATCAAGCCATCACCGGAATAACTTTCCATGTAATCTTCATTAACATATGCTTCTATCTTGATAATTCTTGAAAAAGGACCTCTTGATACAACTATATCATTTAAAGCCATATAACTGCCCATTTCCTCCAGGCCGCGTTTGAGCTGCGCTTCAATCATCATTCTTTCCTGATAGCCATACCGTCCGGCAGCGATGTATTGCAAAAATCGCTCCATCTGTTCCACTTCAATTTCCGCCAGAAAACCCCTGTGTCCAAGATTGATACCAAGAACCGGAGTATCCCAGCAGGCCAGATCTCTGGCCACCCGCAGAATAGTACCGTCACCGCCAACGACAATAATCAGCCCCAGTTGATCCCTCCATGAACCAATCTGTTCAGATAGCGGCACTTCACTGTAAAAATCCGCTTCGCTTTTGGCGGCCACCCGTATTGTGACATTTCGTTCAGCAAAAAAACTGCTGACCCTTTCAACCACCAGTTTGGAATTTTTTTTATGCCAGTTTGGTATCAACCCAATATTTTTCAAGGAGTGCCTCCCGCAGTTATATAAAAAATAATTCTTCGGTTTTTTTTCCGGTTCCTGCCACCAGATCCTTACTTAACTCGATTGAAAACCTGCGATGCTTCTTCGACCGCTTTTTGTATGGCAATTTCACACTCGTTTATCATGATAGATGCAATTTCATTCTCCCTGGCTAAATAAACAAAATACTCCACATTGCCTTTTGGCCCGGGCAAATGTGAATAAGAAACATTTAGACAGCGGTATCCGGCCTCTTTCGCACTGCCAAGAATTTCCTCAAGGACCCTTCGATGTGCTTCCAGAGAGCGGATTACTCCCTTACCCCTGCTTGCTTCGACTCTCCCAACTTCAAACTGGGGCTTAACAAGAGCCAGAATTTCCGGAACTGAAATTTTGGCCAGCACCGGGATCACCTTGCGCAGCGAGATAAAAGAAACATCGACTACTGCCAGATCGGGAGGAATGGGCAGATCGGAACAACGAAGTTCACGAACATTGCGCCGTTCCATTACCACTACCCTCGGATCTTTTCTCAGCTTCAGAGCCAGCTGGCCATAACCGACATCAAGGGCATAAATCATTTTTGCCCCCTTCTGGAGAAGGCAATCGGTAAAGCCACCGGTTGATGCGCCAACGTCGAGTATGCTTCGCCCTGCTACATCAAGAGAAAAATCTTTCAGTGCCCCTGCCATCTTGAGGCCCCCACGGCTGACATAAGGGTTGACCCTGGCCTGCAGGGTTATTGAAGCATTAACATCAACTGCTGTGCCCGGTTTATCACATACCTTGCCATCTACCAGTACATTTCCGGCCATGATCTCCGCCTGGATCCTGCTGCGGCTCAAATCGGGTTTTTTCTCCTGCAAAACCAGATCAAGACGCTTCCGTCTCCCCGGCCTGCTCAAGTTACCCATTTGGCTGCCTTTTCTCCGGCAAAAGAACAGGCTGCCTTATAGATCCCTGCGGCATCAAGCCCGCAGTGGGAAAGCATCACTGCACGTTTGCCGTGTTCGACAAAAACATCATCAATCCCCAGCATTTTGACCGGGACAGCCAGGCCTTTCCTGGCCAGCATTTCGGCAACGCCACTGCCAAAACCGCCATTGATAACATTTTCTTCTACGGTTATAACCCGTCCACATTTTTGAGCCAAACCTGCGATCAGTTCATTGTCAAGTGGTTTTACAAAACGAGCATTGATAACTGCAGCTTTGATCCCCCGCCAGAAAAGCTTCTCCGCAGCCAGCATGGCCTGTTTGACAACAGGCCCCACTGCCACAATGAGGAGATCTTCTCCCGGTTTTAATAAAACTCCCCTTCCCCAGGACAAAGGATAAGGCTCTTTCATAAGTAAACCGTCTGCTTTATCCCGCGGATAGCGCAGTGCTACCGGTCCATCTTCATAACTGACAGCCATGTGAAGCATATTCCGCAGTTCATCTTCATCAGCCGGGACCATAATAGACATATTTGGTATACTGCGCAGGTAGGTCAAATCAAAGAGACCCTGGTGGGTTTCCCCATCTTCTCCGACAATACCGGCCCGATCAACGGCAAAAACCACCGGCAATTTCTGAAGGCATACATCATGGATTAATTGATCGTAAGCACGCTGTAAAAAAGTGCTGTAAACTGCAAAAACTGGACGCATACCCCCGGCAGCCAGAGCAGCAGCCATGGTCACACCATGCTGTTCGGCTATGCCCACATCAAAAAAACGCTCAGGAAATTCTCCGGCAAATTTACGAAGCCCTGTGCCGGCAGTCATGGCCGCCGTTATAGCAACGATTCTCTGATCAAGCCGGCCAATTTCCAGGAGAGTCTTACCAAATATTTCTGTGTAAGAAGGCTCTTTTTTCTTCTTAAGCGGCAGGCCGTTGCTCGGGTTAAAGGGCCCTACCCCGTGAAACACCTCCGGCGCTTTTTCAGCATAGGAGTAGCCCTTTCCCTTTTCCGTTACAACGTGAACCAGAACAGGGCCCTTCATCTTATCGGCCTGTTTTAATATGTTTTTGATTGCTTCAATATTATGACCGTCAACTGGCCCAAAATAAGTAAAACCAAGTTCCTCGAAGAGCATCCCTGGCATTATTAAATATTTCAGCCCGCCCTTGATCCTTTCAGCAGAATCTACCAACCGATCCCCAAAAACAGGCAGGCGCTTGGCCATTTGCTCAAAATCATTTTTCAGGCGAGAATACTTGGGGTCCGACCTTATTCGTCCCAGGTAAGCCGCCAGGCTGCCTACGTTGGAACTGATAGACATTTTGTTGTTATTTAAAATTACCAGCAAATCCGATTTGATATGACCGGCATAATTCATCGCCTCGAAGGCCATACCGCCGGTCATCGCACCATCACCGATTACGGCGATTACTTTGTAATCATCTCCCTGCAGATCCCTGGCCTTGGCCAGGCCGAGGGCGGCAGATATTGAAGTGCTGCTGTGGCCCGTCCCGAAATGATCGTGTTCGCTTTCCGATCTTTTTGGAAATCCACAGAGACCTCCTTCTTTGCGCAGGGTGGGAAATTGTTCCCACCGCCCGGTCAGCAATTTATGGGGGTAACTTTGATGACCCACATCCCATATTATTTTGTCCCGCGGGCTCCTGTAACTGCTATGCAGCGCCAGGGTTAATTCAACTACCCCCAGGCTTGCTGCCAGATGCCCACCGGTGTCGGCTACTGTGCTAATCATATATTCACGAATTTCATGCGCAATATGATTCAATTGCCCTGCAGTAAGGTTTTTCAGGTCATCAGGCAATTTCAACTTGCTGATCATGCTTTCCATTTTTTCACCCCGCAGTACCACTCCTCCGCTTCAACCATGCGAAAGGTCCCCTCAGCCTTTCAATCACCGAACCTGCCAGCAGCATAACCTCTGTAGAATGCTTGATGGCAATTACCTTGCCCCACGCTTTCCCGCCTACAGTTATCGCTGCCACCAGGGCTGTTACTACAATACTGAGCAAAATTTCCGTATCGTTATAAGAATAATAGGTGATAATTTTTAGCACGATTACCGCCGAAAGCCCTCCACTGATTACCCCGCTCACATCGCCTACCACATCATTACAAAAATTAGCCACCTGTTCGGCATTTTTGACCAGAAAAACGCCGTACCTGGCTCCAACTACACGCCTTGCTGCCTTGGCATTGAGAAAAGCTATGTTTGCCGCTGCAGCGGCTGTGCCCACAAGATCAAACACTACTCCCAGCAAAACGACAATCAGCAGGATAATGAAAGACACCGTCAGTGAAGGAATCCGATTTACCGAATAATTAGTAATTACTCCAATTATCACAGCCAGAACAAAGGTCCATGCTGTTATGGCCACAATCCAGCGGGTCCGGCGGCGGTTTTTCTTGTTATTAACCAAGCTCCATCACCTTTGTACAAAGAAACATAAGTGGTAGCAAACCAGGTAAACTTTGCGGCTTAGGTCCAGCAGGATTTCCCGGACAGTCACCTGTCGTTGCCGATCAGGCAGTTCCCTTTTAAGACTATCCCCGCCCTGTTGCCAGCAGCGGAGCTGGATTACCACTTAGCTCACACTTTAATCCCTGGTTTACTTCTCTTGCGAGAGCAGTCTAGAAGATTTCCTCACTGACGTCTGATCTCTCCTAGCCTCTTTTGCAGAATGGGTTTAAGGATCGGAATCCCTCCACCCATTCCACTCAAGGCAGGCTACACTGCACACAGCTTGTGACCGCATGCAGGTTCTGCCCAGGCAGTAACTGTCGCTTTATAGCTAACAGCCACCGACACTGGGTCTCCTCGAAGGCAGGGTCAACGCCTACATGCCATTGTAGATCGCCCCATCCTTCTTAACTCCCAGCAGCAGCCCCCAACTGGGCGTCGGCAGCCACCACCAGGAACTTCATCGATGTGCCCTTAACGGATTTTTAGCCCCGTTTTCAAAGAGGGACGTCAACTAGAATACTGCACCACTTATGCCCAATGTTAAAACAATTATAGCATATCCGGGAAGATCTTCACAACTGTCTCCCGCCGACGGCACCTTTTAGAATCTTTTACAGACCGTGATTTATTTTACAAGCTTTCAGGGCATTTTTCATCAGCATGCGGTTGGTGACAGAGCCAACGCCGCCCGGTACGGTGGTTATAGCTTTGGTCATATCTTTAACTGCATCGAATGAAACATCCCCTACCGTTTTTGTTTTCGGCTTACCCTTGTCATTAAGCACCGGCTCGCCCTTTTCATCAAGCACTTTGACCCGGTTGATACCAACGTCAATGACAATGGCACCTTCTTTAACCTGACCCGGCCCGATCAAATCAGCCTTACCGGCAGCGACAATTAAAATATCCGCACCTTTTGTATGCTTCTCCAGATTTCCTTTCATGCTCGTAAAAACATGAGTTACTGTAGTCGTGGCATTGCGGTTCAGCACCAGGTAGGCCACCGGCTTGCCCACAGTATTGGAATGCCCAACAACCACAATTTCCGCTCCTTCAAAGAAATCTTTCGGTTCCGTCTTTTCATATTCCCGGGCATACCGCTCAAGTATTTCAATTACGGCCGACGGGGTTGCGGGCGGAAACGTAGATTCCCCCATGGCCAGTTTACCCATATTAAAAGGATGAAAGCAATCAATATCTTTGTTCACATCGATGGTGCTGATTACGGCACTGTCCGATATCTGTTCCGGGAAGGGGCGCAGCGGTAATATTCCGCTGACAGCCGGATCACTGTTCAGTTTTTTAACGATTTCAATCACTTCATCTTCTGTTACATCAGCCGGAGGATTTTCATTGAAATAGTTGAATCCTGCTTCCTCGCAGAATTTTTCCACCTGTTTCCGGTACATCCGGGCTCCAAAATCATCTCCAACCAGAAGAGTGGCTATGCCGGGAATGATCTTTTTTGCCTTCAAAACTTCAGTTTCCTTCACAATCTCCTGCATCAGCTCTTCACCAATGGCCACACAGTCAATTACCACTGTCATTTACTTTTGCTCCTTTCGGTTGATATTATTAAACAATCGCGACATCCAACCTTATTGATCCGCCGGTAGTTCTTAGGAATCTTCTTTCTAGCAAAGAAGCCTTTTGCAAAGCCATTCAGTTCTCAACCCGCAACAGTATGTAAAGAGATTTTTGAAACTGGCTCCTCCATCTCTCCTGTTAGCTTAGTTTTTCTGTAACCAGGGTCAGGGTTTCATCAGCTATCCGGCATCCCTCTTCCAGCAACTTGTCCATTTCTCCTTTGGTGCCCTCAATAAACTGTTGATCTTTAATTGCTCCGAGATTAATGAGCACATTCAGTCGGCCGCTGATCAGAGCCGCCTTGAGAAATACCACCCCGCACCCTACATCGGAAATAGCCAGTTTTGTTCCAATCTGCCCCATGCGCTGATGAATTTTTATCCCGGCATAAGCTTTCCGCATAATATCCATCGGAACCGAGCAGGCTTCAATAGAACACTTTTCCATCACTTTTGTTTTATGAGCAGCCTGCTCCGGTGTATCCATTGGCAAACCGTAAGCCTTCGAAAGCGGTTCAAATACTTCAGCATCCCGATCAACAAGGGTTTTCAGTTCTTCAATTATTTTGTTTCCTTCTGCCAGAAGATTCTTAACTTCATCCTCCACATCAGCATATTTTTTTTTGCCCACCGTTAAATTGCCAACCATATTAGCCAGAGCCATACCGATTGCTCCACCCATTGCCGCTGCTCCTCCGCCACCGGGGACCGGCGCCCTGGAAGCCAGCACATCGAGAAAATAGGAACAGCTTTTATCGGCCAACGACATAAAGCAAACCTCCTCCGATTAATGTACTTGCCCTCTACCTATCCGTAATTTTACCGATTCACCGATGTAATAGTTCGTTTAACCGAACTGCTTGATGCTCGATCCCACAGCCTCAATCAAATTGTATTACAAATTTATCTGTTGCTTCCGTGATGCATGTTTTTTCTTTATTTTTTCCTGAAAACTATCCTGTCGGCAAGGCTGTGCAGCAGCTCTGTCGGTTTTTCCAGTTCATCAAGAGCTTCAACAGCCTGATGATGAAAATATTTAGCCCTCAGCGATGATTCCTGTTGGCCAAAAACTGCCGGATAAGTTGCTTTACCATGAGCACTGTCTGAACCGACCGGTTTACCCAGTTCTTTCGCAGTTCCCTCAATGTCCAGCAGGTCGTCAACGATTTGAAAAGCGGTCCCCAGTGAAGAGGCAAAACGAGTTAATATGGCCAGTTCACTTGCCGATGCCCCGGCAGCAATGGCTCCGCACCTCACAGCCGCTGTGAGCATGGCACCTGTTTTAAGAGCAGAAATTTTTTCAATCTGCTCAGCTGTTAGATCCCTTCCTTCAGCTTCCAGGTCAAGAACCTGACCACCAAGCATTCCTTCAACTCCGGCAGCTTTTGCCAGTTCGGCGATGATTCTCACTGCCTTCTGAGCACAAAACTCCTTCTGCCCGTAGCGTGCCAAAACCTTGAAAGCATATGTCAGCAGGGCATCTCCAGCCAGAATAGCTAACGCCTCATCAAAAACACGGTGACAGGTGGGTTTACCTCGTCGCAGAGGGCTGTCGTCCATGGCTGGCAGGTCGTCATGGATCAGTGAATAAGTGTGAACCATTTCCATGGCACAGGCTACTTCAATTACTTCATGTTCTTCGGCGCCAAATGTTTCGGCAACAGCAAGAGTCAAAACCGGCCGCAGCCTCTTTCCTCCGGCTTCAAGAGAATAACGCATCGCCTTAATAATTACCGGCGGTTCTGCATCAGGAATGGCATTCTGCAGAGCCCGGTTGATCCGTTTTCGCTTTATTTCAATGTAGCGATCTGGATCAATCATGATTCTTCGGTGCCACCCGTTTGGAAATCAACCGTGGATTGCTGCTGTTCTTCTTTCAGCAGGTACTCCACCCGGCTTTCAATCTTTGCCAATTTTTCACGGCAGTAACGGGACAGGGCAATGCCTTCCTGGAAATAAGCCAGTGATTCTTCCAATGGCATTTCTGAATCTTCCAGTTTGTTAACAATCTCTTCTAATTTTTTTACTGCTTCCTCGTAAGCCAAATCTTTTTTTTTATTATCCTTCTTCAACGATCGAATCCTCCTCAATCCATTCCGTGCGGCAGCCAACCCGGCCGTCTACAAATGTTAGCCTGATAATCTGTCCCACCTGCACATCTTTGACCGAATTGATGATCCCACCTTCTTCATCCCGGCAAAAACTGTATCCGCGATTCATTACCTTCAGGGGGCTCCTGTTTTCCAGCTTGTCGATCAGGCCGGCCAGCTTCATTTCTTTCATCTGCATCAGGCGAACCATATCCCGTCGCAATTGAGAGCTTAACTGTTCCAGGTATTCGGCAGACATACGGATCCTTTCTGCAGGAATGCGGAAAAACCGTTCACCGGTGATATGATCCAGAAGCTGCTTCTCCATCTGCATTCTCCTCTGAAGAGCGTTAAAACAACGGTCGCGCAATTGATCAATCCTGGCCAGCAGTTCCATCCTGTCGGGAACCGCCGCCTGTGCTCCAGCGGTTGGAGTGGGAGCGCGCAGATCGGCAGCAAAGTCCGCTATAGTAAAATCAGTTTCATGTCCCACTGCCGAGATGACCGGGATGTGCGATCGGTGGATAGCCCGGGCTACCCTTTCCTCGTTAAAGGGCCACAGATCTTCCAGTGAACCTCCTCCCCGGGTCAGGATGATCAAATCAATGTCCTGTCTCCGGTTAACCAGGTCAAGAGCATGTTCTATATCCGCCGCTGCGCTTGAACCCTGGACCAGGCTTTCAACAACCAGGATTTTGACCTGTGGGAAGCGCTTCTGCAGGGTGGTCATAATATCCTGCAGGGCAGCGCCGGTCGGTGAAGTAATAACGGCAATTTTGCGGGGCAAAAAGGGTAACGCTTTTTTCAGTTCCGGTTGGAAAAGCCCCTCTGCTTCCAGCTTTTTTTTCAACTGCTCAAAGGCGAGGAATAAAGAACCCATCCCCTCCGGCTCCATATCCATCACGTAGAACTGATATACGCCGTCCGGTTCATAAACAGAAATATTTCCATGAGCGACAACACCGAGCCCATTTTCCGGGCGAAAGGGACACCTCTGGTTCTCTCTCCTGAAAAACACACAACGCAGCGCAGAGTTTCCATCTTTAAGAGAAAAATACATGTGGCCGGAGCGGTGATGTTTAAAATTGGATATTTCACCCGCCACACGGATATCTCTCAACCTGGGGTCACCATGCAGAAGACCTTTTATATAATGGTTAATCTCCGATACCTGGTAAATAAGAATATTATTGTCCATAATCACCCATCATTTATTCTCCATTTTGATCGGCCTGACCGACGAAATCTTTTTCTTTCATCTCTTCCCGTACCTTTTCCAGCGAAGGATATTCCCATTTTGCGCCAAGGGCTATGGCCAGATCGCAGATCAGGCGCCACTCTGAAGTAATTTCTGTTTGATTTTCTATCACCGCTGTGTTGCACCGCTTCTGCCAGGCAGCATTGACGAAACAACCTTCTTTACTAGCAATCTGCTGGGCTGGAAACAGGTAATCCGCCCCCTCCGGAGTTTCATCGTAGTCACCGCAAACGGCCGCGGTAAAGGGAGCCTTTAACCCAATGGTTTCATTATCCGCTCCGAAGATCAACAATCCTCTGATCCGGCCGTCTTCAATTGCATTGTGAATTTCGTCCCGGTTAAGCCCCCGGGCATGCGGGATAACCTCCATTCCAGGTCCACAGCCCGGCGCTCCTCCGTAAACTGCTACCCCTGCCGCATTGCTAAAACGGGAAAGAAGGAGCATCCGGTTCTGGCCCCTGGCCAGTATACTCGTCATTTCTCCTACAGCAATAAGTGCTTCAATGTCATCTTCCCCTGCGGCGGTAAAAAAATCAGGTGTGACAATGAAAATGCTGTTTGATCCTGTAATGAGACTCACAATTCTCTCCAGCTCATTTATTTCTATGCCAGCTTCTTTGGCCACTTCACTGCTTTCTTTGCCTTTCAAGAGGTCCACGACCGCTCTGAGAACAGCCCCTTCCCGATCTTTTTTAACAGTGATCACCGATCCGTCCCAGGCATTCAGGGGTTCTCTTCGCCCGGAAATTTCAACCACAGCCGCTTTTCCGTAACGGGAGGCCTGGCTGACAGCCATGGCTGCTACCGGGTGGCTCTCTTCAAGGCCGGAGCCTACTATAACGATGGATTCCGCCTTACCAATGTCTCGAGGCGCCGGCCCGGAAGTGCCGGCACCGCTAATTTCCATTACCCTGCGAACTGCTTTCAGCCACATTTGTTCAATGCCCAGATCAATATTTTCAGTAGCAAGAATTTCCCGGGTTAGTTTCTGAAGGAGATAAACCTCTTCGTTGCTCAATTTCCCCGCCGCCAGCACAGCAACGGTTTCGCCGCCCTCATTTTCCTTTATAGAACGGAGTGCTTTCGCTGTACTGGCAACCGCTTCACCGTAGTCACAGGAAATATAATTCCCTGCGCTGAATTTTTGCACTGAAGTTAGGGGTGCCGATTCTCTCTCACGCAGGCCGAATTTACCCCTGCGACAGAGCCAGCTGACCTTTTCCCCTTCCTCTGGAATGGTTACCTTAATCAGGTTGTTATCAAAAAATCGTCTTTCAAGATGACACCCGAGTGAACATTCAATGCATACTCCCCGCGCACAGGCCAGTTCCCACTCCCTGCCGCCCTCTTTTCTGCCAGTTTCCGTTAAAGCGGCAACCGGGCAAACATCCACACACTCCCCGCAGAAAATACAGCCCGCTTTCTCCAGGGATACTTCCTGGCCATCCCGGTATGGAACAACCCTTGTATTTACCCCGCTGCCGATCATGCTGTAAACAGAACGCCCCACGTTGATACGGCAAACCTGAATACAGCGTCCACAGAGGATGCATTTTTGTTCATCCCGTACTATCCAGGGATTGTCGGATACCGCTTCCGTGGGCACTTCACGTTCAAGCTGTTCGGGAAGTTCGCTTTGAAAGCGGTAAGCTTGCTCCTGAAGCTCACAGGTTCCCGTTCTCACGCAGGTCAGGCAATCTTCGTAGGGATGAGTAGCCAGTAAAAGTTCAAGCGTTCTGCGGCGCATATCGTGCAGTTCAGGGGTGTCGGTTGTCACAACCATCCCTTCCTGAACGGGATTGTCACAGGAAGTAACAGGGCGATCCAATCCTTTTATTTTGACAATACATAAACGGCAGTGACCCAGTGGTTTAAGGCGGGGATGATAGCAGAGAGTCGGTATTTCAATCCCGTTCTGCCTGGCGGCCTCGAGAATTGTCGTCCCTTCATCTGAATAAATTTTTTTTCCATCTATGGTCAGTGTAATTGTCTTCTTCATTGTTGGTTCCTCCCCCCTCTATAATACGGCCATTCCGAGTCGCAGGCATTTCACACATCGTTCCGCCTCATCCATTACCTCCAGCGGATATTTAAAGCCCAGATCGGCTTCGTCAAACCCGGTTATTCTTTCTTTTACCGGTCTGCCTTCTTCCTGCAGACGCCTGCGCCCGCCAATCATTTCAGGTACATTTTTTTCCCGGTAAACGCCGGCTTTTTCGAGGAATCCTTCCATATGCAGCTGTGGCCCCACTGCTATCCTGCCGTTTTTCAGGTAGCTGTCAATCGCTTCTGCAGCACGATTGGCTGAAGCTATGGCTTCAATTACCGTTCTGGCGCCGAGAACCACATCTCCACCGGCAAATATACCGGGAACCGGCGTGGCCATGGTTTCCCGGTCCACCACCAGTGTTCCCCTTTCTGATATTTTTAAACCGCTTTCCGAATCGACAAAAGATAGATCGGCAATTTGCCCGATAGCCGGGATAACCGTATCAACTGGCAGTTTGAATTCCGATCCATCCATGGGCACAGGCCGCCTTCTCCCGCTGGCATCCAGCTCACCCAGCTGCATCCTGATACATTCCAACCCATTTACACAGCCCTTCGTTTCCATGACAGCTGTGGGATTAGCCAGCAGCTGAAAGATAATCCCTTCTTCTTCCGCCGCATCAACCTCTTCTTTGTTAGCCGGCATTTCGTTTCTGCTGCGCCTGTAAATGAGATTTACTTCGTTTACACCCATCCTTACAGCCGAACGGGCGCAGTCCATGGCCACATTACCTCCTCCGACCACGGCCACCCTATCGCCGAGATTGACCTTTTCCCCAAGGTTGATGAGCCTTAAAAATTCCACTCCCGGCAAATAACCCATTGTGCAGCTATCTTCACCACTGCAGCCCATCGCTGCGCTGTCATGCAGGCCGGTGGCAATAAATATAGCCCCATAACCTTCTGCTTTAAGCTGTTCCAGGGTGATATCTTGCCCCACTTTCATATTGCAGATAATTTCCACACCAAGATTTTTGACCTGTTTAACTTCATAATCGAGGATCTCTCTCGGCAAACGATAATCGGGAATACCCACAGCCAGCATCCCACCCTCAACCGGGAGCGCTTCATATATGGTTACTTCATATCCTTTGCGGGCAAGCTGGTAAGCTGCATTCAATCCGGCCGGTCCGGAGCCGATTACAGCAATGCGGTCGGGCTTCACCGTCCCCTGCACCACTTGTTTTTTAACTTCAAAACTATTGCGAAGCCCATAGTCAGCAGCAAATCTTTTCAGGAGCCTGATAGAGAGAGCCTCATCGTAAGGCTGGCGGTTACAGTTATTTTCACAGGGATGGACACAAACCCGTCCGAGAGTTCCCACCAGGGGAGTTTTTTCCCTGTTAATGGCCAGCGCTTCAGCAAAATTACCCTCTTTTATTGCCTCGATATAGCCAGGTACGTTAATATGAGCAGGGCAACCATTACGGCATGGAGCAGTCAATACAGTCCTGTATTGATCGGTGTTTTTCCCCTCTCTGTCCTGCCTGTTGAAAAACTCTTTAAAATCATCCTCAAAATAGTCAAGGGCATGCAGAAGCGGAGTTGGTGAAGAAATCCCCAGTTCACAAAGCGAGCCGTCCCTGATCAGGACGGCCAGTTCTTTGAGGTAAGCAAGATCGGTCTCAGTTCCACCCGCAGTCAGCATCTTTTCCAGTTTATCGGCCAGGATCTTGCTGCCGACGCGACAGGGAACACAGCGTCCACACGATTCATGCTGGAATTTACTGTAGTACTCGGCCAGCATTCTAACAATATTTACCCCAGGGTCAACGATCACCATTCCCGACCAGCCGATAAAGGCACGTAACTTCTCTTTCCCAATCTCTGCAGGCAAACCTGTTTCTTCCAAATTTACTCTCTCTTGCGGTTTTTTTCCCCGTTCATCAATTATTCTTCCATCCCAGCTGCTGAAAAATACTCTGGTCATTGAATCCTATCTCTCCCCGTCTTTTATCGTTATAAAATTTTATAAACAATAATAGAAACCATTATTGTACGGTTATTTTTATCTTCGTCATTAAAAAGGAAATTCCTTTCATGGCCTCTCTTCGTTCACCAATTCTAAGAAAAGCGTTTCCCATACCCGTCCAGCCGGGCCGCCTGGACAGCGAGGCCAACCGCATTGTCAGAAGCATATTCAGGGGCAAAAAAAATTTGCCATGATGGCAATTTTTTCTGCAGGCGCTGCTTGATAAACCGGTTGCCGGTAACCCCCCCTACAGCAAGAGCGGCACTGTAGGCTTCCGCTCCCCCGGGAACATTTTGCACAGCTTCGGCCAGTGAATCGGCGATGCAAATTTCTATTGCCCTCGCCAGGTCTTCCATGCGGCAGCCTTTCTCCCATAGTCTTCGGGCATGGCTGGCCGGACCGCTGAAGCTTATTGAAAGGCCGTTGACCGATACCGGCAGCCTTATTTTATTTTCTTCACCACTGCAGGCTGCCTTTTCAAGATAAAGCCCGGCGGGAAAGGGAAACCCAAAATCACGGCCCATTCGATCTATAAACTGACCGGCCTGCAAATCGGCACTGCCCCCGATAAGCTCCAGATGCAGGTTCCCCGGTTTTTCTTCAGAAACGCTCAATATTTCCGTAGTCCCCCCGGAGAGATGAAAGACCAGGTAGCACCCTCCGGCCATTCCGGCTGACCAGAGCCCGGCCATAATATGGCCTTCCTGGTGGGTAGAACGAAAAGCAGCGAGACCGGTCGTCTGCGCAATAAGCAGAGCCGAAGCCTCGCCAACTTTGAAAACTGGCATATACGAATTTTTTTCCGGCCGAGGCCGATCAGAAAAGGCAACCGCTTTTAACTGTCCATTGGAGGGTGGCCCTTCCCCTTTCTGCCATAGAAGAGGCAGGTTGGCCAGGTGGGCAAAAACAGCTTCCGACTGGCGCAGCCCAATAGATCCTTTCTTAACCCTGAGCGGCAACCGCCTGTCGGCAATTAACTCTTCCCGACCGTTTACCAGGGCCAGGGAGGTGGTATAGGCTGATGTGTCAAGGCCGAGATAAAACCGATCATTAATGTTCTCTTTCAAGGGTTTCTCCTACGGACCGATCAAGGACCCCGTTTATAAAACCAACCGCTTCTCCGGTGCTGCCATATTTTTTAGCCAGTTCCAGCGCCTCATTGATGGATACGGCGGTTGGAATGTCCGGCCGGCAGAGTATCTCGAAAAGAGCAAGGCGCAACAGGTTGCGATCTACAGCACAAATCCGCTCCAGCTTCCATTTAACAAGATGCCTCATAATAATATCGTCCAGTTGCTCCTGCCGTTCCAGGGTACCTGTAACGAGATCGTTAATAAATATTTTTTCCTCTTCACTGAAACTGAAACCTTCCAGAGCTCTGAGCACTGCCGGTTTGATTCTGCATTTACCAATATCAATTTGGAAAAGTGCTCTGAAAGCAACCTCGCGTGCAAGGCGACGGGACAAAAGAACTGTACCTCCATCTCAACATCTGTTAATTATTCATTGCTGTTCGAAAAGAAGCGTCGGAAAAACCGTCCCACATCCTCCGTTAAATCAAGCCGCCACCCGATCAGCAGGCCCACTGCAATACATAAAAATATAAAAAGGCTGATCCAAAAACCATAATTGATTACCAGCAGGGCGAAGATCAGTCCAAGCAGCGCTCCCAGAATCTTGCCCCAGTGTCTGCTAACAAATATCCACCAGTTTGTTTCCGGCAAAGATAAACGCCTCCTTTAAACGGGTTCATTTATTATTTTTTAGAAACAGCCTGGTCAACAATGATATTCTCAACCATTACTTTCACTCCATGCACTGTAACCCCTGTGATCTCTTCAAGATATTCCTTGATCCTTTTCTGCAGATCACTCACCAGGTCCGGCAGGGATATATCGGGCATAACCCGTATTTTCACCCTCACGACCAGGCCATCAGGGGTATAAGTAACCTGTCGGCTGATATCTTTGATCCCCTGAGTTTGTTGAATAACCCGCAGGACCATATTTTCGACAGCAGTAATGGATATTAACACCTCACCGTATTCACTGCCCTTTAGCAGGGCATTGCCAGCCTTCCTGCCTGATGAACGCAGACCCAGGGCAATAAAAATTACAGCGATGAGAAAAAGAACCGCGGCGCTTGCCAGAGTTATCGTTTCATCCGCCCACCGGGGCAAAGACACCACCAGGCCGGGCAACAGGTTATAATTTACAACAACCAGTAAAAGGGCTCCGCCCAGGAAAACAAGCCCTAAGAATACGAGAAAAATCCGGGCTGCTTTATTCATGAAAATCCCCCTTATCTCTACACAGGCTCAAATAACTGCCATTAATCCCCTTGGCTAAGATTTCACCTCACGGCCGGTTTTATTCTTCCACTTCTTCCGACAGTTTCTCTTCGCCTTCTTTATCTTCCGGTTCCATCTCCGTCTCAGATTCCGGTTCAGATTCTTCCTCGGGGAACTGAACTCCCTGGACATGAATATTTACCTGTGAAACACGAAGGCCTGTCATTGTTTCTATCGCTTTCTTGACACTTTCCTGAATATTCCAGGCCACATCGGGAATTCTTGCTCCATAATCAACTATAATAAAAACATCTATTTTTGCTTCTTCTTCTCCAACTTCAACCTTGACTCCCTTGGAAAGGTTGCGTCGCCCCAGTACTTCAGCAATTCCGCCTCCAATGCCACCACTCATAGAAGAAACACCATCGATATCGGCGGCGGCCATGCCGGCAATGATGGAAACCACTTCATCGGCAATTTTGACTGCGCCGAGATCCGAAGGCAGCATCCTGCTTTCTTCATTGGCCATTAAAATTCCTCCCCGTTTTTTTGTCATTTTGCCGTTCGCTTTTATTATAACAGATTAACGATACGGGTTCAAAATTTCTGGATAGCCGCTAAAATTCTCTTTTCTGCGAAAAAAGCCGCAAGAGATCTCAGATCCTGCATGTTAAATTTTCTATTCCTTCTTCTCTTTTTCTTCTCCCTCTTCCTCACCCAGCAGCTCATCCAGCTCTTCGTCCCATTCCCCTTCATCGACAAGTACTTTTTCTCCACAGCCGGGGCAGACTACCTTAATAGGACCTTCCTGATCAAGAATATCATCATCAACTACCACGATTTCCCCGCAGTTGGGGCATTCAATAGAAAACCCGCCTTCATAATCTTCATATTCTTCTTCTTCTTCGTCTTCTTCGTAAAAATCATCTTCCAGGTCACCGAGATCTTCATCCAGTGCTTCTGTGTATTCAAGAAGTTCGTCATAATCAACCCTCAACTGTTCGACCTCGTCACAAATATCCTCCAGGAGACTGATCATGCGGTGTAGCACTTTCTGTTCTTTACTATCTTCTTCCAGGTCGATACCTTCCATAAATCCTCTCAAGTAAGATACCCGTTCGTTTAAATCTTCGGCCATTTACGTTCCCTCCTTTATTTTATTCATACTCTTTCGATATAATCTCCGGTACGCGTATCAATCTTAACTTCATCCCCGCTGTTGATAAAAAGCGGCACCTGAACTGTTACCCCGGTTTCCAGGGTTGCCGCCTTGGTTGCACCCGTAGCGGTATCGCCTTTTACGCCCGGTTCAGTTTCGGTAACTTGCAAATTGACGGCCACCGGCATTTCCACTCCAACTACTTTTTCACCATGCATCAACACATTCAGGTGATCGTTTTCTTTCAGATACTTGACCCCTTCACCGATCTGCTCGGCCGTAAGAATTATCTGTTCATATGTTTCAAGATCCATTATATAAAAATGTTCGCCATCCCTGTAGAGGTATTCCATTTCCTTGCGATCCAGGTGAGCCTGGTTTACCTTTTCCCCGGCCCGGAATGTGCGGTCCACTATTGACCCGGTGCGCAAATTTTTTAGCTTCGACCTGACAAAAGCTGCTCCCTTGCCCGGTTTTACATGTTGAAATTCAAGAACAATAAATATTTCTCCGTCCAGTTCGATGGATATCCCATTGTGGAAATCATTAGTTGATATCATTTCTCTAACCGCCCTTCTATATGCTGATCAACTTTTCATTCAATAATCACCAGATCTAGCGGCGCCCCGGTAAGCACTTCCGCCCCGTTCGCCGTCACAGCCAGCATGTCTTCAATTCTAACGCCCCCAAAACCGCCGATGTAAATGCCGGGTTCTACTGTAACAATCATGCCCGGTTTCAAAACGGTATCACTGCGCGGACTTAATACCGGTTGTTCATGAGTTTCCAGGCCCACACCGTGGCCCAGTCCGTGACCGAAATATTGTCCGTAACCGGCTTTTTCGATGATTCGCCTGGCAATTCCGTCCACTTCTTTGGCCACGATTCCCGGCCTGACAGCCTCTGCTGCTGTGCGCTGTGCTTCATGAACAACTGCATATATCTCCCTGTTTTTTTTACCAGGCTCTCCCAGGGCTACCGTACGGGTCATATCGGTAGCGTATCCATCGAATACAGCACCGTAATCTATAGTCACCAGTTCACCGTTTTTCATGATCCTGGCAGAAGCTGTCCCGTGAGGCATGGCTCCCCTTTCACCAGAAGCAACAATAAAAGTAAATGATTTTTCTTCCGCCCCTTGGTGTTTGAGATACATTTCCAGATCAAGGCCCAGTTCTCTCTCGCTCAAACCGGGTTTAATGATCGAACAGATGTGATCAAAAGCTTCAGCTGTAATTGCCGCCCCTTTCCTGAGCAATGCCAGCTCGGTTTCGCTTTTTATCATGCGCAGGCTTTCAGCGCTCTCATCGATCGGCACAAGGTCAGCCGGTAGCTTTTCCGTCATCTCCCTGTGCTCTGCATAAGTGACATGCTTTGCTTCAAATGCAACCCGACGCCAGCCTTTTTCTTCAATCAGATCGGCCATCGTCCGGTAAAGATCCCCTTCCTGACGGTGGATGGTGAAACCGACAGCCTGTGCAGCTGCCTGCTCGGTGTAGCGAAAATCGGTGATCAGACAAGCATCCTTTGCCCCGATCAGCAGGATTGCAGTTGTTCCATCAAATCCGCTTATATAACGAAGGTTGGCGGAATTGCTAATTATCACAGCGTCAACATCATGTTGCCGTAAAAGTGGCCTCAATTTTTCCGGCCTATTCTCATCCATTGCTATTATCTTCCTGCCCTTTCTCCTATTAACTGATACAGCGCTTCCAGCCCCAGCAGGTAACCAGTTGATCCAAGTCCACAGATCACCCCGTCCGCAATGGGGGAAATAACAGAGCGGCGCCTGAAAGGTTCCCGGGCATGGATATTGCTTAAATGAACCTCGACCAGGGGCAAGCCTGCAGCTACCAGGGCATCCCGCAGAGCATAGCTGTAATGGGTCAGGGCAGCGGGGTTGATCAATATACCTTCAAAATTTCCAGCTGCTTCCTGGATCTGATCGATCAGTGTCCCTTCATCATTGGACTGAAAGGATTGGACTGTAAGCCCCAGTTCCCGGCCGCGTTCCACAAGCCGGCTGTCTATTTCCTCCAGGGTTTCCCTGCCATAAATTTCAGGTTCCCGGCTGCCCAGCAAGTTTAGATTCGGTCCATGTAAAACCAGGACTTTTCTGATCGCCAAAAGTTAAACCTCCCCGCTAAATATGGTTTCTTTTAACTTCCATCCACGGTGCCGAAATCCTTTTTTACTTTTTTACTGGAATAAAATATCTATTTTAAAGCCGTTCCAGTGCATTCACTATTTCGTTGGCTACCTCGGAGACGGTACGCCCGGTGGTATCCACTTCAACGGCAGCTCCGCTGTAAATATTCTTCCTTTTGGTTAGCAGTTCCTTGATTTTCCCTTCCGGATCGGAGCCCTCCAGCAGCGGCCGACCACCCTCTTTAAGAGCTCGCCGCAATATTTCCTGCGGCGATGCGCTGAGTAAAACGAGCAAACCCTTCTGTTTGAGCCGGTGCCGGTTCTCCCTGCGCAGCAGAATTCCACCGCCCGTGGAAACCACCAGGGAACCTGCCGGATAATTGTCTAACATGACGACAGCTTCACTTTCCCGCTCCCTGAAATATTCTTCACCCTGCCGGGCAAATATTTCTGCCACCGTCATGCCGCACATCTCTTCAATGAGGCTGTCGGTATCAATGAGGGTCCTATTCAGGCGTCGTGCCAGTTCTTTGCCCACGGCACTTTTCCCGGTAGCCATGAATCCTGCCAGAATAATGTTCCTGTCGAATTGATCAAGGCTTTTGTTCATCCCTGTTCTCCCTGTGAGATATTTTAGGGCAATGTTTCGGAAACCCTCACCCTTCCTGTGGCCGGTGTAATGATCACATGAAGCTCCCTGCCATGCTTGTCAATCAGGGAAACGGTTCCTCCACGGCTCGGCGCGCCACTGCGCGTAAAGTGAAGCACCTGGTAACCGCTGCTGTCCCGGGGGAAATTAACTGCACTGTAATTGATCCCTTCCGGCAGCTTAACGGTTACCTGTTCGCCGGTGACCGCATCTTTAAGCCGGTAATCGGCAACACTGGTCCTAAATTCGATACGCTGGACGTTACCGCTGGTGATCGCTTTCTGCTGCGACTTGCGCATGTCCATAGCCAGATTTCGCACAGCTGCTTCGAGTTCATATTTGTCCATTGTCGTGCCTACTGCCGGAGCGGCGATGGCCACGATCAACCCCAGCAGAGTCAACACACAGAGCAGCTCAACGAAGGTAAAAGCCGCTTCTTTTTTTAATCTTACCCCAATTCAGTAATGCCCTCCTCCAGTTTTCCAGCTGCCCGTTACTGTTCAGCTACCCCTGTTTTCTTACGGGAAAGATAGGCTACAGTTTCATCCAAAGTCCTGCCACCTGTTTCAAAAATGCTGCTGAACGTAGCCCGGACAATTTCATCAGCGGTGGTGATCCCTTCTTTAATCGCCCGTCTTCCATCCATAACCAGGGATCGCATCCCTCCGGTCACTGCTTTCTGCCGCAAAATTTCAGCCGTGGCCCCATCGAGAATCAGTTGCCGCAGATCCCGGTTTAAAACAAGGATTTCCTGGATTGAAGTGCGTCCGCGGTAACCGGTCCTGTTGCAATAGCGGCATCCCCGGCCCCGTACCAGTAAAGGCGGGGCCTCTTCGCCGAAAAAGTGGCGGAAGAATCTCTTTTCATCTTCGTGGGGAGTATACTCTTCACGGCAGTGCGGGCAGACCTTTCTCACCAGCCGCTGGGCAATGACCCCGAGCAGAGAAGCCGTGATCATGTATTCTTCAAGTCCCATGTCGATCAAACGGGTTACAGCACCGGCGGCATGATTCGTGTGCAAAGTGCTCAAAACCAAATGCCCGGTCAAGGCCGCCTGGGTGGTCATTCTGGCTGTTTCCAGATCCCGTATTTCACCAACCATGATGATATTGGGATCCTGACGCAGTATAGAGCGAAGAGCATTGGCAAAAGTGCGGTTTATCCTGCGGTTGACCTGAACCTGGTTGATACCCTGCAGCCTGTATTCAACAGGATCCTCGACCGTTATTATATTGACCTCCGGGCGATTGAGGTAATGCAAAGCCGAGTATAGAGTAGTAGTTTTTCCGCAGCCAGTTGGTCCGGTAACCAGGATCAGGCCGTGTCGGTTAAGCAGCAAACTTTGCAAGGCACTGTAATGATCACTGGTAAAACCAAGATTTCCCAGAGGAAGAATAATTTTATCTCTCTCCAGGAGGCGTATGACGATCTTTTCCCCGCTGACCGTGGGCAGAGTGGAGACCCGCATATTGATGCCCCGCTTTCGGCCCCGCCATTGAATGTGCCCGTCCTGGGGAAGCCTTTTTTCCGCGATATCGAGGTTGGCCATGATCTTGACCCTGGAGATTATTTTGGTCCCGAGCTGCAGCGGTGGCGGGGTCAGATCATGCAGCACTCCATCTAAGCGCAGCCGCAGCCGCAATTTGCCCCCGTCCGGTTCGAGATGAATGTCGCTGGCCCCTTCTTCAACAGCCCGTTCGATAAGAGTATTAACCATCCTCACCACGGGGGCCTCTTCTTCTCCCTCATTCTGAGAATACCCGCTGGATTCGGGCTCACGGACGGCCTCTTCTTTACCTTCCCTGGCAGATGAACTCCCCGGTAGCCCGTAAAACTGGGCAATCATGTGCCTAATAACCGATTCCCGGGCAGCAGCAGGCTGTATTTTCAAACCAGTAATCATACTTATATCATCAATGGCTGACAAATCGAAGGGATCGACCATGGCCAGGAGAAGAGTTTCTCCTTTATGCTCAACCGGCATGACCAGGTGGCGTTTGGCCATCTCGGCCGGGATCATACCAGTAATGCTCTGATCAATTGAAAAGGCGTCAAAATCAACCCGGGGAATATTCAATTCCTCTTCCATTAATACTAAAATTTCTTCTTCGCTCAGCAGCCCTTTTTCAACCAGCAGCCTGGCTGTTCTTTGTCCGTTATTTTTCTGCCAGGCAACGATTTTTTCCAGTGTAACGCGGTCGACCAGTCCTCGCTCCAGGAGAACTGCTTCGAGCCGACGACGGCTAAATCTCTTCACTTCAGATCTCCCTTTCATGTGCTTTCCGGTAAGCTTTCAGCATTTCAGAGGCAGGTGCCTTTTGTTTGGTAAAAAGTTCAAAGGCCAGAACTGCCTGGTGATATAGCATCCCCCGTCCGTTTAATGCAGTACCCCCGCGTTCCTGAAAAAGAGTGGCCGTTTCAGAAACAGCCGGGCTGTAACGGAGATCGTAAAACACTTTCTCCGCCAGCGATAAATCAGGATCCTGAAGCACCTCTTTCACTGGTTCAGGATCAACAGTCAGGCAGTATACTGTCAGGCGGCAGGCAGCAAAAGCACATCGCAGTTCTTCTTGCCCGAGGCCAATCACCCGGCAATGCGTTTCAGGCACGGAGCGCTGCAGAATATCGGCCAGGGCCCGACCTCTCTCAATGGTCCTGTTGGCAATATATAGCTCATGGAATCCATTTTGCACCAGGGCAAAGGCAACCGCCCGGGCTGCTCCGCCCGCACCGATTAACAAAACGGGGTCACCCGCTTTAACAGACGGGACCTGCTCGCCAAGATTGGCAAGCAAACCGCGGCCGTCGGTAGTTTCACCAATCAGTTTCCCGTCTCGGTTAATAATTGTATTAACTGAACGGACCAGGGTCGCTTCACTGCTGACTTGATCAAGGTAAGCCATCACCACTTCCTTGTGAGGGCTGGTCACATTGGCCCCGGCAATGTTGAGCGCCCTCATTCCATCAATCGCTTCGCCAACCTGTTCGGACTCTACAGAACAGGCAACATAAATAGAATTCATCCTGCAGGCAGCAAAACCGGCATTGTAAAGAAGTGGAGAGAGGGAATGAGCAACAGGGTTGCCTATTAAAATATACAGTCTGGTCTGTCCGTTAATTAGCAAGGTCTGTTCACCATATTTCTGCTGGAATATGCATTATTATAGCACAGTGTTTTTTAATCGAAAACATGGATCGGCATTAAAAAATCAGACAGGAAGTTAAATTATTGCCATTTTTAATACACTCCTCCATCTTCGGTTTGCAATTCCCTTCCATTTCAGCCCGGCTGAAGGAAGGAATTTTTTTTTCTCATGTCGAATAAATAATCTTCGTGCTGCTTTTTTACCTGGAACATTGAAAAGAAAGAGGCGTTTACTGAAATGGGCTGGAGTGAAACAGCAGTTTACATCCTGGTTTTTCTGCTGGGTCTTTGTTTTGGCAGTTTTCTCAACGTGGTGATCTACCGCCTTCCCCTTGGGCAATCCCTTATTGCTCCTCCTTCAAGCTGCCCCTCCTGCGGGAAGCAGCTTGGAGTGGTGGAATTGATTCCCCTGCTCGGCTATCTGCTGCTGAAGGGGCGCTGCCGCCATTGCGGGGAAAAGATCAGCCTCCGCTATCCCCTGGTGGAGATGGCGGTGGGTTGCCTGTTTCTGGCTGTCTTTATCAATTTCAGGCTGACTATTGACGCATTTTATTACCTGACACTACTTTTTATCCTTCTCGGAACAGCCCTGATCGACCTCCAGCACCGTATCGTGCCAAATACCATTATCGGTACCGGCCTCGCTGCTGGCCTGGTTTTTTTTCTTATATCCGCCGCTGCCCGGTACTTCAGCTGGTCCGGCAGGGCGATATTGGGCACTTCTTTTGTCGATGCAATCCTGGGAGCAGTGGTAGGATCAGCAATCATATTAGTAATAATCCTGGTTAGCCGCGGAGGGATGGGCGCCGGCGACATGAAACTGATGGCCCTGATCGGTTTTTATGTAGGCCTGCGGGGGACCGCCGTTGTTTTGCTACTCGGCTTTATCTTCGGCGCACTGGTAGGAATCACCTTCATGATTTTGGGCCGTGTGGGTCGTAAAGACGCCCTTCCCTTCGCTCCATACCTTGCCCTGGCAACCTTCTTTCAGGTTTTCTGGGGCGACCGGATCTGGGAATGGTATATAAACCTTCTGTTTTAAACTCTAACTGAAATTTAAACTGTTAATCTTTGATTCAATCACAGGAGGAGAGTGCTGTGATCAAATCAATATTGCCTGCCAGAGATGGATACACTCTGGTTGAACTGCTCATCGCCGTAACCCTGCTGGGCGTGATTGCCGTGCCGGTACTGGCTCTTTTTGTGGGCAGTTCCTCCTGGATCGCCGGTGCCCGCTGCCGGAGCACTGCCCTTAATCTCTGCCGCGAGCGGATCGAGGATCTGCGATCAGCAGGCTGCGGCGAAGTTATTCCCTTTTATTTGCCAGCAGAAAGTTTTCCTACCATTGAAAATGAAATCCAGGGCTACCCCGGTTTCCAGCGGAAGACAGATGTTTCGCCTCTTCAGCTTGAATGGGGCACCGATCCGCCCTTCCAGCCGCAGGTCTTGATGGTGGAGGTTACTGTCAGCTGGGAACTGCGCGGTAGAGAACAACAGGAAACCCTTTACTGCTATCTTATGGCTCCCTGAGGAGAAGGTAAAAAATTGTCAAAGTCGGAAACAACTGAAAAAGGTTTCACTCTCATCGAAGTGATTGTAACCCTGGCTCTGCTCAGTATGGTTCTGACAACCCTTTATTCATTTTACCTCTTCGGGCTGCAAAGCTGGCAGCGGGGAATCGATCAAACCGAAATACAGCAGAGCGCCAGGATCGCCATGGATACGATGATCCGCGAACTGCAAAAAGCCGAAGAGTTCAGCCTGCATAATGAGAACAGCGAGATCCGCTTTCACATTCCCGGTGACAGCAGGACGATGCGTTTCCGCCTGCTTAACAACGAGCTGGTCTGGGAATCATACCCGTCGGGCAGCATCGGTTATTTTCACAACAAGGTAGCCCTGGGGATTGAAGAACTCTCGTTTGCCACCCGGGGAAACCTCATTGCCATCACCCTGACGGCTGGATCTGGAGAGGGCTCTGTGAGGCTCTCCAGCAGCATCAGGCCACGCAATACTTATTCACAACCCCTGGAATAAAGGGAGGATGTTCAATATGGCCGGTAAATATAATTTTTATTCCAACGAAAAAGGGATGGCCCTTGTTCTGGTACTCCTATTTACCGGGGTGCTTGTCATTATCGGCGGGGCCATGATCAACTTTGCCCTTAACGAGCAGCTGATTACAAACTACCAGGCCCAGGATTTACAGAAGTATTACCTTGCCGAAGCGGGCCTGACAGCAGGCCTTGCCGCCCTGAGCCAGGATTTTTCCTGTGAAGGTCTTTTCGAGGGTTCCCTCGGCGGCGGGACTTACCGGGTAACCATCACCGCAAGCGATCCCCTGACCCGGGAGATTACCTCCAGCGGCAGCTATGAAGACTGCAGCTGCCTCCTGTCAATCAAGGTCACCCGTGCGCCCGACGGCAAATTGCTGATCACGGAATGGCAACGTTATTGATTATTCATCGTTAAATTTTAACTTTACCCATCAACATTTCAAAGGAAGGAGCATAGAAACAATGGCCATAAAAGAGGCAAAAAAAGACAAAACAAGTGTTACTTTCAAGAGCCGGGGGCGCTATTCACCCATCGGTTTGGATATTGGAAGCGGAGCAATCAAAATGATCCAGTTGAAGTTGACCAGCGGGCGGATTGCCGTCAACAATGCCGCCCTGCTGAAGACACCGCCGCAGTCAGTCAACAATGGTGCAGTAACAGATCCCGAACTGATTTCTTCCCTCCTGGCCGGATTGAAAAAGAATGACCGCTGGTTTGGCCGGAAAATTAATCTCAGTCTGAATTCCCCTGTTTTTTACCTGCGCCGGCTTAAAATGCCTCCCATGAAACGCTCGGAAATGAAAAGCGCCATGCGTCTGGCCGTGGAAAAATATTTTCCCCTCCCCTGTGAAGAACTCGTTTTTGACTACTGTATCGCCGAAAATAACAATTACCACAACAATACAGAATGCGATTATTATTTAGCCGCCGCTCCCCTGGACTGTGCTGTTTCTTATACCACCGCTGTTGAAAGAGCCGGGTTTCAGGCTGCAGCCCTTGAAATAGGGCCATTTTCCCTGTTGCGCTTTCTAAATTTCAACCGCCCGGCCAATATGAATCCAGCTGACAAAAACAACCTGCAGCTTCTGGCCGATATTGGCGCCGCCGGTACGTCATTCCTCGTCACAAGTGAAGGCTCCCTTCACTATTATCGTTATTTCAAAACAGGTTTTAAAGATTTCCTTCATGCCGCTGCAGAAAAAGCTAAAACCATGGGCAGCCGTGTGGAAAATATTTTTTTCAGCAGCGCATCCCTTGCTGAGCGGGGCCTGCTGACCCCGGCTGAAGAGCTGGCCGTCCAGATCATTCAGTCCTTTACCTACTGGAGCGATCAGAGTGATCGTTTTAATTTCCAGGATAACGAACGGCCCCTGCTGTGGCTCTGCGGAGGCGGGGCAGTAATCCCGGGGATCTCTGCTTACCTGCGGAATATGACTGCCCTGCCAACCCGTATTTTAGACTCCTTCGCCGGCATACCCTGCCGGAACGGGGAACTTTCCACCAGGGTAAAGAAAAGGAACTGTTTGTTTTCCACCGCCCTGGGCCTCGCCTTCAGGGGGTGGTTGATTTGAATAGAGATATTGACCTGCGTCCCCCGTTTCACAAGAAAAGAAGATCCATTACCGCCACAAGAAGTGGGCAGATTTTCTGCCTTCTCTGCGTAGTTGTAGTTTTACTGGCCGGCTGGGGCGGTTTGGATCTTTACCGCAGCTGGCAGGAACAAGAATTGGCTGCCCTGGAGGATGAAGCAACCACCCTGAGAACAACAGCAGGGCCCTTTATTGCTGTAAAAGAAATGAGAGAAGCCATTGCTTTCCGTTCGGCCCTGGAAGAAAAGCTGAGCGTCGGCCGTTTCTCCCGGGCCGAGATTTTAAGAACCATCTTTGCTGCCTCCTCTACCGGCCTGGCGATTGAAGAAATAAAAATTGGGGCGGACGGAGTAATCGAAATTCAGGGGACTGCCCCGGACATCAATAAGACCGTTGAATACCGCCAGAATCTGCTTGCCCATATTACTATAGACAGTGCAGAGTTTTCAGGAATGGCCTTTGCCGAAAATGAGGGCTGCCGTTTCGACATTCTTGCCACAGTCGATGGCTGCAGAAAGGAGATGGACGAAGTTGAAGAACCGGGCCGGTAAAACTACTGGAAAATTATTTTTAGTCGTGATGATCTTACTTTTGGCCATCCTCGCTGCCCTTTCCTGGCCGCATATTGCTGGCCTCTACTGGCAGGAAATTGCCGCTTTGTCAGAAAATAAAGAAAAGCTGGCTGAAGAAATTACTTTTCTTAAAAACACCATGGCCTGCGAAGAAAACAATCCCTCTTTTCAAAAGACACTTTCTCTGGAAAAAAGCCGCCTCCAGGAAGCCATACCCGATCCGCAGGACCTGCCGCAGGTTCTTTCCGAGCTCGAGGAATTGCTAAACAGCAAATCAATAACCATCAATTCAATGCAGATCGGTTCGCTGGACTGTAAAGAAGAACACTGCACAGTAAAAATCGATTTAGCGCTGGAAGGAAACAGGTTCGAAATACTGCGTATGCTGGAAAATATGGAAACTTTTCGCCGCCTCTTAATTTGCGAAGATCTGACCTGGTCGTCCGGTGATGGCGACCGCTCATCCATAAACCTAACCTTCAGGCTGGTGTTTACCAACCCCGAAGATAAAACAGCAGAAACCCTTGAGGAAGAAAACCCGGAGGGGAGTGATAGTATTGTCCCCGCAATTTAACTACATCGCCAAAACCAGGACAGGAAAAACCGTCAGGGGCTGCTGCTACGGGGCTGATCGGAAAGAAGCTCTTTTCCACCTGCTTTCCCGTGGTCTGATTGCCCTTAAGCTGCGGGAGAAAAGGGAGATCACTCTGCCCATTACAGGAAGGCTAACCCGCGCCCTGCGTATTCTCGGCCTGCGGGACTGCAGCAGCCGTGACCTGATGATCTTTTGCCGCCAGCTTTCCACCATGCTCAAAGCGGGGATCCCGGTTCTTCCCTCCCTGCGTGTCCTTGCCGCCCGTCTCGAAAACCGTGCTTTGCGCCGGCATTTGGAAGAAGCGGTGCACAACCTGGAAGACGGCCGCACCCTTGCCGATTCCCTTCATGGCAGAGAGAACCCTTTCCCTCCCCTGCTAACCAGTATGGTCGCCGCAGGTGAAGCAACCGGCATACTCGATAAGATCCTGTCCCGGCTGGCCGATTACTACGAAAAACAGCACTACCTGGAAGAAAAAATCCGTTCTGCCTGCGCCTATCCCATTTTCGTTCTGGCTATTGCCTGCGTTGTCGTGCTGGTGATGATCTTTTTTGTCCTGCCCCAGTTTTCCTCAATTTTTCAATCATTCGGCATGGAGATGCCCTGGTTCAACCGCCTGTTGCTGAGCAGCACCCAGATCATCAAATCCTTCTGGCCGCTGTTACTGCTTACCGTTCCCGCACTGCTTGTTGCCATGGCATTGCTGATGAAAAAAGATAATTTCCGCCTCTTATTTGATCGCCTGCGCCTGCGTTTTCCGCTATATGGCCGCATCTATACCCAAACCATGGCTTCCCGCTTCGCCCTTACTCTGGGCACCCTCCTTGGAGGCGGCCTTTCCCTGCATCAATCCCTTCAACTGGCCGACAAAGTAATCGGCAACAGGGCTGTGACACGGGCCCTTGGAGATCTGCAGAAAGCCCTGCAGAACGGCGAAACCATCGCCGAACCGATGGAACACAGCGGAATATTCCCCCCCCTGCTTGTTGAAATGGTCCGGATCGGTGAAAAAAGCGGCACCCTGGAATATACCCTCGGCCAGGCCGCCGCTTTTTACGAAAGGGATACTGATTATCTCATCGGCCGCTTGAGCTCAATCCTGGAGCCCTTTCTCTTACTGCTGGTCAGTATTTTTGTTGGAGCCCTGGTTTATTCCGTCCTTTCGCCCATGTACGAAATATTTCAAAACATGTAACAGGAGGCCGAGCCTTTTATACACTGCGTACCAAGTTATCAAGTTATTCCTTCAAACATGCAAACATGCAGCGAGAAATAAGTTTCAACGGTACAAACCCACAGCGGAAGCTGTTAACTTTATATTTTGTCCGATTTCATGATAGCTGTAGCCCTGTTCCACAGCCTTTTGAATATACTCTTTTTTATAAGGGACAAGGCGTCTTTTCCTTGATCCCGTTTTAATTAACAGAAAATCATTCTCATCAATTACTGTTTCCCACAGGATATCGTCAAGTGGTTTTCTTTCAGTCCGTTTCTTCTTTTTTTTATTTCGATTTGGATCAACCTCGTCAATAAAATCACGGTCGCCAATATATTTCGCCTTCGCAAAGTCTGTATCTTCCTCAACCTTCATCTGGGCAATATATCCAGCCAGAGCTGTTTTCCGGTTGGCACTTATTATGTTAAGTATAAAATCAATATCGACAAATCCTGAATCGTTACGACGATAAAATAGCTCACTGCTCCACTTATATTCTTCCGGGTGCCGGCAGATACCCGCCCGCACGGGGTTCCAGTGAATATATCGCAGCACCGCAAAAAGATAACGATCATCCTGGATCAATGCTGCCTTGTAGCGCCCTCCATAAAGGTGCCCCGAACGATTGTGAGTCCTGTTAAAATAGCGGCTGTAATACATATTCTGGCGAAAGATAATTTTATGGAGCGGATCTTTCCCTGCCTGCAGCAACAGGTGGTAATGATTGTCCATCAGGACAAAGCCCAGGAGTCGGAAATCAAATTTATCCTTCAGGTCGGATAATTTTTTGAGGTAGTATTTCTTGTCCCCCGGTTTACGAAAAATATTCTCCCGGTTATTCCCGCGCTGAGTAACGTGATAAAAAGCACCGGGAAATTCGATACGTCTTCTCTCCATAAAAGTGCCTCCTGCCAATATTATAGCAGGAGGCGCCGTCTTGAACAATAACTTGATAGCTTGGTACGCTGTGTGGAACTTTTCCAGCCAGTATTCGCACAGCTGCGCGAATTCCGCAGGCCATGCCGACATTTATACGGTCGTGGTGAACT
>JAXHVH010000014.1:0-51694 GCA_034189085.1 Bacillota bacterium | reverse complement strand
CTCACCCCTGTCTAGTCAATTTTGTTCACTCTTATGACTATACAGGTTATTTTTGGAAGTGGATCACTTTTTTTCTGGCGTTTCGCTTAAAACTGGATCACTTTTATTGTAGCGTTTATACGCACACCCCAGCGGTACTTTTTGTTAGCTTTATTATGGGGATATAGAATCTTTAGATTAGCTATCTTGCTGTAGATAGAATCGACCAGCTCTTCAGTGCTCTTGCCCACCCAGCTGTAGAACTGACTGTTTTTAAAAGAAGGATCGTCCTTAATTTTCTTTTTCTTAAGTTGATTAATATCGAACCCTTCCCTTACTAGCCTTTTGTATTCATCAACCGACAGGCTATCCACAATATCATTCAGGGCAACCTCGTCAAAAGCGACCATTCTCAGGTAACGATAATTATCTTCGATTTCAAGAATTAATGCCCTGGCATTGCCCCTGTTTTTCCTCTTCCATTCTGCCAAAGCCAGCAGCGCATCCTTGGCCGATTCAACCGCTTTCAATGCTGCGGGGATAGTTAAGCTCACTTAAAATTCACCTGCCATGGGAAAATATTATGTAGCCGTAATTTACTTTTATTCAATACTCATCTCCTTTAGTCGCTTTGCTGTTTTGTCATCTGTTATTATGTAAAGACCGTGCTGAGCCCTGCTCATTCCGATTAATAAGGTCTCTCTGGCAATCCTAAAAAGTGTATCTTTATCATCCTCATATGTAAATCTGCTCCCAAGTTCTTCCTTCAACTTATCCAATTCGACAATATAATCTACTTCAATCATAATAACCACAGTTGCTTCCATACCCCTGAACCTACGGGCACTAGAGAAAAGCACTTTGTCTGCAGTATCGTAAAGATCCTGGGTGAGATCAAAGCCGTTTACCTTATGCAGACCTGCCAGTATGCTGGCATCAAGACTTTTGCCTGTAACAATTGCTATATCTTTTGCTGAATAACCCCGGCCAATCAGTTCAGAAAGTAATTTCCCTAATTTTTCTACCAAGTCTTCTTCAGTTTTATGCTTAATTAATTTAAATTCACCCTCATTGTCGCAGCCGTTCTGATAATCAGTATCTTCACTCAACTGCTTGAGGGCTTCGAATATTTCTCTGCTGTTTCTTAAATTTTTACTGAGATGGTATGTTGGTTCATTAAAGGGCAGGCAGTTCTCCAGGTGCCAGATGGACTGATCGGGATCGCAAAAAATATAGAAGATAGGATCCTCTTCCACAAGGCAATACTGCAAAGCAGTCCAGTAGATATCTTCCATCTCCTGGGCCTCATCGACAATGACCGCCTCAAAGCGCTCTTCAAGGATTCCTGATGCGTCAACCAAAGTTTCGGGCAGGATCTTTTTGTAATAATCCGCCGGCACCATGCGCCTGTCAGGCCCGTCGGGATCGATCAAACCCTCAATGCCGGCCTTCACTCCCCAGTTGAAGCAGAGCTCGTGAAAGTTCATCACCTCAAGATTATCCACATCCTGCAGCTGACTTTTTACATATTCCGAAAGCAGCCGGTTCGGGCAGGTAAACAATGTTCTTGCCCCTGCCCGGCAACCTGCTTTGCTTTTTCCATTGCCAGCAGGGTTTTGCCCGTGCCAGCCCCACCAGTAATCACGGCTTTCCGGTTACCACCCAGGCTTTTCAATATTTCAAACTGGTTTTCAGTAAGAGTCAAGACTACATCCTTAAATTGTTCGATCTTTTTCCTTAATGGCTTTTTCTTGATCTCCACAGTTGGAGCAAATTTTGAAACAACCAGTGCTATATCTTTTTGATCAATATTTTCAACCAGTTTCCCCTGATCACTCCACAGCTTCCGCCAGTAGCCAATAACCTCTTTCAGCTTGAACAACAACATATCGCCACACTGCTCCTGAAAAAGAAGCAATCTCTGATCAACAATTTCTCCATCCCACTTTGTAGTGCGGGGCATAACAGCAGCGTAACCGATAGGGATAAACCGGTTGTAAAACTCTCTGCAGTTCTTCAGGGTACTGATCACCGCATACATGTTCTTCCGTGCCTGTTTCAGCGGATTCTCAATATCATTGACATTACCATTGTTATCTTTACTGTACCAAGTTCCTTCTTCAATAAATACCCTCCCGCCTTTAACCTCCAAAACAAGAAGTCCAGGCAGGGTCACAAGGATAAAATCAGTTTCACCCACAGGATAATCAGTAGAGTTAACCGCACTGTTTGTGTGAGGATCGATCAGTTCATTAAGATTTTGCCTTCTGAAATTGCAAATCCGATCTACACTGTATATGGCAGCATCATCGGGGGAAAGGTTTTCTTTGAAATAGTCATAGAGCATAAGTTCCGCGGTTTTTTTTGGATCATTTCTCATACTTGTGGGAAGTTTAGTAGGGTATATAGGCAAAAAATCATCCCCTCAAAAAAAATAATCTTCCACTTATTTAATATCGATTATCATTAGTTATCTTAAATATTGAATACAATTTTGCCTCATCAATAACGACTTCATCTAATAATTCAGGTGGGCCGAAATAACACATCCTAATATCCTTTTTCCTTTAACAGTTTTCTCGAAACGACCTCAACATTACAACACAATATCACTAGTTTAAAAATTTTTGTTTATTATTAACATCTGTAAAAATACAGCTTTACCCATGGCTTAATTTATTGCAGTAAAAAAATTATTAAGATTTGTAAAAACATATTACTTAATAATTGTTTCCTTCCTCACAACCTTATACCAGCTCCTTGCCAACATAACGGCTTCGCCAATTAATAGGTCGAGGGCGCTCAACATCAGGAATATGGTCTGCCGGGATAATATCGCCCACATCAAGTGGTCGATGACTTAACCCCCATGAAACAGCTAAGTAATGGTAATCATCTGCGTACTCTTCTGAATCAACAAGCTGTTCCGGAATGGGTGGTGATAAAAATCGAATTCCATCATTTCTAACAAGACCCTTCAACCAATCATCCAGTTCTTCAACTGCTTTATATAAAAATTCCATTTTACATCCACCACCGATCAAGATAACCGGAAGCCTACCATTACGCCATACGGTAGCATTTGGATCACGACGAAGTCTGGTTTGATTGATTACTCTTCGTATCGTAGTAAGAAATTCCTTTTTGTAGCTCTCCTGTACTTCCTTAAGTGCTGCCACTATTTCCTCTTTAGGTAACAAATAATGATTAGCTTCTTTTGGAATCGGAGTCATTGGGTCATGTGTAGCAGATAATGTAATCGCATGTTTTTCATAAACATTTCTTGGTTCGTTAATTAAACTGTCGTATAATCCAATTGTTCCTAAATACTGGACATCTGATAAGAAGAGGCTGTAACGATTACTTCCTTCTTTTTTATCAAGTTTAAAGCTACATACATCTAATGTGGAAGCACCAATATCAATCATTATATGTAATCCATTCTGCCTAAGATCTGAAAGTGCATAGCCAATCGCACCAGCAGCAACCTCAGGAATTATTTCAAAGTCACAAGAAAAATCTTCATCGTTATCCCAGTATTCCGGGTCATTTACTTGACTAAGTTCGATTCCAGCTTGGGTTATCGTAATTTGTGACTCTTTTAGTGTAGACAGCTTCCATGCGACCTTTCCTACCCTTCGAAATATCCTGTTTTCTTCATTATCTTCAATACATGGTGACGGCACCCCCATGTTAAAATTCCAAATAAATCTTTCAAAATGACATAATAAATCTTGTTTTGTTTCTAGGAACCACCGTCGACTGTAACGAAGCACCAGTGCAAGATAACAAGCTGCCAATGCCTCGATGTTATCATTTTGTGAAACTGAAGCAGAACCACCGTTACATTCATCGTTGTCTAGAAATAATTTGAGTTTAATGTTTCTTATTTTTTTCGTATTATCATGATGATCTAAATAACATACACCATCAGCCGATAACCACAATATAGTTGGTTGAAGATATGGAGACACTTCAGAGGAATATTCCCCAAAATTAATTGCATAACTGGGCTGACCGGGAAGATCTGGTGCCTGGATAACCATTTTTGAAGAAGATGTCCCAAAATCAAGGCCAATATTCAATTCACATTCCCCATTTTGCCCTGGGTTATTGTACTGTAAAATATATTCGTCACAAATAGAATCTGTTATACTAACCTTCCGGTTGCCTACTGGTTTTCTCGGATTCTTTTTAAAGAAAAACATCATAGCCTCCCTAATAATTTATTTGATCCGGATAACAGCCAACGCAATTTCGCGGTCCTCTGATTGAACAGTCCTTCTGTTTTCTATTTTTAATCGCTGCTGTTCAACACGATTCTTTAAAGCTCGAATTCGCCCCTCCGTGGCTTTCACCAGGGTCTCACGACCAGCCATTTGGTGTTTAAGTAATATTTCTTGCAGATTTTCATTTTGTTTTCGTAAATGTTGATTTAATGTTTGAAGTTGAATGTCCGCACGGTCTTCATTCCTTGCCTCGAGTTCACGCAAATAGTTTTCATAGTCACGATTTAACATATAAAATAAAAAATCGTTGGCTACGTAATACGCATGCTCAAGATCAATACTATTACGTGCTTCCAGCCAATCCTGACCAAACACAATGGAGGCAATTGCAAGTCTTTCTGCATCATCAGGATCTATTACTAGATCAGGATTTTCAAATAAAGCAGCTGCATAAGCCAATTTTTCAGTATCCTGCAAACCACGAAAAGACCATAAAGATACAGCCAAAATATATATTCCCTGAGGAATTGCAATTTCAATTTCATCTTTATTTAAAGTTAAGGCCACCGCCGGTGTTAGTTGTTCCTCACCGTTAGTTATATTGAAGCTGATCATACGCACCAGGGGATGGAACTGTGATATTATTTCTTCAGTTCTTCTTTGGGGACCTGTAACCCGGTTTTCAAAAAGGCACCGGACTGGCCGTGTTGCATTAGCCAACTTGGTATGATAAGATATCCGGTGTTCTTTTATATATTCAGCCAGATCAAACTTGGCCTTATTGGACAACTCTAATTCAACAATCATAGATCCGGCTTCTATCTGATGCAGTTCACAACCAGAATAATAAAGCCGAAGGTAATCGGAAACGTACCTCAATATATCTCCACCACTAATCCATCGATGTAGCTCTCTTGCAGCCTGAACTTGATTCAAAATATAATCTCCATATGCAACTAAACTTGCTGCATCTTGCTCAAGTTTTTGTTCTTCTAAGCGGAGGTTTTCAAGTGCTTGGGCAGTTTGATCCACTAATTGATTCTGCTGCTCTGCCGTTAACTGCCCTGATAGAAGCTCAATTTCAAGTTTGCGAATTTTATTGCCGAGTATAGCCTCAAAATCGCCAAGTGCTTTTCTACAAAGATCTAGTTTTACATATAAGCGATTATATATACGTGCATCAATAGTATCAGCATATAAGATATTCCAGATAACTACTATTTTAGCTTTTTGCCCTAAACGATCAATTCGACCAATGCGTTGTTCAAGACGCATTGGATTCCACGGTAAGTCATAATTAATTACAACCCGTGAAAACTGCAAATCTACCCCTTCCCCGCCAACTTCAGAAGACAATAATACGTTCGGACCTTCAGGCTTTCTAAATAAGTTAATTATTTCATCTTTTGTTTCTCTTTGACCACCTTTAAGCTGAATGCATGATATTCCGTCTGATGAAAGCCTTTCCGCTAAATAGGCAAGAGTCGCTCGGAAAGCAGAAAAAACAACTACTTTTTCACCAGAGTAATCATGCAAATAATCTCTCAATATTTTACATAGTCGTTTATATTTAGTATCTACAGCAATTAAATGATCAAGGTTTACGTAATTTTTTGACCGTTTTACTATCTCACCTACCACAGGTCCCAAAACATTTTGCATTGAGTCAGTACCTAAATCATCATCGCTTTCCTTGGTCATCTCAAGATCTATTAATTTATTCTGCCAAGAACGTAATGAGGCTGCCATACTACTTGTCATTTGTCTTTGAGGCTGAGCTAATAGAAATCTCTCGTTTGCCATTCGCTGTCGTGCATACTCAATAACAACTTCACTCACCAAATTATAAAATTTTTCCTCAACTGGATCAAGATCAACCAACTCAAGAATAGGCTCCCTTATTACCCGCCATTCCTTTACATCCCTTTTTCTCGTACGAGTAACAACATGAGCCAATAAGTTTACCGTCTCAAGCCTATAAGCTAGCCTGCTTCTTATGTCACGCCGATGTAGCTGCTCAGGTTTTATTTCTGTTTCCTCAATAATTGAAAGTTGTCGGTTATCCCTTAATAAAGAATGCTGCCGCGCCTCATGTAATAGTTCGTATAGCTTTTCCTTTTCAAAATTAGTTTTTAACACAAGGTCACGTGCTTGGATTAAAGGAGCATTTGCTTCAAGAATTTGAGAAAAAACTTCCGATCTTGTAAAAGTATCAGGATCTAATAAACGGAGTAACGAGAAGAGATCTTCATTCCGGTTATGGATTGGAGTTGCTGTAAGCAAGATTGTATAATCAGATACGTTCTTACAGAGCTGCCCTAGCTCATTGGTTTGTGTCTCGGGATTACGTAAATGATGGGCTTCATCTATGACAAGGAGATCAACCAACCGGTCCTCATTTTCCTTTTGCCTTAGAAAGCGGGCCAGATCTGCAGTTGGGCCTCTCACATCATCCTCTTCCCAACCACGTAGAGGGCGTAATCCTTGCATGCTTGCTACAATTGCAAAACCTCGAGAATTCATTTCTTCATCCTGTAATATTTTCAATGTTTCCTTTGCATCACATATCTGAGCATAAACTCCAATTTTCGTAGATAACTCTCTGCACCATTTTTCCCGAAGTGCAGCCGGACAAATTACCAGAAGGCGACGCATGTCAAATCGACTACGCAACTCCGTCCAAATCAACCCGGCTTCAATAGTTTTGCCCAAACCCACTTCATCTGCAATAAGAATTCCGTTCGTTGGAGATTCAAGGACCTTAATCACTGGCTTGAACTGGTAAGCATAAAAATCAGTATTTGTTGCTTCCATACTGTAGATCACATCAGCCAATCGCCCGGAAAGTTTAACATGTGTCAATGCACGACGCAAATCGATTGGGCGACCAAGTTTTTGTGATTCCAGCATATCTAAAGGTGACAACTGCTTATTTTCTATAATTTTAAGCTGTTGTTCAGGCACCCATCTTGTACCTGTAGAGAATTGGACTTGGAGCATTTTACGATTTCTTCTTGGTTGTTCACGACCGGTCAAAATGCCTACTTGCGTCGGATTATTAATCAACCGAACAAATTTTCGTTCAATTGTTTTGTTCCCATTGTCTTCTTGCAAATCATTACCCCCTCATATAAAATTAAGGGTACTGCTCCTAGATGTTGGCTTGCTCGGTGTTTTCAGCTCAGTTTACACTTGCTTTTATACATGTAGTGGTGACTTTTTCCTGCGACCATGGCAAAGACACTCTTCAATCGCCCACTGCTTTCATTCATATAAACAAATCTATTAACCTCAACCATTATCGAAAATACTCTGCTATCTTGTTTATAATGCTTCTGGGGCAAAATTGCGTATTCAAATGGTTTGCTTACCGCTACAACATAACCTGCACCCTGAAAAACCTTTACGAAAAGACCGTTCAGTTCTTCTGTGGTGTGGTAGTAATCAGTGCCAATGCAAATATCCGGTCGTTCTTTGTCCTGAACAAATTCATAATATCTCTGCATTTTTACTCCTTTACAACTAACTAGCAAAAACCGTTTACCTTGGGCTCTGAAAAATTACTATCGCTTGATTGACAAAAAAAGACCATTAAACAAAGCAACCCCAGATGCTATCAGTAAACAGGCACATAACCCTGCCGGCAATCATATTGTCCCTTAATATACTGATTATAGAATCTGCCGTACGAATCCGCTCTTTTAAAATTCATCCATACAGAATAAGGCATAGCGCAATAATGGTAATAGACCCCATCTAAATTTATCACCATATATTGATTATTCTGGTCATACCAGGCTCCACGGATAAAAGAACTGCCTGTTGTGTCGTGGTATTCAAAGTAAGGGGCAGCTATATCTACACTGGTGTCACGATATTTGACAGTTACAAAGTTTGGCACCCATTTTAGAGCCTCTGCCTGCTGATCATCCTGCTGATTATCGTTGCTTACTGCTTTAAAGCTTTGTTCAGCTTGCTCAATTGCTTGCAACTGTTCGCTAGTATCATCAACTGTTGTCGAAACATCATAATTCTGACCAGTTGGAGCAGAACAACCACAAACAGCTAACATAATGATCAGAATCATAAGGATTGATTTTTTTAACATAACTAGCCTCCCAATGCCTGAACGACAACTGGTTCAATCTCTTCAGGATCAAGGCCCATCGGAAAAGCTGTCAAGATTAACTCCACCTGGCGACTCCCAGCTCTGACAGAGGCTTTGTGAAAAGGTCTTTCTCGCCTAAGCAGCGAATGCCAAGTGTCAGCGCGGCAGGGATAAACCAAACAGCAGGTAATCTTTTTACTTTCCGGTATAGTTGAATATGCGAGCACTTGCAACAAATCAGCACGATGTTGTTCTCGTATTTTTTGCTCCAACCTATGCCAACTACTCGTTTCTAATTCTTCAAAATGACTTTTATATTTTGCATCAAAGATTATTGTTTCATTTCCGCGTTCGATAACTATATCAGGCAACAAGTATCGCTGAGAACCACTATATGGTGGGGTCCAGCTAATCGGAGTTATTGTCTGTCGTTGTCGCCCACTTTTTAACTGTCCTCCGCTTTTACGTGCAAGCACACTAACCACTGTTTCCACCCAAGCTTCAAAAAATACTTCCATAGAAAGTATCCATGGCAGCCCTTGCAAATCGCTTAATCCGGCTAAACCCCGATCATCGATAGTCCATTCAACTGCCTGAATACCACTTTTAAAAACTTCTGTATGAAAACGGCTAAACATCCAACTGTTTAATTTGTTTTGATTCGGTCGTAGTGCTGGTACATCTTGCACCTGCTCCAGGAGTTCTCTACAAAGTTTGATTAATTGCAAAAACCACAACCCCAGCAGTGCGTTGACTCTGTAACCCACTAAGTTGCTTCCATAAAGTGTAGTGTATTGCCCCTTTAATTTCACGATCATCCCTCAAATCAGGATAAGTAGACGGGACTTGATCATAAGCCGCCCGAGGAATATTAACAGTCGCATAGCGGCCCCAATCAACCATACCCCTAGGCGCTTTTAAATCGGCTGAGGTAAATTCAAAACGCCGCTCCAGCTGTTTTAATAAGTGCTGCAACCGCAATAAAATGGTTGTTGATAAAACCCATGGTGGTATTTTGCGATCAGAACGGGGCAACAACGGTAAAGGCAATGGCTCGGGCAAGATCTTCCATCCCATAGCGCTAAGCATTGGACCTATACCTTGCCAACTAAACCGGGGCTTAATAATTAAACCGTAATCAGGCTTACCTCTAGTTGGCGATAACAGGGGCATCGCTCCTACTTTTCCACCTGTACGTAAAACTACATCTACCTTAGCTCCATTGTAATTTACTCTACCTTCTATGCCGAAGTTAGTAAAAAGACCCCCGGTTCTGTCCTAAAAACTGGTGAGCCAGCCTTGCTGCCTGTTTTTCAGGGTTACGCCCCAGTTCACCCATAATTAGACTAACACCCGGTATTGTTACTTCCCGGTTGTCTTCGGCCTCAAAACAGGCAACAGGGCGGGAAAACATTGTATTTATCATCCCTCTGTGCTCTCCAACCATTGCAAATAGGCTTGAATCGAATCAGCAAAGGCAGTAACATAGCCTTGTTCCAGATACTCTTCCAACAATGGTTTCAGATTTACACATAAAGAAGTAAGTGCTTTTTGGGAATCTTTTTCAAGAAAATAAGAATGACCAGGCATTAAAGCTAAAGTCTCATCATCTGCATGTTCGACAAATATAGCAAGTAAATTTTGAAATGCCAACTGCATTAGTTCGCAACCATACTTTTCTACTACAGACTGCTGCGGCCACATTTTTTGAAAAGCAAATCGGCGCCTCACTGCAATATCGACAATAGCAATACTGCGATCAGAACTGTTCATTGTCCCCAGGATATGAAGATTATTCGGTAAACTTAATTTATTTCCATAGGGCTTTCCAAAATCATAGGGCAAGGTAATTTGACGTGGCTGTTCTGATTGGGCTTCCAGCAAAAAGATTGCTTCCCCTAAAACCTTGGCTAAATCTGCACGATTAATTTCATCAATCACCAACAGGTAAGGCCTGTTTGGTTCAGCTTTTGCTACTATTGCTGCTTCCATTAAAAAACCTGCTTTGGGAGCAAATTTTAAGCCCACCTCAGCTTCAGTCTGAACCGGAGCTAAACCACCGACAAAATTTTCATAGGTAGTATTGGGATGAAACTGTATTTGTTGGCCATTTCCCAAATATTTCTGTTCAAACAACTCAAGGGCCATTCTTGTCTTACCAGTGCCTGGCGGTCCCTGTAGTACTAAATATCTATATTGATCAAGCATTGAACCGGCTTCATTAATACTACAATCAGGAAAGATCTGCTTAAAATATTCGGCCTCAATACTCTTGGCATCAGTAACAGCTGCAGTTAAAGGGTACTGATTCCGTTCAGTAAATAGCAAATCTAAAAAAGCTTTTAGAGCATCTATCGTTGCTTTATGATTGTCGTCTGGAATATACATACCATAAATCACTTTGCCATAGCGTTTAAAAACCTGTTCATAGTAAGAAAATTGTTCTCTGATTGATTTTGGCATGTCCAGGTCAATCCGGGCTGGATCCTGTTTGGACCAGGCAACCATTCTTCCACGACTATATTTTTTATTTAACCAGTTACATATTGCTGACACTCTACGCCCGTGACCTGGTCGCCCTAAAATTTCCTCATCAGGGCTTAACCCCTGTGTACCTACCACCATCGCAATAATTGCCGGCTTTTCTTCATGGGGGAAAATAACGAAGCTCATTTCACCATAAGCTCCGGAATCAGGATTCGATTTATCAATTAAAGCAGCAAATGTAACACCTTTGTTGTCTTTAAATTCCGGTGCGCGTAAGCTCACTGTGTGTTCAGAAGCTTGAGGGTAACGGCCATTAGGCAAACCGAATAACTCAGCAAAGGCTTCATTACAACGCTCGTTCCAGTTAACTGTGTCGGTAGAATGAATTAAAGAAATGAGTTTGTTCAAATTATACACCCCAGACTTATATCTTTATTTTACATTTTAAACAAGTATTTCAGAAGCTTATTAAAATTTTTTTGTACTGCTTTGTATTTTTAAATCATTGTGATGCTTTTATTTAAATGAAAAAAAACGATAAGTCAAACTAAAGGAAATCCATATTACTTTATTATTAAACAGGTACTTACTGTTTATAGTTTCTTTTATTTACATATAAAAAGGTGCCGTCAAAGATAGAATCATCTTTTAGCAAATCTTCATTTAGCAGTTTCATAATGATCTTATTTTCTTTTTTATCAAAAACGAATAGCTGATTCCATTTTTTGGGGAACAAATCATTGCTGATAGGAACGACCGCAAATGGATTATGAATTACTAGTGCTTTTTCATTTAAGTCATTTTTATTTATCGTCAAATATATAACAGCACTAATTTTATCAGCATTGTCTCGATGCAAAACGGACTCAGTGGAATCCATTTTCCTTCCATTCATATAAGGACCAAAAAATGCATCAAACAAATCGGGTAACACTAGTGGACTTCCATCTGTACCATCGCATAAAACAATGACAAATGGTTCTTTATGGATGACCTCATCATACTTATTTATTTTATTCACAATATTATGAAAAATTGTTGAAGTTCTTGGAGCATGACTAAAAAAATCGCTAATAATAGATTTTCTATCTTCTCTATAGAAGGCTATTAGGCTTAATTCAAGGCCATCTGATTCAAATTTTCCGTGATAATATTCTTCACTTTGCCCTAGTCTATTTAACCAGCCTAAGATTTCATCTCTTGGGAATACACTTTTTATGTATGATTCTAAATTCTGATCAGATGGCTTGTCTTTAACTACACATTCGTCTATCATAACATCATAATTGTGTATTATCTCCGACATTTCGCTTTCAATAAGTGCATGAACCTCCATGGTTGTATATACTTCAACTATTATTTTATTCTGTGCACAGAAAACTAGGAAATCTGGAGTTTTATCATTAATTTTAGGAGCAACTTCATAATTTAATCCGTATTTATCCATAATTAAAACACATAATAATTCGAAAGCTTTAGAAATCCTTTGGCTGATTGGTAAATTCCCATTTATAAAACTGTTATACTCATTTTCAACTGCTGGGTTATGTTTATTATTTAAAAACCATGCCTCAAATTTTTCATCAAATTCAGGAGGTATAATACTACTAAATCGATATCCACTATTATGAAATTTTTGAATTAAACCTCCCTGAAACAAAGCTATAACTACATCCATCTGATTGTTGTGAGTTACGTTAGTACCAGCAACCTTTTCCCATAGCAACTTTTTTTTGTATGCTAAATCAGGATCTTCATTTACCAGCTTCACTGCTTCTGTAGCATATTTCTTGTTTTTAGTTGATCTACAATAAACCCCTGCCTTAACTGTTTTGATGTAGCCTCCTTCACATAACCCAAGAAATGCATTCCTTGGGCATGCTTTTTTTCGAGATGAAGTGCTGCCTTCTCTAAATATTATCTCTGTTGCTCTCTCCCATGCTTGTGAAGGGCTGCTACATTCTTCCTGCTCAAGTAACTGAGAAGCCAATATTGCTGATTGACCATATTTATTCACGTTTTTCGCTCCTCGGTGATCTCACAATAAATACATTAGGACTTTAATTATATAAAAACAGCGAAAATGTTATTTATTAAAAATTCTAAATGAGCAGCAACCATATTCTCACCTATAGTTAATTTATTTGGATGACCACAACCATTTCTTAGTTTAAGACATTGCTCTAATTGTTGCTTAGTGCTTTTCCCAATAATTGATGCACCAAAACAAATTTGCAGGAAGTCATATTCATGAATTTTTGAAAACTCTTCTTTTTTCTTGATTATTTTCTGGCTTGGGTTGCGTACAATTAAGGCATTATTAAAATCATCAATATGATTCATTATCACAAACTCCTGCATAAGTGATAAAGCTCCAACCCATGACAGCACAACAGAAGATCTATAAAGCTTACATTCAAATGCAGTAATGGCTTCTTCTAAGAAGGAGCGAACATCTTCATGTTCTATTTTATTAATGTATTCTCTGAGAGTTAGCTGCTGATCTCTTATTATTTTTGTAGTAACCAGCCCTTTGTTTTGAAGATGTAAAATACCTTTACTTGTTATTTCCCACCCATTTTCAGTTCTTACAACTTTTGGAGCTAATCTATTAAGATATGAAGATATGTTAGATAAAAATACTTTGTTCCTAAAACCATATTTTTCAGCAATTTCTTTAATCTCAGAAACCGCTTTCGGCACACAATTACCATCCATTAACAGTAAAAGTATTTTTTCTTTATTGCTTATTTCAGGATCAATTAACAAATCCCTTAAATTTGTGCTATAGCTCAAAGGTTTGATCAAACTCCTTTCTTTTTTCAGCTGGTAGAGTATATTCACCTTTTTTAGTTTCAATCAAGTTTCCATTTTTTACTAGCTGATTTAGATACTTGGTTAGGTTATTAGAATAAGTATTCTTATAGTAGCTGTTTGCCAACTTCATCTCTGCTAATATATCATTACGTTTAAACTTGTTAGCGCCTTTGACATAAAGCAGAGAAACACATGCTGCCATTATTAAATCTTGCCCTGTTTTTACATTTATTTTAGCCGCAATGTTATTAGGGCTTAACTCTAACTTTTTCTTTTCAGGATCTTTCGATTCTGGCAGAATTTCCTCACCTTCATCTTCAAATATAAGCTCTTCCTCTGGCACTACAGCAATAAGGCTCTCGACCATCTTAATAAACTCAGTTTTCAAGTATTCTTCTGAACCTTCATACTCAACCTCAAATTTCCCAAAGCTAATTCTAATCTTACTTTCCATTTAATTTAATACCTCCTTAAATTTATTAACTATTGTTCAATAATAATTCCATGATTAAGCCATGGCGTTACTATATACTACCCAACAATTTAGTCCACCTACTCCACCATAGCCTTCACGAGCGCATCCTGGGCGTCTGAATAGTACTGGACATCTATCTTGGTGGCCATTTCATCAGAGAGGTCTAAAAGCTGGCGGCGGCAATTAACAGGCATTAAGATAGCCGTAGCGCCTTTTTCAACAGCTATTTCCGCTATTTGCACAGGGTTATAAACTGGTTCTATTGAGCCACCGAGGTTAACTTCGCCTACAATAATTAGGCCACCCCGCACACTCTTTTTCATAAGAGAAGTACAAAGAGCGATTAAAGCCGCTACGCCCAACTTTGCTCCTGATTTAGAAGCATCAAATGAACGAAGCTGAACTGTAAATTCATGATGCCTTGGGTCCTTATCACCAACCAGTTGCATAGCCCGTGAGTATAAATTTTGTTCAGCATAGCTTATGCTTTCTTTAAAAGCTGGTGGAACCGGCTTGTTTAAAATTTTTACCCCCGAACCTGGTCCTTCATTAACTTCTATACGATACAAACCTGGATGATCTTCTTCACCACCCGGACTAATTGTCCATACCTGGCCTGGCTCCAAGGGATCTCCCCCGATAGTACTTTCACTTTGCAACTCTGGAGTAGATACAAACTTTTCTACCCCGTCAGCACCTAGTACATAACTAAAATGGGTGTTGCGAAATTCTGCAGAACCAATCCGTTTTTGCTGCTCCTTAACCCGCCTGCGGGATTCGAGGGATAGGCGGACAGCCCACTCCAAAACATCATCAGTAATTTCATCTTCGCCACCGGGATATAACAATTTAAGTAAACCACTGGCCGTTTTATTTGCAGCATTGGCATCACGACCACTTAGTGCTCCGCCATAGAATACTCTGTTTTGTAATGCATTAACCCTGGTTTGTAAGCGCAGTTGATTAAAGCATTCAGAAAGAAAATCGCTAACCAAACCAAAATGATTGGTCAATAGATCTTTATTGATTTTGGGTATGTCCCAACCGGGCAGATATAAATGGATCCGATCCATAAAAGCGGTGTCATTACGCATCTCAACAGGTAACGGCCCAAACAAATGGCCGATGCGCTGCTGGTGCTCGACATCTACCTCAAAGTTGCCCACCATAACAAGACTTCCATCAGCCCGGATATTTTCCTTGCCCCTGCTAAATTCCCCAGACTCCATGTAACCTTTCATGATATTAATGCCGTCTTTCTGGTCAAAACTGATCCCTGAAATTTCATCAAAGCAGACCACATCATACTGGCATACTAACCCTCTTTGACCGGTGGCATTATTCACAAACATTTTTGCCACCGTGGCTTTGCCTCCTGAAACCAAGTGAGCATAAGGTGAAACCTGCTGATAAAGATGGCTTTTCCCAGTGCCCCTGGGGCCAAGTTCAACCATGTTATAGTTACGTTCTACGAAAGGAATCATGCGTAGTAACAAGGCATCTTTTTCTCTGTCTGTTAATTGTTTTGGTTCAAAACCCACACTACGTAACAAAAAGTCTTTCCACTCTTCTACAGTAAAAGCTTTCCGGGCTTCAGCCATCACTTCAAGCACATCCCGCTTGGAGAGTTGAATCTCTCGCAGATCACTAATCCCGAAAGGTCGACCTTTATTTTCCTGCGCAATAGCTGCATCGTATTCAAGGGTAATTTCAGCATAAAAGCCACCGGTAAGCATCCGGTCATGCTGGTTAATTAGATCAGAACTAATTCGGGCATCAGCTAACCTTAAGCTCGGCAAGCTGGCCACGTATGAATCGGTCTTGGCGTCAAGCCTGGCTGTGATCAAATCGATAATTTTTACCGCACCCTGTTCCCTGGCCTTGGATTTAAATAGCTCTTCTTCACCAGCCCTTACCGTACGGGATTTCAATTGCCTCTGGACAATTTCCAACCCTTCATCTATTTCTTCCTGATCAATGCTGGCACAGTAACGCCCCAACAAGAACTCTACAACATAAGTTGGAACGGGAAACTGGCGACTGAAATCCCTTACCAGGTCTTTCCTAACGAGATAGCCGTCAAGAACAGATGCAGCTTGTTTATCTAAATGATCCAATTCCACTAGCTCTCCCCTCCCCCAATAACCGTTTCAAACTGATCGGCCAATTCACCATCTTCATCCAACAGAACTACAAAAGCTGTTTCACCTTCCAAGTCTGTATTATCAACCACTACAGATGCAGTCCCATCAGCTTTTAGTTCCTTTACTTTTGAAACTACGCTGCTTTCAGGATTCCCTGCATGAGTCCTTATGTCCAGAGATAAGCCTTCAAAATTGCCATCAACAATCACAGTGCAACGCAACCCCTTCCACCCAAGGTCAGTCACTTCAATTGCACGTCTCTCTATCATCTTCCCAGGTTTTACAGCTAGTTGGAGGGTCAGGCACTCTTGCAAACTCAGGCCTCCGTGGGAGTACTCCAAGCCCTTGCGGTAACAGCTAATACCATCAGCCAACGCAAAATGGATATCTGGGTTCCAGTACCATGGATATAAATGCTCATCGGTAACAGCACCTTCTTTTAAAACAGCACAGCGGCCCCACTTATTTTCAGCCAAAAAGGTGGGTAGATTTATTTTAGGCAACCCTCCCGGCAGCAATAACCAGCCGTGGTCGGTAACTACCCTTATATCTGTCCAACCGCCCTCAATCAAACTATAAATATTATCTTTGATTTCCTGCAACAGGCTATCTACCTGTTTGGTCATCTTCCAGCCCTGCTTATGGCCTGCATGATCAATGTTTCCCGATTCAAACCAAGCTTTTTCGGCATTCTCTGCATTTTCTGCACCCTCAAGCACTGACCAACCTTCATTTTCCAAAAGCTTTTTCAACTGCTGGCCACCTTTTAAAGATTGGTTGGTTTCAGCAATACAGGGCTCAAAATCAGTATTTATCTCTTGTCCGGTAATCTTATCTTTAACCGGGGTAACAGCAGGTTTTCCTGTAGCAGTTACAGATGGCAGTGCCGACCAGAATAGTTTCTCTTCCACCTGGCAGCCTATTTCCTTCAAACTTTCAGAGAGCCTGCGGGCAAGATCAAAGCGCATCCCATCGACAAATACAATACAACAACCACTATTATGAGAGTTAGTCTTCGAACTCATCTCCATAGCGCCCGGGTATGAATTCTGCGCCACTGTTCTTTGCAAATTCCGCGCTGTTTCATCAAGCCAGGGAATATAGATTGCCCGGATTGCTGCAAAAGCAGCTTCCTGGTCTTTCTGGCTGTTCACATATTCCAGAGCCCTGATTACAGCATCATCTGCCTGCCAGCCACCACTTCTATACCCGACCGCAAAATCATCCACACTTCCTCCAGCCAAAGAGTTAGCTGTGGCTTCAGCTAAAACTGCAAGGTACCCCAATAACAAAGCTAATGGTGCGTATCCCAGTTCAGCCCAAACAAGCTTGCGCCTTTTTGCATGATTCCTTTCCAATTCCTTAATAGTTGAGCGCGCTTCTTGTGGTGTTCTATCTTTTAATAATGCCAGCTCACTGCGCAACTCATTTTCTTTTTCCTCGTTCCACTGGGGCCAGCCTTCATATCCCTCACCTGTCCGCCAGAGGATATTATCTTCCGGAGCCTTGCATTTCCATATCTGTTTGGGGATATTCGGATAGCGAGCTGGGGCTTCGCAAAAACGTTTCCAAACCACGTGCCAGGGGCCTTCATGATTGGCCAGCCTTTCCGCTGCCGCCAGTATGCCTTCTTTATCCGGGTTGAACCCAAACTGAGACTTACACACATCTACAAAAGCCTGCCACTGGTTTTTATTCAGTTCTTCTTTATAGGCATCACCCTGGTCAATCCACTGCAGCAAATCTCTAACTGTATCCCCACCGGTTACAAGCTCATTAAAGTAATTTCTATCCAAATGTTTGCCTTTAAGCAAATCAACCTTTTCATCAAGCAACGGTCCAAGGGCAAGCAGCATGGAGTTTTTAGTTCCCTGGTCACTTGCCACATCAAAATTCAAGCCCCCCTGGCCGGATTTCAGATAAGCAAAAATACTCCAATCCTTGCCGTTATACTGCGACCAGATAACTCCTCTGTACTGCAGTTCAGCCAGCGGTTTTAAATAATCTGGACAACTTTCCACCGCTCGCAAATCCTGCCGGCTCACTCCAGGCAGGTATATCACAGGAACAACCCCTGCAGGCAGTTCACTGCCTGGTGCCTTGCCTTCTATAACGCAGCGAAGCCATATGGCGGGGCCGCTTCGTTGATCAGGATCATATGCACCAAGGGATAACAACTCCGGCATTTGCACTTGTAAGCGAGGGATTACCGCTTCCCACTGGCGATCCCGGTCGGACCAGAGAATACAAACCGGTTCTACCTGTACTTCAGGGTTATATACCGCAGCACTGCGGATTGCTTTGATTAAGTGGTCAACAACTTTCATATAACAAGGCTCCTTATGGCAGCTAATTATTCACCATGTTCATCTTCAGCGACCATATCATAATTATGTTTTGCGCTCCTGGCTTCTTTTTTCTCTTTTAAACTCAGGTGATGATCATTAATGCGCTCACCCTTGAATAAATTGTACCAGGGTGCTCTTGACACATCTTTGCCCCGGTCTTTAGTCCATTTTATATTGGGTTTATCACGAAGCACCCCGGCACCTTTTTTCCTTACAGGCGGAACGCTCATAAAAGGTCGGATGTTCATCCGCACTCCATCATTTAAATCAGGTTCCCAGCCAATTGGCTGCTGTTCAATTGGTTTCCAGCGAACAAAGATGTCGTAAGGCGATTCCCCTTCCAAAATCAGCTCCAACTTTTTCTGTAAGTTTTCTGCAGCAGCAAGTTTTCCCGCAGTCCCATCAACACCGCTTAACTGATCTTGTTTCTGGCGCTTAATCCAGTCACCCAGGTAAGTATAGGTGAGAGTTTCAAGGTTTTTACGGTCGAGCTTGTGGTAATTAACCAGGGCCGAAAAACCGTCGGGTAGCCCATCCCAAATTTGCCAAATGAAAGGCCGGTGGTGGAATAGCTTGCAATGCTGGATAAAGAACTTATCACGCAACCATGTTTCTAAAGTCTTGCCGGCATGATCTGATTGCTCCAACAGCTTGGATAAAACTTCTTTGTTCCAGTCTTTGCCGTAAGCTGCAGCTAAAAGATCTATAATCCGGTCCGCGGCAGCAGCTTCACCCCTAACTGGAGTTATACAAACTATGCCTTCCTGATCTACAAAAGGTAGCAGTTTCTCACATTTGTTTACCCAATATCTTGATTCATCAGACAGCTCCATCTCCTGATCCAATTCTGCAGGCCAGCGATAACCCAAAAGCCGGGCTACTGCTACCTGGAGGACTGTGGGATCAATGCGCAGAGGGCCATGCTCTAGTAGACCAGTTTGTTCGTTGAAAACAACACTGCCACATGGGTGGCCGTGGAAAATCCACTGAGTTGGATCGTCTGAAAAAGGTTTTGGGAGGCCATGGGGATATTTTTCAGCAGCAACTTTTTGCCAGTATTCAAGGTTAAAAGTTACATTTTCAAGACAATCTCGCGAAATACACAAGTTTTGATTAAGCTTCCTCACTTCATCATAAAAATCAGTAGAATTACAAAAAGCAGCTATTGCACTTCTATACTCTTGTTTATTAGGCACTATGGAGTAGATTCCATGAGTAAATAAGGCACCAAGGTAAAAACAAGGCTTCAAATTACTCATAGAGCTTACAGATACACCCTTTTTGCCCCATACACTTTCACCCTTGATCCATTGACTAACAACTTTTGTTCCCAATCTTTCACGGACAAAACGAATTAAAACTCCGGCACCTTTTTGCCAATACAACACATGTTCAAGCCCTGAATAATAATATGAAGTGGGACCACCCTGTTGGTAACTCCAAGCTGGATCAATATCTCTTACTTCCCAGAACTTTTTCCCAAATCTCGGATAATCACCTGTGTGTAACCCTTCGCTAATTATTGCATAATTTTTTAATAATAATTTAGCTGATAGTTCCTCAATTGTTATTATTGAATCCGGATTATCTAATAGCTTTTTTTGTTTCACATATCCTATTGGTGATGAGATAAGTTCATTTGCTTTTTCTTTGGCAGTTTTTGATGTTATAGTATCAAACCCATGAAGGACATTTTCCATTAGTTTTTTTTCTTCGTTGTGATATAAATAACTGCCAATTTCACTTTTTTTCTGACTTGCGATTAATAATATTGCTTTAACAACTTCACCACTTATAGTTTCGAAAGCACCTGCTCCAAGCTTTATTAACAACCTCCAAGATGCTTTCTGTAATACTTTTTCACGTAATTTATTATAACTCCTTTGAAACAACCAGTTTTGAGGTAAAACTATGCTCACACTACCACCATTGCTACAAAATTCCAAACAACGTTCAAGAAAGATTGTGGCTAAATCATTTTTTGAATCATTGTAATTTATAGTACTATATTCTTTTATCTTCGCATTTTGCTTTCCTCTAGCCAAATAAGGCACATTCGTAATCACCCAATGATACTTACCGGCCAGCAACTCCCCCGCTTTAGCCAGTCCACTAGCAACAACCCCGGCTTCATATTCTTCATCAGAACGCTCTTTTTGCAGCGCCCTCTGCATCGATTCTTTCAAATCAGGCCATTCTACAAGTTTTGATGCTTCACTTTTTGCCGGGTCAAGTAAGCTGCCCAAAACAGGAGCTTGTTGAAAATAATCATATAAAACATCTAAAGCCAGCCTCAGATTCGGATCTCCATTAGCAAGCTTTTTCCACTCTTCTTTCGGCACACTAACAGATAATCCTGAACATGCTAAATTTAATTCAGGCAGCTTTCTGTATCCACCTGCACCAGGGTAATGCCAGGCATTCAAAGCCAAGGCAAAAGCCGCTATTTCTACGCAGCGCTGATCTATCTCCAACCCGTGTAAGTTTTCTTCTAAAACTGCATCTACTGACCGTTCAGGTTCTAGTCCTTCCAATTCCATCCGCATGGGCACAAGCATATGAAAAGCAGCAACCAGAAAATGCCCGGAACCGCAACAAGTATCCATTACCTTAAACTCACTTAAATCTTCCGGCCATTCATCAAAAGTACCGGCTGCCGGGGTCCACAAGCCATTTTCATCTTTCACAAAGCGCAAATATTCCAGGGGAACTCCGGGTAACGATGCTTTTTCCCTAAGTTCTTCTTCACTTCCTGCTTCTTTTAAATCTTCTTCACCTAGCTTGCGGGCAGCCCACCAGGCCCCAAGCGCATTATCCAGTAAAAAGCTCACCATATATGGCTCGGTAAAGAGCTGGGTTACAGCAGGAAGCTCACGCTCGCCAATCTTTACCCCGGATTTATTTACTTCTTCTTTTCTGCGCGACTGCCAGTATTGATAAACCCAGCCCAATGAATCTGAGACTAAAAAGACATCAGTTGGCAGCTCTTCCAATAAGCGCTCTAATTTTTGATGATACTCCAAGGGCAAATTTAATTTAAACACCGGCGAATTAAGCCGGAATATTTGGGGGAGGATACGAGTGGCAAAGCGAGCCGCAAGTTCCCATCCGTTCCTTACTTCCGGAAACTCCACAGCCAGTTCATCGCATTCTTCTAAAGTGACTGCCACAGGATTTTCCTGGTCAGGATACATCAACAAATCATTTTCCGCCAAAAAACGGGCAAATAGCATTCGGTGCCAGTGCTGGTAAGCTACTTCTTCTGTTAGTAGTTCAATTTCTTGAGTTCCCTTATCTTGATTTCGCCTGTCACCCAACTGCCTGCCGTGAGCACGTAATTTTACCCGTAAATCACGTTCTTCGGAGTTTAAATGTTTGAATGGAGCAGTTTCACCGACTCCAAGCTGCTCCAAAGCCGCCCTGGCGGCAGACTCAGAAATCTCGCGGGCTTCCTGAATGGTACGCTCCAATTTAGAGCGTAATTCTCTAGGGAGTGTTTGACCATTCATAATATCTCTCACCTCTTACTTTATAACCACCGGTCCATTAGCTACTGCTTTGTTTAATTGCTCTTTTATTTCATTCAACCATTCTTCTACCTCTTGCTCGGTTTTTAAAATACGCTTAGGCAACTCGACTGAATGAACTTCTGGCTCAAGTTCTTTGGCAGCCAAAGCAAGGGCTTTTGAAAACCTGCCTGGCAAGGCATTAATACGGTCATCCCAGTTATTTAATGGATGCTGCTTCAGGTAGTCAATTAATAACTGCCTGGTGCTAACATCTATCTCTTCAATAGCTTCCGGTTTTTCTAAACCGCATGTCTGCATAATTGATGAACGCTGTTCCTCTGTTAATTGCTGCCAGGATGAATCAGCTTCCAAGCTTTTCATCTGCTTGTTTAATCCATCCTTGTAACGCTGAAAATAATTAACAATCGCCTGCCTTAAATCGTTTTCCAGTGATTTTACAATAGGTGAAATTGGATCGGGGTCGTTTAATAATAATCTTTGATTTTCAATAGTTTGGATCTGCTGTTTAGCTTCCTGGGCCGCCTTGATTGCTCCGGCATAGTTTACAAGCTCCTGAAGTGCTTCCCAACAGGGCCAGCGCTCCTCAATTTTTTCAACTAGTGCAGACCACTGCTCAACAGCCTGACTTAATTCATCACTGCGGTTGAATATAATTAAAAGCTGTTCGTTCCCGGTTGCAAACTTTATTTCATCAAGAATCGAAGTGTCGGGCTTCTGGGGCTTGGGAGGTTCTCCGCCTGCGCGCTCGGCCAACTCATACATCTTATTCATGAAATCTGATACAGAGGTCAGTTCTTCTCCTGATTTGACACTGCAATCAGCTTTCTGCATTATTTTACGAATCTGTATCTTTTGATGCGTTGTGATAGTTGTGCTTTCAACTTTAAAGATGGCTTTGCCTATAGCTTTGCGTTCCATTTCTCTATGATCAATAGGCCTTCCCTTTTCATTCAGTGCATTGATAGAACCAGCTGTCAACAAAACATGCAGGTTGCCATCAACAACATCCCTTGACCAACCGTAAGGAGGTGATTCAAATTTATCTCTAATGTCACTACCTTTTTTACCACCGCCAATAAAGCTGAGTACGGCTTTACAAACCGGGTTTTCCCCTGGTTCGCCCTCATAACCAATAGCTTTAAGTGCATCAGCCGCTCCCTGTCTAGCAAGGTTGTATACCTTTTCCCAGTTTGGGTTATCTGCAACATGGAATTGGTAATAGAGGCGCTGCAGAGCGTTTTCAGAAGCTTCCTGCAAGCTCTCGCGTAAATCACTGCCTTGCAGTTCATTACCCCCACCTTGAAACACACGGGCTTCAGAAATGGCCTCACTGATCAGTTCCTCTATCTTTTTTTCTGCTGCATGCTTGTTTGTTTCCATTGACGCCCTAGCTTCCTGCCCTTCAGGGTTGTTGGGCACTCCTTTTAAATCAAGCGTGTTGCTCGCCGCCTTAAATTTAATAATTTGATCCCGCAAATCATCAGCAGAACGTTTAGGAACAAAAGCAAACACTGTCGGCGAATCTCCGCCTGCTTGCCTGGCATCTGCCCGCACAGAGTTTTCATCAATATTCCAGCCATGCCTTACCCAAATGTATATTTTTTCATCTTTATCTGCGGGAAGGTCACTTTCAAATATTGGGTAAACGGTACGTGATACTTTTGAATTCCCCTGTAGAGGATTGATGCCTTTTATGGCTTCACTGACTTTTTGCCTGATGCGATGATCACGTTCATTTTCAACATGGTGAGGTTGATTAGCCAGCCTGCTTACCTGGCTGGCATACTCATCATTCCAGGCAGTACTTTCTTCAGTTTGAATGCGGTACTCGTCTCCGACTTTCATTAACAAATCGCAACTATCTAAAAGACCACCCAGTTTCTTGCGCAGGGGTCCGCTTCCAGTAGAAAGGTCTTCAATAAGCAGATCGGCTATAGTATCGGCGGTAGCTCTTATACCAACTTCTTTGTTGCTACCGGCAAGCTTATTGATTAAAAACACTAAGCCGCAAGCTCTGCTCAATAAATGCTCTTTTTCGCTGCCATTTCGCCAGCTTAAAGTTTTCTCATGAACTTTACGGGGAAGGATCCTGGCTTGAAGCAGTTTTTCTGCAGCATCGAAATAGAGATAATCTGCAGGGATAACATGCCCCAGGGGCTTATCAAGGTTGGTTTGAATTGCCTTATGGACCATGCTGAGCTGGTTGCGTAACTGACTTTCCGTGCCGGTTGGATCTAATACTCTTAGTGTGTATTCCCAAAAGCGGCGTCGGACAGGTAAAATTGGATAGTCCTGCGTAAAATAATTAAGGTCATCTTGGCGGTGACCAATACTAGTTTCAGACAGGTGCCTGGAGATTTCGCCCAAATTATTCTGCATAACTTCTTTAACTGGTTTAATGGCATCCGCTTTTTTAGCCAGGATTACCTGCCTTATTACTTCTTCAACATCTGTATCAGAAAGCTCAATACGAACAGTAAAACGCCCTTCAAGTTTTTTTAGATTAGTAGTCCCAGTAATTGCCGTTTGACCGGTGCCAACAAAAAGCAGCCTTCCACCAAGTTGTTTGCAGCATGCTTCCACAACTTCCTGAACATCCATTGCACGCTGGCTGTCTAGCCCTATAAACTGCTGAATTTCATCTAACACGACCAAGGTCAAGGGAAATTTGCCTTCACGGGTTAAGGTCTGGCGAATAGCTTTCACCATGTCATCGTTGCTGATGTCTTCAACATAGGGGTAATTGTTGTTAAGGGTTTCAACACAAGTAGCTGTGGATGAAAAAAGGTTCGGCTTAACTTCAACCAGTGCTTCGTGCAGACCTTCAGCAACATAGAAATTGTCAAGTTCCTCCTGCCAGTCATAGCCTTTTTGTTCTACCAAGTCACGCAACTGTTCATAAATTCCCTCACTTTTGAGCCATAAAACGAATCTGGCTACCGGGTACTGTTCCGGCAATCTGGCAGACTTAAATACTATCCGCAACAGAGCAAGCCTGACGCTCCCACTGGCAGCTGATCCTAAAGTTCCGGAAGCTGCGTGAAGACCGTTGTGCCGCTTGGATTGCATGCTCAATTCTTTAAATTGATCCTGGATTTCAGTTGGAAGACTGGCGATATTCCGAGCCGTTGCACCATCGCTGAATTTTAAATCAACCCATAAAGCTCGCAGCATTTTCACAAGGTGGGATTTGCCAGAACCAAAAAAACCACTGACCCATACTGCAGGTTGCTGAGCTTGCTCGATGTTTTTCAAATATGTTTCCAGTATATGCTGCAAACCCCGTTTATACTGTCCATCGCAAACAAATGTTTCGAGCTCATACCTTAAAACCTCCAGGGCTTCCTCGCTCTGATCTTCACTTACATTGGCTACACCTTCGTTAACTAATTTTCTTAAAGATGGATCATTTAAGTAAATGTCTCGATTTAAAATGGCAACTCACTCCCGTCTATAAATCTTTATCCGGTGTAATTGGTACAGCTAGATAATTCCATCCATCGTAAGCATCCAGTAAACGATAATTATTGTTTTCATAACAGCTACCTGGGAAGAAAACCAATAATCTTCCAGGAACAAAAGATGATATTTCATCTACCACTTCTTTAACCTTTAAAAAACCAAAAAGTGACCCGACACCTTTTAAGGCAACTACCGTATTACTATCTATTTTTTTGCTATTCAAAAAAACTTTAAACTGATTTGCAATAAACTCCTTAAATTTTGGCAACAAGGTTGAAATTAAATGCGGCTGCTGAAAATACCTCTCAGCATACCGTTGCTGGCTGAGCCATTCGGCGAACATACCAGTTAGTTCGAAAACTTCCCAACCATGTCCCTCTTCCCTGGTAGCTATCTCAAATTCATCTATTTTTGCCCGTAATCTTCTTTCATAGTTCTCGTTATAAACACAAAAAACCACACGCTGAGCGGGGGCAGCATCTCGCCAGGGTATAGAAATATACTTTTTATAGTTGGTTAGGAGATCATCTATTTTGCTCATAGACCCACTCCAATTCTTCCTTTGTTAGCAAGGAGGGAAACTGAGCTTCTATAACCTCTCCAATTCTTTTTAAAACTATCCAGCCTCGGCGTGATGCTTCTTCAGCCAAGTCAAGTAATTCGCTATAAGAACAATCAAGAACCCGGGTAAACTGGGTATTAAAAAGATATTCACCGCGGGCACCGGTTAGGTAACTTAGTAGCAAGGCATAGGCAACAGCGGCCGGCGTTGCAGTGGCTTTCGTACGTATTTTTTTTACCCGTCCTTTAAGGTGACCTGATTTGGTCCAGGTTGAATTAATATTTTGAGTAATCGATTTTAAAGAACTATTACTATAGTAATCAAAAGATCTCTCCTTTAAGAAATCTTCGAGTTTAAGTCTATCAATTGCTTCCTCATAATTATGATTAAAAATAAAAGGAATACTCTCACATAATAAAGGGTCTCTTGAAATTGCACAAAGAAGAGCTAATAAAGGTCTTCCATTTTCATCACGGCCCCAAAAAAACCTTAGAGCACGAAAAACAACTAGCGACGGATCTAGCCCATATAACTCTGCTAACCGTTTAGCACTGATATTTCTATTTATAACAGATCTCTTTCGCAAACAATTACCATTTATTATTGCTTCAATATAAGATGCTTTTTCCGCATCTGGGTTATTAACGTAACTCAAAAGCAAATTTAAATCCTCATACATCATTGTTCTACTTGTATGAACACCTGTTCCTTTATACTTAAAACCGAACTGCTCTAAAAGTTTTTTGTTTGCCAGATTTGATTTATTTTGCATTAACTACTCCTCACTGTTTTCTTCAACTATTTGTGGCACATAAATGCTTTTGAGAGGTAAAACACCTTTATATTTCGAATCAAAAGACTCGTAATACATCATTATCATATTGACTAAATCAGTGCCATCTATTAATCTCAAATTAAATTTACTCTTGGCAAAATTTATTGCTTGTTTCGTAAAAGTACCCAGGGTAACCATAAGGCCATATTCACTATTGTCTACCTTACCATAAAGAGCCGATACAACCGGTTCACCAACGCTACCCTCACTGCTTTTCACTTGAACTTTAATTATCGGCGGTTCAAAACCAAGCTCATCGCGATGGGCGATAATATCAATACCACCATCTGGTCCTTCGTGAGCAATTCGGGTTCGATAACCCATTTGATTAAGTAAATGGGCAATAAAATTCTCAAAAAGATGTCCTTTTAATTCTTTTGATAGTGTTTTGATGATAAAATCTCTGGTATTCTCTTCAATTTCACTTATTACTAAAGCTACCGAATCATCAGTAGCATCCGGCTCATGCGGTATAGCACCTTGAATCACGGCAAGAAATTCATCAGCATAATTTTTTACCTGAAAAAAAACTCATAGCTGAACCTATTTCGTAAAGAGCTCCTTGGCTAAATGTTGTCCGCGGAACTTTTTTTAACCAACTTATAGGTCGATGGTGAGGATAATTAGCTAATTTCGAATTATCATATCTGTAATCCCCAGTAACTTTACCTATATGAATCATTCTTTCCCTTTTCGCCGGATATACTATGAGATCTCCTGTTTTCATTTCATGGACAAAACGATACAATTGGCCAGCATTATTAGCTACAGCCATAGGCTTCTTATTTGGATAAGCTTGCAAAATAGATTGTTTAAAAGATTCTCTATCGCTTGAGATTATTGATAAATCGCCTATCTTATTCCACCCTAGAGCAACTACATTGTGCCTTAAAAAAAGATAATCGGCATCGCCTGTTTTACCAGCATGAATACCCCATAGCGTTATTTCACTCATTATAATCTCCTCCACTACAATTTGCTTAATCAAGGTTAATTCAAAAATATATCACCTTTTCCCTCGAAAATAGTTATGCCGAGAATTGGTATAATTTTAATTTAATATAAATACCTCGCCGGGCCCCGGAACACTTCCCGAACGTGCCAGTGAAGGAAATCATCGTCAGGATAGTAATTCGGTCGCTGGGGTTTCCTGATCTGCTTTCCATGATACCTCATTAACCATTCTTCCATGCCGCCGGTGCCGTGGGCATCTTCGGCAACACGAAAAATCATATCGTCATTCAGGGTAAATACTCCCCGGTCAAAAAGCTTATGATGCATAGAACAAAGAGCTATTCCATTTACGATTTCATCCGGACCGCCGGCCTGATGCCATTTGATATGGGCTGCTTCCACTGCCACCAGGGTATCGCCAAGGCGGACATTGAAACCGCAGACAGCACATCGGTACTCGTAAGCGCTGAGTACTTTTTATTGCGGAAATCCGGGCTGCGGGAAAGAATACCTTTGGGCGCAAGTTCCAGGCCAACCTGATCCAAAATGTCCTGGTGGATTGAGTCAGGGAAGTTTGCTCTGAGGATATTTTCCGCAATCTCGCGCACCAGGTCCTGATTGGCCTGGAGTAAGTTATAGACTTCTTCGGTAAAACCACCCATAGTGTGGGTGTCTGTAAGTTCCCGGTCGCTCCAGTCTCTTTTTGTATCAATATCCTTAATACCAGTGATTTCCCATATTTTATCGTTGGTCAGCCGGACAAAGGGATAAGCCGGCAAATAGTTCTGCCGGTAAGGGCCAAATTCAACAAGCAGTTTCCTGAGATCATCTTTTACTTCGGCATAACTCATTAACCGGGGATCACCCCGGACAAGCCTGCCCAGGGCAAAAAGAATAAGCAGCGGTTTGTGTGGTGCCCGTTCATCTCTTCGCTGCCAGATTCTTAAACCTTCTATGATGTTTTTCAGTTTTTCCGCCTGCATAAAAAAGAAACCTTCGTAATGAATAATCGGAACCATTCGCAAAGCTTTTCGCTATTTACTGCAATATATATACAATTTAAATTTATTCGGCATTTATCTCTTTAATCCTGCCTGATTTTTATTTTAATAACCCGCGATTAGTTTTGACTGTGGTTTTTCTGATAGCGATTTTAAAACCACTTTTCAGCGGAACATTTCACCCCTAAAGTATCTGCTCCAGCATTGACCTCAGGTCGGCGGGAATAGCAACTATTTTAACCTGCCGGTTATTCTGGATGGCCCGGCCGACCATGATCAGCCCTTTACTCCAGAGCCTGCCTGTCGTCGACTGCGGTTCTTTCTCGTCCCAGTAAAAACCGTCGCCCGCCATTTTGCCGAATTTACGGCTAACGGCACTTAAAGGCGCCCAGCCTTCCCTGTTGAGCAGGTAAGCAAGCATTTCCTGTTCGGAGGTGTTGAGTGCCCGGACCGCTTCTTTAAGGTAAACCGGGTCGGTCAGGTGGGCGATGATCGCTTTCTCTCTCTGAGGGCGCCGCTGGCAGGGATCAATCCCGTGAACTTCGCAAATATTAAGCAGCCATTCGTTGGGCATATTTTTCAGCCCCCGACTGAGGGTTGATCCGGGGGTAATTTTTTTCTCTTCTATATCCGACCTCAAATCTTCTTCAAGATCACCTTGATAAAGATTTTTTAACCGCCCCATAAAACTGCCGGGGGAAAGACGCTGTTCAGCCATGCTGCGTATAAAACTGATCTTATTCTTAAATTCTTCATTCAATTCGGATGTATCTACCTGGTCAATATACTGCAGGGCCTCATCGAAGGCCTCTCTTTCGATACAGAGTCCGGCCAGGTTAACAATGAACAAAGGCTCATCGGGGAAACTCTCGGCCAGGAATTCCAGAATATCCCAGGCCGGTTCCCATTCCTCGTTGTTGCGGTACAGGTTGGCTAAAGTGACCATAGCCCGGGGATAAAAATCTCCCCGCTCGTACAGCGGTTCCAGCAAAGCGATTGCTTCATCTATTTTCCCCTCGTTGCGGAGGGCCAGGGCCCTGTCACATATTTGATCCAGTTTTGGGTCGGGCTCCAGGCTTATTTCTTTCTTTTCCACTTTGACCATGGTTTCTTGCCCGTCAATCAAAATCGGCACCTCTTCGCCTTCTTTATAGACCCCTCGTTCCACCAGCGCCAGCAGGGCTCCCATTTTAACATCGGTTGAGACAACCGCACTGTCCATTAAACGCATAGCCAGCTCCCTGCCCCACTCCCCGCCGAAGCTTACCAGCAGATTGATCGCGTTTTTCTTTTTTTTATCATCCAGCTGTTCGTCAAATAAAGTGTCAAGAAGGGTCACGCGGATATATCCATCCTGCAACGCCTCTTCCTGTTTTTCTCTGTCGCCTTCGGCATCCTCATAGCGTTCGATTATTTCAGACCAGTCGGGAAAATTGTAGCCGAGTTCAAAATGAGGGATGACATCCCTTCCCATGAGGAAGGCAACCCGCTGCAGGGGAACGATAAATTTGCCGATTTTGTTCAACGGGCCCCAGATTGAAACCGCCTGCTTGTACCGTTTGAGATTGAAGTAGGCGATGCCGGCATCGAACCGATTTTCCCACCTGACATGGTATCGTTCATATTTTTTATAGAGGTCAATTACCCGCCGGTGATCACCGAGCGCCCCGGCAGCCCACATCAGATGAACCGTATATTCAAACCAGCTCCGGGAGTTGACATCCTGCTCCCGGATATAAGGGAGCATACTTTCAAAAATTTTCACCGCCCGGTTAAGAAAGCTCTTCGCTTGATCAGGGCGGTTAAGGCAGGCAGAAGCCTGGGCGGCAAGAGCAAAGGTGTACGGGCTTTCAACAGGCGTGTCCTCTGCAAGGTATGGCCCCAGGAGGGCCAGGGCCTGCTCATATTCACCATGCAGATGGGCAATAGAGGCCAGATTATTCAACACGACAACCTTTTCTTTTTCCCCCATACTTTCAGCCACGGGCAATACTTTCTGGAGGATCTTTTCGGCCTCGTCAAATTCCTGCTCGTTTGTCAGTTTATGGGCTTTTTCCATCAGCTGGGCATACTGTTCATGGTTCAATCCGACCACTCCTCTTTTTACTGGAAAGTAGATATGATATTCCACAGCCCGGCAGGCAGCGGTAGATGCCCATTGCAATAAGTGTTTATAACTTAATATGTATTATAGATCCGAGGCTTGGACGGAGACAACGAGTCCATTTGCCTCCGGGTGCTTCTAATGCTTCTATTGTTTTCGTTTCCAGGCCTGGATTCTCCTGTTGTTACTGTTCAACTTTTAGAAAAAAGCTTCGCCCAAATACTCAAATGGGTAAGCTGATTCACAGCCAGGCCGGTCACAATAAACCCGGGGAGGAAAGGCCAGCAGATTAATTTGCCGGTTATTGAGGGCTACACCGATACTGAAGTGCTGCAGGAAATATTATCCCGCTATTACCATATCAAGCAGCGCCGGACCGGTTTCAGGGTCTTCGATTTATTTGCCACCATCGTGGAGAGCTCAATTCTGCCGGTCCTGCCGGCAGGCATATTCAGAGCCCGCTTTTTAGCCGGGGAAAAGGCAGCAGCAAAACTATCCCCGCGGGACCTGATTCACCTTGCCGTTATGTCCAACAACGGCATTGCTCATGTAATCACTGCGGATAAAGGTTTTGAAGCGATTCCGGGTATCCGGGTTATATCCTCCTCCAAAAGGAACAACAGCACAAACTCCATTCTATATTGCTTCTCCCAGGTAATTTTTCATTGTAATAAGTATGAATATATTTTATAATAGGAACACCTCTTAAATAACTGAATTTGTTTTGCACCTGACAGAGGTACACATGATTACCGGCGACAACTCAAAAGGAGGAAATTTAGTGAGCGAAGAAAAGAAATGCCCGGTAACGGGTATGACCGGTAAAAAAAGCGCCGGCCGCGGCACCACCGTCCAGGACTGGTGGCCCAACCGGCTGAACCTGAAGATGCTGCACCAGAATCCCCCGTCAAGAAACCCCCTGGGTGAAGATTTTAATTATGCCGAAGAGTTCAAGAAGCTGGACCTGGCGGCGGTGAAAAAAGATCTCCACGACCTGATGACCGATTCCCAGGACTGGTGGCCGGCCGATTACGGCCATTACGGCGGACTGATGATCCGGATGGCCTGGCACAGCGCCGGCACCTACAGGATGGGAGACGGCCGCGGCGGGGCAGGCTCCGGCAACCAGCGCTTTGCCCCGTTGAACAGCTGGCCGGATAACATCAGCCTGGACAAGGCCCGCCGCCTGCTCTGGCCGATCAAGAAGAAATACGGCCGGCGGATCTCCTGGGCCGACCTGATGATCCTGGCCGGTAACGTTGCCCTGGAATCGATGGGCTTCAAAACCTTCGGCTATGCCGGGGGCCGGGAAGATATCTGGGAACCGGAAGAAGATGTCTACTGGGGAGCCGAGGAAGAGTGGCTCGGCGGCGATGAGCGCTACTCGGGAGACCGTGAACTGGAGAACCCCCTGGCCGCTGTGCAGATGGGTTTGATCTACGTCAACCCGGAAGGGCCGAACGGCCAGCCCAACGTTCTTGCCTCGGGCAAAGACGTGCGGGAGACTTTCGCCCGCATGGCCATGAACGATGAGGAAACCGTAGCCCTGGTTGCCGGGGGCCATACCTTCGGCAAGTGCCACGGGGCGGTGAGCGCCGACAACCTGGGACCCGAGCCCGAAGCAGCTCCCATTGAAGAGCAGGGCCTGGGCTGGAAAAACAGCGCCGGCAGCGGCAAGGGTAGCTATACCTGCACCAGCGGGATTGAAGGGGCCTGGACCCCCACCCCGACCAAGTGGGACAATAAATATTTCGACGTCCTCTTCAAATATGACTGGAACCTGGTCAAGAGCCCTGCCGGGGCCTGGCAGTGGGTTCCCGTCGATCCCGATGAAGAAGACCTGGTCACCGACGGCCACGATCCTGATAAGAAAGTATCGACCATCATGACCACGGCCGACCTCTCCCTGCGCATGGATCCCATCTACAGGCCTATCGCCAAAAGGTTCCAGGAGAACCCGGATGAGTTTGCCGATGCCTTTGCCCGGGCCTGGTTCAAGCTGACCCACCGCGACATGGGCCCGAAGTCACGTTACCTGGGCCCGGAGGTCCCTGAAGAAGACCTGATCTGGCAGGATCCGGTCCCGGAAGTGGATCACGAACTGGTTAATGAAGAAGATATTGCCGACCTGAAAAGCAAAATTGCAGCCTCCGGCCTGTCGATACCGCAGCTGGCAGGGGTGGCCTGGGCTTCGGCTTCCACCTTCCGCGGTTCCGACAAGCGGGGCGGAGCCAACGGGGCCCGCATCAGGCTGGAACCGCAGAAAAACTGGCAGGTAAACCAGCCCGAACATCTGGAGAAAGTGCTGGCAACCCTGGAGCAAATCCAGGATGACTTCAACAGCGTCCGGTCGGGAAACAAAAAAGTATCCCTGGCCGACCTGATTGTTTTGGCTGGCTCTGTGGGCATTGAGCAGGCGGCTAAGAAGGCCGGCTATGAGATCACTGTTCCCTTCGCCCCGGGACGTACCGATGCGTCGCCGGAACAAACCGATGTGGAGGCATTTGCCGTTTTGGAGCCGAAAGCGGACGGCTTCCGCAACTATAGCAAGGCCAGGTATGAACTTTCCACGGAGGAAATGCTGGTGGACAAGGCCCAGCTGCTGGGCCTGACCGCACCGGAGATGACGGTCCTGGTCGGCGGGATGCGGATGCTGAACGCCAATTACAACCAGTCCCCGCACGGCGTTTTTACCCAAAACCCGGAAAGCCTGACCAACGACTTCTTTGTCAACCTGCTGGATATGGGCACCGCCTGGCAGCCGGTTGAGGAAGACGAAGGTGTTTACGAAGGGCGGGACCGCAAAACGGGAGAGCTGAAATGGACCGCTACCCACGTCGACCTGATCTTCGGTTCCAATTCCGAGCTGCGGGCCATCGCCGAAGTTTATGCCTCCGACGACGCCGGGGAAAAGTTCGTGCACGATTTTGTCAGGGCCTGGAATAAAGTGATGAACGCCGACCGTTTTGACCTGGCCTGAGGGCAGGGTATCAATAATATGGTGATCTGAACCGGAAGGTTACAGGATGCACCGGGGCCGGGCCTGAAAATATTTCAGAGAGCTGAAAACATTTCGGGCCCGGCCCCTTTTATGGTCAAACCTGCGGATGGGCATAAGGGTAGAGGAAGGTAAATCAATTCAAAAACGGATCAACCAACCAGTGCTATGCAAAAAGATCTATCCTGATTTATTGTCATGGCTGAAACGAATAGACGCCGCACTGGACTGCTCGCCGGGAATACGTGTCAGTTATCGTCAGATTGAAGGTGAGGTAACCTTTGAGCAGTTATCCTGGGCCTCTTTATCCTTTATACTGCCTGAACCCGAATGCTTCAAAATTAAAGTGACGGTCAAAGGCAAGAGCTTCTTCAATTTTTAAGCTTTCCATAATCGCAAAGCTGGTACAGTCGGTAAAAGAAAAATACTGATCGTGAAACTTTTTATAGATCTCCAGGGCACGGGGCAGGTAATGCGGGGCAGCGTAGATTAACCTGGCTGCTTTTTCAGAAAGCAGCTCTTCGGCCAGGGTGACGGCAGCATGGTGATTTTTAAGCCTGGCCTTTGCAAGGGTAACCGCTTCATCAATCACGTAATCTGAAGTGTAACAAACTATCCCGGCAGCAGGTAAATCTTTAAAAAAGCTGCAAACAGCCGGATGGTTAGGGTCATTTTTATTCTTTATAGCATACCAGGCTCCCGTATCAACGAATATTTTTTTCATCTGTATAAAACCTCATCATGGTCGGTATATTCAGCAGGCCCGTCCACGGCGCTTTCAGTCATTTGCATGCCTCCACGGGACTGCCTGGCAATGGTTTCAGCCATTTTTTCATCGATCAGTTTACGAATCATTTCAGATATACTGATGTTGTTAACCGCCGCCTGCTGAGCAAGGTAATCGTGTTGCTCTTCCCTGATCATAATTTGTGTTCTTTTCATGATCCTCAGTCCCTTTTTAATCATTACACATATACATCTTAACATATATGCTGCACCTTGCCAAGATAGCCAGGGGCCAATGTGGTCGGCCTATGATATTGGCACCCTGTAAGCGGTCTGAGATAATGTCACCATTATGGGAGGAGACATTTTGACCCTCCCCCGGTTTGCTGAGCACTGAGATAAGAGAATATAATTACTTATGGAGGAGTTGGCGGGATAGCCGAAAGACGGAGGAAACACAGTGAGGATTTCAAAAGGAATGTTGTAGCCTTAAGTTGCCATTCAGAAAAGAGCATGGCGGAAATAACAAGAGATCCTGGTATTCACAGGAGCGGCCTGGTCAGGTGGTGTAAAGAGGGTGAAGAGCTGGTGCTGCTGGGTGAGAGGGCCTTCCCCGGCAACGGCTTACACAGGCTGAGCCCTCTGGAAGAAGAAAACCTGCGGCTCAAAAAACAGCTGGCCGATGTTACCGGGGAAAGAGACATCTTAAAAAGTAAGTGCACATCTTTTCGAAAAAACCGCAGTAACCTGCCGGTTTATAGACAGACCCACAGCAAACCATAGTGGGGAAAAGATGTGTGAACTATTAAATGTTTCCCGCTCAGGTTATTACCGGTGGCTGAACCGCATCAATCGCCATCCCGGCCTGGGGCTGCTGATACACTCAGTATGCCAGTCTTGAATATCAAAAACTGCTCAAGAAGCACGGGATGATTTGTTCGATGGATGTATTTTTTGAATATATAGAGGTCTTCCATAACAGGATCAGATCTCATTCAGCAATCGTCTATAACAGTCCGGAGGAGTACGAAAAACAGAGGAAAGTTGCTTAACTATGTGTCTATAAAAGCAGGGGAAGATCATTTGCCGGCCGGTCCCGCAACCACGATTCGAATTCAGCCATATCGAAACAGCGGCGTTCGCTGGACCACTTTTCATCGAACTCGATTAGTAAAGCACCGATTAGTCGGGTTAAAGGTTTACGATTTGGAAAGATCCTGATTACCCTTTCCCGGCGGCGAATTTCCTGATTAAGCCGCTTTATCGCATTGGTAGTAGGCAATCTTTTGCGATATTTGGCAGGCAGCATTAAAACTGCTGTGGGATCATCAAAACCGTTTTCCAGGGTTTCCATTGCTTTAAGTATTTTGTCTTGATAGGTTTCTATGGTCTTTAAAAACAACAACCTCGCTGTTTGAGGTTTAAAAAGAACTCGCTCCAGCTGGCTTCAGATTCACTGTCACCAATCCAGAACCCTAACAGTTCACGGTAGCCCTGCATGTTAACGCCAAAACTATGAGCAATCCCCTGGACCGCACCTTGCCATCTTCACGCCCTTTGGTGACCATGGCATCAACTACCACGAAGGGGTAGCTCTCCGTTAACGGACGGTGGTTCCAGGATTCAACTATCAGATCTAAGTTTTTGCAGAGCTCTGAAACAGTTGATTTGGAGAACTGCGCTCTGCAGGGTTTTTCGGTCTCCAGCAACGCTGACACTCCCGAATATTTCGATTTTGTCATAAAAGCTCAAGCAAAGTTTCCGCATCTACGATAAACTGGTATTGAGTCATTTCAGATTGATACATCGCAATATGTCGATATAATTTCCGTTTAATAAGCCGCTTCCCATCTACGAGCGGCTTATTATTTGCTCGAATAATCGCCGGAGCCTTCCAGAGTAAATCCTGTTATTTCATCAAAAAGTGCTTTTGCCCTTTCTACACCCTGTGGGTCCAAGGAATAATATGTCCATTTCCCCTCTTTACGCCCTTGAGTAATTCCAGCGTCGCAAAGTATTTTCATGTGATGTGATAGCGTTGATTGCCCAATCTGTAATTCATCAAGCAGATCGCAGGCGCATTTCTCTCCACTTTTAAGTAAATCTAAAATTGTTAGCCTATTTGCGTCACAAAAGGCTTTGAAAAGTCTTGCGCTTTTTTCTTTCTCTGTCACCTGTACCACCTCCCTTGCCGCTATTATTATATACATCACATTGAAGGGTGTCAATATGTATTTTATGGTGCAACAAAAAGTAAAAAGAAAGAAGGTAATACCACCAGAGTGGAACAATTCTTGCTTCCTTTCGAGGTTATTCCGTTCGATAACGGGGCAGCTGAGTTGTATGCCGGCATCAGGGTAAGCCTCGCTGAGAAAGGAACCCCCATCGGGCCGAATGATTTGATTGTTGCTTCCACTGTGATGGCCAACAAGGGTACTCTGATTACTAATAGTGAGCAGGAATTCCGCAGGATTAAAGATCTGCAGATTGAAAACTGGACTGCAGGTTAGCTGGTCCACTTTCCCACTTTACTCTGTTACTTTAAAGAGCCGCCGGCTTGTGCCGACGGCTCATTTTTATATCCCGGCTCTGTTTTATTCTCTAATATGTTTCTTTACTGTCCGTGTGCTGCGTTGTATTCTTCGATGGTCTGGAATTCGAAGGGAATCGCTTTGGCCATATCAGAATCAGGATCGTAGAACTCGTCTACGTTGTCTGCTGTGATAATTGCCGCAGGTGTAAATGAGTTGGCTGGCAGGTTATTGGCATCAAAGTTTCCTGAGAAAATATCGTGTATAAGGTTAATGATCGATACTCCGTTAAGTATTGGGCTGTTGTATCCTGTTACAAATAATCTTCCTTCTTTAATTGCATCCATTGCCTGTTTTGTTCCATCTGCAGCGCATGCTATGATTATATCTTCACCAGGTACCATATTATGGCTCTTAACTTCCGCTTCTACGCCGGGAAACATAGGATCGGTTTCAACAAATAAAATATCCATATTGGGATGGGCGGTAAGCAGGTCGCTGGATGCTTTCTGTCCTCCCTGCGGGTCGGGGCTTCCACCGTTCCCGTAACCAACAAGATTTAGGCCTTTATCCGAAAGATCCAATTTGCCACCGTCCCTGAATTCTATCCAGTCATAGTAACCTTCGAGCATGGCATCGTATTTGGTTGGGTAGGGATTACCGGCCATTTCCTGACCTTTATGCAGGAATCCGCCGATGAAGCCGTTGGGCCTGCTTTCAGAGTCGGCAGCCATTCCAACCTGGGCCAGGGACATACCAACTTCCAATACTTCACCATCTTTAAAGAAATTCTCAGCTATATATTCCCCTACCTGGAAACCAGGTTCGTAACTACCGGAAAGTACTGTCGTGACTACCGGGAAATCTTCAGGTGTCTGGGTCGGGCCGGTAATGATAACCGGGATTCCCGCTTCAACTGCCCGCTTGATATCCTGCAGGCTGGAGTTAATGTGAACAGCATTGAGAACAATCACATCAACCCCCTTGGTAACAAATGTTTCTACGTGTGTGCTCTGGGTCTGGACATTGAAGTTGGCATTTTCATAAAGCAGGGTATAACCGTATTTCTCCGCGGTCTCTTCGGCCGATTCGATCATGTTCACGAAGAAAGTGCTACCAAGAGAAGCTGCAGACCAGCCAATTACCAGGTCTTCTTTCGGTTCGGTTGGAAGGGCTTTTTCTATATGATCCCTGTTTTCGAGCTTTAGAGGCTGGATCCCCGATAACGACATGTTATCTTCCATCTGCAGTAATTCTTCCAGAGCTGCTTCACCAGTAGGGAGGCCAGAATCGCCGCTTTCAGTTTCTTCGCCTTCTTCATTACCTGCAGTGTCTTCGGCTTCGCCACCCTCTTCCTCTGCACCTGTGTCTTCCTGGACAGAAACGCCACTGCAGCCAAGTGCCATCGAGGCAAGCATGCAGATGACCAGAACGAACACCATGAGAATATGCAGCCTTTTCATTTCTACTCCTCCTTTTTATATTCTTATTTTCGTTAACCTCTCATATTGTTGTTATAGGGAGGGTTAACTCGATCTTACTTTAAAAAGCCTGCCGTCAATTATTCCTTTAGCTGGCCATGCTCTTGGAAGTAGCACTCCTGAGCAGGACAGCAAGGATGATAATAAGGCCCTTGACAATCATCTGGGGATAAGCGGCAAGGCTCATCAGGTTCATGATGTTGCCGATTACAGCGATAACAAAGACGCCGACAACTGTATAGAGAACGGTGCCCTCACCGCCAGTGAGACTGCACCCGCCGATGACAACACCCGCAATGGCACTCAGGTTGTAGTCGGCAGCAGCAGTAAGGGGCGTGGCACTGCCGGACCGGGCCAGGATAATTACACCGGCCACTCCGCTAAGCAGGCCGCAGATAACATAAACCAGGAATTTATAGCGCTTAACGTTAATCCCGGCCAGATAGGCCGCCGTCTCGTTGCTGCCGATAGCGGTAACAATGCGGCCAAAGGAGGTATGATGCATGATAAAATAAAATAGTATCACCACAGCCGCCGCCAGGATCACGGGATAGGGTATGCCGAATACGGGATCGGATTTCTCGCCGAAATAAATGAGCATGCTGCTTGAAGGTACGCTGAAGTCCATCAGGATTGGAGCCCCGTTAGTCAGGATAAAGGCCACTCCCTGGATGCTGAACCAGGTGGCCAGGGTAACAATAAAAGCGGGCATATTGAGATAAGAAACAAGAACCCCGTTAAAAGCCCCGATAGCCACACTGCAGCCCAAACCGATGACGATAGCCCAGAAGAGGCCAAGGCCGGTTTCATATCCCCACTGGGTAATGGGAATTACAGCCATGATACCGCCCACCGCCGCAATGGAGCTAACGGAAAGATCAATGCCGCCGGTTAGCATAACCGCCAGCAGTCCGATGGCAATTACCATATAGGTGCTCTGCTGCCGCAGGAGGTTAAAGATGTTGCCGCTGGTGAGAAACAATGGTGAAATAATTGTCGAGACGATACAGAGGATCACCAGGATCACCAGGGCGTTGTGCTCCATTAAAAGTGAACCGATCTTCTTGTACTGCAGGCCGACAGCCTCGTTTTCACCATCAGCTGTGGATTTACCCTTCGGTCTGATTTGCATATTCATTTACTCCCATCGAATATTTTATTAGGTTTAATTCGGTCAATTCGCTTTTCTGCAGCTCGGCAACGCTCCGTCCTTCCCTGATCACAATCGCCCGGTCACAGAGGCCGATTATCTCTGTCATTTCCGAAGAAATCAAGATTACAGCATGTTTCTTCTCAACCAGGGAATTGATAATTTTAAAAATTTCTATCTTGGCTCCAACATCCACACCCCTGGTGGGCTCGTCCAGGATCAAAACATTACAGTTCGAGGCAAGCATTTTCGAAATAGCCACTTTCTGCTGGTTGCCACCGGAAAGGCTGGCCACAGGGTTGTAAATATTGCCGGTTTTTATATTCATGTCTCTGGCATACCGGCTGGCAAAATCATATTCTTCTTTTTTTCGGATCCAGCTGAATGTGCAAAACTCTTTCAGAGAAGAAATCGTAATGTTATAGATGATTGGCAGATGCAGCAAAACACCCTGCACCTTACGATCTTCCGGCAGGAAGCCAATTCCCAGCCGCAGGGCATGTTCGGGCGATTTGATTTTCACTTCTTTGCCATAGAGGGTAACCTTACCGCCGTCCAGTTTATCGACCCCCAGGATAGCCCGCATAGCTTCAGTACGCCCGGCCCCAACCAGCCCGCTTAAACCAAGGACTTCTCCTTCCCGAACGTTGAAGGAAATATCTTTGACCGCTGTTCCGGCCTGGATATGTTCGGCCTGGAGAGCATATTGCTCCACTTTGGAGGTTCTCTCCGGAAAATAGGCTTTAAGATCGCGGCCAATCATCATATTGACCAGCTTCGAAGGCTCGATGGCAGATTTTTCAACCGTATCAACATATTTGCCATCCTTGAGGACGGTGATTCTGTCAGCAATTTTGAAGACTTCATCAAGACGGTGAGATATGTAGATGATGGAAACGCCCTTGCTCTTGAGGTTTTCAATCAGATCAAAGAGCCTTTTCACTTCTTTGTTGGTTAGAACAGCTGTCGGTTCGTCAAGGACAAGCACAGAAGCATTTCTTGTCAGCGCTTTGCAAATTTCAACAACCTGCTGATAAGCAACGCTCAGATCTTTGACGCGGGTGTTCACTTTGATATTGCCGAAACCGACTTCCTCGAGGAATTCCCGGGTCTTTTGTTTTACTTCTTTCCAGTCTATCAAGCCCCGCTCTTCCTTGAATTCATCAATCAATATATTTTCGGCCACGGTAAGGTGCTGGAAGAGGGCAAATTCCTGGTAAATTACAGAAATTCCGTGTTTTATTCCATCGTCAGGCTTGTGGATCTCAACCTTTTGCCCCTGCAGCTTGATTTCGCCCCGGTCCGGCCGGAGAGCACCGGAAAGAATGCGAATGAGAGTTGATTTACCGGCCCCGTTTTCGCCCACCAGGGCATGTATTTCACCCGGTTTTACAGCGAAACTTACATCATCCAGGGCCACAACCCCTTCAAATTTTTTGGAGATGTGATTCATTTCAACCTGGTACTCGGCAGCCGGCACTGCATGATTCCTCCTCTGTTCACCCAAGTTCAATAGAGCACCGGCCGGCACCTGGACAGCAGCTCAAACAGAGGGCCGACTTTTGACTCAGTGTGAAAAGATTAACCGATAACGTTTAACCATGTTTCGCGATTAAGCGCTACCACAGGTATTTTTTACTTTCAGGCTTTCAACGAAAAAATCTATAGTATATAAATCCCCGTCTTTAAATCACCCCGGTTTAACAAACTGTGAATATTATAAATTATCTGCTGATCGGCAATCAATGTATGAGAAGGACAACTTGAGAGGTTAAATTGTCCTTTCAAATTGCCACCGGCTTAATCTGCCTGTAAAAAAACCCCTGCTGACATGGGTTCCCGCTCCTTTATTCAGCTTGCAACCCGGCTTTTATTTTAAACAGGATTTTGCCTTCTGGCCCTGGCAAGAAATTCGGCGATCGTTGGCCCTTTTTTTCTTTGATCATCGTAAAAAGGGTCCTTGAAGACTTAGAACCGACAAAGGGGAGACTTCATCCAGCTGATGAAGAAGTTCGGAAACGGGATAAACGTATTAGGGATCTCGAAGAGGAAAATGCCATTCTAAAAAAGGCATGAGCATCTTCGCCAAAGACGGGAGATTTGGAATATGAGCAGCATTATTAAAACAATATGCGGTTATCAACCGCTTGATATAGATGAAATGAAGAGGTTGGGATTTTAAGAATGGTAGAGAAAACGAACGCTTTTAATTGTCCGGATTACCCATACCGCTCCAGCAGTAAAAACCATTAACTATTTGGCACGCTATGGGCACACAAAAAGGGCTTTTGAGATAATTAATCTCTAAAAAGCCCTTTATTTGCTGGTCGGGGCGGCCGGATTTGAACCGGCGACCTCTTGGTCCCAAACCAAGCGCGCTGCCAAACTGCGCTACGCCCCGCTGTCAATGTTTTTTTATATTAACACCATTTATTCGTAAAAGCAGGCTTATTGTAGCATAGTAAAACCGGCTTGGCAATATTTCAGGTTAAAATGTATAATATAGGCATTAGCACCACTGAAAAGAGGCCTTTTTAAATGAATCGTTTCCTGGTCGGAGGCAGGGTATTAAAAACTGCCGTAGCTGTGACACTGGCAATTTTCATCGCTCAACAATTTAACATGGAAAGAGTAACACTGGCAGCCATTGTCGCTCTGATCACTGTCCAGAAAACCTTTTACCATTCCCTGCAGAAAAGCATGGCCAAGCTTGGAAGTGTTTTGCTCGGGGGAATCCTGGGGACCATATTCAGCTATTTTTTTGGCCTTTCACCAATCGGCTATGGCCTGGCCACTATGGCGGCCATCTATATCTGCCTGCAGCTACAATGGCAGGAAAACATTGTCATTACAACAGTCACAGCCATTTTAATTATCCTCAGCGGAACCGATGCGCCTCTGATCTATTCTTTAAAACAAATTTTAACCGGGCTGGTTGGAGCAGGCTGTGCCCTGCTGATCAACTATCTTTTTACACCGAATCACCGCGAAGAAGTGATCGGAAAGCTTGAAGAAGTGGAACAAGGCTTGCGACAGGCCATCGCCTTTATAGTCAAGGAAATGCTTAAACCAGGCTGCGACGACGAATCATTCAAAGAAAAGATCGATAAACTCGACAGTGATATTGAAGAAGGAATGCAGGTCGCCAAACTGCTGCAGGAGGAACAACGGTTCATCATCAACCGCGAAACAGACTCCGACCTCTTTCAACGGGCTTTTTATGTTTACCGCTCACAGCTCAGCCGTCTTGAAGAAATGCACAGGCTGGCCCGGCGTATGCCCATCAAGGTCCCCCAGGCCAAGCCACTGGCCAGGCTTTTCAGGGTCATCCAGAAAATGCAGTACCGCCATCTTAACGGCTGGGGAAGTCACTACCAGGTAATCGAGCAGCTGATGGACAGACTGGAGAAAAGCTTCGACGTTATGGATCTGCCTAAAACCAGGGAGGAATTTGTCAGCCGTGCTTCTTTGTTTCACCTGTTCCAGGAAATCAAGCATTATTACCACCGCCTGCAAAAAATACCCGCCGGGCTGCACAAAAAATAACTCGATGAGGTGGCATTGGACAAATCGTTTCAAAGAGACCCTTGTTCAAGCAACTGCCTCAGGAGCTTCACGGCCCTGCGCAGGGCCCGCCCACGATGGCTAATGGAATTCTTTTCTTCAGGGCTCATGCGGGCAAAAGTGATTCCCTTCGGCTCATAGATAAACAAGGGATCATATCCAAATCCTTCTACACCATCCGGTTTTTCGGCAATCCTGCCGGGACAGCTTTCTTCAACCACATAGGTCTGGTCGCCGGGCACGGCAACAGCAATAGCACACACAAAGCGGCCATTCCGCCGGCCAGTTGGAATACCCTGCAGTTCCTTAAGCAGCAGCCGGTTGTTGGCCAGATAATCTCCGTCGGCACCGGCATACCGGGCCGAGTAAATTCCCGGCCGCCCACCCAGAGCTTCAACCTCCAGCCCGGAATCATCAGCCATGGCCGGATGCCCTGTAAAATGAGAGACTGCTTCCGCTTTTTTCACAGCATTGTCGGCAAAGGTGTCCTGATCTTCTTCCGGCATAACCAGGCCGGGATAATCACCTATAGTTCTAATCTCCAGGGGAAGATGATGAAGCATTCTCCTTATCTCTTCAACCTTGTGGGGATTACCGGTAGCCAGAATTATTTTCTTCAGGATTAGTTAAGCCTCCTGTTTAATTTTTGTCATCTATGTTGCAATAACCTATTCCAAATATAAAAGATCATTGCTCAATCAGTTTTGTTATTTGAGGACCCAGTACTTCCTTCTGGCAGGTACAGATCTTCGCAATCCCCTCCGCAGCCAGGTCGACGAAATGCTCAAGCTGATCGCGGCTGAAAGGGTTTTCTTCTGCTGAACCCTGCACTTCGACCATTTTTCCGGATCCGGTCATGACAATATTCATATCCACGGCCGCTGCAGAATCTTCTTCGTAATTCAGGTCAAGAAGAGCTTCTCCGGTATGAAGTCCTACGCTGACAGCCGCCAGGTAATCACCGAGAGGGAATTTATCCAGCCGTTGTTCTTTCAGCAGGTTAAAGAAGGCTTCCGCCAGGGCTACATAGGCTCCGCTGATCGCAGCGGTACGGGTTCCTCCGTCAGCCTGCAGGACATCACAGTCAAGCCAGATCGTTTTTGCCCCGAGCAGGCTTAAATCGGCGACTGCCCGCAAAGAGCGACCAATGAGGCGCTGAATTTCAAGGCTGCGTGCGTTGACCTTAATCCTCTCTCTGTTCACGCGTTCAGACGTCGATCGAGGCAGCATGGCATACTCGGCCGTTATCCAACCCCTATCAGTCCCGTTTAGAAACTGGGGTACTTTCTCTTCCACTGAAGCAGTACATATAACGTGAGTGTCCCCCAGTTCAATAAGAGCCGAACCTTCGGGATATTTTAAATAAGAACGGGTAATCTTCAGGGATCGCAGTTCATTGTATGTTCTACCGTCATTGCGCATTGCATCAATCCTTTCCTGTTCATCGGCTACCCTTTACTGTTTTCATCTGCCTGAATATTTCACCTTTCAGTCTAAAATAATAAAAATGCCGGGACATCCCTTCATTTTTCTTATTCCCCGCCCGTCAGGCAGATCCTGCCGAACTTTTTACTCATATTCTTTGAGCCGCCATGAACTGAAATATTTCCGGATACCATGTTTGGATAGAGGAAAAAAGAAGGAGAAAAACGAATAAGTATAAATGCTCTAAAGGGAGGTCAAACAATGGATATCGGTTATACTCTGCTGGGAATTTTAATCCTGGCTGTCGCCTTTGTCGTTTATACCTACAATCGTCTTATCAGCCTGCACAACATGGCCGATACAGCCTATGCCAATATTGACACTCTTCTCCAGAAACGTTTCGATCTGGTCCCGAATCTTGTCAGCACTGTCAAAGGGTACATGAGACACGAACAGGAACTGCTGGAAACAATCACAAGGGCCAGGACCGAATGGTTAAAAGCTTCAACAATCAGTGAAAATGCCGGGGCTGATGACACGGCAGCCCGTGCCCTGAAGACTCTTTTTGCCGTATCGGAGAACTACCCGGAACTGAAAGCAAACGAGAATTTTATGATGCTGCAGGAAGAACTGGCCGGGATTGAAAATAAGATTGCCTATGCCAGGCAGCGTTACAACAGGACAATTATGGTTTTAAACACTGTTATCCAGCGCTTTCCAACCAATCTTATCGCCCAGCTTTTCAAATTTGAAACCCGTGAATTTTTCACTGTGGAATCCGAGAAAGCCAGATCTGTACCCCATGTTCAAATGCAGGAAGGTGACGGGAAGTAATGGGCCCGATTTACAGGCAAATTGCAGCAAATAAAAGACGAACCATTTTCTTTTTTCTTCTTTACGCCACCCTTTTTGCCGTTATCGGTTATTTTATCGGTTTGTACCTGGGTGAACCGATAATCGGCTTCATCCTGGCAGCCCTGGCCTTCATTATCATATTCCTGGTCAGCTATTATGGTGGTCAGGGAGTGGTCAATTCAATGGCCGGCTCGAGGGCAGTAAGCAAACAGCAGGAACCGTTCCTTTATAACACGGTCGATGCCCTGAGCATTGCTGCCGGCAAACCGATGCCCAAGCTATATATTATCGAAACCGAGGTGCCCAACGCTTTTGCCTCCGGCCGCAACCCTGAAAATGCCAGCATTACCGTAACCAGGGGATTGATGAACCGCCTCAACCGCCAGGAGCTGGAAGGGGTGATTGCTCACGAAATGGCCCACATCAACAATTTTGACGTTTTGCTGGCTACCGTGGCCGTTGTTCTGGCCGGCACAATTGTTTTCCTGGGAGTGATTGCCAGACGGATGTACTTTTTCGGGGGAACAGGCCGCAGCCGCCGGAGTAGCCAGTCCCAACTGATTGCTGTGGTCGCCCTGATTGTCCTGGCTGTCGTGGCTCCGCTTTTCGCCCAGCTGCTCAAATTTGCCATATCCAGGCAACGGGAATATTTAGCTGATGCCACAGCAGCCGATTTTACTGGTTATCCTGAAGGCCTAGCCAGTGCCCTTGAGAAAATCACTGCTCAGCAGGTGCCCAAAAGCCCCCTTGAAAACAAGGCAATCGAAGGGCTCTATATAATTAATCCTTCACTGGGAGCCAAAGCCACCACAAACCGGGCCAGTATACTTTTTTCAACCCACCCCCCTACAGAAGAGCGGATCAAGCGCCTGAGAGCAATGTAGCTGACGTTAAGGAATCAGGTGAGATGAACCTGGTAAGCGCAGATTTTTTGCTGCAGTATTTTTGAGCCGATTTCTTCAAAAGAATGTGGATTCCCGCTGACAAAAAAACGGTACCGCGTCTGGCCGGTATCAAGAGGGTTAAGCATTGATGTCTCTTCCAGAATTCTTTTCATTTCGGCGGCAATTTCTTCTGCCGAGTTAATCAATTCCACCTGCGGGCCCACAACCTCCCGGATTAGTGAAAACATGAGGGGATAATGGGTACATCCGAGAATGAGAGTATCAATGCCCTTTTCAACCAGCGGATCAAGATATTCGTGAGAAACCGCTTTTGCTTCGGGAGTTTGAACCAGATCATTTTCCACCAGCAAAACGAAAAGAGGACAGGCCCTGGCATATATCTCCAGAGAATCGTCCTTCGCTCTCAAAGCCTTTACGTATTCGGAACTGTTAATCGTCCCCACTGTTCCTATGACTCCAATCTTTTTATTGCGGCTGCGGGCCAGAGAAGCCCGGACCCCGGGTTCGATGACTCCGATCACCGGAAGGTCACACGCTTCCTGGTAATAAGAAAGACCGGCTGCTGTTGCCGAATTGCAGGCTACGACAAGCATCTTGATCTCCTGGTGCTGCAAAAAATCGATGATCTCAAAAACAAACCCGCGCACTTCTTCATAAGAACGCGGGCCGTAAGGCATTCTGGCAGTGTCACCGAAATAAACAATACTCTCCTGCGGTAAAAAACGGCTTATTTCCTTCACTACTGTCAGCCCGCCCACACCGGAATCGATTACTCCGATCGCCTTGTGGGCTTGAATTAGCTGCTCTTTCGCAAATTTATCCATCATTTCGCCTTCATTCTGGTAAAATAGCCGCCCATACTCATACGTGTATCAAATACGGTAATAAAAGCATCTGGATCATGGGATTTCACTACTTTATTTAATTTCGGCATCTCTTTGCGCTTAAGCAAAACCTGCAGTGAACGATGCGCACCTTCCTTACCGTAACAGGGCATCGAAGTGACACCATAACCCAGCTCGCGAAGCAGCTCTTCGAGAGTACCACTGTTCTGCACGCTAATAATTTGGGCATGTACAATTCCCATTGCAATTTTTTCCTCGATCCACCCGCCGACTATGTTGCCGACGGCATAACCAATTCCATAAACCAGTATGTTATACCACTGATCAATGTTCGTCAGGACCATGTTTAAAGCAATCAAGTAAATGATCACTTCAAAAAAACCTACCGCCGCTGCGGGTATGCTCTTCCCGCGGGTCAGGTAAATGATACGCAGAGTACCAAGGCTGACGTGAGCAATTTTGGCAATGAATATTACCACTAACGTCAGGAAAACAGACATCTCAAGCCCCCCAGTTATCGAAACTCATTTTCAACCAAATACCAGCACCTATTGTAGCAACACCGCCTGCCACTGTCAACGAGGCCTGTTTATTATTCCATGCAGGCAAAATTAAATGATCTGAGGCAGGTTACAGGCCTGCCGCAGATCACTGGCATATTCAATCAATCTATGAACCATTCAATTCTCCGAAAAATAGAAGGTGTAACATAGTTAAAAAAAGGAGGCCATTTTGGCCGAGCGGGTTGCAACCAGATCAAGGGCGTGCCTGTTTTTGACCCGGATAAAAGTTCCCTTCATTCCGAGCGAGCGAGATTCGATAATACCGGCACTTTCAAATTTACGCAGGGCATTGACGATCACTGAACGGGTTATACCCAAATCATCGGCAATCTTACTGGCCACGATTACGCTCTCATTCTCCTTGAGGTTACTTAAGATCTCCCGTACTGCTTCAACTTCGGAGTAAGAAAGGCTATCGAAAGCCACTTCCGCCAGTTCTTTGTCTCTGGCATCCTGCTCTTCATGACTGGCCAACTCCTGCAGTAGAATCACGCTGATCATTGCAGCAGCCATCTCTGATACTATTACCTGTTTTTCCGTCAGGTTGCTGTCAAACTGGTTAAAAATAATTGTCCCAAGGCGCTTACCATTCCCATATACAGGGATCACAGAAAGAAAGTCAACTTGCTTCGTTTCCTTGGCTCCGGCTTTTTTATTTTTCGCCGCAGGCGTTAAAGCATAGTCATGCTGCGGTTCATCGACAGCAACAGCCTTTTTGAGACCGCTATTACCGGTAAAAGACCCCTTATCAATAAGAGCGGAAAATAGGGCATCTTCTTTCTCGGGAGCAATCGATCCAGCCAGAACTACACCCTTGTTATCTGCAACCAGCAAAGAAAAACCGGTTATTTCGGCGATTATACTTACCGATTCCTCCAGGGTTGGCCCCCGGTTAATTTTTTGGAGGAAGGTCCGGTTCAGTCGCCTAATTTCTTCCAGTAGAGAATTTGTTTTCATAAATCATTCCTCCCTTAATTATTTTATATTACAAAATATTATATAAGTCAACAATATTCTTACTTTTTATAATGAGGTGCTTACTACCTATTTGCCTCTAACACTACTGTTAAATAAATGTTCTGCCAAATGGTAGACTTCAAGCAGAGGCAGCCCGGATAGAGAAGCGATCTTGCGGCAATCCTCGTATTCGGGAGCAAGATGGCTGATAGGAGAACCTTCCCCTCCCGAACTGTATTTAATGGTAATCGGCCCCCATTGGCTTTCGACCACTTTTGTTTCCCGGGGCAGCATGATTTTGCGGGCAGTGGTCAGACGAAGGCCAAGAGTGGTCGTTTCGGCAAAGATAATGACCTGCAGTTTCTGCCTCTGTGCGGGAGGGCCAAGCACAGTCAATTTGATAGCAGGCCTGTTTTTTTTCATCTGGATCGGCGTAAAATACACATCAAGTGCCCCGGCCGCAAGCAACCTTTCCATCAGATAACCGAAAACCTCCGGGTTTAGATCATCAATGTTAGCTTCAATCACATCCACATTTTCCTCAAAAGTGGAAATCGCCAAACACCTACCCTTGATGAGACGCAAAAAATTTGGGAACCCCGGATCATAACTTCCTGCACCGTAACCAACAGCCTCAACAGTGAATGATGGCAGCGGGCCAAAGGATCTGGCAAACGTGGCCACCACAGCCGCGCCGGTGGGAGTAACCATTTCAAAATCGTTTTCTCTTCCCTCAACGGGCACACCGCGTCCGGCCAATATTTCGAGGGTGGCCGGGGCTGGCAGAGGCAGAATCCCGTGAGATGCCTTCACAGTCCCCCTTCCCGCCGGGAGTGGGGAACAATATATTTCATCAATGTTGAGCAAATAAATAACCGCTGCTGCTCCAACAACATCAATAATGGCATCCACAGCCCCGACTTCGTGAAAATGCACTTTCTCAACAGGTATATTATGCACAGCGCTTTCCGCTTCAGCCAGTCGTTTAAAAACCGCTGTACTTTGTTTATATATAGCATCAGGCAAATCGGCCTCTCTTAGCAAGGCCATGATTGCCGGTAAATTTCTTTGCGGGGGTTGGTCTTCATCTACATGGACAATCACCCTGGTTCCGGCTATACCACCCAGGCTCACTCTTTTACTTTCCAGGCGCCAGCCTGAGAGAGCAAGGCTGCCCAGCACTTCTCTTAGATCCGACAATCCCAAACCCAGATCAAGGGCAGCTCCCAGGATCATATCGCCGCTTACTCCACTGAAACAGTCAAAGTACAGTATTTGTTTTTCCTCGGAGGGAGTTTTTTTCATCGGTTTTGATCATCTCCGATACGGTTGATCAATGCCGCTGTGTACCCGGCTCCATAACCGTTATCAATATTCACTACCACCACTCCGGTTGCACAGCTATTCAGCATTGTGAGCAGCGGGGCCAACCCTTTAAAATTCGCCCCATAGCCCACACTGGTAGGTACGGCTATGACCGGACAGGCAACCAGCCCCCCGACCACACTGGCCAGGGCTCCTTCCATGCCAGCAGCCACAACAATAGAACGGGCTTTGCTTATTACCTCCCAGCTGTCAAAAAGGCGGTGTATCCCGGCTACCCCTACATCAAAGAGCCGTTCCACTCTGCTGCCCATCAATTCAGCGGTGACAGCTGCCTCTTCGGCTACCGGCAGATCGGCCGTGCCTGCAGAGATAACAACTACAAGGCCGACTGGCTGCGGTTCCTCTACTGCCCTGATAACCAACGTTCTGGCTGTCCTGTTGTATTCTGCCTGCGGATATTTATTCTTTACTTCATTGTAAATATTTTCTTCAGCCCGTGTCGCCATCACCGTTCCCCCGGTAGCAGCAAGGCGATCTATAATGGCCGTGATCTGAGCAACAGTTTTGCCGGGACAAAAAATTACTTCCGGAAAACCTCGGCGAAGCTGCCTCTGGTGATCGATTTTGGCAAAGCCTAGATCTTCGTACGGCAGGATACGCAGGCGCTCAACAACCTCATTAACTCCTAACCGCCCTTCCTTCAGATCAATCAACAGTTCCCGCAGTTTTTTTTCTTTAATCGCCGACTTCTCCCTTCACCATCAAATGGAAGCCCTCTTCTATGCCAATGAAATATTGCTTAAATTATATCACAAAGGCCGGTGCTCTCGGAAAATAGGACATCATGTTAAGAGAAAATCGTTGAAACACACAGCAAATATTATACCTCTTAAAAAGGATTGATAAAAGGGGGTAATCCTCGAAAACTGGATTAATTTAACGAGAAAATGACTGAGCCAGACCAGGGAGTTTTTATCGCTCCAGCAGCAATCATTAACGGCGAAGAATGTTCATAAGGAGCCGCCAGACGGCGGCTCCTTTCCTTTTAATATTCGGATGGCAGTTCATTGAGCTGTGCCAGGCTAAAAACCGGCCCGTCCTTGCAGACATAGACCGACCCCAAGTTGCAGCGGCCGCACTTGCCCACCCCGCACTTCATGCGCATCTCCAGGGTGGTGATCACATGTTCCGGAGCAAAATTTAGTTTTTCAAGTGCCTGCAGGACGAATTTGATCATGATCGGCGGTCCGCAGGTCACGGCTATTCGATTTTCCGGGGTAAAAGCAAGTTCTGACACGTAGGAAGGCACAAAACCAACATGACCGGACCAATC
>JAXHVH010000013.1:0-52250 GCA_034189085.1 Bacillota bacterium | reverse complement strand
CACCTACGCCGCCCTCAGCGATTCGAAAACCATCGATACTCAGGCCGGAATAGAAACGGGAATGAGTGGAATCATTGCCCAGCTGGCCGGGATCAACATGATTTCCGGGCCGGGAGGACTCGATTTTGTCAATACCTTCAGCCTCGAGAAACTGGTTATCGACAACGAAGTCTGCGGCATGGCCCTGCGCATGCACCGCGGCATCGACTGCTCTGCCGAATCGCTGGCTGTTGAAGTGATCAAGGAGCTTGGCCCTGGCGGAAACTATCTTGAATCGGAACACACCTTAAAGTGGTTTAAGAAAGAGCCATACCTCCCGTCAAAAATCATCGACCGTAACGACCGCAAGAACTGGGAAGATGAAGGCAGGAAGAATGCCTTTCAGCGAGCCCAGGAACGGGTCGAAGAGATCTGCGGCAGCCACACCCCGGCACCCATGGACAATGAAAGGGAAGAGGAGCTCGACCGGGCCGCCGCTGATATAATGAAAGGTCTTGGCATCGGCGAGCTTCCACAGGGCCCCCCGGCCAACGCATAAGTTAATATTTATGTGGACAGGCTTGATTCATTAACTTATTTATTAAAAAGGCTGCCCCTGATGATTTCAGGGACAGCCTCGTTCGTTTAATTTGGCCAAAAATAGAAATAAGTTAATATTTTATAAGTTAAGAGGACAGGCTTAATAATGCCAGCCGGCTTCGAAGGACTGGCTGTTGATATCAACCAGGGAGGCCTTGATTTCCTGTTCCAGGACCTGCAGCCACTTTTCTCTGGAAAAGGGCATCAGCCGGGCCAGGATGCCCAGCAGAAAGGTGTTTACAACCCGCGGATTTTTCTTCACCGGATCGATATTCAGGGCATCGACGGCAATGAGTCTGGCTGCTTTACTCTCAATTTCTTCCAGTATACCACCGGGGTATTCTGCCTCACCGGTCAGTACCGGCATGGGGTCAAGTTCCTGGGTATTGACGATAACAGTTCCCTCCGGAGAGAGGAAGGGAAGCCAGCGCAGGGCTTCAAGTTTCTCAAAGGAAAGAAGGAAGTCACCATTTCCCCGGGGGATGAGTGGTGAATAAACTTTTTCACCCATCCGCACGTGGGTAATGACACTGCCGCCCCGCTGGGCCATGCCGTGGGTTTCAGCTGTTTTCACGTCGAGCCCTTCAGCTATGGCCAGTGCGGCTACTACCCGCCCTGTCAGAATGGTGCCCTGCCCGCCGACACCGGCGATGAGAATATCGGTTTTACTTCTTTTATTCATTTTATTCACCCGCCTTTTCCACAGAAAATTTTATTGCATCGAAGCGGCAGAGCTGTTCGCACAGGCCGCAGCCGGTGCAGATTGTCGGGTTGATCCGGGCTTTACCGTCCTTGAAGCTCAGTGCCGGGCATCCCAGGGCGAGACAGGCTTTGCAGCCGTTGCAGAGTTCTTCGTCCACATAAAGTGGTTCATCGAATGAAGAAAGGAGGAAGATGCAGGGCCGGCGGGCAATTATCACTGACGGTTCTGCAGCTGCCAGTTCTTTCTTGATCGCCGCTTTGACCTCTTTCAAATCAAAGGCGTCAACCACTGTCACCCGATGCACCCCAAGAGAGCGGCAAAGTTTTTCCAGGTCCACTGCCGGGGCCTCTTTACCCTTCAGGTTAAGGCCGGTTCCGGGGTGTTGCTGGTGTCCGGTCATCGCCGTAATCCCGTTGTCGAGAATAAGGGCTGTAATGGGGGCCCGGTTGTAAACAGCGTCCAGCAGTGCTGTAATACCGGAATGGAGAAAAGTGGAATCGCCGATCACAGCTACCGTTTTTCCCGCAGCTGACGGGTCGGCCCGGACCATACCCAGAGATGTGCCGATACTGGCTCCCATGCAGATGCAGGAATCAATGGCTTCCAGCGGCTGCAAAGCCCCCAGGGTATAGCAACCAATATCGCCGGTCACGTTAAGCTTCAGCCGGCGCAGGGTATAAAAAACTCCGCGGTGCGAGCAGCCGGGGCACATTACCGGCGGCCTCCCGGGGATATTGTCGTTACCCTGAATCAACTGTGGTTTCTGTCCGAGAAATTTCTCGCGGATTATCTCCGTTCCAAGCTCGTCCAGGGGGCCGAAAATTTCTTTGCCCCGCACGGGAACCTCCAGGTTCATGGCCAGCAGTTGTTCTTCCATAAAAGGATCGAGTTCCTCGATCACCAGAATTTCCTTTACCTGCGCAGCAAAGCGGCGCACCAGTTTTTCAGGGAGCGGGTAGCTGAATCCAAGCTTCAGAAAACTGGCTTCCGGTAAAACTTCACGGGCATACTGGTAGGCTACCCCGCTGCAGATCACTCCCAGCTCTTTGGAGCCTTCTTCAATCCGGTTCAGCGGGCTTACCTCCGCTTCTGCCCGTAGAGCAAGAAGCCGTTTTTCCACCAGCGGGTGGCGCTGGCGGGCGAACCCGGGCAGCATAACATACTTGGCCGGATTTTTCTTGAACCCCACGACCTCATTTTCCTCCCGCTTTCCAGGCACCACGGTGCTGCGCGAATGGGAAATGCGCGTGGTTGTTCTCAGCATCACCGGTGTATCAAACTTTTCACTCAGGGCCAGCCCGGCAACCACATAATCGCGAGCTTCCTCACTGTCTGCCGGTTCAAGCAGGGGAATCTTGGCAAAGCGGGCGTAATGGCGGTTATCCTGTTCATTCTGCGAGCTGTGCATACCCGGATCGTCAGCCGAAACAAGCACCAATCCGCCGCCAACCCCGGTGTAGGAGAGAGTCATCAGTGGATCGGCCGCCACATTGACGCCAACATGCTTCATTGCTACCAGCACCCTCGCGCCAGCCATCGATGCACCGATGGCTGTTTCCAGGGCTGTCTTTTCGTTAGTTGACCAGTTGCAGTCCACCTCCGGGTAGCGGGCCAGGTTCTCCATGATTTCCGTGCTCGGAGTGCCCGGGTAAGCCGTACCCACCGTTACCCCGCCCTCGTAGGCTCCACGCGCTATAGCCTCGTTTCCGGTCATCAAAACGCGTTTATTTTTCAAAGTCCTGAACCTCCCTTTCTACGATCCGCCTGGCCTTGCCGGTGGTCCGTTCCAGGGATTTTGGTTCCATCAGCTTGAGCCGGGGGGACATGGAAAGGGTGGACCGCAGGCGCTGCCGGATCCTGTTGCCCAGGAGTTCAAGTTCCTTATAGCGGTCGGTAAACCCTTCCTGGGCTAACTCCACCTGCACCTCCAGATCCTTAATAAATCCTTTGTCTTTCAGCAAAACAAGCTGGTAATGGGGTGATACCTCCCGGAAAGCAGCCAGAACTTCTTCGATCTGGCTGGGGAAAATATTGACTCCCTTGATGATGACCATGTCGTCGCTGCGCCCGGTGATATAGTCCATCAGCGGTGTAGTCCGCCCGCAGGGGCAGGGTTCCGACACAATGCGGGTGATGTCACCGGTGCGGTAGCGCAGCACCGGGAAACCTTCCTTGAAAAGGGGAGTGAGAACAAGTTCTCCCGTTTCCCCCAGGGGCAGCACTTCACCCGTCTGCGGGTTGATAATCTCGGGGTAGTAGAGATCATCCAGAATATGCATGCCCGTCCGATGGCCGCATTCGCCTGAAATACCCGGCCCCACCACCTCGGTCAGGCCGTAGTTACTGGTTGCCTTTAAACCCCACTGCTTTTCAATTTCCTCGCGCATGGCGGCGGAACAGGGTTCGCCGCCAAACAGGCCGATCCGCAGACCGAAGGAAAGAGGTTCATAGCCAAGATCACGGGCTGTCTCGGCCATGTAGATGGCGAAGGAGGGAGTGCTCACCAGGACGGTGGTTTTAAAATCTTTCATCAGGGACAGCTGACGTTCCGTGTTCCCGCTGGAAAAGGGGACTACCGTGGCCCCGAGCCTTTCCAGTCCGTAGTGGAGGCCAAACCCTCCGGTGAATAGGCCGTAGCCAAAAGAAATCTGGGCGATATCCTTTTTAGTCACACCGGCCATTTCGCAAATCCTGGTTACCGATTGGGCCCAGTAATCAAGGTCGCCCCTGGTGTATCCAGCCACGATCGGTTTGCCTGTAGTTCCCGAAGAAGCGTGAATGCGGACAATATCGTCCAGAGGTACAGCTGCCATTCCGTAGGGATAGGCCCCCCGCAGATCGTTCTTGGTGGTGAAGGGCAGTTTCCGGAAACCTTCCGGTGTAGCTACCTCTTCGGGGCGCAGGCTGGCCGCATCGAAAAGGTGGTGATAGAAAGGGCTGTTGTTGTATGAATACTTAACAATATTTGCCAATCCCTGTTTCTGCCGCGAAAGGCGTTCTTCCGCGGTTAGCTGATCGTTATTCATCTGTTTCAACTCCTGTTGTTTCAGAGTGCCTGAATTGACCTGAAGTGATTTGAGCGAATTAAAACTTGTAAATCCGCTCGCCGGTAACGATGGGCACGCCATTTTCCTTCAGCACATCCAGTGCGTCGTTGATTTTTTCCACGCGCATCATGATGATGGCGTTGTTGGTCGGTTTTTCAATGAACGAATAGAGATACTCGATATTAATGCCCGCCCCGTCCAGGTACCTGAGTACCTCTGCCAGTCCGCCGGGGGTATCAGGAACCTCCATGGCGATCACTTCGGTCTCCGTGGCCATAATACCCTTGTCTTTCAATTCGGCTACTGCTTTGTCCGGCTGGTCAACAATCAGCCTCAGGATGCCGAAATCGGATGTGTCGGCGATGGAAAGGCCGCGGATGTTAATCCCGGCCTGGCCAAGAACCTCGGCCACACGAACCAGCCGTCCCGATTTATTTTCGAGGAAGACTGAGATCTGTTTGATCATTTGTAATGCCTCCTTGTCATATATGGCTGTGTCTTTATCTTACTTACTTTTTACTGTTTATAACAGGTTGTTAAACTGTAAAGAAATAATTTGCCGAAATGTCACTCCTGAATCACGTCATTCCTGAATCATGTCACTCCTGAATCATGTCACTCCTGAATCACGTCACTCCTGAATCATGTCATTCCTGAATCACAGAGCTGAATTTATGCAATTCAGGATAAAGCCTTAGCTTAGATTCCGTTTATCGATCACCCTTTTGGCCTTGCCTTCACTGCGCGGAATACTTTTCGGTTCCACCAGCTTGATTTCGGCGGAAATACCAAGAAGGTTGTCGATCTCTGTGTGGATCCGGTTTTCCAGGCTTTCCAGACCCCGGACCTGGTCGGAGAACATGCGGTCCGAAACTTCTACCAGCACCTCCAAAGTGTCCAGCGAACCAATGCGGTCAACTACGAGCTGGTAGTAGGGCTCTGTTTCCCCGATATCGAGCAGGATGCTCTCCACCTGGGAGGGGAAAACATTTACTCCCCTGATTATCAGCATGTCGTCACTGCGTCCGCTGACCTTCTTCATCCGCACGTGAGTCCGCCCGCACGCGCACTTCTCATGATTTAGTGAAGTAATGTCGCGGGTGCGGTAACGGACAACCGGCAGTACTTCCTTGCTGATGGAAGTGATTACCAGCTCACCCGTTTCACCGTCCGGCAGGATTTCACCTGTTTGCGGATTGATGATCTCGGGGATGAAGTGATCCTCACCGATATGCAGCCCTTCTTTGGCGCAGCATTCAAAGGATACTCCCGGCCCGATAACTTCGCTCAGACCATAAATGTCATAGGCGTCAATCTTCATCTTTTCTTCGATAACCCGGCGCATGTTGTCAGACCATGGTTCGGCACCGAATACACCTGCGCGGAGCTTCATGTCGGCGGAAGAAAGACCCATTTCATCCATGGTCTCAGCGATGTAGAGGGCGTAAGAGGGAGTGCAGGCCAGCAGGGTCGCGCCCAAATCACGCATCATCCTCACCTGACGCCTGGTCTGCCCGCCCGAAATGGGTATTACAGTAGCCCCTATTTTTTCCGCCCCGTAATGGGAGCCCAGCCCGCCGGTAAAAAGGCCGTAGCCATAAGCGACATGCACTACCGAATTGCTGTTTCCGCCGGCTGCTGTCAGGGTGCGGGCCATTAATTCTGCCCAGACATCCAGATCGTGGCGGTTGTATCCTACCAGGGTCGGAATGCCCGTTGTCCCGGACGAGGCATGAACGCGTACCACCTCGTTGAGATCAACGGTGAATAGGCCATAGGGATAATTATCACGCAGGTCATCTTTGATCGTAAAGGGTAGTTTGGCCAGATCCGTAGTAGTGCGAATATCGCCGGGTTCAGCACCGACACTGTCAAAACGCCGGCGGTAAAAAGGGACAAGCTGGTATACCCTCTCCAGCGTTTGCTTTAACCTGAGGAACTGCAGCTTCTCAAGCTGTTCTCGACCCATTGCTTCATACTTCCTGTTCCACATATTTTGTTCCCCATCCTGTCATTTTAAGATTGGATTATGTTTGCTTAACAGGTAAATTTGCAAAAACCTGCAATTAACGGTTGCTGAATTAACAGGCAGCGACCGTTTAACCATAGCACAGATTGGCATAGTCCTTAAACTTCAATATTAAAAAGCAACTTTCCTGCCGCAGATGGCAGCGAAAAAAACTGATTCTGGCAATAACGTGGTCCACTGTAGAACTTACTTTGGGAATTAACAGCTAAAATATTTCACATCAATCTGCTTTAGTTTAGTTGATTCCCGCCGGGGGCTGGTGTAGAATGGTATTAAAGAAACGATTTTAGTTTCATTGATCATCATGCAAGAAGGAGGAAGAAAATTTTGGCTGAATCACCAAAACACATCAACGGAGATCAATTTGAAGAAGAGGTAGTTAAATCAGATCTGCCGGTTCTGGTCGACTTTTGGGCCCCCTGGTGCGGTCCTTGTAAAATGCTCGGCCCTATTCTGGAAGAAGTAGCAGCTGACAATGACGGTAAGCTGAAAGTTGTAAAAGTGAATGTTGATGAGAACAACGAGCTGGCCCAGAAATTTGACATCATGAGCATCCCCACCATGTTTCTTTTCAAAAACGGTGAGGTGGTGGACAGTTTCGTCGGAGCAATGAGCAAGCAAACCCTGAACGACAAGCTGAACCCTCATATCTAAGGGTTCAGTCTTTCAGGTATTATCAAGGCTGGCCCACCGTTGCTTTTTTAACAGCGTTCAACCAGGCCGGCAAAGGAGGATGCGTATTCCGGTTACTCGATTACTTGAATAGAAGGAAAATATTCTGAAGGGATGTGTTTTGAGCTATGGAACGACAGATTGTCGGCCAGGTGACCCATTACTACAGCAAGATAGGGGTTGCTATCCTGAAGCTTGATGACACACTAAAAGTAGGAGACCGGATTGCGATAGTAGGAGCCACCACCGATATTGAACAAAATGTTAAATCAATGCAGGTGGAACACGAAAATATTGAAACGGCCAAAGCAGGAGACCTGGTCGGCCTGAAGGTGAGAGAAAAAGTAAGAGAGGGAGACACCGTCTTCAAGATAATATAAACAGGCATATGCCACAGTATACAGGGTGATCTGTTGGATCGTGATAAGAATAAAGAAAACCGGCGGCAGGAAGCACTTACCAGGCAAGATCAAGCCGCCGGGCATAACCCTTGGCACAGGGCCCTGACCGGAATGGTCAGGGCTGTTCCGATCATTCTGGGTTACCTGCCCATCGGGCTGGCTTTCGGTGTTCTGGCCAGAACAAACGGTTTAAGTTCCTTCGGCGCCCTGGGCATGTCCGTTTTTGTCTTTGCCGGCTCGGCCCAGCTGATCTCCGTCGGCATGATTGGGGCCGGGGCCAACATTGCTTCCATTACCACCACTGTTTTCCTGGTTAACCTCCGCCATCTTTTGATGAGTGCTTACCTGGCACCCTACCTGAAGCGCTTAAAAATATGGCAGCTGGCCCTTTTCAGCTACGAGCTGACTGATGAAACCTTTGCTGTCCATTCTGCTTTTTTCCGCCGCAACGGAGTGCCCCCGGCAGTGGAACTCTTTAGCCTCAACCTTTCTTCCCATTTGGCCTGGGTCACGGGCACCCTGCTGGGCATCTGGCTTGGCGGGCGAATTACTTTAAATATAGAAAATTTCGGTATTGATTATGCCCTGCCGGCCATGTTTATCGCCCTGCTGGTGATGCAGATTGATAACAGCCGCCGGACATTGATCGCCCTGCTGGCAGCAGCAATCGGCCTCCTGCTTTACATGAGCGGTATGAGTCAGTTTTACATAATCGTTGCTACCGTAAGCGCCGCCGCTGTTGGAGCAGTCCTGGAATACAGATCGGAGAAAGGTTATCCGCAGAGTCCGAGCAAGGACGATTGTTTTGATGAGTTAAATGAGGCAAATGAAATAAATAATGAATAAAGGCAGAATCAAGATATTTAGGACCGATCGGAAATAGATAATTACAGGGCCTTTAACGTCCTCTTCAAGCTGCCGCTTTACTTGCCGGGCGGACAGGTATGGCCAGGAGTGAGTCGGGTGACATATGATTGACAGTTCAATCTGAATACCCTGGGAACAAGAAAGGTAGACCGGTCCTCAATAAGAGAACAGAAATACCCTGAGAAAAAGCTTGTTAGCCTTATTATCCCATAGGCAGGTCTGAGAAAAAATATAAAACCTTTAACTTAAACACCTGAAAAAAATTACCTGGAAATAAAGGTGACTTCAAAACCCGAAAACTATTATACGAGGAGATTGCCCGGTGAAAGAAACAGCGCTGCTCATATTTTTGATGACTGCAGTTACCTACCTGCCGCGAGTTATACCCGCCTTAATTCTGTCACGGAGCCGTTTACCCCGGTGGATTACCCTCTGGCTTTCCTACGTCCCGGTGGCTGTTCTGGCTGCCCTTCTGGCCCCGGCCCTCTTTGCCCCTGCCGGCAAACTGGATCTTTCCCTGCAGACCAATCCGGCTTTCTGGGTCTCCATACCCGTTTTTGCCCTGGCCTTGTACACCCGCAATCTTTTTATCACTGTCATAGTCGGGATGGTTCTCATTGCTCTGCTGCGCATGGCTATTTAAAAGCCCCCTTTAATAAGCTTCAGACCTAAACTAAAAGCTGGTATCAAAACCGAACCAGCGATTATACAATTGCGCCTGAAATTCTTGCTGTCGGTGGCAAGGCGGATCCCATTTCTAAAAAAGGCAAGGTCGGCCTTTCGAAAGCCTTCCAGCAAACAACTGCATTTATTGATGCTGCCGGTTACTGTCTGTTCACTGCCTGTTCATCGCCTTCCCCATTCTTGATATCAGCAGCGGTTTTGATGGCATGGCCCAGACTGTAAATGCCATGGTGGTTACCAACTACACCGGTGACGATGTAACAAGAATTGGTGATGAGATCCTGCGCCTGGAACACGACTTTAACCTGCAGGCTGGCATAGGCAATGAGGCGGACCGCATGCCGGAATTTATGACCTATGAAAAACTACCGCCGCACGACGAGGCCTGGGATGTGACCGATGAAGAACTCGGCTTTACTCTTTGGCAACCGGCTTTTCCTGTGGTATGATATGAATTGTTTGAAATCCTTCAGAACAAAGGAGAAGGTTTACGATGAAATTGACGGATAAACTTTACTTTTACCCCTGGAGGGGGAATGCTAACAATTGCAATAGCTACCTCTTCAAGGGGAAAAAAACTATTCTGTTTGATCCCGGCTACATTGTCAATGAGTTCAACGAAGATTGCCTGGAGTCCCTTGTTGATAGCCTGAACCAGGATGGTTTTGATGTTACCGATATTGACTTGATCCTGTGCACACACGGCCATCCCGATCACGTGGAAGCTGTAAGCGTGCTCCGTGCTGAAAGCGGTGTTACCGTGGGTATGCACAAAGATGATGAATTTATCATTGAAGCCGTAGCCAAACGCCACCATTCCAATGCGGGCGAAGAGCTCAATTGCAAACCGGACTTCTACCTTGAAGAAGGAACCTTGAATCTCGGTGCAGAAGGTGGCAGTGACCGCATCGAAGTTTACCACACTCCCGGCCATTCACCGGGCGGTGTCTGTTTCCACCTGCTCGACGAAAAAGCCCTCATTAGCGGCGATACCGTTTTTGAAGGCAGCATCGGCCGGTCCGACCTGCCCGGCGGCGACTTGGCCGCGCTGGAACGCAGTATTGAAAAACTTTCCAAACTTGAAGACATAGAACTGCTTCTTCCCGGGCACATGGGCATTGTCACGCAGGCAGAGAACGTGCGTCGCAACTTCGAGCAGATCAAGCGCTATTTCTTCTAAAAGAGAAAAAACCTCCGCTCACGACATCACAGAAGCGAACAGGTAAAAGATGCCGCTTTGGTTGTCCGGAATGAAGCAACTTTAATGACAGGAAAAACGGGCAATATAAGAAAATGGAAAGCGGAAAAAGAAGAAAAAGCGCAGCATAAAATTGGACAGAAGATAATAAATGAAGCCGGGAAAAAAGAAAGCTATGGAACCAAAGCGCCGCAGCAGACGGCAGAACAGCACAGAAAAGGCGGTGCCGGGGACGTCCAGCAGTAGGCAGTAGAGAATGGAAAAAGGGAAAGTCCCGGTGAAGAGCGAATTTTTAAGATGAAGAATGTATCTAGCGATAATGAATTTCTGCTTGATGTAGAAATTAGAATAATAAGATGCAAATAAGTTAACGAACATCAAGCCTGTCCACTTAAAAATTAACTTATTTGCCAGAAGGAGACTCATTGTATGATCTATTATAACCACTACAGGCCAACCGGAATATTTGAAAGATTTGAAGGAAACCCGGTCCTTTTTCCGGAATGCTGGCCTTACCCGACCAACGCCACTTTCAATCCGGCTGCCATAAAGCACGACGGCAAGGTCCACCTGCTGGTCCGCGTCGAGGATATGAGGGGTTTTTCTCATCTCACCTTTGCCCGCAGCGAGGACGGCAAAACAAACTGGCAGATCGACGATCATCCCGCTCTCATGCCCAACTCAAATTATGACGAAGAACGGTGGGGCATTGAAGACCCGCGCATCGTCTGGATTGAAGACCTGGAAAGGTATGCCGTTACCTATGTGTCCTTTTCCAAGGACGGGCCGGTTGTTTCCCTGGCCCTGAGCAAGGATCTGGTCACTTTCAAGCGCCGCGGGGCCATGCTTCCTCCCGAAGACAAGGATGCCTCGCTTTTCCCACGCAAGATTAACCGCCGCTACATGCTTATACACAGGCCTATTATCCGCGGCGAAGCCCACATCTGGATTGCCAATTCGCCCGACATGATCCACTGGGGAGAACATAAAATATTGCTGCCTGTCCGTCCCGGCTGGTGGGACAGCACCCGCGTTGGCCTTGGTCCACCGCCCATTGAAACAGATGAGGGGTGGCTGATCATCTACCATGGAGTGCGGAATACTGCTTCCGGCAGCCTCTACCGGGTCGGCCTGGCCTTGCTCGACCTGGATGAACCGTGGAAAATCAGGAAACGCAGTGACCAGTGGGTCTTTGGCCCCCACGAATCATACGAAAGGATTGGTGACGTCCCCGGTGTGACCTTCCCCACAGGGACGATTTACGACCATATCAATGACGATCTGATCATGTATTATGGGGCGGCCGATTCCAACGTCTGCCTGGCTACGGCCAAGTTGAAAGGCCTGGTCGACTATCTCCTGAACTGTAGCGATTCCGAGGATGAAGGCTTCTGTCTTACTTAGAAAGAGGAGGTTTTTATCTTCTCCAGTGAGATGAAAATTGCCATGCTGTCACCCATATCCTGGCGCACCCCACCCCGGCATTATGGACCCTGGGAGTGGGTTGTCAGTGTGCTCACCGAAGGCTTAATACGGAGTGGCATAGATGTTACACTCTATGCCACAGCCGACTCCATTACCGCCGGCCACCTGAAGGCAGTGACGCCGCGCCCCTGGTCGGAAGACCCGGAGCTTGACCCGAAAGTGTGGGAATGCCTGCACATTGCCTCTGTCTTTGAGGAGGCTTCTTCCTACGACTTGATTCACAATCATTTTGATTTCCTGCCCCTGAGCTACTCGGGGCTGGTAGATACCCCGGTTCTGACCACTATCCACGGTTTTTCTTCGCCGCAGATCCTGCCGGTATTCCGGCGTTACAACGGCCACGTCCATTACGTTGCCATCAGTGAAGCAGACCGCCACCCTGCCCTTGACTATGCTGCCACTATCCATCACGGGATCCCGGTTGAACAATATCCCTTCTATGCCGAACCGCAGGGCGATCCGGCAGGAGGCAGTTTCTCAAAAAGCAAGCAAGAGCAGCCGGAAAACAGGCCGGAAGTCAGGCCGACAGAGGCCTCCCCAAAAAAATATGCGGAAATCCCTGCACCCGGTTACCTGCTTTTCTTCGGCCGTATTCACCATGACAAGGGCGCCTATGAATCGATTCGCCTGGCCAAACAGGCCGGACTGCCTCTGGTCATTGCCGGCATTATCCAGGATCAGACCTACTTCGACCGTTATATTAAGCCTTACCTGGACGGTGAACAGGTCTGCTACATCGGACCCGTAGGCCCGGCCGAAAAGGGAGAGGTCCTTGGCCGTGCCGGTGCCCTTCTGCATCTGATCAATTTTGACGAACCCTTCGGACTGAGTGTGGTTGAAGCAATGGCCTGTGGTACCCCGGTAATTGCTTTCAACCGTGGCTCCATGCCCGAACTGATCAAAGACGGCCGGACTGGATTCCTGGTTGACAGCCTCGACGAAGCCGGAGCTGCCCTGACCCGCTTTGACCGCATCGACCGCCATGCCTGCCGCCGGCACGTGGAAGAAAATTTCACCGCCGAACTGATGGTAAAACGTTACATCGAAGTGTACACAAGAATACTGCAGAATTGATTCTGACTCTGTATAACGAAGAGTTTTTGCGCTGTCTCATGCTGTTTCATTTATTTTATTATTACATCAGACAAGGGAAAGAGATTCAGAATCTCAACCTGGGGCTAAGAAGGCGGCCTGTAACCTTTTCAAAGATGCCGGTAATAGAGGTGGTATAATAAATATTAGAAAAGTTGCCTTTACTGAAGAATTATAATACTGTTTTATGATGCCGATAAATCTAACTTCCATGCTCATGTTAAAATATTAATTTAAGCGGATTTTTTCTTAAAAACAAATAGCATGGTACAATTTAATTTTTAATTCCGGTTTTCCAATATTATGGCTTCTGACTTCTAAAAATGGGGTGTTCCTATGTATCCCGGTAAAATTCTTCGTCCCATCAAGCTTTCTTTCATTTCAACCTACCCGCCGCGCCAGTGTGGTATTGCCACCTTCTGCGGGGATCTGCTCAACAGCATGAATGAGCTTTACAGCGATGATGCCAGCAGCAGTGAGCAGAATAATTTTGAGGTAATTGCCCTCAACAGTACCAACGATAAATTCAATTATGGCCGCGAAGTAACTTTTCACATTCGCGACCAGCATCGCGCCGATTACCAGCGGGCGGCCGATTTCATCAACCATTCTCCGGTGGATGCCGTTTCCATCCAGCATGAGTACGGCATCTTTGGCGGTGAAGATGGCAACTACATTACCTATCTGCTGTCAGGCCTGAAAAAACCGGCCATAACCACCCTGCATACTGTTCTTGAAGATCCTTCTCCAGGGCAGCGGCAGACCCTCATGCGCGTCTGCGAGCAATCTGTTTCAGTGGTGGTCATGGCCCAGGCTGCCCGGGAGATTCTCCAGAGGGTTTACCGTGTGCCTGACGATAAGATCCTGCTCATCCCCCACGGGGCGCCTGATGTTCCTTTTCTGGATTCTTCATACTACAAGGACCAGTTCCAGGCTGAGGGTCGCAAACTTTTACTCACCTTTGGATTGCTCAGCCCAACCAAGGGCCTGGAATATGCTGTTGAGGCGATGGAAAAAGTGGTTTCGGTGCATTCCGATGCCCTTTACATTATCCTCGGCGCTACTCATCCAGAGGTGAAACGCCGCTACGGTGAAGAATACCGCCTTCGCCTGCAGAAAATGGTCCGCGACAGGGGCCTTGAAGAAAACGTTACGTTCTATAACCAGTATGTCTCCCTGGAGCGCCTGGTCCAGTTCCTTGTAGCTACCGATGTTTATATCACACCCTATTTGAACCGCGAGCAGATCACCTCGGGCACCCTGGCCTACGCTCTGGCCTGCGGCAAGGCAATAGTCTCCTCCCCCTATATCTACGCCGAGGAACTGCTGGCTGATGGGTGCGGCAGTCTCGTCCCTTTCAGGGACAGCGAAGCATTGGCCGATGAAATTATCGACCTGCTCAGTAACGAGGGACGCCGCAACCGCATGCGTAAAAAAGCCTACCAGCAGGGGAGGCAGATGGTCTGGAAAGAAGTTGCTCGCAACTATGCCGCTGCTTTCGAGCAAGCCCGTTTCAGCTACGGTAAAATGTTTGTACCTTCGCTGCAGAGTGCCGATGTTACCGAACGGGCAGTCCTCCCTGAACCGAACCTGGCCCACCTGCGTGATATGACTGATGACACTGGCCTATTCCAGCATGCCGTTCACTCCGTTCCCGATCGCACCCACGGCTACTGCACAGACGACAATGCCCGCGCCCTGATCTGTGCCGTAATGAACTGGCGTCTCTTCAAGGACGAACCGGTGATCGGGATGCTGAAAAAATATATCAGTTTTCTGCACCATGCTTACAATGAAAATCGCAAACGGATGCGCAACTTCATGAGCTTCGACCGTCGATGGCTCGAAGAAAGTGGTTCCCAGGACAGCCATTGCCGCACCCTCTGGGCTCTCGGTTATACCATTGCCCATCCGCCGGGCGACGATATTCTGGGCCTGTCTACCAGGCTTTTCAAAGAACTGATCAATACACCGCTGCGCTTCAACTCACCGCGAGCCTGGGCCTTTGCCGTGATCGGTGCCAACTACTACCTGCGGCGCTTCGGCGGCGATGCCCGGGTGCGCCAGATCATGAAAGAGCTGGCTGAAAAAATCTACCATCTCCATCAAAAAAATGCCGATGACGATTGGTACTGGTGCGAAGACATCCTTTCCTATGACAACGCCCGGATTCCCCAGGCTCTCATGGTGGCCGGCGGTATGCTGGACGATGAAAAAATGTTTGAAACCGGCCTGAAGAGCCTGGAATGGCTGATCAAGGTCAATACCAGCGCAGAGGATGGCCATCTTTCCCTGATTGGCAATGATGGATGGTACAAGCGCGGCGGAACCAAAGCCCAATTTGACCAGCAGCCGGTCGATGCTGCTGCCCTCACCGATGCCTGCTACCAGGCCTACGTGCTCACCGCCGACGAAAACTGGCTCCGGCATATGGAATGGGCCTTCAACTGGTTCTTCGGCAGCAACGACGTCCGCCAGCCTCTCTACGATTTCTCTACCGGGGCCTGCTACGACGGCCTCCATCCTGGCGGCATTAACCGGAACCAGGGTGGCGAATCGGTCGCTTCTCTGCTTCTGGCCCTCCAGCGCATGCACCTTGTAGCCCATCAGGGATTGTCTCAACAGCAGCAGCAGATCAACCTGAACAAGAACTGAGTGTGTCAAGGAAGAGAAAATGAAATAATGAATCATAGATTAACAGTGACAAATATTATGGTCAACCAATTTAAATAAGCTGTTGATGAAGGGTCTTGAAAGCAGTCGATGGCACACTGCAGTGATTGAGGGAAACACGATAAAAAATTGGTTTTTGAACTGGAGTGATATACATGCTGTACGCCGTAATCCTGGCCGGTGGAAGCGGTACCAGGCTCTGGCCGCTGAGCCGCGAACTTTACCCCAAACAGTTCCTGCCCCTGCCGGTTTCCGATCAGAAACAGGCAGACAGTTACAGGGAGGAAAACCCTGCCGACGAAAAAAAAGAAGAAAAACATCCTTCCTTCGACCCTGATAATGAAGCAACCCTTCTCAGTGAAACCATCAGCCGTGTTCTTACCGTGGTGGCTGAAGAAAATATTCTCATTGTCACCCACTGTGACCAGGCCGGTGAAATCAAGCGCCGCCTGAAACTGGCCGGTCGGCAGAAAATCCGTTTGCTCGAGGAACCGGAAGCTTGCAACACTGCTCCCGCTATCGGCCTGGCCGCCAGCTTCCTGCAGAAAGAAGCGGGGCCAGATGCTGTGATGGCCGTGCTGCCCTCCGATCACCTCATTCCAGACCGGGGCCAGTTTGCCCATCTCCTGGAAGACGGGGCCCGGGCTGCCAAAAACTACGGCCTGGTTACTTTTGGCATTCGTCCAACCTACCCGGAAACAGGTTACGGCTATATCTGCTGCGGTGAACAGCTTGACGATAAAACCTTCCGCGTTGAAAAATTTGTTGAAAAACCGGATCTGGAAAAGGCCAGTGCCTACCTGAAAGATCCCCGTTATCTCTGGAACAGCGGTATGTTTGTCTTCCGGATTGGCACCCTGTTGGAACAGTACAGAAAGCTACTGCCGCAGATGCACGACACCCTGGCCCGGCTCGATCACGGTAGTAAAAAGATGCTGGCCCAGGTTTATCACAACCTGCAGAAAATATCCATAGATTACGGGATCCTCGAGCGTTCCGCCGAGGTAACCGTAGTTCCCGCGGATATTACCTGGAGCGATCTCGGCAGCTGGGAAGCCTATTACCAGCTTTCCGGAAGAGATAACCGCGGGAATGCTTTCCGCGGGAAGGTAATTTCCGTAGGTACCGAAAACAGCCTGATTATTTCCCCGGCCCGTATTACCGGTGTAGTCGGACTGAAGGATCTGGTAGTTGTTGATACTCACGATGCTCTCCTGGTTTGCGACCGCCGATGCAGCCAGGATGTGAAAAAAATTGTCGACCGCCTTAAAGAAAACAGCGCTGTTGAAGCGCGTGAACACCGCACTGTCTACCGTCCCTGGGGCAGCTATACCTCCCTGGAAACCGGGCCCGGTTACCAGGTAAAAAGGATCAATGTCAGCCCCGGTTCCCGCCTCAGCCTGCAGAGCCATAACCGTCGGGCTGAAAACTGGGTAGTTATCCGCGGTGAAGCGCTGGTTACCGTTGACGAGCGTCAGTTTACATTGCAGGCGGGAGAAAGAGCTTTTATACCAACAGGCGCCCGCCACCGCCTTGAAAACCAGGGTGAAGAAGAGCTGGCCCTCATCGAAGTGCAGACCGGCGATTACCTGGGGGAAGATGATATCGTGCGCTACGAAGACGACTACGGTCGGATTGATTTATCCGCACCGGCCTCCGTTAATTCTAAGCCACAGCAAGAATCACCGGCCCGGCGTCGTTTCAACAGCTGGTTCGGCTATTCAGGACTCGATCCGGAAATGAAAAAAGAACTCCAGGCTATGCAGGAAGATCCGGAAGCCATCGAACAACATTTTGGCAGTGAACTGGTCTTCGGCACCGGAGGTATGCGCGGCATCATTGGCCCCGGCCTGAACCGGATCAACCGCTATGTCATCGGCCGCGCCACCCAGGGCCTGGCCGACTATATTAACGGACAACGCCAGTCTCAATCCGAAGCTGATATTGAAAAAAACCGATCGACCGTGGCCATTGCCTATGATACCCGCCGCAGGTCGGCCTTTTACGCCGAAACAGCAGCCCTGGTCCTCGCCGCCAACGGCATCCGGGCTTTCCTGTTCAGTGATGTCCGGCCAACGCCGGCGCTTTCATTCACCACCCGCGAGCTGGGCTGCGCCGCCGGCATTGTGATCACTGCCAGCCATAACCCGCCGCAGTACAACGGCTACAAGATCTATGGACCCGACGGCGGCCAGGCGGTCAGTCCCCTGGTGGACGAAGTAATTGCCGCTATTAAGAAAGTGGATATCTTTGCTGACGTTAAACAGCTTTCCCGTGGTGAAGCAGTTAGCCGGGGTCTCCTGCAGGAAATCGATCCGGGTCTCGACAGGCGCTACATTAAAAAAGTGTCCGCCCTCTCCCTGAGCAGCCCCCGGGCAGTGGTCAAAACAGTTTTTACTCCCCTGCATGGAACCGGTTCGGTTTACATCCCGGACTTGCTCACCCGTGCTCCCCATGTTGATTATGTCCCGGTGGAAGAGCAGATGGCTCCTGACAGCGAATTCAGCACTGTCAGCGTGCCCAATCCTGAAGATCCCGCCGCCCTGGAAATGGCTATTGAACTTGCAGAACAGGAGGAGGCTGAGCTGGTCCTGGCCACCGACCCGGACTGTGACCGCGTTGGTGTTGCCGCCCGCGATGCTTCAGGCCGCCTCCGGATGCTCAATGGTAACCAGGTGGGCGCCCTGCTCCTGGAATATATTTGCACCCGCCTTATAGCCAGAAAGGCCATGCCTCCAGACCCGGTCCTCGTGACGACTATCGTTACCGGGCATCTCGGACGCAAAGTAGCCGCTCACCATGGCCTGCGCGTTGTTGAAACCCTTACCGGATTTAAATTCATCGGGGCTAAAATGAAGGAATTTGAAGAGAAGGGAGAAGGCAGTTTCATTTTTGGCTATGAGGAATCATACGGTTATCTTACCGGTACCTTCGTCCGCGACAAGGATGCTGTTATTGCTTCCATGCTCATTGCCGAGATGGCTGCCCATTACAAGGAGAAAGGCCAGACCCTTTTCGATCTGCTTGACGAACTGCACCGCCGCCACGGCATCCACCGTGATGAACTCCTCACCGTTGAACTGGAGGATATATCCCAGGCCGATCAGCATGTGGCCGTTTTTAAAGATCTGCCGCCCCAGTTTGCCGGGCAGCAGCTGGTTGTCAAGAGAGATTATGCAGAAGGGAAAGGTTGGAACCTGCAAACAGGAGAGGAATTTGCCCTCACCCTGCCGCGTTCTCCCGTTCTCCACTACACCCTGTCTGATGGTACCTGGTTTGCCGTGCGCCCCTCGGGCACCGAGCCAAAGGTTAAGTTTTACCTGGCAGTAGCAGCTCCGGACGAAGCCGGCGTAGAAGAAAAAATGGCCCGCCTGCGCGAAGCCATTCTGGCCAACCGCTGATAAAAATAGCAGTTTTATTTTTTAATGTGAACAACGAATTTATCTAGCAAGCAGAGGTGGAGAAAATAGAAAAAGGCAACCTGGATGTAGCAAGGTACATTAGAAATGTAAACTACGAAGATTTTCCACCGGCAGTGGTTAGACGGGCAAAAAATTGCCTGATGGATCTTCTGGGCTCCATCCTCGGTGGAAGCCGCACTGCAGTGGCGTCCAAAGCCAGAGATCTTGCCGTCGCAGTATGGCCGGGCAGCGAAGCAACCGTAGTTATGACAAACGAAAAGAGCGGCTGCGTCGGAGCAGCATTTGCTAACGCCTTCCAGGCAAATGCTATTGATATTGATGATGGGTATAGACTGGTAAAAGGACATCCAGGCGCTCTGGTTATCCCGGCTGCTCTGGCCACTGCCGAATATGTGGGCGGTTCAGGACGCCGGTTGATCGAGGCAATAGTCGCCGGTTATGAAGTGGGTACCCGGGCCGGCCTCATCTGGCATCGTCACTACCCCATTTACCATGCTTCCGGCTCCTGGGGTACGATCGCAGCTGCGTCAACTGCTGCCGTGATGCTTGATCTGAAGGAAGAGCAAACTTTTCATGCCCTGGGTATTGCTGAATACCAGGCCCCGGTAAATCCGATGATGCGTTGTATTGATTACCCGGCTATGGTCAAAGACGGCATCGGCTGGGGCAGCCCAACGGGCGTGACTGCCGCCCTGATGGCAGCACGTGGTTTTACTGGAATACCGAGCTTATTTGGTTTTAGCGAGTATGCACCGCAGGTTGAATCTCTCGGCAAGACCTATAATATTCTGGATTTATACTTCAAACCATATGCTTGCTGCAGATGGGCCCAGCCACCAATGGCAGCCGCCCTGCAGCTGATGGATAGTCATAAATTATGTCACCGCGATATCGAACGGATCAAAGTCCTGACTTTTCGAGAAAGTGCCCGCCTTGGGAAAGAATTCCCCTGCAATACCGAAGAGGCCCAATACAGCATCTGCTACCCTCTGGCTGCGGCTATTGTTGACGGAGAGGTAGGCCCGGACCAGGTGCTGGACGAAAAGCTGAAAAATCCGGCTATTCTTAATATGCTGGCCAGGATCGAAATAAGACACGATCCCCGATTCGATGAAAAATTTCCGGCGGTGGCTGAAGCCGAGGTGGAGATTACGACAAAAGACGGTCGTAATTTCAGTTCCGGTCCGGTCCAGGCCAAGGGAGATCCCGACAATCCTCTGAACGAAGAAGAATTAAAAGCAAAATTCAACTGGTTGGCTGGCACGGTCAAGACGAGAGAGGAGATTGATGAAATAAAGCAATGTCTTAACAATCTTGAAGATATGGAAAATATTGGACCGTTAATGAGGCTCCTGCAGATGCCTTCGGCCTGACATTATGCCTGTGGTAAATATCCTGCGTCAAACTAATTCATGTTTGCTTTATTTGACGAATGGTTACTGTTTTGATACTATCAAGAAGATATCTATTTAGTAAGGATATTTAATAAATAGTATTGATGCTTAGAATAAAAAAGTTTCCCTTCCAATAGATTAATTGGTGGTTATTGAATTATTCTTCAACTATTTTATGTTGCGATCCTGCTATATTTGTATTTGTAGATATGGTTAAAATTGATATTAATAATATATTATGGTATTTAGAAAGGAGCAACCGGGGCTGATGGCTGAACTGGGCAGTTATATAGCACACAACTGGACAACCATAATTGGCCTGACCGTCGATCACATGAAACTGTACTTTATAACGATCATTATCGCCACGATCGTCGGCCTCATCCTTGGTATCCTGACTGTAAAATCAGACCGCTTTTCCTTCCTGGTGCCGATATTTAACAGCTTGCAATCGGCCCCGGACCTGATTTTGCTGGCTCTGGCCCTTTACTTTTTGGGTACGGGTGCTGTGGCGGCGCTGGTTGCATTTTTTGTAAAGGGGATTCTGCCTATCCTGCGCAACACCTACAGCAGCATTATCAGTCTTGATCAAAACATTATCGAGGCGGCAAGAGGAATGGGGATGAGCCAGCAGCAGATCCTCTTTAAAATTGAGCTGCCCATTGCTATGCCGGTAATTATTGCCGGCGTGCGGGTGGCCTCGGTAATTGCTATATCGGTTCTGACCCTCTCAGCTTATATAGGTGTCAGCAGTCTGGGTGTTCTCATTGCCCAGGGCATCGCCACCTCCAACAGGCCGGCCCTGATTATCGGGTCGGCTCTAACGGCGCTGCTCGCCATCCTGATGAACTATCTTTTGTTCATGGTGGAAAAACAGTTCAGCAAAAGGAGAAGCCATGATTGAGTTAATTAATGTTAAAAAAATCTATACCGAAGGTGCCAATCCTGCCGTAAATGAAGTAAACCTGCAGTTTGGGGAGGGAGAAATAACCATACTCGTAGGACCCTCTGGTTGTGGCAAGACGACCATGCTGAAGATGCTCAACAGGATCGAAGAACCGACAGATGGACAGATTATGCTCAATGGGCAGTCTATCCTGGAACTGGATCCCCTGGAGCTGCGCCGTGATATCGGCTATGTTATTCAGCACATCGGTCTTTTCCCCCACATGACCATTGCCGACAATGTGGCCACAGTTCCCCGTCTCAAAAAGTGGCCGAAAGAAAAAATAAATAAACGGGTCAGCGAAATGCTCAACCTGGTCAGTATCCCGGAAAATTTTCGCCGGCGGCTTCCCGGAGAACTGAGTGGCGGTCAGCAACAAAGAGTAGGCGTAGCCCGGGCCCTGGCTGGTGATCCCCCGGTCATGCTCATGGATGAACCCTTCGGGGCGTTGGATCCAATTACCCGTGAACATTTACAGAACGAATTTTTAAAGATCCAGCAAAAAATTCAGAAGACTATTGTCTTCGTTACCCACGATATCGAGGAAGCCTTCAAGATGGGTGAACGGATCGTGGTCATGAATCAGGGCCGCGTAGTGCAATTTGACACTCCTTTGAATATTCTCAGCAAGCCGGCCAGCGAATTTGTCTCCGATCTAACCGGGTCCGACCGTGGACTCAGGTATCTAAGCCTCATTCCCGTTGGCAGCTTGCTGGAATCTGAGGAAATTGAACAGGAGAAGCCGGAAAGGCACAAGGAAATGGACGAGGGCTTTTATGACGGGGTAAGTTTAAATGTGGATGATTCACTGAAAAATGCCCTTAACCTGATGGTGGAATACGGGGCCTCGAGTATCCCGGTAGTCGACGACACAGGGACGACAATTGGTCATCTTTCCGTCTATTCTCTGGTCCAGGGAATGAAAAAATTGTGGACTTCCTGAAAATACCGCAAGTGAACATAACAACATCCAGGAGGAAAAACAGAAATGAAGAAAATACCTGATTTCGAAAATGAAAGAAACGTCCTGATTATCATAGACATGCAGAAGGAATCACGCCCTGACGGGTTCTGGAAGGCCTGCAACTGGGAGCCAACAGTCAAAGCGGCGGAAAAAGTGCTTGATGCCTGCCGTTGTAGAAAAATGCCCGTCGTTCACGTACGGGTTTCTCGTGATGAGTTTGGCGTGGAAAACCATCCATTCGACCTGGTTGACGAAAATGGACGTCCGCTCTATTCAATCAGGGGGACAAAGGACGAAGAATTCGTCGATGAATTAACCCCCCTGCCCGGTGAGTTCATCGTCAATAAGCAGCGCTTTTCAGCCTTTTATCAGACCAACCTGAAACTGATCCTGGACGGATTGAAAGCAGAGCATCTGATCATGATGGGTGTATTCACCGATTCCTGCTTCCTCACCTCGGTTTACGACGCCTTCACGATGGGTTATACCATTTCGATTATCAAGGATGCCTGCACCGCTGGAACCACAGCTGCCCACATGACCTCGATTCTCGATATGTGCAACTGGATCTACGGATCAAGTTTTTATCAAGCTGACGAATTTGTTAAGGCTACCCAGGGCAAAGAACATCGGGTTTGGTACTGGGATTACCCCAATACAAAGCCTTATCAGCTTGATAACATTGAAGAACTCTACAATACTGTATAATAAAACGGCTGATCATGGTCCTTACTTTCCGGCCACAGCCGTAAAGAATTAATGTCAAAGCAGGCTAACTCTGCTTGCGGTCGAACCAGGCCGGGTGGAATTAACCATAGAACGAAAGAAAAATATTTTAAGAAGAAAGAGGAGGATATTTTCATGACATCAAGATTTAAGATAATTGCTGTGACCCTCGTTGCTCTGCTGACTTTTTTTGCTGTCGGCTGCGGCGATAGCGGTTCGGCCGGTGACAGCGGCGAACCGGTCAAGATCGGGTGGGCCCGCTACACTGAACAGAGCATTCTCGGATATATGACAGCCATTTTAATTGAGGAGAACCTTGGCATTCCAACTGAGTTGAGTCCCGACCTGGGTGGTACTGCCGTGGCCCATGACGCGATCATTGAAGGAGCTATCGATGTTAGTGTGGATTACACAGGCGATGCCCTGGGCAATGTGCTGGACCTCGATCCCCTGCCAAATCCGCAGGAAGCTTACAATGCTGTGAGCGAGGGCTTCAAGGAAAAATACGATATTGTCTGGCTCAATCCCACTGAATTTAACAACACCTATGCCTTGGCCTTGAAAGAAGAAATTGCAGCCGAGCGGGGCATTGAAACTATCTCTGACCTGGAACCCCATGCCGGAGAGTGGACCGTTGGCACCTCGGTTGAATTTTCGGAGCGCAGGCTTGATGGGTACGAAGGTATGGTAGATCACTACGGTTTCAGTTTTGGAGATATCAAACCGATGGACCCGGGCCTGATGTATATTTCAGCAGACCGCGGCGATGTTGACGTCATTGTTGCTTTTGCCACCGATGCTCGCATAGGCCGCTTTAACCTGCGGGTTCTCGAAGACAATCTCGAATTTTTCCCCGCCTACAATGCGGCAGTGACCATCCGGCAGGAAACGCTTGACCAGTATCCGGAAATTGCTGATGTTGTTAATGAAGTGTTTGACGGACTGGATCTGGAAACGATCCTTGAACTGAACGGCCGGGTTGACATCGACGAAGAAGAAACAGAAACAGTAGCCCGTGACTACCTCCGGGACCTCGGATATATTGACTGATAACGACAGTTGATGGAAAGTGGAAAGGGAACAGGCGGGAGCCATTCGGCCCCGCCATCCTCTCCCCGCAGGACGGGCGGCTATTGGACTGGTGCTCGATTTGAAAAGACAAAGCAACATGAGCAAAACAGATGACCAAAAATTTTAGAAATAAATGTAATAAAATATATAAGAAAAGCAATCAGAAATAGCAGTGATTTAGAGCAAGCGATGTGAAGTCAAAGAACAAGGAGAGGGCATCCCCGGTGATTGAATTCTGGCAATATGCATTAAACAATCTGGACAGGGTCCAGCAGTTAAGCCTGGAGCACCTGAGCCTGGTGGGCATTTCACTGGGTATCGCCCTGGTGATTGGTATTCCACTGGGAATTCTCGCCACCCAGTACCGGAAACTGTCATCCCTGGTGTTAAACCTTGTATCGTTAATTTATACAATTCCTTCGCTGGCTATGTTCGGCCTGCTTTTGCCATTGATTGGTATGGGCAGCCGTTCTGCAATTACTGCTCTGTCCCTTTATTCTCTTTTACCCATCGTCCAGAATACCTATGTAGGGATCACCAATATTGACCAGAGTGTCTTCCTGGCAGCTGAAGGAATGGGTATGAGCCGCATGCAGATTCTCTTTAAAATCGAACTACCTCTGGCGATATCGGTTATATTTGCCGGTATACGCACGGCTACAGTTAACTGCATTGGTATTACCACTATTGCAGCATTTATTGGTGCAGGCGGGCTGGGCATGCTTGTTTTTAGGGGGTTGTCCAGCATATCCCTGCGCCAGATCCTGCTGGGCAGCATCCCGGTTTTGCTAATGGCCATGCTGGCCGACTGGCTTCTGAAGCGGTTAGAAAACCGCCTGGCCCTGGCCGAGCGCCTCAAGAAGCGGCAGGCAGTCTCATAGTGTAGATGATTCAGCATAAGTCCTGTCAGTGGTGAGCCCCTGAGAGTTTAGCCGAGCTAAATTCAGCTTTCTTTCAAAAGTGGCACATTCTCAATACAATTCTGTAGAAATTTATTTTTAAAACCCGTCAATTCAAAAATCAGCTGGCTTCTTTATCCCATGGATTAATGATTTTTATACCGGTGCCGGAAAAATCTTTCATATTTCTCGTAACCAGGATTAAATCATGGCAGAGACATGATCGTAAAGAATTAGCAGACCCCAAATGGTGGTCTGTAAAAAATGAGGGGCTGAACATTATTCGTTCAGCCCCTCTAAATTTCTGACATTAATATGTTCCTAATACATCAGGCTTGGCAAAAACAGCACAATATCGGGAAAAGCTGCCACCAGGACCGAGGAAATAATCAGAGTGATCCAGAAAGGCCACTGGGCGGCAAAAACTTGCATAGAGGGTACCTTGGTGATGGAGGCTGCTACCAGGCTGACCACACCTACAGGCGGTGTCAGCAGCCCTGTAAGAAGCATCATGATCGTCATTACGCCAAACCAGACTCCATTGTAGCCCAGGGACATGACAATAGGATAAATAATGGGTGTCATGATCACCAGGGTGGCCATTTCATCCATGAAAGTACCCATTACTGTGTAGATAAGCAAAATGAATAAAATGATCAGGAAAGGCGCAATATGCAAACCCTCAATGAAGTCGGTGAGGGCTTTGGGAATAAGGCTCCTGGTCAGGAAAGCACCGAAGAGCTTACCCCCGATCAGGATAATGAAGACCATTGCTGTGATCCTGACTGAAGAAAAAATTGCATCAACGAAATTAGGCCACTTCAACCTGCCAATGCTTACAGAAAAAAGAAGAGACAGGAAAGCACCCACTGCTCCGGCTTCAGTCGGTGTGAAAAATCCGCCGTAGATGCCGCCAATACTGAGCAAAAAGATCAGGGGAATGGCCCATACATATTTTATCTTTTTCCATGGAAAGGGGATTTTGTCAGTGATAGCTGCCGGGGCCAGCTTGGGCTTCCACAGTAAAACCAGGTAGACAGTGATCATCAACAGGATCATGGTCATGATCCCGGGCAGGAAACCGCCGATGAGCACCTGGCCAATGGATTCTTCAGTCAAAGCACCGTATACAACAAGGGCGGTGCTGGGCGGAATAACCACCCCCAGGGTTGAACCTACCGCCGAAACACCGGCGGCAAAACCGGTATCGTAATCATATTTGCGCATCTCGGGCACTGCCACTGCCGCAATGGTGGAAACGGAAGCGACCACGGAACCGCAGACTGCACCGAATGCAGCCCCTGCGCCAATAGTAGCAATGGCCATGCCGCCCTTAAATCTGCCGATGAGCCCGTTAATTACTTCGTAAAGATCAGCCCCCAGGTTGGCCTTCGACAGGAAGAGCCCCATCAGGACAAAGAGCGGAATTACACTGAAACTGTAGTTCTGGGTAATAAGAATGATATCGATGCCCAGCTTGTTAAGGGCAGGCCAGAAAGAAGAAAGCAAAATATTGCCGACTATGGCCACAATGGTCATGGCAATACCTACGGGGACACGGATTAAAAGGAGGACGAGCATAACAATAATCCCAAGGATGCCAATTTCAATCGACGTCATTACTCAATATCCCTCCTTCATTAAGGAATAGCAAATCGGCAATTATTGCAATGAAATAACCGATCAGTCCTACCGCAGCCAGGACCACCACCGGCCAGTGAGGTATTTTTAAAATGGCCGTAGTTGCATTGGTAGCGATAAGCTGCTGGCTGTAAAAGAAAACAACATAGCACATGATGGCGGTGATGATCAAATAAATAATTGAACTGAGATAGGAAATAAAACGTTTGCCCCTGAAGGGCAGGCGATCATAGAGGACATCGATTACCACGTGATCCCTGTAATGCTGGGCGTGGCCGACCGCATAAAAAACGATGAAAGTCAGCAAAACAGAAGTAAGCTCGTAACTGCCCCCGATGGGCTGGTTAAGGAAACTGCGCATTATTACGTCTGCAACAGTAAGGAACATGAGCAAAACCAGGGTGAAACCGCTGACATACTGCATATAATAATTTATTTTCTTTATTTTCCCCCGCAATAAAAGCACCTCCCATTATTGGGCATGCACAAAAATTTAATGTTATTGAAAAGGTGCCCCTTCGTTGAACTTTATCATTATTATCCCGCATTTATTAATTCGGGAGATGATCTTAAGGGACAATAGTAAAAGGGTTACGGTGACTGCGAAAGGCAGCCACCGTAACCGGTAAAACACTTCAATTAAATAGTTAACAGGATCCTGCCAGGAAATGTTTATCTCAGGCTGTCCCTGATGGAGATCAGCTGGTCGTAGAATTCCTGGGCATTGTAACCTTTTTCGGTCATTTCGGCAATATATTCATCAACCACCGGTGCAGCCAGCTCGGCGAAAGCAGCTTTTTCTTCATCGGTCAGGTATTGAATTTCCATGCCGTCTTCTTCCATGGCGTCCAGGCCGACCTGGTGCAGTTCGTCGTAGTACTGCGCCGACTTGATGCTCAGGGCTTCGCCGCCGATAGTTTCAAAAAGCTCCTGGTCTTCGGGGGTGAGCCTGTTCCAGGCGTCCCAGCTCATGCCCATGATCATGGGCGATACGTAGAGGTTCATCCCTTCAGTCCCGTACTGCAGGACTTCGTTGAGCCTGTAGGTGGGAATGGCGGAAGCGCCGGTGGCCAGTCCGTCGACCACGCCGCGCTCAATATTGTCGTAGGCATCGGGCATGGGCATGCCGGCAGTGGTTGCTCCGAATTTGGCCAGGGCCTTGTCGACCATCGGGCTGGCGCTTCTCAGTTTAATACCCTGCAGATCTGCCGGAGATTTAATAGCTTTGTTCGAAGTGTAGACGTCGCTGACGTCGCCAGTATAGAAGTTGAAGACTTTAAAGTCGCTGTATTCTTCCTGGAACTCCTCGTTCTGCTCCAGCAGGCCCCAGATTGTTCTGGTTGCTTCTTCTCCGGAGTTGAAATGATCGAAGAACTCGATCATTTCGGTTAACGGGAAACGGCCCGCTGTGTAACCCTGGATGGTCCAGATCATATCCACGGCCCCGCTGGAAACGTCATCGATAGCCGATGTTCCCGTGGTAATAGATCCGCCGGGATGAAGGTTAATGACGATCCGGCCTTCACTTTTCTCCATGATTTCTTCAACAAAGGGGACAATAATGTCCTCATGGTGATGATGGGTTGCCGGGAAAGGGTGAGCGAAGGTGAGTTCTACTACTTCTGCATCTCCGGCCGGTTCTTCATCAGCCGGTTCTTCGTCACCTGGTTCTTCATCAGTCGGTTCTTCATCAGCCGGCGGTTCGGCGGTATCTCCACCGCATCCGACAACACTAAAGAGCAGCGCAAATACCAGCAAAAGCCCGAAAAACATCAAAAGTTTCTTTTTCATCTTTTACCCTCTTTTCAGTGATAATATAAATCTTAACCGGAAAACTATCCCGGCCTTTGATAAAATATTTTGCTTCCTGCATCACCTCCGTAAGGTTATGATCTGTACCATTCATCCGGTTTTGAGGCCGGTCGGGCGTCAGCAAAAATAATACTGAAGGGATTGGCAAAATAAGTAATTGTAATCCTGATAATGCGTTATAAACATATCGTAGTCCTATCAGTTTGTCAAATATCTATATATATATAACAGTGACTAAAATTGTTATTTAATTTGTTATTTTTATCATTATGGCCTTTGTTTATGCGGAATATTTTATCCCCCGGAAGGGTTTGCTTTAACATGCGAGAATATATAGTAGCATTTCAACTTAAAAAAATATATCAAGGTGTGCACCAGCTCATCCTCCCTGAAGAGTATTATATCATTATTATATTACGATATATAATATATTACAAGATGAAAATTTTTAAATTAGATAAATTGAGCAGGTTCACTTGCAGAAACAAACGGGAGTGAGGGGAAGCAATGGACAAAGTAGATACCATCATCATAGGAGCCGGAATAATAGGCCTGGCCGTTGCCGCCCGGCTATCTGCCCGCTACCCTGGCCGGACTTTCGTCATCATGGAGCAGCATGAGCAATTCGGCTGCGAGACATCAAGCCGCAACAGCGAAGTAATTCACGCCGGGATCTATTATCCTTCCGGCACCCTCAAAGCCCGCCTCTGCGTGGAAGGACGGGAACTTCTCTATACTTACTGTGAAGATAGAAAAATCCCCCACAGCCGCCCCGGCAAGCTGATTGTCGCCAGTACTCCCGAAGAATGTGCCTCGCTTGACAGTCTGCTTGAGCAGGCTGCTGCCAACGGGGTCGAAAACCTGGAGATGCTTGACAGAAAGATGGTTGCCCGGCTGGAACCGCATATCAGGGCGGACTGTGCCCTCTTTTCGCCTTCCACCGGCATTGTCGACAGCCATGCTTTGATGGCTCGCCTGGAGGAGGATGCCCTGCAGAACGGGGTCCTGCCGGCCTATTGCCACTGTGTTACAGCAATCGAGCGCCATGATGGTGGCTACCGGGTCGGCTTCCAGAATCCTGACGGTAGTTCCGATGTCCTGGACTGTCTCAGCGTTGTCAACTGCGCCGGTCTGCAGGCCGATCGCCTGGCGGCTGCCGCCGGCATCGACATCGACGGGGCCGGTTACCGCCACCATTTCTGCAAGGGTGAATACTTCAGCCTGCCCCCGGCCAAGGCTGCCCTGGTAGGGCGACTAATTTACCCTCCGCCCCTCCATGAGCTGACCGGCCTTGGCATCCACGTAACCAAAACTCTCGACGGCCGCCTCATTCTCGGGCCCAACACCATCTATGTAGACGAAATAGACTACCGTGTTGATCCTGCCCGTGCCTGCGAATTCTACGATGCCGTAAAATCTTTCCTGCCCTTTGTCGAGCTCTCTGACCTTGAACCGGAGATGGCCGGTATCAGGGGCAAACTATCCGGTCCCGGACAGCCCTTCCGCGATTTTGTCATTGCCGAAGAAAGCAGCCGCGGCCTGCCCGGCCTGATCAATCTTATGGGCATCGAATCGCCCGGCCTGACCTGCTGCCTGAGCATCGCCCGGATGGTGGATTCCCTGCTCTAACTTTTACAGCCAGAACCATATCTCATTTACCTTGTCAGGTTGATGAAGCCGGGAAAAGGCTGTAAAACAGCCCCGTCAGTGTTATAAATTATCAAAAATCTGCAAATTTAGAGTGGTTCTCAATGTAAAAATAAAATATAATGAATAAAATGCGGTCGGTGATGCGGCCGAAGCGAGCCGTCAGTTCCCGGAATTACCACCAAGCCCATCTATTCTTTTCAATGACTGTCGGACGGTGCCGCGAAAGAAAGGGTGAAGGAAATGCAGTACGATGTTATTGTTATCGGTGCGGGCCTCTCCGGGCTAACTGCAGCTGCCCTCCTGGCCAAAAGGGGGCTGAAGGTGGCCGTTATTGATAAAAGCTACAACCCCGGCGGTTCCTGCGGTATATTCAAGAGGGGCGACACCATCTTCGACCAGGGCTCGGCCATACTCTTTGGTTTCGGCGAAAAGGGGTTCAATCCCCACCGCTTTGTTTTCAACTGCCTGGAAGAGCCCATCGATATGCTCCAGCACGACCAGCTCTACTGTGTTAACTACCGGGGTAAGAAGATAAAATTCTGGCCCAGCGTCAAACATTTTGTCGAGGAGCTGGGCAAAATCTTTCCTTCAGAAAAAAGTAACATCAGGCGCTTTTACAGTGACATGGATAAAATGTATCACCACGTCATGGTCGAGAACCCGGTTTATACCACACCCGATGAAACGGACAGGCTAAAATCCCTGCCTGCCCTCCTGAAGCATCCCCTTTCCTATGCCCGTTTTCTCGGCTATATGAATAAAAGCGCCAGGAGCCTGCTGGAGAAATATTTTCAGGATCCGCAGATCTTCAACTTCTTTGACAAGCTCACTTCCACCTGCTGCTATACCACCACCGCGGAAACCCCGGCCATCCTGGCGGCAATCATGTTTATCGAAAACCACGTCGGGGGCAGCTTTTACCCGGCCGGTTCAACGGTTTTCCTGCCGGGCAAACTGGAGAAGGTGATTGAAGAAAACAGCGGTACCATGCTGATGGAAAAAGAAGTAGTGCAAATACTCTTTGCCGACGGCAAGCCTGCCGGTGTGAAGCTGGAAAGCGGCGAAGAGCTGCACTCCCACGAGATTATCTACTCGGGAACGGTCTGGAACCTCTACGGCAGGCTCATCGCCGAGGGGCACCTGCCGCCGGGCCGCAAAGAGTGGGCCGAGAAACAGGTGCCCACCTATCCCAGCGTGGTGCTCTATGCCCTGGTTGAAAGAGATGCTATCCCGGTCCGCACCATGCCCATCGAATTGCTCATTGGCAACCCTGACCGGATCGATGAAAGTGAAGTAACTGTCTGCATTTTCAGCATCGATGACCGGACCCTTTGTGACGAAGGAAGCCATGTCCTGGTGGCCAGAGGCCCTACCTTTGAAGAATGGGACCGCCAGGATCAGGAAAAATATGCCGCAAAAAAAGAAAAGGAAAAGGAACGCCTCCTTGCCATCCTGGAAAAGAGATTTCCCGGGCTCACCAAAAAAGTGAAATATACCGAAATGGCAACCCCGGCCACCATCGAGCGCTATACGATGAAAAACGGTGGTGCCGTAGCCGGCCCGAAACAGATGCTGGGCCAGCACCTCCTTAACCGCTTGCACACGCGAACCGGGTGGAACAGCCTGTTTTGCTGTGGTGAATCAACGGTTATGGGCACCGGCACCCCGGCAGTAACCGTTTCCGGTTTATCCGCGGCCAATGCTGTCCTCAAGAAGCGGGGCCTTGCGCCCTTTGCCTACCGGCGGGGTATGAAAAACTACGTACGCCTGGTGGATAAACCGTCCAAACCAGAGGATCTCTACAGCGAATTCAGGGCCGAAAAACGGGAGATTATGCTCAAGGCACGGCAGTGTGAATACTGCGAAAAACCCGGATGTCGCGAGGCCGTTAACCTCGACGTGCGGGGGATCATGAGGCGGGCGACCGTGGGCAATTTTGTTGGAGCCGGGAAAATTGCCCACCGCTTCTGGGCCGGAGGCGGCCAGGAAAAAGACCTTTTTGAAGCAATGCAGTCCTGTGTCCACAGCAAAATGGGTGGTGTACCCGTTGATATCGCCACAGTTGTCGGCTATTTCAGGCAGGGGGAGCAGGAGCATGGAGCAAACCGTCAAATATGATGCCGCGATTGTCGGCGCCGGCATGGCCGGGTTAACCGCTGCCGCTTATCTCAGCCGGGCCGGCCTTCCGCTGGCCATTTTTACCGGCAAACTGGCCGCCGACCGGGTACTGCAGCAGCAAAAACCATAACAGCCTGGGATTTGAGGCGAAGCCGGGAACTATCTTTTCACCTGCTTAACTGCCCTCGAATTGGTTTGACTTCCTCTCAACAATTCCTGTAATATCTTACATGTGAGCCCGCAAAATAGGGCAATTATCTGTTAGCACGGTAAAAGATCAGGTGGAGGAATAAACCCTTCATCAATATCGGGGCTGGTTGTGGCCGGTCGTGTCTGAAGGCTGAAAACACTTAAAGAACCTTCAGTGGCCATCGGCTGCTTAACGGAGCTTCTTTCAGTTGCGCCCCGGGCACAGAGCCGCCAGCGGCCGCCGGTGAAAGATCTTTTACGGTTAAAAACATTTTAGAAGAAAGACGGGAAAACCTTTGCCTTTATTAAACTTATCCCAGATCAATAAATCCTTCGGCGCCGAGACCATCCTTTCATCGGTAACTCTCCAGCTTCAGCCCGGTGAAAAAGCCGGCCTGATCGGGCCCAACGGTTCCGGAAAGACCACCCTGCTGAAAATAATATCCGGGGAGATGGACCCCGACGGCGGGACGGTCCACCTGGCCCGCGGCTCACGTCTCGGTTACCTGCCCCAGGAGCCTCTGCGCCTGGCCGAAGATACCCTGCGCTGCCACCTGGAGCATCCGCTCAAACATATCTTCAGCCTGCAGAAGAAGATCGCCGCCCTGGAGAAGGAAATTGCCGCCCACTCCCCCGGGCAGGGAGCGCCTCATGCCGAATTGCTGGAAAAATACTCCGAAGCGATCGCCCGTTTCGAAACGGTGAACGGTTACCAGGTGGAGAGCCGCCTTCTCTCCGTAGCCCGCGGCCTGGGCTTCAGCGAAGACGATTTAAGCCGAGATCTCTCCACCTTCAGCGGGGGAGAGAAGACCCGTGCCCGCCTGGCCGGCCTTCTCCTCCAGGATCTCGACCTGCTCCTGCTCGACGAGCCCACCAACTTCCTGGACCTCTCGGCTCTGGAATGGCTGGAAAAATATCTCCGGGACCTGCCCTGCGGGTTGATTGTTGTCAGCCACGACCGTTTCTTCCTCGACCGGGTAGTGGGACGTATTTTTGCTATGGAAAAGGGCGCGGTTAAAAGCTACAGTGGCAACTACAGTGAATACCGCCGCCAGCTGGAAATGGAACGCCTCAGCCAGGACCGGGAATATAAAAAGCAGCAGCTCCTCAAGGAGAGGGAAGGGCGCCTGGTGCGCGAAGCGAAGGGTGACGAACGCTCCAAGCGCCAGGCCCGCAGCCGCGAGAAGCGCCTGGCCAAAATGGAAGATGTCGAGCGCCCGGCTGAAGAAAAGCGTTTTCGGGCGGGGCTCAATTACAGCGGGCGCAGCGGGCGCCTGGTCGTTGTCTTTGAAGAGGTGGGCAAATCGTACAACGGTGATCCCCTTTTTGAAAACCTTTCTTTTGAGATCCGCTGGGGCGACCGTATTGCCCTGATCGGGCCCAACGGCGCCGGCAAGTCGACCCTCCTGAAAATAATCGCCGGTGAAATAGAGCCTTCGCAGGGACGCATCCGCCTGGGCCTTTCCACCCGGGTGACCTACTTTTCCCAGGAACAGGAGCATCTCAATCCCCGCCTGACCCTGCTGGAGACGATTACCGAAGCCTCCGAGCTGGACATCAAGGCGGCCCGCAACCACCTGGGCCGCTACCTCTTCCGCGGCGACGACGTCTTCAAGCAGGTCAGCGATCTGAGCGGCGGAGAAAAGAGCCGCCTGGCCCTGGCTCGCCTGGCCCTGGGCAGCGGCAACTGCCTGCTCATGGATGAACCCACCAGCCACCTGGACCTGCCGGCTATGGAGGAGCTGGAAAAAGCCCTGGCCGACTACCCCGGCACCATGATTATCGTTTCCCACGACCGCTATTTTTTACGCGGCCTGGCCAACCGCGTCTTCAGCATGGGCGGCGGTAACCTGCGCATCTTTGAAGGCCCCTTTGAAGAATACCTTGCCGGCAAAGAAAGTGAACCGATTGCCGGAAAGGGACAGGAAAACCAGGAAGAAGCAAAGAGGGAGGAGAAGCGGCGCCGGCAGGAAGAACACCGCCGCAGGCGGGAAGAACAGAAGAGAGTCCGCCGTCTCAAGGAGGAACAGGCCAGCCTGGAAAAAGAAATTGGGGAGAGGGAAGAAGAGATCGGACGCCTGGAAAAAGTCCTTTCCGACCCGGCCGGATACGGCGATCACCGGCAGCTTGCCCGGCTGGGCAGCGAGCTGGAGGAAGCGAAAAAAAGCCTCATCGGCCTGCTGGAGCAGTGGGAAGGGATCAGCTCCCGTCTGGAAGAATCTTAATCTTTAGCTTTTCGGCGGCCGTCCGCAGGCGCCTGTCAAGAGTAAGCAGGCTTGCTTTCTTTTTAAGGCAGGCCACAAGATAAACAGCATCATAAACCGGGTGATCATTTTGACAGGAAAGAGCAAGTGCTTCTTCATGTAATTCACGGGCAGGGAGATATTCATCAATCAGCATTGTGCACTGGACTGTTTTCTTAGACATTAACTCTTTGTTCATTAAACCGGTGCGGTGATATTTCCAAAAAACATTGGCGATTTCATATAGATATAAAGAGGGAGCTACCACCCATTCGCTTGATTTTAAAGCAAGGGCAACCGGTTCGCTTTTAGTTCTTCCCAGAGCAAATTCAACTGCAGCGTTTGTATCAATAACAGTGATCATCTCTCTCGATCCTCACGGACCATTAAAACCGGATCAGGCCATTGATTGCCTCCGGACGGCGCAGTTGTCATCATTTGATCAACCAGTAAATCCCTCTGTTCCCGAGGGTTTTCATTCATTTCCAGTGCTTTTTGCAGCAGGTAAATCGTTTCCTGCGTGATGCTGGATCTTTTAGCCCGTGCCCGTTCCACTATCCTGCGGTATATATGCTCGGGTAAATTGCGAACCTGGAGGGTCGGCATAATTAAATTCACCCCTTAATTATATGCTGGCAACAAGAGTATAGCAGAATTACAGGATGCATGCAATATGCATTCACTCTTGGCCAGTTGACTAAAATTAACATTTAATGTTTTTATTTTCATGACAATATTTTCGCTGAGTAGCTGCTGAGCGGTATGCCATTCAACCACCGGTTTATTAATGTTAAAATTAATAGCAGTGAACCGCACTGCCGAACGGGGCGAATTTGCTTTTCGCCCGGATCGCCGCTATGATAAAAGACAAATCCGGAAAAGAGGGAAACTATGAGGCAGGCCGAAGCCTTTATCACCACCAGGAGCGAAGCGGAAACCGCCCACATTGGCGAAGTCCTGGGACGCATCCTGGACAGGCCGCTGGTCGTTGCCCTGCAGGGCGAACTGGGCGCCGGCAAGACCGTTTTTGTCCGCGGCGCTGCCCGCGGCCTGGCCGTCAGGGAACAGATTACCAGTCCCACCTTTGTCCTCCAGCGCATTTACCACGGCCGCCTGCCCCTCTACCATTTTGATTTTTACCGTCTCTCGGACGATGATGATATCATTGAACTCGGTTTTGAAGAATACCTGCCGGGCGAGGGAGCAGCCTTTGTCGAATGGCCCGAGCGCCTGCCCGAAGTACTGCCCCCTGATCAACTGGAGATAATCATCGAGCGTTTCTATGACGGAAATGGGGAGGGGCGGCAGCTCAGGTTTAATCCCCTGGGATCGACCTCCGCTGCAATACTGGCCCTTCTGCTTGAAACCCTGAACTGGCATAGCGACGGCTCCTTGAACATCACTTAGCCTGATCGCGACGCAGGATTATGCTATAGTATAAAGGTAAGGAATTTTTTACAAGTAAGGAGATCCAGGCAAGATGGAATCTTCTATTGTGAAAATAAGCAGTTGAGGACAGCTAACCTTGCCGGTGGAAATAAGAAATTAATTCAAAACGGGTGGAAAATAATCAGCTGAACCCTTTACCTGGGGAGGAACGAATCCTGTTAATCCTGGGCCTCGACACCACAACCCTGTCCTGCAGCGTCGCCCTCCTGCAGGATGACCGCCTGCTGGCGGAGATGACCACCAGTATCAAGAAAACCCACTCCGAGCGCCTCATGCCCATGCTTGACACCCTGCTGAAGGAAGCGGGCCTGGAGCGTGAAGAGCTGCAAGCGGTGGCCGCTGCTGCCGGTCCAGGCTCCTTTACCGGCCTGCGCATCGGTGTATCTACCGCCCGGGCCCTGGCCCAGGGCCTTGGCATTCCCGCCGTGCCGGTCTGTACCCTGGAAGCCCTTGCCGAAGCGGCCATCAGCCCCGGTGCCCTGATCTGTCCCCTGCTCGATGCCCGCCGCAGCCAGGTCTACAGCGCCCTCTACCGCCGCTCGCCGGAAGAACCTTACCCCCTGGAAACTTTGCTTGAACCGCAGGCCCTTGCCCTGGATGAACTGGCCAAAGCCCTGCGTTCCTGTGACGGGCCGGTTATTTTCCTGGGAGAGGGGTTGCACAGCTATACTAATGCCCTGCGCGAAGCCCTGCCTGGCCAGGCTGTCATCGCCCCGGCCCCCTACCGGGTCTGCCGCGCAGCCCTGGTTGCCTGCCGGGCCCGGTTGATCCTGCAGAAAGATCCGGAAGCCCCTTATGAAAAGCTGCTGCCCATATACCTGCGCCGCCCCGAGGCGGAGCGTCTGGCCGCAAAGAAAAGGAAAAAAAGGAACGAGGCTGAAAAATAATATGGACCTGCCCATCACCGTTTCCCCCATGGAGATGCATGATATCGGAAAAGTTGCCGCCCTGGAACAGGTTTCCTTTCGTGAACCCTGGCCGGCTGAATCTTTTATCACCGAACTGAACACCAACCGCCTGGCCCGCTACCTGGTGGCCCGTTTGGGTGAAAAAGTAATTGGCTACATCGGCTGCTGGATCATCATCGATGAAGTGCATCTTACCACCCTGGCCGTCGCTAAAGAGTATCAACGACGCGGCATTGCCACCCTGCTGTTGAAAGCCCTGTTTGACACTGTAATGCCCCACCAGCCCCGGAGTTTTACCCTGGAAGTGCGTCCCAGCAACAGGGCTGCCCGCCAGTTCTACGAAAAGCACGGCTTTGCCGTCTGCGGCCGCCGCCTTCACTATTACAGCGACGAGGATGCCCTGATCATGACCAAACCCCTCCGGGGTGGGAAAAGAAGAAATAAAAGGGAGGGAGGGGCCAGGGGTGGAAACTGAAGAAACCCTCATCCTGGGGATTGAAACCTCCTGCGATGAAACTTCAGCTGCTGTCGTAGCAGGTGGGCGGCGTATCCTCAGCAGCCTTGTTTCCTCCCAGGTGGAACTGCACGCCCGTTACGGCGGGGTGGTGCCCGAGATAGCCTCCCGCCGCCACCTGGTCCTGGTCAACACCCTCATAGACGAAGCACTGCAGGAAGCGGGAGCTGCATTCAGCGACCTGCAGGCGATTGCTGTTTCACACGGGCCAGGCCTGGTGGGCGCTCTCCTGGTGGGCGTGGCCACGGCCAAAGCCCTGGCCTATGCCCTGCGCCTGCCCCTGATTGCCGTCAACCACCTCCAGGCCCACCTCCATGCCAATTACCTGGACGGTGCACCCCGCCGCTATCCGGCTGTTGTCCTGGTTGTCTCCGGCGGCCACACCGAGCTGCTCCTCCTGCCGGAGGAAGATTCTATCATTCCCCTGGGCCGCACCATCGACGACGCGGCCGGGGAGGCTTTTGATAAAATAGCCCGTTACCTGGAACTGGGCTATCCCGGCGGCCCGCTGATTGACAAACTGGCCCGGGAGGGCAACCCTCAGGCCATTGACTTTCCCCGGGCCTGGCTGGATGAAGAAAACCGATTTTCTTTCAGCTTCAGCGGCCTGAAAACGGCGGTGATCAACCACCTTTACCACGCCCGCCGCCGCGGTGAAAGGGTGAACATGGCCGACCTGGTGGCTTCTTTCCAGGAAGCCCTGGTGGAAGTGCTGGTGGAGAAAACGATCAATGCCGCTGCTGAATACAGGGCCGAAAGTGTCCTCCTGGCCGGCGGAGTGGCTTCCAACAGCTACCTGCGCAGCCGTATGGGCCTGCGACTTGCCGAATCTCTTCCTTCCGCCGGGCTTTACATCCCACCCCTTGAACTGTGTACCGACAATGCAGCCATGATTGCCGCCGCCGCTTACCCCCTCTACTGCCGGAAACAGTTTGCTTCCCTTGACCTCAATGCCTACCCCGGCCTGAATATCGGGGAAAGTTGATCCTTAGGGTCTGTTTGATCTGCCATTTGTAATTATATTTCAGGATTTATGTTACCATTTTGTTTCTACTGTTTATAACCTCGCCGATGCTGTTTTTGTAAGGCTTTTGCCTGTGGATAAGCCTGTGCATACTGTGGATTACTTTTACTGGAATTTGTGTCGAGGGCTTGTAAATGGTTGTTCCCCGGGGCTGAAAACGGTTGTTCGAGTAACATAAAATGTTGACGAAAAGAAGATAAAAGGTAATAATGCAAAACAGATCAGAAAATTATAGCTTTTCTTAAATTTGCATTTTCAGCACTCCTGCCTGGTTTGAGAATTCATCACTTGCATTGACGCACTTATCCCATCCCGGGAGCGGCACATCGAAGAAGTTAATCTTTAGCGAATCGGCAAATGCAATAAAATATGCTATAATCTGGATGAAGCACGATTAAATTCCCGGGGAGTGGAACTGCGTTGAAGGATATCGATAGTCTTAACCTGAAAAAAAATGAAAAAGAACAGTTAATCGAGAAGATAACTGCCCTGATCGCTGGAGAAAAAGAAATCCTTTTTGCCTATGTACATGGATCCTTTGCTGAAGGCGATAATTTTCGCGATATTGATCTTGCTGTGTACATAAATGAAATGCCGACAAATGAAATGCTTAAATATGAGCTGCTACTGGAAGAAAAAATAGAATCTGCATTGAAGCTACCGGTCGATCTAAAAGTTTTAAATAATGCTCCGCCACCTTTTTGTTACATGGTGATCAAAAAAGGGTTGAAGGTATTCGTGAAGGACGATCGGAAAAGAACTGCTTTTGAAGTGAGTACTCTTCAGCGCTATTTTGATTTTCAACCTTATCGTCGTAGGTACATGCAGGAGGCATAAAATGCTGAAATATGAAGCTGAAGTACTAACAAATTTAAAATCGCAGTTAAACAGCGCCTTGAATCTTCTGAAGGAGTTGGCTCAGAAAGACCTTGAAACTATACGTACCGATCCACATCTGCTGAGCAGTGCCAAATATAACCTCATTGTAGCTATAGAATCCGCGATTGATTTGTCTAACCATCTGATCAGTAAGAACGGTTTTCGTGTTCCTGAAGATTTCAGCGATTCTTTTAGGGTGCTGGCTGAACAGGGCATCCTTAATGATAATTTTGTTGGAGAGAAACTCATTGCTATGGCGCTTTTTCGCAATCGTCTGGTCCACCAGTACTGGGCTGTCGACACAGATTTACTCTATGATATCTTGCAGCAGAATCTTGATGACTTTGAGATTTTCTTACACCAAATTACAAAAAATTTAAGATAAGCGAATTCAGCAGAATTAAACACTCAACTCAACCTGTGAAAGGAACTTGCTTTTGACCCTACCCTCTGACATAAAAGATGTTTACTTCATTGGTATCGGTGGTTACGGCATGAGTGCCCTGGCCCAGATCCTCCTCCAGAAAGGCTACCGGGTCAGCGGCTCCGACCTTAAGGCTTCACCACTCACAGAAGATCTGGCGGCCCGCGGGGCGGCCATTTTCATCGGGCACCACCCGGCCAATCTCGGTTCGGCCGGGCTGGTTGTTTACTCCACGGCTATCGCCCCCGATAACCCGGAAATGAAGGAGGCAGCCCGCCGCGGCCTGCCCCTCTGGCACCGCTCCGAACTGCTGGCGGATCTGCTTAACAGTTCCTTCGGTATTGCCGTGGCCGGAGCTCACGGCAAAACGACCACCACGGCCATGATCGCCCTGCTCCTTGAAGCGGCTGGCCTCGATCCTACCGCCGTCATCGGCGGCGTTCTGCCGGCCTATGGCCGAAACGCCCGCCTCGGTTCAGGCCCCTACCTGGTGGCCGAAGCCGACGAAAGCGACAGTTCCTTCACCCGCTATTTTCCGCGCCTGATTCTGGTTACCGGTATTGAACCGGACCACCTGGAGCATTACAATAATGACTACGGTAAGCTGCTGCAGGCCTACGAAAAATTCCTGCACAACCTGCCGCCGGAAGGCACCGCCGTCCTCTGTTTCGACGACCCGGCCCTGCGCGAAATGGCTTGCCGCCTCGAATGCAGGGTTGTCTCCTACGGCCTTACCACCAGGGCAGATTGGCCCGTAGATTACGCTGCCGGGAAGATTACTTTTCAGGGCAGCGGCTCGCAGTTTAATTTGACTCGTTACTCCTCACCCTGCGCTTCCGCCATAACTTTAAATATTCCCGGACGCCATAACATCAGCAACGCCGTGGGTGCCCTGGCCCTGGCTGACTGCCTGGGAATTGACCCGGCCAGCTGTTCCCCGGCCCTGGCTTCCTTCAACGGGGTGAAGCGCCGTTTCGAGCGCATCGGCACCGCCGGCGATATTTCCGTCATCGACGACTATGCTCACCACCCCACCGAAGTCAAGTCCACCCTGGAAGCGGCCCGCCTGGCGGGCAGCCGGATCATCTGCCTTTTCCAGCCCCACCGCTACAGCCGCACCGCCGCCCGGTTCGATGGTTTTGCCTCCGCCTTCAGCGGCGCAGACTATCTTTTCCTCCACGACATTTACGGCGCCGGCGAAGAGCCCCTGCCGGGAATATCAGCCGAAACGCTGGCTGAAGCAATCCGCAGCCGCAGCAGAATACCGGTAGTCTACAACAGCGATATCAAGGCCCTGGAAAAGGAAGCCGCCGCCCTGGCCCGCCCGGGAGACCTGATTATCACCATGGGCGCAGGCGATGTCACTGCCGCCGCACCGCGCATCCTGGAACTGTTAAAGGAGAAAAAATGACCGCTACTTATATTATCCATCCCATTCCCCCGGCCATCCACATCGATGCCGCTGCGGCCTATGACAGCCAGGCCAGGATCCGGGCCCTGGCCGATACAATTATCCCTGTCCACGAGCCCGCCTGTGCCAAAGTGCCCACTATACCGGCGTGAGTTAGCTTTAAAATATTGTATTACAAGTTTAATGTGAATTTTAATAAACGATAAATTTGGAAAAGGAGTGTTGCATGTGTCGAAAGCGATTAGTGCGGAACAGGCAGCGGCGTTGATCAAGGATGGAGCAACCCTGGGAGCGAGCGTTCTCGGTCTGGCCGGCTGGCCTGAAGAGCTGGCTGTAGAAATTGAGAAAAGATTTCTGGCTACCGACCATCCAAAAGATATTACCCTGGTTCACAGCAGTACCAGCGGCGATCACAAAGAAAAGGGGTCGGGCCATCTGGCCCATGAAGGTCTGATCAAAAGGCTTTACTGCGGCAATACAGCCGGCGCCCCGCTCATGGCGGAAATGGTCCAGGAAGGAAAGATTGAATGCTACCTTATTCCTCAGGGCGTGGTTTGCCAGTTGTGGAGGGCTGTAGCCGGCAATAAGCCTGGCGTAATTACCAAAGTAGGACTGGGAACATATGTCGATCCTCGTCTTGAAGGAGGAAAAATAACGGCTAAAACTACCGAAGACCTGGTCGAAGTGATCGAACTGGGCGGCGAAGAATGGCTCTTTTATAAAAAATTCCCCATTGACGTAGCCATCATCCGCGGCTCGGTGGCCGATGAAAACGGCAACCTGACCATGGATCGCGAGATGGCTATCCTGGAGGCGCTTCCCCTGGCCATGGCTGCCAAAAACAGCGGCGGTATAGTGCTGGCCCAGGTGGAGCAGGTCGCCAAGGAGGGTACCCTCCATCCCAAGAAAGTGCGTGTGCCCGGCACCCTGGTGGATTATGTCTTCACAGCCAAACCTGAGAATCACATGCAGACCCAGCAGACCTACTACAATCCGGCTTTTGCCGGTGACATCAAGGTGCCCATGGGCGATATCCCGCCCCTGGAGATGAATGAGAAAAAAATAGTAGCCCGCCGGGCTGCTGCTGAGCTGGCCCCCAATTCGGTAGTCAACCTGGGTGTGGGTATTCCCACCAACATATCGGCGGTAGCGGCGGAAGAAGGAGTCAGCGATGAAATGACTCTGACCACTGAAATTGGTATTTTCGGCGGAGTGCCGGCCAGCGCCCGCTTTGATTTCGGCGCGGCTTTCAATGCCGAAGCCGTCATCGAGCATGCCGCCATGTTTGATTTCTATGACGGCGGGGGACTGGATGTGACCTACCTCGGGGCGGCCCAGATTGACAGCGAAGGCAATGTTAACGTCAGCAAATTTGGTAATATTGTTACCGGGCCCGGTGGATTTGTCAATATATCACAGACCAGCAAAAAAGTAGTTTTCTGCAGCACCTTTACCTCAAAAGCCGAACTTGAATTCGGGGACGGTAAAATGGTAATCAAGAAAGAAGGGAAAAGCAATAAATTTGTGGAGAAAGTGGATCAGGTTACCTTCAGCGGAAAATATGCCGGTCAGATCAAACAGCCGGTCTTCTACGTTACCGAGAGGGCTGTTTTCCAGATCATTGACAGTAAAATAACCCTGATCGAAATTGCCCCGGGCATTGACCTGGAGAAGGATGTCCTTGCTCTGCTGCCCTTCAGCCCTGCGGTTTCTCCTTCCCTGAAAACAATGGATCCCGATATTTTTAAACCGCAGTGGGGCAAGTTAAAAGAGATAATCGCCAGGGCGAAAAACTAAGAGTAGGGTGGCTGACCATATGAGCTCTATCGACATCCACAACCACATCCTGCCGGGCCTTGACGACGGGCCCCGGTCCATGAGCGAATCGCTGCTCCTGGCCCGGGCCCTGGTTGCCTCCGGTTTCTCTACCGTGGTGGCCACCCCCCACAGCATGGAGGGCCGGCCAACCCCGTCCCTGATTCTCGAGCGCCTCCGTGTGATGCAGGAAGAGCTGGCCCGCCAGGAGATCCCCCTGGTTGTCCTGCCCGGAAGCGAGCCGCATATCGATCCCAATCTCGACGAGCGCCTGCGCCGCGGGGAAACGCTTACCCTCAACAACAGCTCCTACATCCTGCTGGAACTGCCCTTTGCCCAGCCCCTGCCTGTTTACACCGAGGAGCTGCTCTTCAGGCTCTCAATTGACGGTTACCGGCCCATCATTCCCCACCCCGAGCGGACTGCAGCCCTGGCCAGGGAGCCGCAGCTGCTGCACCGCCTGCACCGGGCCGGGGCCATATTCCAGGTCACCTGGGTCGCCTTCAGCGGCCACCTTGGCCCGGATGCCGAAAAGCTGGCTCGTTACATGCTGGAGGCCAACCTGGTCCACCTGCTGGCTACCGATGCCCATAACCCGGGCACCCGCCTGCGGGAGCTGAGAAAAGCAGTCGAAGCAGTAGAAGAGCACAGCGGCAAAGAAGCAGCCCGGACCTATTTAACCGGCCGCCCGGCCGCCGTTATCGCCGGTCGCCCCCTGGACCTGCCCCCGGCCGAGGAATTCCCGGACAGAACAGAGGGCCGGTTTTCCTTTCTTAACTTCTTTCGCCGCAAAGGCTAAACAAATACTGTGCACAGCAAAGATCGCAGGAATAGAAGCTGTTCCGGCGAAATATTAACAGTTATAATTATGATATTCCTCGCCCTGGGCAGAGCAGGGAGGAGGAAGAAGCTGCTTTTCAGAAAAGGAGGTGCCGTCAGTGAGCCATCCCGACCGCCGTCCCAAAAGAGAGCGGAGGAAGAAAAGGCAGAAAATGCTGGCCCGCCGCAGTCTCTACAACCGCACCCTCGATTTAACCCCCTACAATGCCGTTGGCCCCATGGTCAAAGGCGAAGAGTTTACCATCAAGTACAAATAATTAAGCGCAAATTAACCGCTTCCCATTAAGACCCCACGGCCCTTTCTTACCTAAAACATTTCTACAACATGATTTATAATATAAAATATCTTTATATTGCCAAAATTATCTGTACTCTCACAATATATATAATATTAATAATTAGTCTCAGGTGATGCTTTAAAAACGTAAAATTTTTTATAAATATATATTGACACAATAAATTTTTTTTGGCATAATATGTTTGTCTCTGTATTTGTAATAATCTAATATTTTAAAAAGGAGGTAAGCTAAATTGCAAGCAGAGATTAAATATCAATTTGTTGTATCATTAGTTCCAATTGATACACCAAATCCGGAAGGAGGGAAGACTACCAGGATCTGCTACAGCGACGGGAAATCAGTAGAAGTAAGCCGCAGGGTGAAGACCCTTCTCAACAATACGGCCAATTATTTCGGCATCAACCTGGCCCGGCAGCGCAAGCGCTACGGGGAATATCTACAGCGGCGCCAGGGTGTGCCCCTGCCGTTAAGCGGCAATATGGTTCTCGTCCCCCTGAAAATGCTCAATTCATCGATCTACAATGACGAGGTCACCGGCTATGTCAATGCCTGCGCTGTCCTCAGGGTTGTTGAAGCGAGCCCCGAAGAAAAGGCCCGGGGCATCCGCTGCACCCTCCAGCTGAAGGGCGGCCATCTTGTTCCCTGCTGCTTTTCGGCGGAGAATGTTAACCGGAAGGTCAAGATCGCCCTGCTGGCCCTGGAGCATTTCCGCTCCCTCATCGGCCCTCCTGTCGAGGTGCCAGCTTTTTCTCTGGCAAAAGAGGGCCCTGTTTTCCTCAGGAATATTGATTATACCCTCAGCTTCCTCCGGGAGCTCCTCAAAAACAGCCGCCACGCTTTTATCACCGTGGCCGAGGAAGAAGAGCCCTGCAGTAAGAAAAAAGATGACCCCGAGACTTTCACCAAAAAAGACGATTCCTCCGAAACTGCCAGCAAAGAGGAGGAACCCTCCAAATTATCTCCCACGGCAAAATCCTCATCATAATCCCACCTGTATTCGGTAACAATAACCGCAAGCTCAACATTGAAGCCGGCATGCAGCCGGCTTCATCCTATTTTTCTGCTCTTCAGTAAATCACAGTTGAGAACCAAAACGCAGTGCTCAACGTAACGGCCACCGGGCGGAAAGCAGGATGCCTTCTCAACCCTGAAAAAGCGGGATCAATATTTTACCGCCAATTTTGCTTGCGGTAGATAAAGGCGTCTTTAAAACCGGCTTCCCTGGCTTCTGCCAGCCTCTGCCTGGCATTATCGTAGCCGATAAAGGCCCCCACCTGCACAGTATAGAGGGTCGTATCCGGCCCGATTACCGGCGCCGCCTCACTGCTGTCGCCCGCCGCTGCCAGGGCCGCCCGGATGCCGGCGGCCACCCCGCCGGCCAGCTCCCCGACAAAGGCGGGATCCTTCCAGAGCCTTGCCTCCCGCTCATTGTCCAGGAAAAGAGACTCGATCAGGACCGCCGGACAAAGATTGTACTTGAGCACATAAAAGGCCGCTTCCTTCATCCCCCGGTCGACAATCTGCCGCCTCGATAGCATGGCCATGATCTCTTCATGCAAAGCCTCCTGCATCGCTTCCACCGGGTTGCCGGCCTGCAAACCGCTGTAGATGAAAGACTCGAAGCCGTGCCCGCCCCCGGCATTCACATGCAGGGAAAGGAAGAGGTCCGGTGCCACTTCCCGGCTGAATTCGACCCGGTCGGCCAGGGAGAGGTAGATATCACAGTCCCGGGTCAGCAGCGCCTCCATCCCGTCCAACCTCTCCGCCACCTCCAGGGCCAGAGCCAGGTTGAGATCCTTTTCCTGCAGCCCGTACTGAGAGGCCCCGGGGTCTCTGCCCCCGTGGCCCGGATCGAGCACCACAGTTTTAGCCATTGAAACACCTCCCATCAATCACTATTCTTTCAGCGCTGCCCGGCCTTAAGCTATCCGGCCCGGGCAGCACCGCATCAGTTTATATTAAATAACCTCACCGGCCTCCCGGCCCTACCACCGGTTGATCGCCTCCGACAGGGAGTGGATACTCTCCGTCAGGGTCTCCAGCTTCCCTTCCAGGCGGACCAGCAGGTAGAGGCTCACCGCTACCGGGAAGCCGAAATTGCCGATCAGGGTGACCACTTCATCCATCAGCACAGCTCACCTCCTCCAAAATAAAAATCAAAGCGGGTTAGCCCAGGCTTCCGCTACTAAGAAGGCGGGGGCCATCACCCGCCCCCGCCCGGATATCTTAGTACTCGGCCAGCACGTCAACATCCCTCGATACAATCTGGGACCTGACCTTGGCCACTATATCGCCGCCCGTTGTCTCGAAGACATTTTTGGCGATAACCGAATCCATCACTGTCTCCACATCCAGGGCGGTCAGCTCAGGATCCGGGTCGGTCACCGAGATGGTGCTGTTGCGCCCCTGGGCGTTCTGGAAAATCATCTGCAGTGTTTCGGCCACTTTAACACCTCCTTTCCTCACAAGATGCACCTACCGCAGTTTAAGCCATCTCCAGTTCGTACTCGTCCACCCGGCGCACGGCATCAATGGCGTGCACCTGCAGGCCGCCCAGCTCCTGGGCCAGGGCGTAGAGATCCTCATTGCTGGCGCTGGACTTAACGTTGGAGTAGGTGCGGGTGCGGAAGACGGGGTTGAATTCTTCGTCCAACCCGGTGTTCAACCGCAGCTGCAGGCGAGCGGTTACCGGAACGGTATTAACAGGCATCCTGTCACCTCCTTTCCCGGGGTTAAACCCCAATCTGGTCAAGCAGGATCATTTTAGCCGCTGAAAGGAGGAGGGTGCAAAGGCCGACTTACGCATTTAAAAAGCCGGGTGGCGCCCACTCGACGTCTGCATAAGCCCTTTTTACGACGACCGGGGCTCACTGGCCCAAAATTATCACTTCCCCTCGGGCCAAATCATAATCTTTAAAAAATCGGTCCTGTTTTCGGATTAAACAAATTGTGGTAAAATATGATTAATTTAGACTTACTTCAGAGCAGCGGAGGGTAACCATGAAATTTCCCCTGACCATCTACCAGGATGAAGACGGTGCCTACATTGCCGAATGCCCGGCCATCCCCGGCTGTGTCAGCCAGGGGAAAAGCGAGCGGGATGCCGCATCCAGCCTGGCTAAAGCGATCCGCGAATGCCTCCTGGTCCGCTCCGACAGGGGCATGCCGCTGACCGTCTACCTGCGCAAGGTGGAGGTGCGAATCTGATGGCCCGGCTGCCCCTTCTCAAACCGGAAACCCTTGTCCAGGCCCTGGAAAAATTCGGCTGGCGCATTGCCGGCCGGGGTAGCCACATCATCATGGTCAAAGAAGGCCACATCGCCACCCTCTCCATCCCCAACCAGCCTGTAATTTCCCGCGGCGCCCTGCGCCGCCTGCTCCACCATGCCGGTTTCAAATTGTAGATTATTTTCTACAATTATATTGACAATTATTTTCCAAACCGGTAGTATAGTTCATAAGTTGAACGATGATCGGAGTTACTATGGTCCACGAATATGAATTGCTAACCTACCTGCAGCAAAATGAAGAAATTACCCAGCGCCAGATCTCCCGGGGCACCGGGCTGTCCCTGGGGGCGGTCAACCTGCTCCTGAAGAAGATGGTCCGCAAGGGCCTGGTCAAGATTGAAAGGCTGACCCCCCGCACCGTGCGCTACATCCTCACTCCCCGGGGCCTGGAAGAAAAGGCCCGCCTGGCTTACCGCTACATGCGCGATTCCTACCGCCAGATCAGGCGTGTCAACCGGGCCCTGGATGAAGCGCTGGGCGGGCAAATCGCTGGCAATGGATACAAGGTAGTCCTTTGCGGCCCGGCAGACGAGATCCGGGAGATGATTAGCGGGCATTTGCAGCGCAGCAACATAACCTGTGAAAGTTATTCTGACCCGCAGGATCTGAAGCGGGATGCAATAGATAACAACAGCCTGGTTATTACCTGGCGCGAGGAAGAAGAAGAGCGGTTGGATAACAGTCTTAACACAGTCAATATCATGCGCCTGGTTTAAGCTAACCGGCGCAGTAACACGCTTGCTGACGTGTGTCACAGCTTTCCGGCAAGAAAGGGGTGCTGTGCGCCCTTTTTTATGGGCAAGTAAAAATGATTGATTCCATTACCCTGCTGCTTGAGCAGGGAAGAAAAGACGGGTGAAGAGCTTGCAGACAATTCTCGTTACCGGCGGTACCGGCTATATCGGTTCCCATACCTGCGTGGCCCTCCTGGAAGCAGGCTACGAGGTGGTCATCGCCGACAACCTTTCCAACAGCTCCGCCGGGGTCATTAACCGGATCAAAGAGATCACCGGCAGAGAGCCACTCTTTTACAAGGTCGATGTCACCGATGCCGGAGCATTAAAAAAGATCTTTGAAACTCACCAAATAGATACGATCATCCACTTTGCCGCTTTCAAAGCAGTGGGCGAATCGGTGGATAAGCCCCTGGTTTATTACTGCAACAACCTCCTGGGGACCATTGTCCTGGCCCAATGCTGCCGGGAGTACGGGATCAAAAAATTCGTCTTCAGCTCCTCAGCCTCGGTCTACGGCGAACAGCAGCCGCCCTTCAAAGAAACGATGGAGCTGCCCCCGCCGGCCAGCCCCTACGGGGCCACCAAGGCAATAAGCGAGCGCATCTTAACCGATTATGCGAAGACAGACCCGCAGTTTTGCCTGAGCCTGCTGCGCTATTTCAACCCAGTGGGTGCCCACCCAAGTGGTTTGATCGGCGAAGCACCGCAGGGCATCCCCACCAATCTCCTGCCCTACATCACGAAGGTGGCCAAGGGTGAACTGGAGCAGCTCAATATCTTCGGTGACGATTACCCCACTGCCGACGGCACGGGGGTGCGCGATTATATCCACGTCATGGACCTGGCCGAAGGACACCTGGCAGCGATGGAAAAGCTCACCCCGGGGGTGCAGGTTTTCAACCTGGGAACAGGTAGGGGAACCACGGTCCTGGAGCTGGTCAGGGCCTTTGAGGAAGCAACCGGGGTAAAGATACCTTATAAGGTGGTCGGCAGGAGGCCGGGCGACGTCAGCGCCGCCTATGCCGATGTCTCGAAGGCGAAAAAGGAGCTGGGCTGGCAGGCGAAGCGGGGGCTTAAAGAGATGTGCCGGGATGCGTGGGGGTTTGAACAGGGAAACAAGGATTGAACAAGAATAGAAAATATAAATGTAATTTATGAAGTGATTTTTTTTCTTTCTTTATGCAAAGCATAAAAAACTTTCATGATGGTTGTGTTTAATTAAGAAGTAATCGATGAATTTGTTTACAATATCTCAAGGCTACTGCTTGGAGTGAAGTGGATGAATAAGGGCAGAAAAGCAGTTATATTAGCCGGAGGCTTGGGGACGAGGCTTAAACCCTTTACCCAGGTTATCCCTAAACCCCTTTTACCGATCGGTGAAAAATCAGTATTGGAAATACAGATCGAACACCTGAAGAAATATGGATTTAACGAAATATATCTGGCTACAAACTACAAATCCGAATACATTGAAAAGTTCTTTGGTGACGGTAAAAGCTACGGCGTTAATATACATATAAGCAAGGAAGAGAAACCGCTTGGCACAGTTGGTCCATTGGCACTTTTAAAAAAGAACCTCACAGAACCATTTTTGGTAATGAACGGCGATATACTGACTTTGCTTGATTTTGGTAAATTTTATGATTTTGCTGTCCAAAAAGAGGCTATGCTGACTGTCGCAATTAAAGAGCTAATAACACCATTTCAATTTGGTCGTATTACAACAGATGGAGATTTTGTTGCCTCCATAGAAGAAAAACCAGATATCAAAATGAATATACTGGCTGGCATATATATATTTAAACCACAGATATTTGAAATTATTCCCGAAAACGAGTATTACAGCATGGATATTTTAATCAAGAAAATGCTCCATGAAAAAATGCCTATTACCAAGTATGACATCATAGAATACTGGCTTGATATAGGACGCGTTGATGATTTTGAACAGGCCCAGGAGATTTACAATAACCATTTCAAAAAGGAAAAACAGGATGCCTAAAATATTGATAACCGGAGCAGGAGGTTTCATCGGCTCCCATTTAACTGAAAAATGTGTGCAAGAAGGCTTTGAGGTTAAAGCCTTTGTCAGATACAACTCACAAAACAACTGGGGCTGGTTGGAACACTCCAAATTTAAGAATGATCTTGAAATTATCAGCGGTGATATCCGCGATTATGATCTGGTTTTAAATGCGCTCAAGGGATGTTCGGCTGTTTTTCACCTTGCTGCGTTAATCGGTATTCCCTACTCCTATGTATCGCCGTTGGCTTATGTAAAAACGAATATTGAAGGGACATACAATATTCTTCAAGCCTCAAGAATACTTGAACTGGAGCAGGTATTGATCACATCCACCAGCGAAACATACGGTACCGCCCAGTATGTGCCTATAGACGAAAAACATCCCATGATTGGACAGTCACCTTATGCTGCAACCAAGATTGCAGCGGATCAGCTGGCTATAAGTTATTACAGGTCTTTTAAACTGCCCGTAAAAATTGTCCGGCCTTTTAATACTTATGGGCCAAGGCAATCAGCAAGGGCAGTTATTCCCACAATTATCACCCAGCTGTTAAGCGGCAGGGAAAAAATCAGTCTGGGTAATTTACTGCCCACAAGAGACCTGACCTTTGTTCTTGACACTGTAGCCGGTTTCCTGGCTATTTACAGGTCAAAAGAACTTTACGGTGAAATAACAAATATAGGTATGAATGAAGAGGTTTCCATTGGAGACTTGGCAAATAAGATTATTAATTTATTTGGTTCGGATGCGGCAATAGAACAGGAAGCAGAAAGAATTCGCCCTAATAAGAGTGAAGTTGAAAGGTTGTGCTGTGATAATTCGAAAATAATCAAAACCACTGATTGGAGACCGGCATATAAGTTTGAAGAAGGTTTGCTTGAAACAATTGAATGGTTTGAAAATAATCTAAACCTGTATAAACCGGGGTTTTATCATGTCTAAAATTAAAATACCATTAACTGTACCGTGCTTACAGGGTAATGAATGGCAATACATAAAAGAATGTTTAGATACAGGCTGGGTCTCTTCAGCAGGTAAATATGTTGATTTATTTGAAGGGAAAATTGCTGATTATACAGGTGCAAAATATGCCATTGCTTGTGTGAATGGCACAGCGGCTTTACACATAGCTTTACTGATCGCCGGGGTGAAACCTAACGATGAAGTGATTGTTCCCACGCTAACCTTTATATCTCCGGTTAATACCATAAAATACTGCGGGGCTAATCCTGTTTTTATGGATGCCGATAAGTTCTATAACATTGATTCCGATAAAACAATTGAGTTTATTGAAAAAGAAACTGAGTTGAAAAAAGATACCAACGATAGGTGGTACACTTATAATAAACAAACTAAGCGTAAAGTTATTGCTATTATTCCTGTCCACATTTTTGGTAATGCTGTTTGGCTGGATGATTTATATGAAATATGCCGGGAAAGAAATATTAAAATAATTGAAGATGCCACGGAGAGCCTTGGTACCCGTTATACAGAAGGAATATTCGCTGGCAGACACACAGGAACTATCGGTGATTTAGGTTGTTTTTCCTTCAATGGTAACAAAATTATAACCACCGGTGGCGGTGGTATGATAGTTACAAACAACAGTAAATATGGAGAAAGAGCTAAATATCTAACAACGCAGGCAAAAGATGATGAGGTACGCTATATCCATCATGAAGTAGGTTACAATTACCGTCTGACCAATATACAAGCTGCTTTAGGTGTTGCCCAGCTTGAGCAACTGCCCAGATTTATAGAAACAAAAAGAAATAATTACAATTTATATAAAAATAATATTGATCAAATAGAAGGTTTAACCCTGGCAGATGTGCCAGAATATGCGAAGAATAATTACTGGTTGTATGCTTTACAAGTTGGAAAAGAATACAATAAAACACGAGATGAGCTTATGGAATATCTGGAGGAGCATGGTATTCAAACAAGGCCGGTGTGGTACCTAAATCATATGCAAAGACCTTACAAAAATAATTATTCTTATGAAATTGAACATGCATTAAAACTCTACAACCTGAATTCCCGTCATTTTATACCTATGATGGCGCCGGGACTCCGAGTAACTCATAAAGCTCAACCTGTTTTTTAGTCACCTCCCCTATATGGGGTT
>JAXHVH010000012.1:0-52605 GCA_034189085.1 Bacillota bacterium | reverse complement strand
ATACTCTGCATCCGGAGCAAAGTCGGCTTTTTGTATTGGGTGAGGTCAGTTGTCAAAGAGCAAACAAAAATAATCGCAATTTATTAACAGCGCAAAAACCGGAAGTTATTTTTGCGTGAAGTTTTAGTAAATATCGCTTGTGGTATATTTTTTTAATGATTCAGCACAGCTATAATTTTCACGTTGGATTAACTTACTAAATTTGTACCATAAGAGTTATGATGAATCAAGTTAGATAAAAATACTTAGATAGTTATAACTATTATTTGTTTGTAACATCCAATCAATTGATCAAGGCCTTAATCTAGCGTAGTGCGCCCGGGTATGGTAACATTATAATAGCCCCGTGCAAAAAGCATATTAAGCTGGCGAAGAGGGTGGCCGAATATGACGGCCGATAAAAACCTGGTGAGTGGGATACCGGAGAACCTGAAGGAGATGAAATATGGTAGGAAAATATACTCCTGAGCAGGGTGATATCATATTACTCAATTTTAACCCACAGTCAGGCCATAAGCAAAAAGGTAAGCGTCCAGTTCTGGTAGCCACCAGCAACCAGGTTTTTAATAACCTAACTAACGTGGCTCTGGTATGTCCGATTACCAGGACAAAAAGAGCCTTTCCTTTGCATGTTGCTTTAGGTGATGGTACTAAAACAGTCGGTTATGTAATGTGCGAGCAGGTAAAGTCTCTGGATCTGGCAGCCAGGAAGGTCCAGTTTTTTGAAAAAGCTCCGCCAGATGTTGTTGAGCAGGTTGTTGATATTCTTTACGGGATAATTGAAAGGGTTGATTAATTACTGCTTACCCCTTTATGCCTACTCACCTCTTCAGCTTTTTACCAAACTGTAATTGAATTTAAAGAGGTTTTTATACCAGGCTGATGAAGTAATATTGTATTTAAAAAGTTGTATTTTAAGGAGATCTGCTGTGTTCCCGAAAGCAAAAATTTTAGATGTCAACCTGACAACCGGTAAAATCGAGACTGTTACCCTGCCCGGGAATACTCATAAACGGTATCCGGGTGGGTCAGCGCTGGGAATGTATTTTCTGCTGAGGGATACTAAGCCGAGAATCGATCCTCTGTCGGAAGATAACATCCTGGTTTTTTCTGTTTCTCCCTTAACTGGTTTCCCTATCAGCGGACAGAGTCGAATGACAGTGACCACCAAAAGCCCGTTAACAGGCGGTGCAGGTGATTCCCAGGCTGGAGGATATTTCCCTGCCTATTTCAGGGCTAATGGTTATAATGCCCTGATTATTAGAGGTAAAGCTAAAAACCCGGTTTACCTGTACGTTGATAAAGATAACGTCAGGCTTATTGGCGCCCAAAATATCTGGGGCAAAGTAACGGGTGAAACAGAGGACATAATTAAAGAGGACCTGAAGGATCAAAAGGTTCAGGTCCTGTCAATTGGTCCCGCGGGAGAAAATCTTGTAAAATTCAGCAACATAATGCACATGAAAAACAGGGCTTTCGGCAGGAATGGAACCGGTGCGGTAATGGGTTCCAAAAAGCTGAAAGCTATTGTGGCTAAAAACAACCCTCTGCCAAAACCGGAAAATCAGGATTCATTCAAGGAGCTCACCAGGAATGTAAAACAGAGAGTAGATAATAATGAAACCTGTGCTGATATGAAAATCAACGGGACTGCCACGAGCCTGGCCGGCCTGGCACTGAGCGGATATTTGCCGACAAAAAACTGGCAGTCGGGATGGTTTGAAGGTTGGGAACAGTTAACGGGTCCCCGCATGGTTGAGTCCATCAAAGTGGGAGATGAGACCTGTTACGGGTGTGCCATAATGTGCAAACAGATTGTGGAAGTGAAAGGGAAAGTTGACCCGCAGTACGGCGGCCCTGAATATGAGACTCTGGCTGCCTTCGGGTCCTACTGTGGTGTTAACGATATGAACGAAGTGGCCTATGCAAGTATGCTGTGTAACATGTACGGCCTTGATACGATTTCTTGTGGAGCAACCCTTGCTTTTGCCATGGAATGTTATGAAAACGGGCTGCTTAGTAAAAATGAAACAGACGGCCTTGAGCTAAAGTTTGGTAACAGCAGCGTATTTCATGATGCGATAACAAGCATAGCTTATCGTAAAGGTGCCCTGGGCAGGTTGCTGGCGGAGGGGAGCTACAGGGCGGCGGAAGTGATCGGAAACGGAGCTGCTCAATTCGCCATGACCTGCAAAAAACAGGAGCTGCCGGCACACATGCCCCAGCATAAACCCAGCCTGGCGGTAATTTATGCGGTTAATCCTTTTGGTGCCGATCATGAATCCAGTGAGCATGACCCTGCCATGATGTATGATTACGGAAGCAAGGAAAGAAGCTGGATGTCTCAGGTTGGCGGGGATTTCACCATTGATGCAACTGACGAAACTGAGCTGAACTTTAAAAATGTTATCTGGGGATACAGGACCCAGCTTTTTTACTCTGCTCTCGAAACGCTGTGCCTGTGTCATTTTGCCTGGGGTGTATCCTGGCAGCTTTATGGACCGAAAGAACTGATAAAATTATGTGAAGCGGCTGCAGATTGGGATGCTTCTCTTTATGAAATCATGGAAATTGGTGAACGAAGGCTGAACATGATGCGTTATTATAACAGCCGCGAAGGCTTCACCGAAAAGGATGACACCTTACCCCGCAGGCTATTTGAGCCGCTGCCGAACGGCCCTGCAAAGGGCGGACGCGTGAAAGAAGAGCAATACAAAAAAGCAAAAGAATTCTATTACCAGATAGCCGGTTGGGATCCTTCAACTGGCAAACCTCATGATTACACATTACGAAAGCTTCAATTGGACTGGCTGATTTAAAAAAACATAGCAGGGTCAGGTCTTGAAATATCACTTTTTACAAGACCTGACCCTGGTTTTATTGAGAAGCTTTTATTCCAGGCGTTTTTTTCCCTTATCAGTCAAGGGGACGTTTTGTTTGACTTATCAGCAGATCGGATTTTCTGAAGTATGGATTGGCCAGCTGTACTCTTTCGAATTATAAAGCTTCAGGGCTTTCTCCACCACTTTTCCATCTACCCGGGGTCTTCCGCCGATGCGACCTCTTTTGCGGGCTGCCTGCAGGCCTGCCTGGGTTCTTTCTACAATTAGTTCGCGTTCCATTTCGGCCAGCACGGCCAGCATGCTGAACATGGCCTTGCCGATGGCACTGCTGGTATCAATGTAATCTCTTAGGGAGATGAACTCAACGCCGCGCTGCTGCAGCTCTTCGGTGAGGCCCAGGAGCTTGAAGGTGGACCGGCCCAGGCGGTCAAGTTTGTAGACCACCAGCACGTCGCCTTCCCGCAGGTTTTCAACGAGGCGGTCAAGCTCTGGCCTTTCCTTGCTGCCGTTGCCGCTTGCTTTTTCGGTAATAATCTTATCGCAACCGGCTGGGGCAAGGGCATCGAGCTGGGCCTCGAGGTTCTGATCCCTGGTTGAAACTCTCGCGTAATCAAACTTCATAAGTGCACTCCTCTTCCTGTTATGCGTAGAGTATAACAATAGGAGGGTTAGCGCAACTTTGATTTGATAATAGTTTGTGATACGGTTTTTAGTGGTAAATAGCCTGTTTTTGTTGTGAGGTCTTGAGTGTCTCATAAATTATCGTTATTAAAACTGCAATATATTGTGGTTTGCCCAGCATGTTTGGGGTTACATTTATACCATTAAGCCTGTATTGGATAAAAGTTTATGATATGGAAGCAAGCTATCTATAATTCTGCATCGAAGTTGTTGTGCAAGCATCTGGCGGAAAAACATAGATTGGTTTTTCTTAATTACTAACTGCGTCAGCCGGATCGATATGGATCCCGCAATAACGGCAGCCCGTATTTTTATGTATTAAATCGCGCACCTCTTCGGCTATCCGATCTGTTTCTTCAATAGTTATGCCTCGCGGCACCTCTATATGCATATCAGTATGGATTATTTCCGGACCAACATATTCAGCACGCAGGTCATACACTCCAAGAACACCTTTGACTGAACGGGCCAGCTTTTCCACTTCTTCTAAAAACTGAGAGCCCGGCGAACGACCAATTAAGAAACTAGAATTTTCTTTAAACAAACGGACTCCATTAAAAGCGATCAGACCCGCTACCGCCAGGGAAGCGATCGGGTCAACTCGTGGATATCCCCAAAACAGAAAAAGTGTTCCGACAAGGGCAGCTAAAGTACTGAGTTCATCATTGAAAAGCTCAATGAAGTGGGTTTTTGCTGCGGCACCCCTACTCTTTTGACCGAGCAACCTAATAATTGGAATTACCGGGACAAGAAGAGAAATGCCAATCACAACAAAGGCGATGTTATAGTTAGGTGTTATATCTGCAACGGGTCCTATTAATCTGGGAACAGACTCTTCAATCAGCTTATAACTGGTAACGGCAATAAAAATAGTTGCCGCCACAAGAGCACCAACATTCTGAGCCCGGCCATAACCAAACATATGAACTTCGTCAGCGTCTTTCCGGGACCAGATCATGGCTACAAGAAGAAAGCTGTAGACAAAAAGATCGCTTAAAGAATGAAGAGCATCGGCCAATAACACCATAATACCAGTCAGATAATATCCAGTGATCTTTACCATAAAAGCAAAGCCGTACAGGATAATTGTAAGATTTAAAGTTGACAGCTCGTACTCTTCACGTTTGGTTTTATCCATGGTTAACTCAAAACCAACTTATAAAAGTGAGGTGCGGGGTCCCCTTCCAATAGCGGTTCTACTCGTTTGCGCGCTTCTGCCTGAGCAGAACTTGTATGCATGGCCATGAAGGTATCATAATAGCTTTCATGTTCCACTAGACCAATGTAGTTACCGCCCTCCCGTGGCTTAAGAAGTTTCCGGCTAATAAAACCTTTGTGGGTGGCATATTGCTTGTTGGACCAGGAAAACCAGTTTTGAAACGCGTCATCTTTACCTGCCTTAACCGGAGGAAAGTTGATGATGTTTATAAACATAGAGATCATCACCTCAATTGGTTAATTTGTTACTGTTAAACCTTCTAACCGATCCCATATCTAGTGCTCATGGTGACCGTTGTGCGGGTCTGCTTTGATCTTCTCATAGAGAGAATGGGAATAAACCTGCAAACCCAACATTGCTGTGACATACTTCCTGGCTTCATCTACACCTTTAGCAGCCTGAGTTTGCAGGTGCAACATGTGCTCGAATTTTTGTTTGACCTCGGCTTGAACCATACCTGATAATAAATCTATCAAAGCGTCAGGCGAGCCTGTTTCTATTGCTTTTTCGGCAACCGGTATGACCGGACCTTCATCGAGACCTGCTGGTTTCAAACCTGTATACGGTGCACCTTCTCCAGCACGGTGAATACGGACAACTGTTTCGAAAAAGTAGAGATCGGCTATTTCGCGTGAAATGCCTCCGTTCTTTCGTACTTGAACAACCTTCTCAAAAGCCTGCTTCACCTCTTCTTCTCCCTCTTCTGGTACATAGGGGAGAATGATATCAACATTCATTTCCTCAAGTGCTTTCCGGGAAGCCTTAACAACCGGGCCATCCATTGTGTCACAATGTGGTGGCATTCTAATTACACCTCCTGCTGTATTTGTAGTTATTCGAAAACTCTAACTTAAGACTCAGTGCTGCTTGTTGCTCATAGGGTTTTTCATTTCACCTCCATTTTGGCGACAACTTCATATGGCGATATTAAGCGATAACGAGAGATATGGAACGATATTGGTCTTTATTTGCTTTTTAAAGGTGATACTCAAAGCCTTACTCTGGCCGGTGACGGTGCCCCGTTGGAAACCGGTGCCAGCTCCTTCGGCATCCTTCTTTGCAATTGAAACGCTGTTAAATTAAGGTTGTAAACATTTGTTTACAGCATCCCGAAATTTAAAAGCCGCGTCTGTGGGGCTTCTCCTCACTGTTGTGACTAATTATTGCCGTAAAATTAAACTATAGTATTTCTTACAATCAGTTCTTAGCATGCTTGAACCAATAGGTGCACAGCTAATAAATACAGAGCACGATTGTTATTGTATTGTAAAAGGATTGGCGCATAAACTGTCAATGGCCATTTGAGAACCGGCATTTTTGGCCATTAACATAAACAAATAATATTCTGTATATTAAGAAGCTTCGTGATATAATATAGTTAAGATGAATTGAGGTGCAGCTGCAGATGAACATCAACAACGGCATCAAAGAAAGACAAGCAGATTTTGAAGAAAAAATAGCTACTCTTAAACCCCATGATAACCTGGTGCTGTTATATGAAAACTCGGTTGAATGGGCAGAAGCGATAATTCCTTTTATTAGATCCGGAATAGAGCAAAAGCAGATGTGTCTCTATCTGTCCACTTTCAATTCTCCAGAACAATTAAGGTCTGCCTTCCGTAATGCCGGTTTTGATATAACCGGACACGAAAAAGCAGGGCAAATATTGATCGTTCAAAAACGCGATATTTATTCGCAGGAAGACAATCTTGCTCCGGAAATATTGTTGGCCTATTTAGTCATCCAAACTGAGAAAGCGCTGCGGCGAGGTTACAAGGCCTTGAGGGTCAGCGTGGAAAATGCAGGGGCTTTGCTCGGCCAAAGCGGCCCGGAAAAGCTTCGTGAAATAGAAGCCCTCCTTAATAAGGAATTCTTCCCCCTATATCCCTCTCTTGTAATCAATCAATATAATTTGGCGCAGTTTTCTCCTGACTTTATCGAAGAAATTATTATGACCCACCCCCTAATTGTTAAAGGTAGCCGACTTTACGTAAACCCAAATTTTGCTGACCTTGCAGAGAGCAGTGGACAGCGGAAAGTTTTAGACAGGGTTGATTACCTGTTACAGCGATTGGAGCAGGAAAAAATGGACAGTGAGGCACTGCAGGAATGCAGCGCTAAGTATACAACACTGTTCGACCAGCCCCTTACCGGTATCTATCTGCTTAACCTTGAAGGACGCATAATTGACGTGAACCGGGAAGCTTGCCGGCAACTGGGCTATACCCGGGAAGAACTGCTAAATCAAAAAATTAGCGATTTTTATTCAGATGGACCTTTCAGCTTAAATCCGGATCAGGCAAAAGTACTCGAACAATTACAGACGGCTCAAACTTGGCAGCGCTTTGTGCTGGAAGTTAATCAGCGCCTTAAAGACGGTACCCATGCTTCGGTTAATTTATTAACAGAAACGCTTCGCCTTAGAAACAATACCCTGATGATAGCCATGACCCAGGATGTTACAGAGTTGAAAGAAACGCAAAAAATATTGCGTGAGTACGAAGAAAAAAATGAAGCTATTTTTAGCGCTATTCCTGATCTAATTTTTACTTTAAATCGCGAAGGAGTCTACCTTGATTTTTATACTTCAAATAGAAATCTTTCAGTTGTAGAACCGGAACATCAAATAGGCAAAACTGTCTATGAAATTCTACCTGAGCCGGTAGCCAATCAGTTTATGAACGCTTTTAGTCTTGTCGATACAGAGGGCAAACCCCAGACTATCAATTATGCCCTTGATACCATGGGGGGTTACAAGTATTTTGAAACCAGAATTAACCTGCTAAGTGAACAAAAATACATCATCCTGGTTCGCGACGTTACTGCACGCATACTATCGGAAGCTGCTGTCAAAGAACAAAAGGAAGAGTTAGCTGCAATTTATGAAAATGCACCGATCATCATGATTCTTGTCGATAGCGAAAGTAAAATCAGGAAGGTGAATAATTATGGGGCACTCTTCGCCGGAAAAAGCGTCACCGATATAATCGGTTTGCGTGAAGGAGAAGCACTGGGCTGTTTAAATGCTTTAGATGATCCTAAAGGGTGTGGTTTTGGGCCGCACTGTGAAGATTGTATCATCCGGCAGGCTTTACTAGAAACTCTTGAAAATGGAAAGACCTTTTATCAGGTGGAAGCAATACTTCCAGTCTCTGATCATGGACAGCGTGAAAAGCGGTTTTTTTTGTTTTCGACCACCAGAATTTATATAAAAAGCGAACCGCTGGCTCTGGTAAACCTGCAGGATATAACCGAACGAAAACATAAGGAAGTAGAAATCAGCAGGCGTAACATTGAGCTCGAAGCGCTACTTGTCGTTTCCACCATCTTGCGCTCTGCCGAAAATATAGATGCGTTGTTGCCTCTTTTGCTGGATCAAACTTTGGCGTTGCTGGGCATAGACGCGGGGGTAATTTGGTTGTATAGTCCTATCAGTGATAAACTCCGGTTCACCGTGGCTCGTGGTTGGTTTGAACAACTGGATAAAGCCTACTGGAATCCTGAAGAGAGCATTGCAGGCAAAGTTTTCTCTTCAGGGCAACCGTATGTTTTTTCCGATCTTGCGGGTGATCCACTAATCTTACCCGAATTTAGGTCGAAAGTGCCTGGAGGGCAGAGCGGGGTTTACGTACCCATTAAAAAAGGAGATATTCCTGTGGGGGGGTTGGTTGTTTCGACTGCTGACTCACGGAAACTGGGCCCCGACGAGTTAAGGCTGCTCTATTCTCTGGCTGAAATGGCCGGTATAGCTATCCACCGGATCAGTCTATTTGAAGACCTGCGAAAAATGAATGTAGAGCTTTCACTTTCATACGAAGCCACCATCGAAGGTTGGTCCAGGGCTCTTGAGCTACGTGACCAGATAACCGAAGGGCACAGTCAGCGGGTTGCTGAAATAACGGTTGAGCTGGCCACCCGATTTGGCCTCGCCAGTGCTGATCTGGTTCATGTCCGCCGCGGTTGTTTACTGCATGATATTGGCAAAGTGGCTATTCCCGATTCTATCTTGAACAAACCGGATAAGTTGAGTCCGGAGGAGTGGCAACTTATGATCAAACATCCCCAAACAGCCTATGACCTGCTCTACCCGATTGAATATCTGCGCCCGGCTATCGATATCCCTTACTGCCACCACGAAAAGTGGGACGGCTCAGGCTATCCTCGTGGCCTTAAAGGCAAAGAGATACCCCTGCCAGCCCGCATCTTTGCCGTGGTGGATGTTTATGATGCCCTGACCAGTGACAGACCTTACCGCAAGGCCTGGAGCAAAGAAAAGACGCTGAAGCTGATTAAAGAAGATAGCGGCAAACATTTTGATCCAGCAGTGGTAGAGGTTTTCTTGCGAGAAATAGGCTAAAGCAGTGCGCCTCTGCACCTTGCCCCAATACCAGCGCAGTGATAACGTAACACTGTAAACAAACGCCACCAAAGCTCGATACAACCAAACTTAAACTGGTGGAATTACTTTTTATGGCTATGTGTACTGAATGCGGCACCAGGAAAGCATTATTCTGTGCGGAATTCGTCGACGACATCATGATCGGTCAACGCTATCTGCATGGCAAACGGTTTTTTTAGGGTAAACTGCAGGTGAGGCACCACCTTGAAAGCATGTGGTAGATGGAAGGAGTTACTGCGGCAGTGGAAGTGTCCCGCAGCACCGGCGAGCAATATATGCATATGGAGGATAAAGCGCTCTTTGACTACGGCGCAATGGTTGGCGCGTTTGAGTATGTGGAGAAGGCAGTCGGCAGACATGGAGCATCAGTTTATTGCAGGACAGCTGACTACACGACAAACAGGGAGGCGGCACCGGTGGGAGAACGCTATTACAGCCCGGACGAAGTGGCTGAAAAATATAACGTAAGTGGGGTTGTGGTCCGCAAATGGCTGCGCGAAGGCAAACTAAAAGGGTTTAAGCTCGGCGGTAAAATCTGGCGTATCCCGGAAGCCGAGCTGGACCGCTTCGTGCAGGATGGTTTTACTGCTGAAAAGAAAAGCGGTTAAATAGAGCATTAGCGCATGTATGCACAAATACAATCTTAAGCGTAATTGTTCTATGCTAAGCTTTTACCAGACATTTAGATGAAAAGATCACTTGACACTGGGCTAGCTACCCATGTCCGGGGCAGTGGTTGCGCTTCACCGGTAACTTATTAGTTCCATAACACCCAGAACCAGCGGGAAAGCAGTCAGCTCCACCTGGGCGCTGGTATTGGTTAGGACCACTACTCCCCATTGGTTTTCCGGCGCAAAGGCCATTCCGGCATTAAACCCCGGTGTGGAACCGTCATGACCGATTAAATCTAAATCATCCAGCGATAGATTGACCAGACCCATGACATAGTCGCTGTTTCCTTCTTTCACTGTTCCGGGCCGCTGCAGCTCGGTAGTTCCCCCTTCTGAGACTATTGACTGATTTGCAAACTGTCCGTTATTCATATGCATCAAAAGATAGCGGCTCATATCTTCAACACTGGAAATAATAAACCCGGCGGCCAGTGAATTTTCGAGATACTGGACATCGGTTGCAAAAGGAAAGCCCAACCATTTTACATGGCCGGCAGCCATGCCGCCCGCTTTACCTCCGGCTTTTGAAAGATAGCTGTTGTTCATTTGCAGGAGCATCAGGGTCAGGTCTTGAATTATAACCTTTTTATTCAAGATCAGGTCTTGTTTCTGCGGCGACGTATAGACATATCCTGAGATTACCGATAATAATATAAAGACAAGCAACTATATCTTTGACCGTTTGCTAAGGAGGCTTTAGCAATGCAGGATTTGATTATTCGCGATGCCCGGCAAAAAGACTATCCTGCGATAGTAAAGCTCAATGCTGATGCAGTTGAGTTCACAAGTGTTATGGATCTGGAGAGGCTTAATCACCTGGCTTCACTGGCGGTTTATCACCGGGTAGCGGAATCAGGCGGGCGAGTAGTTGCCTTCCTGCTGGCCATGGAGAATGGGGCGGCGTACCAGAATGAAAACTTTAAATGGTTTTCTTCCCGCTATGAAAATTTTTTGTATGTTGACCGTATTGTTGTAGATGAAGCCTATCATAGCCGAGGAATTGGCACAATGTTATATAAGGATTTGTTTGCATTTGCCCGGGAACAGGGAATCCCCCGGGTTGCCTGTGAAATATATGTTATCCCTCCTAACAAAATATCAACAATATTTCATAATGGCCTGGGCTTCCGCGAGGTGGGCAGCCAGTGGATCTGCGACGGACAGAAGAAAGTTGCCATGCAGGAACTCAAGCTTTGAAAAACAACAACAGGAGTTAGGAGTTGAATAATGAAATAGTTATATTTCAAGACCTGATCCCAATACTGTCCTCAATTTCCCTACTTGATCTTAAAACTGATCGAAAAAGAAAGGTCACCCTGCGGCAGAGGAAATTCAGGTGCAGAGGAGAAAATTTATTAGTAATAATGCAATTGTGATTGGAGGATTATTATTGCCACTTAAGCTGTTGCATACCGCCGATCTCCACCTGGGGATGACCTTCAACAACCGCCCCTACCCGGAAGATGTCCGTAAACAGCTGGTCGAAGCCCGATTTGAAGCTCTTGCCCGGGTTGTTGAAGTCGCTAATAACGAGGAGTGCGGTCTGCTTGTTATTGCCGGCGATCTTTTTCATCGGGCCAACGTAGCTGCCGAATCAGTGGTTCGGGCTGTAGATATTCTGAAGCGGTTTGAAGGTGTTACTGCCGTTTTGCCTGGCAACCACGACTATTTTGAACCCTACAGCGCTCTGTGGGCTCTGTTCAGGGATAAAGCTTTTGATGAACTGGTTCTGCTGACCGAGCGGCGGCCTTATAAGCTGCATGATTATGGTATCGAAGCGGTTCTCTACCCGGCCCCGTGTGACAGCAAACATTCTGCGGAGAACCGCCTGGGGTGGCTGAAGGAGCCTGCCGGGAAACCGGAGGCGCTTTGGCATATCGGGGTGGCCCATGGCACGGTGAGGGGTGTTTCACCTGATTTTGCTGAGCAGTATTTCCCTATGGAAGAGTCGGAGCTGGCTGCACTGAAGATGGATCACTGGTGCCTTGGCCATACCCACGTGTGCTATCCCGATCTTCCTGAAACAGGGCGGGAGCCTTTTCTCTACAGCGGCACCCCCGAACCGGATGGCTTCGACTGCCGGCACAGGGGGTCTGTCTGGATTACCGAACTGGGGGATGACGGCAGCTACTGCAGCCAGGCGGTCGAAACAGGGCAGTTCCGGTTCAGGGAAATTGAAAGGGAGATCAGGAGCATCAACGATTTTGAAAACCTGCAGAAGGAACTTGCCGAAGATGGCAGTAAAACCCTGGTTAAGCTGAAGCTCAGGGGCATAATGCCGGAAAGCGAATACAACGAGCGTCGCGCCTTCTACGATAGTCTGGGTGGGATGCTTCTCTACCTGGAATGGGATGATAGTGAACTGACGGTCGAAATTACCCCGGAAGTGATCGATGGCAAATATCCCGCCGGTTCATTCCCCCACAAGTTTTTGTGGAGGATGGCGGAAAAAGGTAACCCGGAAGCCCTGCAGATGGCTTACCGCCTCATCGAGGGGGTGAGGGAATGATTATTCGTAAGGTGCGGCTTTATCCCTTCGGGGCTGTTCAGGACCGGGAGTACAGTTTTGCAAAGGGGCTTAATGTAGTGCTTGGCCCCAACGAAGCGGGTAAAAGCACCCTTGTCAAGGCTGTATTTGCCGTTCTTTTTATCCCATCTGACGTGAGGAAAAATTCCGATGACTGGCGTGGATTTCTCAGCAGCTGCCTGCCCTATCCTGCCGGTGACACGGCCAGGGTGGCGGTTGAATTCGACACATCCCAACAGGACGGCTGGTTCTATAGCTGTTCCTGGGGTGGAAACCGGGATCAGTGCCTGGTCACCGCAGACGGTAGTGAAGTCAATGATCCGGAGGCGATCCGTGAGCATCTGCAGATAGCCCTGCGCTACGGGCGTGGGACCTACGAAGGAATTCTCTTTGCCCGGCAGGATGAGATGAGCAGGACCCTGGAAAAGCTAAAGGAACTCCCGGAGGCGACAGGAACCGTGGCCGGGCTGCTGCGGACGGCCCTGGTTCAATCGGGTGGAGTTTCCCTGGAGAATTTAGAAGAGGCCATCGAAAAGGAGTATGAACGTTTGCTGAATAACTGGGATCTTTCCGCTGACGGCCCGCGCGGGGGGAGGGGTATTGGTAATCGCCACAAGCAGAAGGTGGGCGATGTTCTGTCAGCTTATTATAAGGTTGAAGAGCGGCGCCGGGACCTGAAGCGGATTTATGAAGACGAAGCGCGGATCGCCGAGCTGAACGGCAAACTTGATACTTCAGACCGGGAAATGCGGGAGCTGGTATCCCGGCTGAAGGAATATGAACAACTGGAAGACGATGCCCGGCTACGGAGCAAACTGGTCCCTGAGCTGGAAGTGATTGAGCAGAAACAGAATAATTTGAAAAAGATTGTCGGTGAATGGCCGCGGGTTGAAGAGCGCATCAAGGGGTTGGAAAAAGAAATAAGCGGTCGGGGAGAAACCTTAAAGAAACTGGAAGCAGAGCTGGCAGAAGCAGGGGTAGTGCTGAAATCACGGGAAAAAAGAGAGCTTCTGGAAAAAGCCGGGTTGATGCAGGAAGAGATAACAAAGAAACAAGGGGAGCTGGCGGAGTTGCCCCCACTCGGCAGGGAAGAGCTTGCCTCCATTGAAAAGGAGGTTGCCAGGCAAACCCGGCTGAAGAGCGTCATCGAGGCTATGAAGCTGAAAGCGAAGGTGGAAGCGCGAAAGCCCCTGCAGTTTAAATTCACCGCTGGCATGGCAGAACCGCAGGAGATAAAGGTAGATGAAGAGATTCTCCTGGAGGGGCCCGGAAGGTTGCTGATGGAAAGTGAAGACTGGCGCATTGACATCCAGTCAGGCCAACAGGACGTGGAAGAGCTAATAGCGCAGGCGAAGCAGGCCGGCAAAGCCTTCAGGGATGAGCTGGACCGTTTCGGGGTGGATAATATTGAAAAAGCGAAAGAGATTGTGGAGAAGCGCAGCAGTCTGGCAGAAGGCATGAAGAATGCCCGGGCCAGGCTGGACGTTTTACTGGGCGGGCTTGACTGTGAGGAACTGAAAAAGGAAGTGGCGGCACTGGGTGAGGACCGGGCTGTGCGCGATCCGGAAGCGATCAGGGCTGAGATCGAAGAGGTTCGGGAAGCCCTTAGTGAGCTGAGATTCAGGCTGGAGCAGGAGAAGGAAAAATTAGCCCGGTGGAAAGTGGATTTTAAAAGTTTGGACCTGGTTACCGATGGGCTGGTGGAGCTGAAAGGAGAGGAAAAGGAAAAGAGGGCGCAACTGGCCGGGTTGAAGCCGCGCCCGGAGGAGTTCACTTCCGACGACCGGTTCATTGAATCTTTGAAAGAAATGCGCGAGAAAAGGGAATCTCTGCGGGAACATCTTGCGTCCTTGAAACAGGAGTTATTTGAGGTGCAGAACAGGATGCCGGAGCAGGCGACCGAAGATCTGGAGACGGAATTGAAATTACTGGAGGAAGAACTGGTTAAACTCAAAAAAGAAGGGCGGGCTGTCAGCCTGGTCAGGGAAGAATTTAAAGAGATGAAAGAAGAACTCGATGCCGATACTTACACCCCGCTGGTGGAAACTTTCACCCGCTACCTTGCCCTGGCCACAGGCGGCTGTTACAGGGTTGCCGAACTGGACGGGCCCCTGCCGGATGAAATTGTCACGGCTGACGGCCGGGCGATGCCGATACACCTGCTGTCCACGGGAACAATCGGCGGGACCGCCCTGGCCCTTAGACTGGCCATGTCCAGGTACCTGCTGGAGGACGAGGAAGGCTTCGTGATTATGGACGATCCGCTGATCAGCCTGGATCCGGAGAGGAAACAATCGGCAGCTGAACTGATCCGGGAATTTGCTGCTGAAAGACAGCTTATCATCACCACTTTTGATCCTGAAACAGCAGCACTGCTCGGCGGAAATGTATTGGAGATATAGCTGGTTGACATCAATAAGTTGATAAGTTAGTACGCAGGGTGCCATTTTCCATTTTTATGAGACGGGGCAAGACGGTGAAGAAAATAAGGCTCAAATACAGATTGCTGATACCTGTTCTTTTACTCGTTGCTGGTATCTTCATTTTTTTGATCTGGCAGAACAACAGCATTGTTATTACCAGGGCTGATTATTGCAGTGAAAAAATACCGTCTCAATTTGATAACTTTGTCATTGTTCACATCTCCGATCTGCATAACAAAGAGTTTGGTAAAAACCAGGTTGTATTACTGGATAAAGTAAGAAACATAAATCCTGATATCATAGTTGTTACCGGCGACTTAATTGACAGGCGGAAGTATGATTTACCTGCTGCGATGAATTTTATCACAGGTGCTGTAGAAATTGCCCCTGTTTATTTTGTTTCCGGTAATCATGAAGCATGGTCCGGGGAATATCCTGAAATAAGAAAAAGGCTGATCGATGCAGGAGTTATTGTTGCTGATGATGCAGAATCTGAAATTGTCAGGGGAGAAAGCTCTATAAAAATCCTGGGAGTAAGCGATCCCTATTTTCTTACATCCGGTTACCTGGAAGGCACGAATGTTGCAGATATGGCGAAGGTGTTGGAGCAATGGTCGGGCTACGAAGGTTTCAAAATATTGCTGTCACACAGGCCGGAACTGTTTGACCTGTATTGGGAAAATAACATGGATTTGATCTTTGTCGGTCATGCGCATGGCGGGCAGATTAGAATGCCTTTTATAGGGGGACTTTTTGCCCCCGACCAGGGATTTTTCCCTGAGTATACCTGCGGCAGCTACAGCCAGGGTTCATCAACCATGTTTATCAGCAGGGGGCTGGGAAACAGTGTTATCCCGGTAAGAATTTTTAATCGGCCTGAAGTGGTTGTAGTTGTTTTGCACAGCAACCAGGGGGGATTATAACTATGCTGAAAAATTATTACCTGCTTTTTAGAAATAACTATTAGGAGTTGGGGCTGCTTATAATTTGTTTCCAGGGGTGGGTGTTTCTATTTTTCCACCAGGGGCAGGAAACGGCAGCCTACCTCTTTTCGGGTTCTTAAGCTGTCCTGTTTGTTCTTGCTGATAACCAGCAGCTCCTGCTGCCAGGCATCGCCTACCGGGATGAGGAGCTTGCCTTCTGCTGAAAGCTGGTCGGTCAGGGAAGGCGGGATCTGCCGGGAGGCAGCGGCAACCAGGATCCCCTCGAAAGGAGCTTCTTCAGGCTATCCTTTGGAGCCGTCTCCCACCCTGAAGCTGATATTTTTATAGGCCAGATTTTCCAGCAGCTCCTGTGCTGTACGGGAGAGGTTGGCATGCCTTTCAATAGTGTATACATGACTGGCCAGTTCGGCCAGGATTGCTGTTTGATAGCCCGAACCGGTTCCTACGTCCAGCACTTTTTTCCCTCCCTTCAGTTCCAGGCATACTGTCATGGGGGCCAGGTTCAGATTTGCAACCGAACCGGTGGAAGTAGCCAGGAATATTTATACATCGGGTGAGATCCCCCTGATTATCAATTACGAAGGGGTGGACCCTGTCTTTTATGTGAAAAAGGCAAATGATTATCAAAATGATCCCTTACTGGATGACCTGGCTCTGGTTGTTAAGACTGAGAAGGGGTTGGTGGTCCTGCTGGGCTGTGGACACCGGGGTGGGATAAATACAATCAAGCATGCCCGAAATATTACAGGTGAGGATAGGGTATATGCTGTTGTTGGGGCACCCACCTGGTTTCGGCTTTCGATGAACGTCTGGATAAAACGGTCAGGGACTTAAAAGAGCTGGATGTAAAACGAATTGGTGTTTCCCACTGCACCGGTTTCAGAGCGGCAGCAAGGCTGCAGCAGGAGTTCGGCGAGAGGTTTTTCATGAATAATGCCGGGACAATTACCACCATTCGATGATGCATGGGAGTGAGCAATAAGTCAATAAGTTGGTACGCAGGGTCCTTTTTCTAATGTAAATTAATGGAATTTAATAATAAATCAGGGGGAGATACTGAATGGCCAAAATCACTGTTGAAAAGAAGGATCATCTTTTGCTGGTGGGGCTAAACCGCCCTGAAAAGATGAATGCGGTTGATCCTGAGATGTACCTCGAGATGGCAGAAGCCCTGGGGAAACTGCATCACGAGCACGATTTGCGCTGCGGGGTGCTATTTGCCCATGGGGATCATTTTACCGCCGGCATCGACATGGTCAAATGGGTTGACATTTTCAGTAGTGGGAGGTATCCTCCCCTGCCGGAAAGGTCATGCGACCCCCTTGGTTTTGATCGGGACATGCTTCTCGGCAAACCCCTGGTTGTAGCTGTGAAGGGTATCTGTTTCACCATCGGTATTGAAATAATGCTGGCGGCCGATATTCGGATTGCCGCGGCAGGCACCCGTTTCGGTCAAATTGAAGTTAAACGGGGCATTTATCCTGTTGGCGGAGCTACTGTGCGATTACCGCTGGAGGTGGGCTGGGGAAACGCTATGCGCTACCTTTTGACGGGAGATGAGCTAACGGCTGAGGAAGCATACCGGATCGGTCTAATCCAGGAAATCGCAGAACCCGGGAAAGAGCTGGAAAGAGCAGTTGCCATAGCTGAAACCATCAGTGAACAGTCTCCGCTGGGTGTGCAGGCTACTTTGCGTTCGGCCCGCATTACCCGTTTCGAGGGGCCCCAAAAAGCGATTGACAGGCTTTTGCCCGATTTGAAACCAATCATGCAGAGCGAGGATGCCCTGGAAGGGATTCAATCTTTTATCGAAAAGCGAAAGGCAGATTTCAAAGGCCGGTAGCCTCTTTAGCCCGTTAAAGGGCGATAGGAGCAGCATGGTTCGCTGCCGGTTAAATAAATGGTGGGGTGATAAATGTGCTTACCAGAAGAATGGCAGTTTCCCTCATTACCGGAGCGATTCTCGGGGTAGTTTGTGTTGCGGGAGCCCTGATCAGATCCGGAAGTGGACTGGGCGGCGTGTACTTTTTTGCTTTCTGGTACAATCGACTGTTGATGGGTTTTGTCATCGGACTGCTGGACGGGGACGGGCGGAAGGAGCTAACCGGTTTGCTAATCAGGGGAGCGCTGGTTGGCCTGGTGGTTTCATTTGCTTTTTACAGCGCCACCGGTTTTGGTGATCTGGTGGGTTTTATTGTCGGGGCAATTTACGGAATTATTATTGAATATGCCGCTTATAAATATGGTCAAAGATAATGTTAGTATAAATGGTTATGAAGCGATGATGCTTGCAGTCGGACTCCTCACATCCTATTTTTCTATTTTCTACCCAGGCAGCGCAACCAGTTTTTTTCTTCGATCAAGTCGGTGGAGATGTTCTTGAAACCGGCTTCTTTCATTGTTTGCTCAATCTGTTCGGGGGAATAGATGGCCATCTCTTCGCTGGCCATGCATTTTTCATTTCTTTCTTTAAAAGCTTCGCTGAGGTACATTTCATTAACAATTAAGAAACAGCCGTCTGGTTTTAAGACCCGATGCACTTCTTTAAAAGACGGCAGGAGTGCAGGCCAAAAATAGATGGTTTCTATTGTTACCACCAGGTGAAAAGAATCATTTTTAAAGGGTAGCCGTTCCACGCTGCCGTGGACAATCTCAACCTGTCCGCTGTCAACCAGGTGCTGATTGTATTCTGTTGCCCACTTCACGCAGTCGGCAGAATGATCGATGCCGTAAACCTTTCCCCTGAAAGCCTGGCTGGCCAGCGAGGCTACCGTTCGGCCGCCTCCGCATCCTATATCGAGAATGATATCGGTGCCGGCTATCTGCATTTTTTCCAGGCCCCAGTTTGTCAGGTGAAAGTGGCTTTCATTCATCTTTTCGACCACTTCTTTTCCCTTATTGTCAGTTGGCCTGGCATATTGACTTAATTGTTTCTTGCCGTTATCCATGAATAATTGCTCCCTGCTTTTCCCTAATCGGTAAAGAGTTCCACATAGTTGCCGTGGACCCAGCCCTCTTTACCCTCGGGAGTTATTACTTCCAGCCAATCTCCTTCCGTGCCGATAACTTCAAGAATTGTTCCTGAGCCGAGGATATCAATTATCAGGTAAGTGATTTCCGGACCGCTGCGCAGATTCAGGTTGTCGGGTCCGGTGGCGACAATGACTTTGTCGCCACCGGCCGGGGTTTCAGGCTCCGGGGACGGTTCGGGCGGATTTTCCAGTAGAGCGGCGGCCTGATCCAGGTCGGCAGGATAAAACATCATTTCCGGAGCCCCACCGCTGTCGCTCGCTTCAATAGCTATTGAAACTTCCGGAATATTATCTCCCGGATCATCGAGATGCCGGTAATAGGCGGCCAGGACAAGTAGTTCCGCCGCCGCAGTCAATGTGTTCTCGCGTTGCTCCTTTTTTGCTACCAGGTAAAATTCGCTGAAGGAACTGTCGTGACTCACACTGAGGACATAGGGATACTGGAGGCCTTCTTTGATGGCGGTGATCTTTTCTTCCAGGTTCTTGGCAGCTTCTTCCCGCAGTATTTCTTTTGCTTCAGGAGACATGGTATATATTAGCATATCGTCGTCGATCCAGTTTATTTCATTTACACCTTTTTCTTTCACAGTTTCGGCAATAATTTCATCAATATCCCCACCGGCAAACAATACTGCCGGCAGTGTGATCTTTATTTCCGGCTCATCCGGGGTGAATCGGCCCATAAGCCAGCGGTAGAGGCCGGTTTGCTGGCGGCTGCCGACAAACCAGAAGATGCTGATAGCCACGATTATCAACAGCAAGAGGGCAAGGGGTATCAGCCACCGTTTTTTCCCCACCGGCCTGTCGGATCTGCCCTTCATCCTGGAATCGGGCATCTTGATTATGTCATTTTCTTCGTTTTCAGAGTGGAATTCGTTAAAATCATCCACTTTAACCACTCCTTCGGCGAATATATTATAACTACCGGATAAGGCTGTCTGCCGTACATATTAAATTATTCGTGACAGATGGGAAAAGCCCTTGTTGAAATCTGGTTTGCCTCTGTCCCGCCAATAAGTTTATAAGTTAGTACGCAGGGTTCTGATGTTATTCCAGTTCGAAAGCGCCGGTGTAAAGCTGGTAGTAACGGCCTTTTTCGGCGATCAGCTTGTCGTGGTTGCCTCGTTCGATAATCTGGCCGTCTTCGATAACCATGATCACATCGGAGTTCTGGACTGTGGAAAGGCGGTGGGCGATAACGAATACGGTCCGGCCGTGCATCAGTTTATCCATGCCTTCCTGGACAATTGCTTCGGTGCGGGTATCGATGGAAGAAGTGGCTTCATCGAGGATCATTACCGGGGGGTCGGCTACAGCGGCCCGGGCGATGGATATAAGCTGACGCTGGCCCTGGGAGAGGCTGCTGCCGTCTCCGGTTAGCTCTGTCTGATAGCCGTGGGGCAGCATCCTGATGAAGCTGTCGGCATTGGCCAGCCTGGCTGCTTCGATGCATTCCTCGTCAGTGGCGTTAAGGCGACCGTAGCGGATATTGTCCATAACGGTTCCGGAGAATAGGTGCACATCCTGCAGGACCATCCCCAGAGACCGCCGCAGGTCGCTTTTCTTGATCTTGTTGATGTTGATTCCGTCATAGCGGATTTTCCCGTCGGCGATATCGTAGAATCGGGTAAGCAGGTTGGTGATGGTTGTTTTTCCCGCTCCGGTGGCTCCAACCAGGGCCAGTTTCTGTCCCGGTTCTGCATAGAGAGTAATATTTTTTAGAACAAGTTCATTTTCGTTGTAACCAAAATCGACTTCATGGAAGCGCACGTCTCCATTTAGCTCTGTGTAGCTCTGAGATCCATCTGTAGCACGGTTTTTCCAGGCCCAGTGCTCGGTCCGTTCTTCAGCTTCTATCAGTGTTCCATTTTTATTCTCGACGTTAACAAGGGTAACATGTCCATTATCAACTTCACCCTGTTCATCCATCAGCTGAAAAATTCTTTCTGCCCCGGCCAGGGCCATTACAACAGAATTTAGCTGCATGGTCACCTGGGCCAGGGGGTTGATAAAGCTCCTTGAAAGCTGCAAAAAAGAGGCGATCATTCCCAGGGTCAGCAGGCTGGCCCCGGCCAGGCTGATATTAGTGACACCGCCTATAGCCAGGGTACCTCCTACAATGGCTACCAGCACATAAAGAATGTAACCGAGGTTGTGGGTGATCGGCATCAGGATGTTGGCAAATTTATGGGCTTCTGTTGAATGTTCAGCCAGGATCTCATTTTTTTCATCAAAATCTTCTTTGGCTACTTCTTCGTGATTAAAGACTTTGATTACCTTCAGGCCGCTGATCATTTCCTCAATATAGCCATTGACTTCACCGAGAGACTGCTGCTGTTTGAAGAAATAAGAGCCGCTTTTCCCGGCAATGTAACTGACAATGCGCAGGGCAATGTAGGTAAAGCCGAGCACCAGGAGGGTCAGCCAGAAACTGAGGTAAAGCATGGCCAGCAGGACAGAAGTCATGGTTATCAGGGCTGAAAAGGTCTGGGGCAGGCTCATTGTCAGCATCTGGCGCAGGGTATCGGCATCGTTTGTATAGTAACTCATAACATCGCCGTGGCTGTGGCTGTCAAAGAAGCGGATCGGCAGGGATTGCATGTGGCTGAACATGTCATCTCTGATTTTCTTGAGCACTCCCTGGGCTACATCGACCATCAGCCGGTTATAAAAAAGCGTAGCAAGGGTACCGGTTACATAGATAGCGCCCATAATTATGATCAACCGGAGCAGCCCGGAAAAATCGGGCACTGCTTCCAGCAATAGAGGAGTGATATGATCATCGATCAGGGTCTGGAGAAAGAGGGCTGATATGGCCAGGGTAATCGAACTGATAATGATAAAGATGACGACCAGGATCAGCTTGTTTTTATATCCTCCCACATAGGAAAATAGCCTTTTCAATGTGGCCGGGTTTATTTTCCGCAGGTCCGGTTTGCCCGGAGCATGGCCACGGGGTCCCATTCCTTTAGGCAATTTGTCGACCCCCTTTAACCTGCGACTGGTATACTTCGCGATAGATGCGGCTGCTTTCCAGCAGCTCGTCATGGGTTCCCACGGCGGTGATTTTTCCGTCATCCATAACGATGATTTTGTCGGCGTCTTCAACTGAAGCAATACGCTGAGATATGATCAGCTTTGTAGTGCCGGGCATTTCCTCTCTAAGGCTGCGGCGCAGCAGGGCTTCCGTTCCGGTATCTACTGCGCTGGTGGAGTCGTCAAGAATAAGGATTTTCGGTTTTTTCAGGAGGGCCCTGGCGATACAGAGGCGCTGTTTCTGCCCACCGGATAGATTGGATCCTCCCTGCTCAATATAGGCGTCGTATTGCTTGGGCAGGGTGCGGATAAAGTCGTCGGCCTGTGCCAGTTTGCTGACCCTGATCAATTCTTCATCATCAGCTTCCCGGTTTCCCCAGCGCAGGTTTTCTTTCACTGTTCCGGAAAAGAGGACATTTTTCTGCAGGACCACCGCCACCTGGTCTCGCAGGTTCTGGAGGTCATAATCGCGCACATCAACCCCGCCGACCAGGACCCGCCCTTCAGTAACATCGTAAAGCCGGGGAATTAACTGGACCAGGGTGGTTTTAGCTGAACCGGTTCCGCCGATAATGCCGACTGTTTCTCCCGGGTTGATTGTCAGGTTAACATCTTTCAGACATTTTTTATCGGCATCCTTGCTGTAACAGAAGCTGACATTCTCAAAACGTATTTCCCCGTTAGGCATGGTGTGAATGGGGTTTTCATTGTTGTGGAGATCACTTTTTTCTTCCAGCAGTTCGGCAATTCTCTCTGCCGAAGCGCGGGAAATGGTGATCATCACCAGGACCATGGACAGCATCATCAGGCTCATCAGGATCTGCATTGTATAGGTCATCAGACTCATCAGCTGGCCGGTGCTTAAACCCAGGGCGGGATTGTTCCCGCTGGCTACAATTAACCGGGCCCCGAACCAGGAAATGAGGAGCATTGATACGTACATAGAAAACTGCATCAGGGGCATATTGAAGGCAACAATTTTTTCAGCCAGGGAAAAGTAGTTGTAGATCGCCTGGGACACTGCTCCAAATTTTTCTTTTTCATAATCTTCCCGGTTGAAAGATTTAACGATCCTGATCCCCCGGACGTTTTCCTGGACAATCCTGTTCAGGCGGTCATATGTTTTGAAGACCTTCCTGAAAAGGGGGTATGATTTTGTCATAATTATATAAAGTCCAAGGCCGAGAAAAGGAATCGCCGCCAGGAAAATGAGCGACAGGCGCGCATTAATGCTGAAAGCGGCAGCCAGGGCAAACAGCATCATCAGGGGTCCGCGGGTAGCCATACGGATGATCATCTGGAATGCCTGCTGGACGTTGGTTACATCAGTGGTCAGCCTGGTGATAATACTGGAAGGAGAAAACTTGTCGATATTGGAAAAGGAAAAAGTCTGGACATTGTAAAACATGTCCCGGCGCAGGTTTTTGGCAAAACCGGCTGCAGCGATGGCGGAGCTCCTGCCGGACTGTATACCGAAAAAGAGGGAAATCAGGGCCATGAAAAGTAAACCCAGACCCAGCCTGAAGATCACGGCCATACTGCCGGCATCAATCCCGAAATCGATCAAATTGGCCATCAGGAAGGGTATAGAAACTTCCATGATCACTTCACACATAACGAAGAAAGGAGTTATTATGGTTTCCTTTTTATATTCACGCAAACTTTCCGCCAGACGTTTAAACATGTCCGCCAACCTCCAATCCACAAACCGCACTCCAATCCACAAACCGCAACCTGCGCACAAACCGCACCCTGCGCACAAACCGCAACCTGCGCACAAACCGCACCCTGCGTATTAACTTATTGACTGTATGCGGATGATTTTTCCAGTGCAGATGATTTATTTTTCCTGCATGTTGTTCAGGTTTGCCTTCATTTTATTGATGTATGTGTATAGATTTTTTATTTCAACTTTACTTAAGTCCTTGACGAGAACTGATTCCAGATGAGCCAGGTCGGCGGACACCGCCTGGTGCAGTTTCATCGCCTTATCGGTCAGAACCAGTTTTTTTAAACGAGCGTCATAAGGCACTGCATGCCGTTCAATGAGCCCTTTCTTTTCCATTCGCTGGATCACTCTGGAAGCAGTGGAACGATTGATGGAAAACCTTTTTTCCAGGTCTTTCTGAAAAATATCTTTGTCTTTATTTCGGGCCAGGTAGGCAATTATCCAGCTATTCGTGCCGGTGATGCTTTCAGCATACTGAAAGCTGGGCAGACTTTCCAGTGAACGCCTGAGTAGATGGGCCAGGGTTTTCAATTCCATGCCTACTGTTTTTCCGTTCATTGGATGCCTCCTAAAATATTGTTGCATACCAAACTGTTTAACATGCAACATATTATCTTTTCTTTTTCTTTCTGTCAACTCCAAATAACATTTGAAACCATTGCAGCACATTATGGTTCAATTATCACAAACTGTTAAATCCATGCGTTTCTTTTGATCTAGAAACAGTGAGTCAGAACCAGCCATCGCTTATTAGTCTTCCCTGGAATTACACATCCATTGCAGGAACTGGTTTGGGGACTGGTCGCACACATTAAAGGGTAATTACCCAAATTAATCTTGCCCCGGATTATTTAATGATGTAAAATAACAAAGGTATGTTTTTTTATTCACACATTTAAGTAGAAAGATATTTGATCCTCCTTGGAAATGCTTAACAATGCAGATGGATTAACAATCAGTAGCTGTGATTATAAATCAAGGGTAGAAAGGAATGAACACTGTGGCCAAAGTAATTGTTGATGCGGGTGCCTGTGGTTACATAACCAAAATAGAAGCAACTCCGAATGGCGGTACGGAGGTAAATCTGAATATTGTGAGCGATTGTCCCCACATAAAGGCATTGGCAGAAGAGTATAAAACAGCTGAATGGATGAAAGAAGCTCTAGTCCCCTTCGGCGAAGCAAAACTTTTTGAGAGCGCCAAAAAGCATATCAAACATGCAGCCTGCCCGGTTCCATCAGGGATCATCAAGGCAATCGAAGTGGCTTCCGGACTGGCTGTGCCCAAAGATGTAGTTATGAAGATTGAAAAGTAAAAACGTAGTTCAATCGAATTAGCTTTTTGTGTGAACAAAACAATATAAAACAGAGGATTAGTGATTTTTTCTTCGGGCAGGGCTGTCTATTGACATGATTTTGTAGTTTCACGGTGTCAATAAGTTAATAAGACCTTCATAAGTTAGTACGCAGGGTGCGGTTTATCCGGTTTATCAAGTTAGTACGCAGGATGCGGTTTATTCAGTTTATTGATGATTAATTTCCTGGATAATAAAGACCTCTTCAATACTGCTGTTCAGGGCCCTGGCAATTTTGTAGGCCAGGAGCAGGGAGAGATTATATCTGCCTTTTTCGATATGACTGATTGTTTCACGGCGCACACCGACTTTTTCTGCAAGCTGCTCCTGGGTCAAATCGTAGCGGGCCCTCAGTTCATTGATTCGAGTTTTGAAATTTACTTTCAACTCAGATCGCCTCTTTTTTCATATAGGTTGAAAGAGATGACAAAAGTAAGAATTTGAATAACGAATAACACAGCGAAAGTATTTACCAGGACTACTACCACTGTTTCCAGGGAATCAATAAATGAGATAATAGTGGCTGCTGCCGGAAAACCAATCAGGGACACCATGAAAGCATTCAGACCGGCTCTCGCCAGGTTATGCCTGAGCATTTCATCGTTTCTTTGTCTTGCCAGGCCGAAGAAACCGAAGAAGCCAAAGAGTCCGAATAAGCCGGTATTTTCTGTTATGATTCCCAGCAAGCCCAGTATGCCGATTAACCCCAGGTACCGTAAAGGATTCTTTTGCATTTGATTAACCTCCTGATGTAATTTATAGTTCACACAATGTTATATTAATATAACATTGTGTTATAAATATAGCACATTCTTATTGGAAGATCAACCTCAAAGATCAACCTCAAAAAGATTTTGTTTTTTAATGGCCACACATAAACTTTTACAAGATAAAGCCCGGGTATTTGCAGTAAAGCTGATGGGAACAGAGCATGCCATTTTCGTCTAAGGAGATGGCAATTTTTCTCTGCAGGTGGTTACACTGAAAAAATTTTCTGGCCACAGCGTCAGATTTTTAGTTTCTGTAGCTTTTCCTCATTGGTGTATAATTATAATGCATGAAAAACAAATAAAGGAGGGTTTACCTGGTGGCTGAGAGGGATGAAATTATAAAACAAATAATCAGCAGGGAATGGGATATGTTTTCGAATGTAAAAAGCATTACCGGCGGCAAGGTCTCCTGTCAGGAAGATCCTCGTACATTTGAAATTATGAGAGCCAGTAATTTCATGAGCTATGATCTGGATGTCCTGGAAAGTTATCTGCAAGATCTTGATGCTGCCATTAAAAATGGCCGAAACATCGTTGCCGAAAAATACGGTTGGATGATGAAAAGCACAATGCCCGATGAGTTTTGCAAAATTGAGCATATGCTCCCTTCTCCCGGTCAGGATCAAGTAGAATTGATTGACAAAATAGTACAGATAGAATTGGAATGGCACAAAGATCTGCTCGAAAAATATCCTTATTTAATCAAGCGCGGGCGGCCTCTTTACAGTAATGAAGACAGTCCTTCTGTTACCTCTGTGGAGACTTACCTGAGGGGCGAGCTGTTAACTTACTCTATGACGACGCTGGAAAAATATTATAACAATAGGCTGGCTCAAAAAAAGGATAATATCAACGGCATAAAAAATATCATGCTTTACATGGTTCAGCAGTATGGTTACAAATCTCTTGAAGAAGCCAACGAAAAACTTCGGGCAGCGGGATAAGCCCTCGAAAATAAAGCGAGACCCGGAAAATTCTATGGGAAAGGCAGTACAAATTAAGGAGGCGTTAAAAAATGAAAAAGCTTATTGTTTACGGGTTAATCATTTTTTCCCTCATCGTGACGGGATCAACTGTTTTTGCCCTGAGCGATAGTGAGCTGTCCCGAAGACAAGTTTGCAACCAGGATGAGAACTGCCTGGAAGAATCTGTCCGGGAACAAATACGCAGCCAGGGAAATGACTGCGAGGGTGAAAATGCCTGTGAAAGGGTGCGGGAACAAAACAGGGAATCCGAGAACACTGAAGCCAATCAGGAGCGCATTCAGGCCATGTTTTGTGGAAATGAGACGGAGGAGCAGGCGCGTAACCAGCACCAGGCCAGAAACCGCAAGGAAGTTCCCGGGCAAACTGGGACTCCCAACCAGGGAAAATCGAGTTCCCAGGGTTCTTCTGGGCACGGCCAATCCGGCCAGTAAAAATCAGGCTGGTCAGCAATAGAAATTATCTTATAAAAATGAAACAATTTAACTTCTACCTGAAAGTACATAATAAGCTGCAGGGGTATAGAACGGGAACCTGTTGTACATTGTATAAAGGAGATACCTGTTGACAGATTGAACTGTAGTCCGCGTGTCCATGTTTCAGAGGAACTACCTGGACGGGGGAGGCATTTAATAAAATGGAAAGCAAAGAAGAATACCGTCAAAAATTAGAGAAACAGCTGAATGAATGGGTAAAAGAACTCGATAAGCTGGGCAGTAAAGCCGAAGAAGCAGGCACTGAGGCAATGAAAAAGCTGCCTGAAAAAATGGCTATCCTGGACAAAAAAATTGAGGAAGGAAGAGCAAAACTAAAAGAACTGGGTGAGATGAACGAGGATTCCCTGGAATCATTAAGAGAAGGGTTTGATGCTTCCTGGAAATCATTGAAAAAGGGTTTTAAAGAGGCGGCAGAGCAGTTTAAATGGGAAAAAGAGAAAAAATAGGGTGGTTTGATTGTGATCTGCAGAGGCTGTTTAAGCGGCACCCGGTTTAGCTTTCGATCATATTAAGAAAGTTTTCCACCAGCACGGGATTAAAAGATGAGCCCCTGCCTTCCTTGAGGATGGCGATTATCTTTTCGTATTTCATTGCTTCATGGTAAGGCCTTTTACTGTGCATGGCATCGTAGACATCGGCTATACTGACTATCTGACTGGCAATACTGGGCTGCCAGTTTTTTTGATTTTCGGGTAGCCGGAGCCGTCATACTTGGTGTGGTGTTCCAGGGCGGCGATAATGGTTAATTTGGGAATATTTTTTTGGTAGCCAATATACTGGGCTCCCTTCAGGGTATGAGTTTCCATAATTGCTCTTTCGTTGGTGTCCAGGGGGGCCCGGTTTTTTAAGAATTTTATCCGGGATAAACATTTTGCCAACATCGTGCAATAAAGCGGCAATACCAATATCTTCAAGATTCATTCCTGAAAATCCCAGGTAATTGGCAAAGCAGATCGTCAGCAGGGCAACAGGGGTGTAAATTCAATACTTTATCCACAATACCTGCTATGTTCACTGATGCATTCATTCTTGATATAATAGTAATCCGGATATTTAACAAAACAGCAGGCCGCCGCTGTCCTGGCTGTGTTAAAATAAGTGCATATAACAACGGTTACAATAAAATTATTAAGAGATGAGGTGCTTTAAATGAACAGGAAACAAGCTGAAGTTATGCAAAATGGGCAGGGATTCGTAGCCGCCCTCGATCAGAGCGGGGGGAGTACACCCAAAGCGCTGGCAGGTTATGGAATAGCAGAGGATCAATATGAAAATGAAGATGAGATGTTCGACCTGGTTCATGCTATGAGGACCAGAATTATCAGCAGTCCGGCCTTTACATCGAAGCATATTCTGGCAGCGATTTTATTTGAACAAACCATGGATCGAACCATAGAAGATCTCCATACAGGGGATTATCTATGGGAGAAAAAGGGCATTGTTCCCATTCTCAAGGTAGATAATGGCCTGGATGATGAAAAAGAAGGGGTCCAACTGATGAAACCGATCACAGATCTGGATTCCAAACTGGACCGGGCAGCAGAACGAAAGATGTTTGGAACAAAGATGAGATCTGTTATAAAAAGCTCCAATCGGGAAGGAATTATAAAAATTGTGGAGCAGCAATTTTCCTACGGCAAAAAAATCATAGCAGCAGGGTTCGTTCCGATCCTGGAACCTGAAGTTGATATAAAGAGCCCGGATAAAAAAGAATCAGAGCAATTAATGAAAATAGAAATATTGAAGCACCTGAATAACCTTTCTGAGAACGAAACCATAATGCTGAAGCTTTCCATACCCGATCAAGATGGTTTCTATTCTGAATTAATTGAGCATCCCAAAGTCATGCGCGTAGTAGCGCTTTCCGGTGGTTACAGCAGAGAAGAAGCGGTTACAAAGTTAGCGAGGAACCCCGGTTTAATTGCAAGCTTTTCCAGGGCCCTGCTAGAAGGTCTTAATGTTGATCAATCAGACGAAGAATTTAATACAATGCTGGGCAATTCTATAGAAGAAATTTACAGGGCTTCGATAACATAAACTATTAAAAGCGATACCGTTAACCCCGAGTTCGACAGTAAATAGGCGAATATGAGCTATATTTAAGATAAGAATCCATTATTTACGGGTTTTTTTGAACTTACAGTTCTTTGAAAAAACAAAACTCTGCAATTACACGAATATGCCAGGTTAGTACGCATGGTAGCGTATTTTAATCTTGGAGGGGACGTGATGTCCCCTCCTGCTTAAATCCTTCCAACAGGTTTAGCTGATGTTTACGATTTTCATTTCACTGCGGGGCATGGTTTTAAACATTAGAAGGCTGACTCCTACATAAAGAATGACGGCGATAACATCAGCAACAAGCGGAGCAACCACCCAGCCGAGTTCCGTGTAAAAGAGGAGAATGGAGCGGCAGATCCATCCTCAGGCATTTAAAAAAGTAATTTTTACTAAGGACCTGGCAGGTAAAACCGTAAGTGTAAACATATATAAAAAAATGGGCAGGTGATGAATAGCCAGGTGCCAGCACTGTGTATCTGCCCGCGCGGTACTGTTGATTTTTTACTTTGGTATTTGTTTTATAAAGCAGATATTTTTACCGCTACGCCGCGTTCCTGCAAATACTGTTTCAGTTCTCCGATTCCAATCAACCCAAAATGAAAAATTGAAGCGGCCAGCAGGATGGTGGCGCCGGCTTGCACCGCTTCATAAAAGTGCTCAAGCTTACCGGCTCCTCCGGAAGCGACGATTTCGGCCGAGACTGTTTCTTTCATCGCCCGGATTACAGGCAGATCATAACCGGTCTGCGCTCCATCGCCTGCTTTGCTGGTAGGGAGGATTACCTGTATCCCGTACCCGTCAATCTTTTTAGCCCATTCAACGGCATCGGCTCCCGTAGCGGTCCGACCGCCGTCGATGTATACTTCGTACCCGGAAGGCATCGCCGGATTCCGATCCACATCAACGGCCACGGTGATCCGCCCGGGGCCAAAGGTTTTGATCAGGGCCGGGATCAAATCGGGTTTGCGAAAAGCGGCACTGCTGACAGATATTTTATCCGCCCCGGCCTTGAAAACTGCTTCAGCGGTTTCAAGATCTCCAATGCCGCCTCCGACTGTAAAGGGGATAGTAGTGACACGGGCTACTTTTTCGACTACATCCAGCATAGTGACACGGCCTTCAACCGTAGCTGAAATATCAAGCAGGGCCAGTTCATCGGCACCGTTTTTACAGTAAGCGGCGGCACAGGCTACCGGGTCGCCGGCATCTTTGATGTCCACAAAATGGACTCCTTTAACTACCCGGCCATTCTGCATGTCCAGGCAGGGCATAACTTTTATTGTATTGTTCATGGTGCTGCATTCCCTTCCCTGTTGTGATTTCGGTCAAAACAAAATGTATCTGGTCTATTTAATTCCGGCGAAAGTTTTGTCCCGGTGAAATAAAACAGATTGCCGGCCTGCCGTTTTTGTTTATTCACCATCGTCAGTCAGGCAATAATATTTATTTACCAGGGCATTTTCTTTATATACTTCACACTGGGTGCAGAGACAGCCTTTCTTCTCTTCTATGCACTGACTCCTGGAGTAAGCGCAGAAAAGCGTTTCCGCCTGGGGTTTTTCCTTTTCGGGATCGATTAAAAGGATTATGTTTCCGGGAATGGACATCATCTTGCAGGTAAATGAATAAGTAGGGCATTTTTGGCACAGGCATTTGAGGAGATTGTCCCTGGTTTTTTCTACCTTCGACATCTTTTCACCTCCGTAAGGTATAGACCTGTTGACACCTATTGACTTTATTTGACTTTAAATGTTTTCCTTCCTGCTGTCAAGTTAAGGAGCGTTCAAGTTTTTCTGCCGGGTAGAGTTATTAAGATACGGGACTGGAAACATTTGATTATATTTTAGGAAATAGAAAAACAGGGTTGGCCGAAAAGTTTGGCGAATTCCACAGGTATAAAAAACATGCCGGGAAAGGACGGGGTAAAGGTAGTGAAAAAGTATCAGGTTCTGAGCCTCGAGGAATTCGGCAAACCGGTTGATGATGACAGGATTGAAACAGTAATCAACAGCATGATCGAGCAGGGCTGGCAGTTCAACGGGCTTAGCACGGGGGGAGGCGGCGAGTCGGGTTTTTTCATGTCCTGGGTCTATATGGTGTTTGAAAAAGAACGTTAAAAATATCCGAAAACTGGTGGTGCACATTCGATGGAAGGAAGACCTAAAGAGACAATTTTGTGGAATGGCCTGCATGATCCGAAGCTAAAACCGGAACAGGCTGATATTGCTGTACTTGGCCTGCCCTTTGACCGGGCGGCTTCATTTCGAAAGGGGGCAGCAGAAGGGCCGGACCGGATCAGGAGTATTTCAGGTCATATCCCGCCGACTACTGAAGAGGGGGGCTCGCTGGAGCACCTGAAGGTTGTTGATACAGGTAACTTTGCGCCTGAAGACCTCAGCCAGGAGGATTATTTTGCAGTGGTGGAAGAAAAAGCGAGCGTACTGTTCAGATCTTGTTTCCCCACTTTTATCGGGGGTGACCATTCTGTGACTATTCCCCTGCTGCGGGCTGCTACTGGCATCTGGGGTGAAAGCCTGGGAGTAATCCATCTCGATGCTCACCTTGATCTCTGTGGGGAGATCGACGGCAACCGCCTTTCGCATGGTTGCACTCACCGTCGTATTGCGGAGGAAGGGAAAATGCCTTTTGATCAGGTTTGTTTCGTGGGCATTCGCTCTTTTGAAAAGCAGGAGCTGCAGTTCCTCGAGGGACGGCGAGCCAGTATAATCACGGCCGCGGAGATATACCGGGAAGGGTTATCCAGCACGGCACAAAAAGTGCATCGCCGTCTGGAATATTGCTGCGCCGTTTACCTCACCCTCGATATAGATTTTCTCGATCCGGCGACTGCCCCGGGGACCGGTACGCCAAAACCGGGTGGTTTCACAAGCCGGGAATTGCTTACATTGCTGCGGGATCTGGCCGGTCTTCCGCTGGTGGGAATGGATGTGGTCGAAGTAGCTCCGCCTCTTGACCATAACGACATCACTTCTTTTGCCGCCCAGCGGGCGATTACTGAAACCTGGGGATGTTTTCTACAGAAATAGGGTTTTTCTCTGCTGTTAGTTGATTCCCACCCACGGTGGAAATTTTAGAGGAAAGCTCAGCAACCTGTTGCGGCGAAGAGCAGCAGGCCGGCAAGAACGGTGAACAGGAGTACTCGCTTGATCATGATTAAATCTCCTTTACAGTGATTTTGCTTAAATAGCTTACTCTGTTCCCCGGCAGAACAGGGTTTTAAACATCAGAAAATTAAGAACCGGTACAAATATTATAACAGAAATTGAGCGGTTTGATAGGGTCCACCCGGGGGTAATGGAAAGGCGTGAATTAAATCCTTAAATATTTTTGGGATTGAATACATAAGAGCCGGGTGATCGTGAAGGCGTGTGGATCTGAAAAAACTGATGGTTTTGGGAAAGCGGAGGATCGATCGGGTAAGACAGAGAATGTAAATAAATTAACAGTAAAATTTGGACGAGAGATGTGAAAAAATGATCACAACAAGAGAACTCAAGGGTAATTCTGCGCCTGGATTGACTTATAAGGAGGCGCTGGCCCTGGCGGATAAAAATGGCGAAAAGGTTGTCCCTACTTTCTGTGCAATGTGCGGCCCCACAGTTAATGCCTGCGGCATCTACGCTTTTACCAGGAATGGGCGTTTTCTCAGGGTTGCCGGCATGCGTGAATCACCGGTCAACCAGGGCGCCCTTTGTCCCAAAGGGCATGCCGCTCCCCAATGGGTTTATTCGCAGGACAGGCTGATGCATCCCCTGCGCAGGATCGGTAAAAAGGGGGAGGGACGATTTGAAAAAACCACCTGGAAGGACGCAATTGCGACCATTGCTTCCACTATAAAGGAACAGAAGGAGCAGTATGGCCCTGAATCGCTGGCTTTTCTGGCGCCGGCCATGAGGAATTATAATGCTTATATGAAAAGGTTTCTCACCGTTCACGGCAGCCCAAATTACGGTCACAGCGGGATCTGTGCCCTGCAAAAGGCCTTTGCTTTTCTTTACACTCTCGGCAGATTGCCAAAATCGGACATCCCCAGCAGTGACATGATTATTTACTGGGGAAGGCAGCCTGCTTATACTGCCCCGGTAATGGATGGGACTCGTCAGTTGCTGGCAGCAAAACAGCGCGGTGCTAAAATTGTCTTTGTTAAACCGTCCATGCCTGATGTCAGTATGGCCGATATCTGGCTCCCTGTCAGGCCGGGAACAGATGCTGCTCTGGCTTTGGCCATGCTCAATGTGGTCGTCGGTGAGAATTTGATCGATCAGGATTTCGTGGCCAGGTGGTGTTACGGTTATGAACCGTTCAAGGAACACCTGCGTAATTACACGCCTGGATGGGCGGAAAAAATCACCGGCATCCCGGCGGAACAGATTATCAGGGTGGCCAGGCTTTATGCAACAACCCCGCGGGCGGTTATCGATGTGGGCAATGGGGTCGAACACGCCCCGGCAGCAAGCGACACGGTCCGGGCTATTGCCAGCCTGATGGCGGTGACCGGGCACCTTGATCGAAAAGGGTGCAACCTGCTGGGTACCGCCCCTGAAAGTACCATGCCTCTGCCGGTAGACATCACTTTAGCGGAACGTTACAGCCAGGAGTTGATTGACAAGCTGGTGGGCCCGGAATTTCCTAAAGAGTTCCAGCCATTTATCGAAGGGCCCACTTCCGCCTATTATCGCGTTCTGGACAGTGTCCTGACGGAAAAACCTTACCCTGTGAAGGCGATCATTGCCCCGGGCACCCAGCCGACCGTGAGCACGCGCGGCGCAAAAAGGGTTGTGGAGGCGCTGAAAAAACTTGATTTTTACGTGGTATCCGATGTGACCAGGACGGCAGATATGAATTATGCCGATATTGTTATCCCCGTGGCCACGCCCTATGAAATAGACCATCCCTTTGGAGCGGCCCAGGGGCAGCTGATGGCCAGAAATCGGGTGATCGAACCCCTGGCTGAGTACCGCTCTACATATCAATTTATTCTTGACCTGGCCGTAGCCATGGGTTACGGGGAAGATTTTTGGGACGGTGACATAGAAAAAGCCATGAGTGACCAGCTGAAGCCCTTTGGGATGACCCATGATGAACTGAGGGAACATCCAACCGGCGTTTTTTATGATTCTCTTCCCCGAAGCTACGAAAATTATGAAAAAGCTTTTACCAAAAAAAGCCCCCGCCTCTCCAGGGCTCCTTATCTGCCCCAGGGCAAGATAGCCTTGTATAATACTACCTTTGAAGAAGCCGGTTTCAACCCCCTGCCGGAATGGCGGGAACCGCCGGAAAGCTTCTCTGGAACGCCGGAACTGGCTGAAAAATACCCCCTGGCCCTTTCCGACTACCACTCGTCGAGCAATTACAATGCATCATGGGGCAGGAACGTGCCCTGGTTGAGAGAACTGGAGCCGGAACCGGTCATTCACATCCATCCCGAGGCAGCGGCAGCCCGCGGAATTTCCCATGGTGATGCAGTGATCGTGGAATCGCCGCACGGTTGGATGAAGACAAAAGCAGAACTTTGCAAGGCGATCCGTCCCGATACGGTAATGATGCTTCATGGCTGGTGGCAGGGCTGCCGGGAACTGGGTTTTAAAAGTTATCCAATCCTTGATGGGGGCGCCAATACAAATAATATGTACAGTGTTAACCTGGAAAAAGCCTGCGATCCGCTGATTACGGCGATGAGCAGCCAGACCATGGTGCAGATCAAAAAAGCCTGAATGAACTTTTTGAAATGAGGATGAACCGATGGCGGTAAAATATAAAATAGTGTTTGTTGCTGATAAATGTATTCGGTGCTACGCCTGCGAGGTAGCCTGCAAGAGCTGGCGGGAGGTGGAATTCGGTGTTCGCCTGCGGCGCATTGTCCCCGGTTGGGAAGGGGATTACCCTGAATTGAAAAATATTCCCATCTCGGCAGCCTGTATCCACTGTGACGAGCCGCCCTGTGCAGAAGCCTGCCCGGTAGAGGCGATCAAGAAGGATAGTGAAAACGGATTGGTGCTGGTAGACAGGGAAATGTGCACCGGTTGCCAGTTATGCCTGGAAGCCTGCCCTTATGACGCTCCGCAGTTCGGTGAGGATGGGACGATGAGGATCTGTGATCTTTGCCACGAAAGGATCGATTCACAATCTACTACTCCTTCATGTGTCTCCACCTGCCCGACAGGAGCGCTGATCCTGCAAAAAGAAGAATAAACAATTTTCCTGCAGGCGCAGAAAAGTTTGTTTCTCTTTGCCCGGCCGGGTGAAGGCTCTTTATTTGGAACCTTTTAACCTCCCTTTTAAAAGGGAGGTTATTTTTTATTACAAAGCTCGCAGGCATTTTCCAGGAAGATATGCAGGGTAAAGATATTATTTTCTTTCAAATGGTTTCTATCCCAATACTCGTTTAATGATCTTAAACTTCATGGTTATTGGTTGGGTCAGGGGGCCGGTTTTTCTCCTGCAGTAATATTTTTATGAATATTCTCAGGGCCATAATATTACCGGGGAATTCTTAAATTAGAAAGTTGACTTCATAAAAGAGGTAGGTTAGACTAATCCATAACAGGTTCTAATACTTGTTCTAAAATTGGTTCTATCAATCGAACCTTAATTCTTAATAAAAAACAATACACATCATTGTTTTTTAAGATATACATAGGAGGAATCATCTTTGTCCACAGAAAGTGAAATGAAAAAGGCAGTTCGCCATTTGGAAACAACTGCAAGGATAAAAGAGTTATTGCCGGGGTTTTTTGCCCGCCCCACAGAAGAGACAGATCGTCCAGTAGCCTGGTGTATGGTGGGTGTGCCACCCGAATTATTGAAGGCTTTTGATCTGGAATGGGAATGGCCGGAAAACTTTGGCACACTCTGTGCATCCAATCTTGTTGCTCCAAAATTTATTGAGTTGGCTGAAGGCGAAGGATATTCATCTGATATCTGTTCCTACGTAAACAATACCATGGGATACTGCAAGCGATACCTGGAAGAAAAGGGAGCACCACCAGAGCTGGGCAAGGTCAGAGGAATGCGGAAACCTTCTTTTCTGCTGGGCTCAGGAGTAACCTGTGAACCGCGTTACAAGTGGTTTCAAACAGTGGCCACACGTTATTTCCAGGTTCCTATCCATAGTACTGACCCTCTGGCTCCCCCCTGGGATCAGGATGCCACCGATCTACGAATTGAGAAACACTATTTGGAACAATTAAGGAGAGATCTTCACGGACAGGTTGATTTTTTGGAAAAACAGACCGGGCAAAAACTCGATATGGAACGCCTTAAGAAAATTATGGAGTACTCCCAGGAAGCATTGTGGTACTGGTATCAGGTTTTACAGCTGCGAAAAGCAGTCCCTTCCCCCATGGGATCTACCGATTATTTCATGGCCATAATTCCCCAGATGTACATGCTGGGTGAGTTGGAGGCGGTAAACTTTTATCGTCAGATGTACAATGAGGTTAAGGATAGAGTGGAAAAAGGTATCAGTGTAACCAATAAGGAAAAATACAGGCTCATCTGGTTCGGTCTGCCCCCCTGGTTCAACCTTGGTATGTTCAATTACCTGGAATCTGTGGGGGCGGTTGTCGTTTACGAGTCCATTTACAACATGGGTGAATGGGTGGAGCTTGATTTGAGTGATCCGTTGGAAGCCCTGGTAGAGCGAACCTGGAAAAAGGCAGTTGACGCCAATGAGCGTGGTGCGGAAACTCGACCTGAAACTTGCGAGCTTTCAGCGGTAGGAAATTTTACCGGGAGCAATTTGTTGGAAGAGCTGGTTGAAGATTTCAAGCTTGACGGTGCTATACTTCACCAGACTCGTTCCTGCCGGGCCCTTTCCTTTGGTCATATCCACACCAAGAACAGACTGGCAAGGCTGGATATTCCCTCCCTTGTTTTCGAAAGTGACATGGCCGATCCCCGCCTCTGGTCGGATGCCCAGGTAAAAACTCGTATCCATGCTTTTTTGGAAATGATGGACAAGTAAATTAGACCAGTGATTGTAATATTGAAGAGACGAGAAAGGAGAAACGACTATGTCTCCCCTGAAAGGAATGGCTTTAGCCCGGCATATATTTGAGAACCGGGAGGAGTACCCCAGAAAATTAAAAAAAGAAGGGAAGAGCGTAATCGGCTACATCTGTTGTTTTTCTCCTCCAGAGATAATGCATGCAGCCGGTGCATTGCCTTACCGTATTACAGGACAGCCTGGAGAGAGCACTTCTGAAGTGGACAACTATTTAGAGCCTTTCGGCTGCTCCTACATAAGGAATATTTTTTCCCGTTACATTCGGGGTAAACTGGATTTCCTGGATGGACTGGTAATTTCTCATAGTTGTGACATGGTTCAGCGCCTTTATGGGATCTGGACCTATTACTATCCCTTTCCATACAGCAGACTGGTTAATGTGCCTCACCAGCTGCATCCCTGGTCCCAGGATTTTTTTTACCGGGAATTGGTTCTATTCAAGGAAAGCCTGGAAAATCATTTTAAAATAGAGATCAGCACCGAAGCTCTTACTGTTTCTATTGATCTTTATAACCACATCAGGCAGCTTATCCGCGAACTATACCAGTTGAGGGGAGGGAGCAATCCTAAGCTGTTAAGCAGCGAACTAATGGAGGTACTGGTAGCAGGAGAAGTGCTTTCACCGGAGGATTTTCTCCTTCTTTTGCAGGATGCAGTCGACGAAATAGCTTCCCGAAATGTTCCGGTGGTCAACCCAAACAGCGTCAGGATTTTAGTCTGGGGCAGTATCCTGGATCACCCACATTTTTATCGGCTCATCGAAGAAGCCGGTGGGCAGATAGTAACGGACGATACCTGCCTTGGAGAAAGATTCTGGAATAAAGATGTTCCGGTTACCGAAGATCCTGTAGAAGGTCTTAAAGAACAGTACTTGCTAAATTTCCAGTGCCCCCGCATAGATCGGGGACCGGGAACACAGCGTTTCGCCTATTTAAAAGAAATGGCTGAGCAATACCGTGTGCAAGGGGCTATTGGGTATGTTATGTCATTTTGTGACCCTCATAAGTTAGACTATCCCGATCTACATGATTACCTTGATAAAGAAGGCATACCCATGTTGCTTATTGACGATAATTACAGTTTACAGTCTTCAGGTTCTATCAGCACGCGGCTTCAGGCATTTATGGAAATGTTGTCATAAATAGGTAATTTCACTTTAATATTCTGTTTAATCTTTTATTTAATGTCTGTGCTGGATTTATAAAAGTTTCTGGGGGCATGCTCATGTTAAAAACTAAAAAGAAACAAATGAAGCGGCGTTCTGAAATCATAGAAAATACCTTACACCTGTTAGAGACAACACCATTTGAAGAATTGAGCGTTCGGGATATTTGTTCGGCAGAAAATATTTCCACAGGTACTTTTTACCATTACTTTAGTAAGAAAGATGACTTGCTTGTAGGACTGCTGAGCCTAATTGACATACACATGGAAGAACAAGTTTTCCCTCAGCTGGTCAATGAAGACGAGCTTGAAAACCTGAAAATAGTGGCCCGGGAATTTGCATCTTACATCATGGGACATGGAATTGAACGGTCCAAACTTATTTCGAACTGTGACCTCACTGACCTGGATATTTATAAGCAAAAGCGTTCCATTGGGCTTAAATTGAGCGAAATTGTAGCTCGAGGGCAGGAAAAGAAACAGCTGACAACTATATTTCCAGCCGAAAAGATAGCCGAATTACTGCTTATTGCAATGCGCGGCGTATCAGTAGATTGGTCCCGTAGAAACGGGTGTTATTCGCTTACAGAACGCATGGAGGAATTTATCACCTTATTTTTCACATCTCTTGTGCATACCGAACAAGATAATTAATTCACCAAAACCGGCCAGACATAAAACCAACTTCCAGCAGCCAATGGTGAAATCATTGGTTACAATGATTATTCCTTTGACTCTGGTTAAAGATATCCTGCAGCCCGGGGTGCATCCACCTGCACCCTGGGCTTTTTTGACTGCACATGGTTATTTAGCTACAAGGACCCCGGTTATTATTTTATACAGAGCATTGCCTTCCAAAGTCTTTTCAATAACCTGTAACTAATTATCTCTTTTTGGGTCAAGTGATCTGTTTTTTCTCTCATAGCGATACTTTTTCTGAACATTCCTGGGGTGAAAATATCACTGAGCAAATACGGCAAAAGGGTTTTTTTGTTGACAAGCCCCTTCGACAGCCTTATAATCATAAATAATAAAATGGGAAAGCGTTTCCGCATTGTGGAATAAAGCAGGAGGAGTGAATTTTACATGCAGTTTAAAAAAGTTCTGGGCCTGGAAGTTCCCTGTGGCCCCGGGGGTATGACAACTGTCAGCTTGCTGCAAACAATCCAGGAGGAATATGGTTATCTGCCGGAAGAGGTTTTGCAGAAGGCGGCTGAAGAAACAGGATTTTCACTGACTGACCTATACAGCATTGCTACTTTTTATAAATCTTTCAGCCTTGTTCCCAGGGGCAGGCACAGAATTGTTGCCTGCACGGGAACAGCCTGCCATGTACGGGGCAGTGACAGTGTTATTGAAGAAATTTCAAGGGTCCTGAATGTGAAAAAGAATTCTACTTCAGAAGATGGCGAGTACAGCCTGGAATGTGTTAACTGCATGGGAGCATGTGCCCTGGGCCCGCTGGTTGTTGTTGACGGTTGTCATCACGGCCGGATGACGCCTGCCGGTGTGAGGCTCCTTTTTACTGAAGATAAGGAAAAAGAAGAAGCGAAAGCCGGCACTGCTGGTTTGGAAAAATAATGGTTAAGCACTGCTTGATAGTTGAGTCGCCGCCTGGCAGAGGAATGAAGGGATTACTAGATGGTCACGGGGGAGAATAGCTGATGGGTGTATTGCCGGCAAAACTGAAGACATCTGCGGATTTTTATAATTTCCGCAAAAAAGCGATCGATCAGTATGAATGCAACAGGTGCTATCTTGCAGTCTGCGGAGATACAGGCTGCGCTGCACTCGGATCAGGGGATATTCGAGAACATCTGAGAGAGTATCTGCGGGAAAATAACCTCAGCGAAAGGATCGGGATCAAGTATACAGGCTGTCTTGGCCTCTGCGAAAGAGGGCCGGTGATTATAGTTTATCCGCAGGAAATTTTTTATCAAAAAGTAAGTCCCCAGGATATCCCGGAGATTATTAATAAAACGGTCCTGGGGGGAGAAATTGTTGATCGGCTGCTTTACAAAGATCCGGCCAGCGGTGAAAAATATGTTTATGCCAGGGATATCCCTTTTTATACAAAGCAGCTGCGCAAGCTTTTAGCTGCCAACTGGCAGCTTGATCCGGAGAGCATTGATGATTATGTTGCTCTTGAAGGTTATTCGGCTGCGGTGAAAGCACTGACAGAGATGACTCCCGGGGAGGTAGTGGAAGAGATCGGTCAAGCCGGACTGCGAGGCAGGGGAGGAGCAGGGTTCCCAACCGCTGTAAAATGGGGGGAATGCCTCGAGGCCGGGGGTAGAAAATTTATTATCTGCAATGCTGACGAAGGAGACCCCGGGGCGTTTATGGACCGCAGCCTCCTGGAAGGGAACCCCCATTCGGTGTTGGAGGGAATGATCATCGGCGGGTATGCCGTCGGTGCCGCCGAAGGGATCTTTTACATCAGGGCGGAGTATCCTTCGGCTGTGGAAAAGGTGAAAAAGGCAGTGGAAAGGGCTGAAGAACTGGGCCTGATCGGGGAAGATATTCTCGGCAGTGGTTTTAACTTCCAGGTTTACATCAGCACGGGGGCGGGCGCCTTTGTCTGTGGTGAAACTACAGCCCTGGTGGCATCGATGGAAGGACGGGTCGGTGAACCTCGCCAGAAACCGCCTCACCTGATCGAAAAGGGTTATCTAAACCGGCCTACGGTCATCAACAATGTTGAGACCCTGGCCAATGTGCCGCTAATTATACGTGAAGGTGCCCAAGAGTACTGCCGGACAGGGACGGAAAGATCGAAAGGAACCAAGGTTTTCTCACTGGTGGGCAAAGTCAACAATACCGGGCTGGTCGAAGTCCCCCTGGGGATGACCCTGCGAGAAATCATTTTTGAAATAGGCGGCGGGGTCAAAGAGGGAAAAGAATTCAAGGCGGTTCAGACCGGCGGGCCATCGGGGGGATGTTTACCCTCTTCCCTGCTTGATCTACCCGCCGATTACGAAGATCTGAGCGCTGCCGGTTCGATGATGGGCTCAGGCGGGATGATCGTTATGGATGAAGACACCTGCATGGTCGATGTGGCCGGTTATTTTTTGCGTTTCTTGAGCGAAGAATCCTGCGGCCGTTGTTTTACCTGCCGCGAGGGAATTGCTCGTTTACTGGAAATCATAGAGGACATCAGCAGCGGCAGGGGTTCTATGGAGCAGCTGGATCTGTTACAGGAACTGGCTGTTGTAATTAAGGATTCCACCATGTGTGGCCTGGGGCAGACTGCTCCAAATCCGGTTTTATCCACGCTCAAATATTTTGCCGATGAGTACAGAGCTCATATCCTGGATAAAAGATGCCCGGCCGGGGTGTGCCGTGAGCTGGTTACCTTCAAGATAGATGAAGAGTTGTGCACCGGATGCGGTGCCTGCAGGAAAAATTGTCCTGTCGATGCGATAGAGGGAGATAAAAATGAACCTCACGTAATCGACATAAATAAATGCTTAAAATGTGGTATTTGCCTTTCTGCCTGCCGTTTTGACGCCATCAGGAAGGAATAAAATTTTTTATGTGTTTTTAATACCCGGATGCTTGCGATGAAATAATGTGAGGTGTTGAGGGCGTTGATTACTTTTACCATGAACGGGCTGGAAGTTACAGTAGAAGAAGGGACCACTCTCCTTGAAGCGGCACGGTTTTATGGAATTGATATTCCCACCCTTTGCTATAACGAAGGATTAAGTGTTTATGGAGCCTGCCGACTCTGCCTTGTTGAAATTGGCCCGCCCGGCCGCTCTCGACTGTACAGTTCCTGTACCTATCTTGCTGCTGAAGGCCTTATTGTAAGGACCCACTCAGAAAGAGTGATCAGGGCCAGGAAAATGATCATTGAACTGTACCTGGCACTGTGCCCTTCCTCGAAAACCATCCAGGATCTGGCTGCCCGTTACGGGATAACGAGGGTCCGGTTTAAACCAAAATATGAAGATTGCCTCCAATGCGGTTTATGCGTAAGAATGTGTGAAGAACAAATGCAGGCGAAAGCGATTAGTTTTGTTGGCCGGGGAGTGGATCGGCGGGTGGGGACGCCTTTTGACAGGCAGTCGGATCAGTGCCGGCAGTGTGGAGCCTGCATGTATATTTGCCCCGTCTGCCAGGCCAGGTGCCAGGGACCGCAGGAAGAAAATCCTGTCTGTGGGGCCTGCCTGAACCTGTCGCCACCCTGTCTCGACAAACATGAGGATGTGATGTGTTACCTCGATCCATGCGTGGCCTGTGAACTGGAGGGTGAAACTGATTAATGACTGCCTGCCAGAAGATGTTCAAGTGAAGAAAGGAGAATGATATATGGCTCTATCCAGAACTAATGCTTCAGCTGCAACTTTAACTAAAAACCGTACGGAAGGATCAATTAACCCTTCAAGCGGTATGTGTGCAACCTGTGTTGAGGGATGCGTGGGGATGTGTGAAATAGGTAAATCTGCCTACCGTGGACATGAGACCCTTTATCCGCAACCCTTTGGTATAATAACTACTGCTTCAGAAAAGGAATATCCCATTGATTATTCCCATTTTTCGATTATGGGGACGGCCGTGGGAGCTCACGGAATTGATGCTGAAAGCGAAAAGGCGATTTTCCCCGCTGTTAACCTGGAGCAGAAAGTAGGGCACAACGGTAATATTAAGCTGAAATTGCCCTTTGACATCCCCGGCATCGGTTCAACCGATGTAGCCCGCAACAATTGGGAAGGGCTGGCTGCGGGTGCGGCACTGGCCGGGACGATTCTGACGGTGGGAGAAAATGTCTGTGGCATGGATGAAAAAGCCGTGATCAAAAATGGACGTGTAGTTGATACTGTCGATCTGCGGCGAAGGGTGGAGCTATTTAAAAAATGGCAGAGAGACGGCTACGGGGCCATTGTAGTACAGGCCAACGTAGAAGACAGCAGGCTCGGTGTGCTTGAGTATGCCATTGAGAAACTCGATGTGGATGCTGTTGAGCTAAAATGGGGTCAGGGAGCAAAAGACATTGGCGGAGAGGTAAAAATAAGGAGCATGGAGAAGGCCCTCCTGCTGAAAAAACGAGGTTACGTTGTCCTGCCCGATCCCGAAAAACCTTCGGTAGCTGCCGCTTTTAAACGCGGGGCATTCAAGGAATTTGAGCGGCATTCCCTGGTTGGGATGGTGGAACTGGAGTCTTTCCTGGCCCGGGTTGAGCAGCTGCGCAAGGCTGGGGCAAAGAATATATTTCTAAAAACCGGGGCATACAGGCCGGCTGATCTGGCCAGGGCTGTAAAATTTTCTTCTCTGGCCAAAATTGATCTCCTCACGGTCGATGGAGCCGGTGGAGGAACGGGGATGAGCCCCTGGCGGATGATGAACGAGTGGGGTATTCCCTCAGTTGAGCTTCATTCCCTGCTTTATCAATACTGTGAGAAGTTAAAAGCCAGGGGACAATATGTGCCCGATGTTGTCCTGGCGGGAGGTTTTGCCTTCGAAGATCAGATTTTTAAGGGGCTTGCCCTCGGTGCTCCGTATGTAAAGCTTATCGGTATGGCCCGGGCGCCACTGGCTGCGGCCATGGTTGGGAAAACAATCGGCCGCCGCATTGAAGAGCAAAAAATCCCGGTTTACGTGGGACGTTTTGGCAACAGTACCGAAGAAATATTTGTAACGGCCGATGATCTAAAAGAAGAACTGGGTGAAGAAGTTTTCAGGGAGCTGCCAGCCGGTGCTCTCGGCCTCTACAGCTATTACGAGCGGCTGTCACAGGGACTGAGGCAGTTTATGGGCGGTAGCCGCAAATTTGCTCTCCAATACATTGCCCGCGATGACATCACTGCCCTGACCAGGGAAGCGGCATCTGTCAGCGGGATCAGTTATGTAATGGAGCTGGATAGAGAAGAAGCGGAGAAAATCCTTGATATGTAAGATCAGTTTTTGCCTTTCCAGCCCAGCCTGCGTGAAGCTTTGGCTGCCACTTCCATGGTCAGGGCAGCCAGTTCGCTGTTCATAAAATCAGCTGTGATCCGGTTGTTGGGGCCGGAAACGCTGAGGCTGGCCACCGCCCTGCCTTCATAATTGAAGATTGGGGCGGCCACGCAGCGGACATGTTCTTCCAGTTCGCCAAAATCGATGGCATAGCCGGCCTGTTTTATCCTGGCCAGTTCATTTTTGAGCAGCTCACGGTCAACGATTGTTTTATCTGTATACCTGACCAGCTCAATGTTGGGCAGGATATTTTTTATTTTCTTATCGGACTGGTAAGCCAGAAGGACTTTCCCCGATGCGGTACAGTGGATGGGATTGCGGTTGCCTACCTGGGCGGACATGTTTACTATGATGTAGTTATGTGATTCTACCTGGTCTATATAAACAATTTCTTTTTCATCAAGGACAGCCAGATTGGCTGTTTCGTTGCATCGTTCCACCAGTTCTTCCAGGAAAGGGTGGACTACTGTCCTGATATCAAAAAGGGCAAGGGCGGCATTGGCAATTTCCAGCACTTTCAACCCCAGGCGGTACCTGCTGCTCTCAGCTTCTTGTTCTACGTAGCCCCGGTGCATAAGGGTTGTGAGCAGGCGGTGGGCTGTGCTGATCTTCAAATTGAGTTTTTCTGCCAGGTCGGTAACGGCAACGGGCTCGCCAATTTCAGCCATCAGTTCAAGGATATTGAGGGCTCTTTCAATAGATTGGACATGTTTTATTTGCCGCATTGCTGCTTCTTCTTTTTTCATTGTGTTCTCCTCATCAGTTGATCTTGAGCAAAAGGTCAGAACTGTTAAAAAGACAAGCTTTGCCGGAGCCTGTCGTTAACTGGATAGAATTAATATCTTCAGCTCTCCCGTTTGCTTGGACAGGTTCTCAGCTTTCCGGTATTTTAATATTAAGATATTTATTAGTAATTCAGCACCGGTGCTGGTATCCCTTCTCCCGTCTTATTCTATAAAGATATTTGTTTAATCATTGTGCTTCTGCCATCACCAGGGTTCCGGTTTTCAGTTGCCGCCGACTTTTTTTCGCCCCACTCTTCCACTGAGGACTACGGGGTCGTAAACCGGGGAAAAGGGCGGAGCGTATGACAGATCCAGCTGAAATAGCTGGTCCAGTGTCATTTCTGCTGTTAAGGCCGTGGCATAAACATCGATTCTTTTCACACTGTCCACAGGCCCGGCAAGCTGCGCTCCCAGCAGCCGGCCTGTTTTCATATCAGCAATCAGGACAGCGGTCAGGGCGCCGCCAGTGGGATAATAGTGAGCCTTACTGCGGGCTGTAATTGTGTATTTGAAGGCTGCAAAACCGCTCTTTTCGGCTTCTGCCAGGGTCAGGCCGGTGCGGGCCAGGCCAAGGTCAAAAATTTTGGTTATAGCAGTGCCCAGAACGCCGGGAAATGTTTCACCACTGCCGGCAATGTTGGCTCCGGCGACAAATCCTTCCTTATTGGCTTTTAGAGCCAGGGCGACATAAGTATTTTCGCCGTTAACCAGATTTTTCGTTTCGGCACAGTCGCCGGCAGCATAGATATGGGGGAAATTGGTCTGCATACGTGAGTTGACTTTTATTGCTCCCTTTATTCCGGTTTCAATTCCGCTGCCTGTGGCGAGAGATGAATTTGGTTCAACTCCTGTAGCGACAATTACCAGATCAAATCTAAACTCATCGCCGCCTGCATAGACTTTGGCCAGGTTGCCTTCTTCAACTATCCTGCTCACAGAGCGGTTCAGGTTGAGAATAATTCCCTTTGCGGCCATCTCTTCTTTGGCCAGATCAGAAATTTCTTTTTCAAAAGCCCGGGCCAGGTCTTCCCGGCGGTGAATCATCTGTGTCTCCAGTCCTCTTTCTTTCAGTGCTTCCAGCATTTCCACGGCGATATAGCCGCCGCCGATGACAGCGCAGGAACGCGGTTTTTCATTGTCGATAAAACTCTTCAGATTGCTGGCGTCATCGAGGCTATTGATAGTATAGACCCTTTTTGATGGCGTGTAATCAAGCCCTCCTTGCAGGGGATGGGCGCCGGTGGAGATTACCAGGTAATCGAAGGATTCCGTTTGCCGGCCTTCCGGAGTAGTTACACTAACCTGGTTTTTATATGGATCGATGGCAGTAACCTCGTGGTGAAGTTTAAGATTGAGTTTCCTTTTCTGCACTGCTTCCTCCGGGGTGATAGTAATCAAATCTTCCAGGTTGCGGGCCAGCCCCTGCAAATAATAAGGTATGCCACAGGCACCGTAAGAAATGTATGAGCCTTTTTCCAGGACCGTTACCTCCCAGTCCGGCTGCTGTCTTTTTACCTGGCTGGCGGCGCTCATCCCGGCAGCGTTGCCGCCGATAATTAAAACTCTGGTCATTTTTATCTCTCCTCGTCTAATTGCCAAATTATTTTTTCCAGCACTTCCGCCATCACATGGCAGGCTCTGTGTGAACGGTGGCTAAAGGTTATCATCTGCGGGACAGCTAACGGGTGGCCAAGTAAGTACGCGGCAAGGCGGAGACGCGATGGAAAACCGGTTTCATCAAATATATTTTCGTTTAACGGAGGGATTTTATCTTCCAGGGTATCGCTGATAACTCTCAACACTGCTGCTGGGTAACCCTTTTTTTCAGCAATTGCAGTCAAAGAAGTGCTTTCCATGTCAACTGCAAAGGCCCCACTCTCATTATTCAGCTGTGCTTTGTTTCCCCTGCCGACAACCGGCTCGCCGGCCGTGAAAAGTGGTTCGTGCCAGACTTTTATCTCAGGAGCGGCTGCCTGGTTCACTATCAGAGCAAGCTGTCTCTGAAAAAGTGGATCTCCGTAATTGGAAGCAATGAAAATGTCGCCGACACGTCCTTTTTCAGTTAAAGCTCCTGCTGTTCCGCTAATCAGGAGCGGAGTTTTTTTAACCACAGGCAGTGCGTCCAGTAAAGATTTGGCCGCTGCTCTTTCCCCCACCCCCGTAAAGAGAATGTGTACTTCGCAGGAGTCGTTCCCCTTTTCCAAAAGACCGTGCAAAAGATTATTATTTTTCGCCATTGGATGATATATATCATGCAGGCGCCGGATGAAAGGGGCCAATTCATGAGGTAATGCGGATGTCACCAGCATGACAGAATCCCGCAGTAAGTTGTTATTTCAGCCACAGATTGGTTACTCCTTTAAATAAAATTATAATTGCTTCTTGTTTAATAAATAGTTGGCAGGCCGCAACAACGATGTGTTTACATTTTATTCTAAGGCAAGCTTCGGCTAAAGGCAATCGCCGGGCAAAAAACGCTAAATAGATTTTCCCTTATTTCTCGTGTTTGGCCGGCATTTGAGAGCCGGGTAGCCCCGAACAGTTTGCCCGGGAGCTGAAGTGATTCCCCTGGGTATTCTCCAGAGAAGTTGTTCCGAAAATTTTCAGTGTAAAAATACGGCAGATTTTTAACAGGAAATTCAGTGCCAAAGATTGAAAGAGGAACATTACGGACCATCATTGTTTTCGCCCTGGCCTGTTTTGTGGTGGGAGGTGTTGCCCCTGCTTTTATGTCTGATCTTGTTTCGATATTGATTATGCGCGGCATTTTTGGTGTTGGCCTCGGTTTTCTTGTCCCCCTGGCCGTTAACCTGGTGGCCGATTTTTATGATGGCGAGGAGCGGGCGGTTATGATGGGATGGCACAGTGCGGCAGTTAACCTCGGAGGGCTCCTGTTCATGTTCATAGGGACACTGCTTGCCACCATCAGCTGGAATGCTGCTTTTTATGTTTATTTAATTGGCCTGGTAATCGCAGTATGGGTTATAATAAAATTACCTGAACCGGAGAAAATTACTGAAGAAAAACAGGAAAAAGCCAGGATACCGTCAGAAGTTTTAATTTTGATCATTGGGGTGCTTCTTTTCAATGCCTTATTTTATGTTTTAATGATCCACCTGCCGGTTATGGTTAATAATGAAGGACTGGGGCATGCTTCCCAGGCGGGGACTGCCCTGACTTTATTCATGGTTGGAGGATTCTTCGGCGGGATGATTTTTAGGAAAACATCCGGGATCTTTGGTTCATATACCAATGCCTGCGGGTGGTTTTCTACCGGTTTGGGGGTTGGCCTGGTGGCTATGAGTCACAATATTTTTCTTATAACCATCGGTTCTTTTTGGGCTGGAATGAGCATGGCTACCACCATGCCTGATTACCTGATCAAGATTTCCCGCCGGGCTCCAATGGTTGCGGTTGCTACAGCTCTTGCTCTTGCTTCCGGTGCTGCCGGACTGGGACAGTTCCTTTCCCCCATTCTGTTTGAGCAATTAGTTATTCTGTTTAGCCGGGAAATCGGCCGTTTTCCGATTATTGCCGGATCAATAATTCTGCTTACGGGGGGGCTGATCAACCTCATTATAATTTTTTCCTCTCGTTTCAAGAAAGGTAATAAGCATCAAGCAGCCTGAAAAGAATGTTTAAAATGGAAAAGGGGACGGTAGTGATTAATTACGAAAAAATGCTCCAGGAAATGGTTCAGGGATTCGATAGCTGGTTTGAAAAGGAAGAAAGGCTCGAGCAGGGGCAGATGACCAGAAATCTTTATCCCTATCGGGAACTTTTCAAACCGATTCAGATTAATGGATTGAAGATTAAAAACCGGATCGTGATGGGCCCAATGGGCAATATTTCAATGGCTGATGAAATGGGGCGCCCGGGTGAAAAAATGATTCGCTATTTTACCGAACGAGCAAGGGGTGGTGCCGGCCTGATAACGACCGGTCTCATACCCATTAGTCACTATATTGATCCCACGGTAACCGAACCGGGTGACCGCAGTTATTTTCCCCGCATTGACCGATCACGTACTGTTTATGCGGGATGGAGGGATATGGCTGAAGGGGTGCATGCCTTCGGAGCGCGGATCTTTATCCAGTTCACCCCCGGCCTTGGCCGTGTTGGTTCCCCGGAATGCCTTCTGAACAAGAAAAAACTGCCCGTGTCGGCATCCTGGAACCCCAATTATTACCTGCCTGCTGTGCCCTGTCGACCATTGACCGACGGGCAGTGCAAAAAGATTGTCCGTTCGACGGCTAAACTGGCGGCCGATGCCAGGGCGCTGCTTGTTGACGGTGTTTACCTGCACGGTCATGAGGGTTACCTGCTGGAGCAAATGACCAATCCTGCTTTTAACCGCCGCCGGCTGGGCCGGTATGCTAACTGGCGGAGATTTGGCCTCGATATAGTGCGGGCCATTCGTGAAAGTTGCGGACCGTCCTACCCCATTATGTACCGCATTGACCTTTCCTTAGCCCTGGAGGCTACCTATGGCGAACGGATGAAAGAAGTTTTTTCTCTGAAAAAGTTCCGCAATGAGAGGACTGTGGAGATGACCCTGGAATATATGGCCAACCTGGTTCAGGCCGGGGTTTTCGAAGCAGTTAAAGCCGGTTACCTGACCGGCTGCAGTATTTAAGGACGTAGAATTCACATACTGTGAAAGTATCCCTGCCTGTGTATTTTCCATTCAAGGTTATTTGTTCCCCTGTGTTTGAAAACGGCAGGAGCCTCTATATATTTCATTAAAAGAGGCTCCTGCCGTTTCTGCAAAAGATTATTTTTCGAGTGTTTCAGCTGGAAAGTAACAGATTCCCGCCGTTCCCGGGCCTGAATGAACTCCCAGTGAAGGGGCCAGCTCGGCGATGATCGATTCCACGCAGGTGAGGCGTTTTTCCAGGAGAATGCGGATTTTATTTACCTCTTCCGGAGCGGCGACGTGGACATAGGCTACTTTGATTTTTCCCTTTGGTCCGACTGCTTTTTCCACCATTTTGACCATGGTTTTATATGCTTTTTCACGGTTGCGTTCCGTTCCCAGGCTCACTATAACCCCGTCCCGCATGCCGATCAAGGGTTTAATATTAAGCATTTTGCCGATGAGGTGTTTGGCTGAACCGATTCTTCCACCCATGTGCAGGTATTTTAGTGTGTCGGCGGTCTGAATCATATCAGTTACGGGGATCATCCGCTGCAGAAGTGCTTCAATTTCATCAAATTCAGCGCCATCCCGGGCTGCCCGGGCTGCTTCAATAGCCATCCAGCCCTGGCACATAGCTACGTTCAGGGTATCTACTACTTTGACTCGCACCCCTTCCAGCTTTTCTTCAGCCATGCTGGCTGCAACAGTTGCTCCCTGGACTGCCCCGCTGCTTCTGGAGGTAATGTGGATACTGAGAATGTCATGATAGCCTTCATCGGCCAGCTCTTCGTATACCTTCAGAAAATTGCCCGGACCCGGGTAAGCTGTCGTGGGAAGTACATTAACTGTGGGAAGCCAGCGATAGAATTCTTCCTGGTGAATGTCGACCAGGTCGTGCCACGTTTTATCTCCGTGCTGGATAAGGAAAGGGACGAGTCGAATATCAAGTTCAGCCCGCAGCTTTTCGGGAATACTGGCCGAACTGTCAGTTACAATAGCCACTTTTTGCATCAGAAAACCCCCTGTTAATTAATCTGCGAGAATTTATCCCCCGCTGCACCGGGTAGCAAATCAATACCCTGTCAGGAAAAATATTAACACAATAAGCCCTCAAGGTAAAATTCAGCTTCTCTGACACCGGGCAAGGACGCTATCCACCGTTAACAAAATATTTAGCAAATTAATGCTTGCTCTTAATATAGCAAATACCCTATAATAGCTTTGTTATACAGTGTTGTTCTGATCACCTGCCTTTCCCCCGGTTTTACAAGATAGCTTTTTTTGTTAGCCTGTCAACAGCTTTGTTCCTCCCAACAAGCCCTTTGACTTTCCCTGTGAAAAAGGATTTGTAATTTTTGATTCAGTATTGTAAAATTTGTGTATAATAGTATATAAATATCTGATAAATTGTTTACAGGAAATGCTGGATCAAATAGTATTTGTTGAAAAATACACAGGTGCCCGGGAAGGTGATGACCCCAATGCGAAAAAGAACCGGCATTATTGCAGCTGTGATATTGTTAATTTTATCTGTGGCAGGTTCAGCCGGGGGCGAATCTGCTATTATGACCAGAGAAGAATTTGAACGCTGGCCTTATCTACCCGAGTATACTGTGTTTAATCCCTTCCCGAACAAGGGAAACAATTGTACCTGGTACGCCCACGGGCGAATGATGCAGCTGGGTTATTGTAAATATGCCCTGGATAGTATGCGCTATAATGCCTGCACCTGGGCGGACAGCGCTGCGCGTGGGGCGGCAGTCAGCGATGTTCCTGTCGAGGCTTCTATTGCCTTCTGGGAAAGCGGCGTTTTTTACGGTAGTGTACTTGGCCATGTGGCTGTGGTGGAAAAAGTTTTGGAAGACGGATCAATAATTGTTTCCGATTCTAGCAGCAGCGCCAGTGCTTTCAATATATATACCATCAGACCCGATGAGGGGAAATGGCCCACTGCTTTTATTATTGTGCCCCCTGAGCAGCCCCGTTCGGTAATATTTTCTCCCGGGGAAAAAGTAGAGACAATTGTTGGGAGTCTCAATTTCCGCCTGGAGGGAGTTAACCAGCCTTCCTTGCTGCTGGAAAAGGGGACTATTGTCGAAATAAAAGATCATCCTGGTAATGGAATATACGCTTCCAAACCGGGTAGTTCAACCTCATATTACTACTGGTGGTATGCAGCCCTGGAAATAGATGGGGAAGTCAAATATGGCTGGCTGGCTCAAGAATATTTGGCATCAGCAGCACCACCGGAGCAATCTGACAGCACCGACCCGAATTCCGGTTCCAACCCGATGCCCGATCCCGGGGCATCGTCCGAACCAGCTGCCGATTCTCTACCTGAAATAACTGTTCTTCATGGAGATATTAACGGTGATGGTGTAATCAATGTCCTTGATGCCTCTCTCGCTATGCGCCACATCCTTGTTGTGGAGGTGCTGGACGATGATCGTCTGGGTACCGCCGATGTTAACGATGATGGCCTGGTCGATATTAGTGATGCCGTATTGCTCATGCAGCATTCTCTTGGTTTAATTTCCGCATTTTCATAATAATTCATGAAGACTCAGGCAAAATTTGCGATATGATTCTCCGCTGATCTGAAAGCTTAGATCAACAAACATGCGCCGTTAGCCGTGGAATTTGAAGTGACGGTACCTCGATCCCCTGTGATCTAAAGGGATTGAGCACAACATTTTAATTAAAAGGAGGCACCGCCAGTGTCAGAATATCACAGGGCAAGTGAACAGTCTACAGGATTAAATGAACATTTTCTAAGTCTAAAGAAAAGCCCTTAAAGATGGGCTTCTAAGTCTATGCACCGCAGCAGGAATAGCCGCCCTGCATCTTTTAATGGAAGAAGA
>JAXHVH010000011.1:0-54487 GCA_034189085.1 Bacillota bacterium | reverse complement strand
TCGATGCTTTTTAAATTGCGGCGCACGTAACCGAGCTGTTTGCGAAGCGCCCTGCGCAGTTGCTTTTTGCGTGGTTTGCGCATTTTGGCCGTCGCCAGGTAGTCGGCTCGGGCCAGCTTGCGGTAGGTGCGGGGCTTATCAATCTTACCTTTATTCTATTATTTCAGATCCTGGTTGAATCGGGAACATTTAGCCGAACCGCCTCAGGATAACAAAAAATGACCGAGCGTCTTGATCCGGTCATATTCCATCTCGAAGAGGTCTTCCAGTTTAAAATCGAGGATGTTGCACAGGGCGGTAAGGTAAAAGAGGTGTTTGCCCAGTTCCTCGGCGACTACTTCACGGCACTGATCGCACATCTTGCCTTTTAAGTGGGAATCCATGTATTTTCCGCATTCTTTAAGGGAGTCCATCGGCGGGTACTGCTTCTTGTTGGCATGGATCGATATGCAGCCGCAATCTGTTACAGCCTTGGCGATGCTTCTATTGACCCGGGCGGTCGATTCCTCGTGCTTGGAGAGGCAGTCGAGAATACTCCGGTGACGGATCAATACTTCGGAAACCATGTCCTGAAAATCATTGACAATTTCACGGTTTTTTATTTCGTCGTGGTTGTCTTCCACCTGCTGCTCACCTCATTTCTGCTGTGGAGCCCTGCATCAGTAATTATACTTTTATTTTTCCGCCGGTGTCAACCGGAAGCCTTTATTTTTCGGGAAAAAGAGGGTTTTCCGTGAGTGACGAAAGCCGGTTTCATTTTATGGGTTGTATCGCCGGATTGGATATGTTAAACTATACTTTTAATTGACACCCGCGGCGGGCTATGCTAATATATTTATAGGTGGTTTTTAAGGGGGAGGAACATTGTTCAGCGTAGGAGATAGAGTTGTATACCCGATGCACGGAGCCGGTGTCATAGAAGCGATCGAAGAAAAAGAAATTCTTGGGGCTCGCAAGAAATATTATGTCATGAAGCTGCCCATGGGCGAGATGAAGGTGCTAATTCCCACAGACAGTATTTCACAGGTTGGTTTGCGAGAGGTAATTGAAAAGGATGAGGTGCCCCGTGTTTTTGTTGTCCTGCAGGGGGATAAACCTCAAATGTCATCCAACTGGAACCGCCGGTATCGCAATCACCTTGAAAAGATAAAAAGCGGGGATATTTATGAGGTCGCCGAAGTAGTGCGTAACCTGATGCTCAGGGATCATGAGAAAGGCCTTTCCACCGGGGAAAGCAAAATGCTTGAAACGGCCCGCCAGATTTTGATCAGCGAGCTGGTCCTTGTAGATGGGGTGGAACAGTCCGAAATTTTGGCCACTCTTGATAATATCTTTGAACAGGCTCCCAAGTAGCCTAACAACTAGCCATGCAGCAAATTTAATCATATTAAGGTGTTTATTAACCTTGCTTCCAGGGAAAGCTTTAAGTTATAATGGTTTGAAGAGCTCCCTGGTTGTTTTGTTATGGGAAGAAACGACTGCTGGTTTATTCATTTTGAGGCAATCATGAAAATGTCTGACAAATATTAACTGAAAGGAGGTGACAAGATGGCCCGCAAAATAATTCGTGTTATTGGAACTCTGGTTGGAATTATGGTGGGTGTCTATTTTTTTGCGGTAATTCTGCCCTTTATTACGGTTTTTCTAGATATCCCCAGGGGGGTTTACTTTACCCCGGTTAGCATTGGATATTATGCTATTGGGGGTCTTTTATTCGGTCTTATATTCTATTTTCTTACCCCCATTTTTATCGGTATTTTCTTGCGTGTCGTGGGATGGGCAGACAGCAAGCTGAAAATGGTTCCGACCCAGGACATCGCCCTGGTTGCTTTTACCCTGATCATCACTCTGCTTATCGGGCTGCTTCTCAGCTACCCTATCTATCGTATTCCGGTAGTTGGCATTTTTATTTCGCCTATTCTGACCCTTTTCCTTGTTTTTATCGGAGTTCGTTTTGTGCTCAACCGTAAGGAGGAGTTTACCTTTGTGTCCACCCTGTTCAACAGGGGGGCCCGCAGTGGAGGCGCTGAAAACGAAGTCTTTAAAATACTCGACACCAGTGCCATAATCGACGGGCGGATAGTCGATATATGCAAAACCGGTTTCCTGGAAGGGGTTATCGTGGTGGCCAATTTTGTCCTCGAAGAACTGCGCCATATTGCCGATTCCCCAGACTTGCTCAAGCGCAACCGGGGACGCCGCGGTCTTGACGTGTTAAACAAGATTCAAAAAGAAATGGATATCCCGGTCCAGATCTACGAGGGAGATTTCGAGGATATCAATGAAGTAGACAGCAAATTGGTTAAACTGGCCAAGACTATAAACGGTAAAATAATCACCAACGATTTTAACCTGAACAAGGTATGTGAACTGCAGGGCATTGCCGTACTTAATATCAATGAGCTGGCCAACGCTGTTAAACCGGTGGTGCTGCCGGGTGAAGAAATGGCGGCCCAGATTATCAAGGATGGCAAAGAAGCCGGGCAGGGTGTTGCATATCTTGATGACGGGACCATGATTGTGGTTGAGGGAGGACGCCGCTTTATCGGTGAGACTATCGAAGTGCTGGTTACAAGTGTCTTGCAGACGGCGGCGGGTAGGATGATCTTTGCCAAACCGAAACAGGATGCAGAGAAATACAGTGGTAGTGGTATCAAATAATGGGGTTAAGTAATGAAAGTATCTGTTATTATTGCTGCCGCCGGTTCGGGAACGCGCATGGGCGGAGTGCGAAAGCCTTACCTGTTGCTGGATGGGATGCCGGTATTGGTGCGCTCACTGAAACTGTTTTTGGGTCATCCCAATGTTGTTGAAATAATTGCCGTGATCCGTCCAGGGGAAGAAGGCGAAGCGGCTGCTCTGCTTAAGCCTTACCGGGAAATGGAGAGTATTAAACTGGTCCCGGGAGGTGCTACCCGGCAGGAGTCAGTATGGGAGGGCCTGCGAGCTCTCAGCGAACAATGCGATCTGATCTGTATTCACGATGCAGCGAGGCCTCTTGCCTCTGAGGTTTTGCTGGAAGTTTTGCTGGACACTGCCGCCCACCGTGGAGCAGCTGTACCGGTGTTACCGGTGACTGATACAGTGAAAGAAATTGATTCAGAAGAGAAGATCGTGGCTACCCCCGAGCGCGAACGCCTGCGCCTGGTGCAGACGCCTCAGGTTTTCAGGCGAGAGTTGATCCTCGAAGCATATAAAGAAGCAGGGCCGGCGCTGCTGACTGCTACCGATGATTCTTCCCTGGTGGAACGGATCGGGGGAGATGTTTATACGGTGCCTGGAGAAGACACCAATATTAAGCTTACTTCTCCTCTCGATTTGAAAATGGCTGCCTGGTTGGTGAAAGGGGCGCTTAACCGTTGAACCGGATCGGAATGGGGTTCGATCAGCACCGGCTCGTCGCCGGCAGGCCTCTTTTAATTGGAGGGGTTGAGATAAATTATTCTCGCGGTCTGGAGGGGCATTCTGATGCCGATGTTTTGTTGCATGCTTTGATGGATGCCCTGCTTGGAGCGGCCGGCCAGAGGGATATTGGATTCCATTTTCCTCCCGACGATTGCCGTTATCGGGGAATTTCGAGCCTTGAGCTGCTTGTACAGGTCAGGGAACTGCTTGACCGGGATTGCTGGCAGCTTGTCAATGCTGATCTTGTGATTATTGCTGAAGAGCCAAAAATGGCTCCCTACATTGAAAAAATAAATCAAAAAATTACTTCCGCTTTGGGTGTGTCAAAAACGAGTGTTTCGGTCAAAGCCACAACCACTGAGGGCCTGGGGTCCTGCGGGCGCGGAGAAGGGATTGCTGCCGCTGCGGTTGTTTTGCTGGAGAAGAAGAATCATGACCGGCCGGCGGTTAACGAAGCCGAATAGAAATCATGCAGCAGGCCACTGGCAGACCTGTGGAAACAAATAATTTTTATCAAGGGGCTGCGGTAATTTGCTAATAAGGAGTAATACCAATTAATGTTCAGGCGAATTCGTCAAGATATAAGAGCGGTTAAAGATAGAGACCCGGCGGCAAAAAGTACGGTGGAAGTGCTTTTCTGCTACCCGGGTCTTCATGCAATATTATGCCATCGGCTGACTCATTTTTTTTACTGCCGTGGCCTGGTTCTATTGCCCAGGATGCTTTCTCACATTTCACGATTTATAACGGGAATCGAAATCCATCCCGGAGCGGAAATCGGGGAATCTTTCTTCATTGACCATGGTATGGGAGTGGTGATTGGAGAGACTACCTCCATCGGTTCCAATGTGACCCTTTATCAGGGGGTAACTCTGGGTGGGACAGGCAAAGAAAAAGGGAAACGCCATCCTACCATTGGCAATAACGTGGTCATTGGTGCCGGGGCCAAGGTTCTTGGACCAATTGAAATTGGTGACAACTGCCGAATTGGTGCCGGTTCGGTAGTCCTTCGTCCAGCCCCCGCTAATTCAACGGTGGTAGGCATACCGGCCCGTGTTGTCTATTATAATGGAGAAAAGGTGCCTTCTATTAACTTAAATCACTGTGACATGCCCGACCCGGTAGCTGAAGCACTGAACAATCTTCAGAAACAAATTGAAGAAATACGATACCGGAAGACTGACCAGGAAAATGGAGTGTTCAACTGTGACCATAAGGATATTTAACACACTGACCCGTCGCAAGGAAGAATTCATGCCGGGTGATTCGCCCCGGGTTAACTTTTATGTCTGTGGACCAACGGTTTACGATTATATTCACATCGGCAATGCCCGTGTTTTCATTGTTTTCGATGTAGTGAGGCGGTATCTCAACTACCGTGGTTATGAAGTCAATCTGGTGCAGAATTATACCGACATTGATGACAAGATGATTAACCGGGCTAATGAACAGGGAATCACAGTAGCGGCGCTGGCCGATCGCTTCATCAAGGCTTATGAAAAAGATATCCAAACCCTGAGGGTTCGACCGGCCGATATTAAACCGCGGGCCACGGAACATATTCCCCAGATCATTGCCTTGATCGAACGCCTTTTGGAAAACGGTTATGCCTACGTCAGCGATGGTGATGTCTACTATGATACATCGCGTTTTAACGGATATGGAAAACTTTCCCATCAAAAACAGGATGAACTGCTGGCCGGAGCAAGGGTTGAACCTGGCGAGAAAAAGCGCAGTCCTCTTGATTTTGCCCTCTGGAAGCAGAAAAAAGAGGAAGAGCCCAGCTGGGAAAGCCCCTGGGGTGAAGGTCGCCCGGGCTGGCACATTGAATGCTCGGCCATGTCGACCCATTATTTCAAAGACACTCTTGATATTCACGCCGGTGGAGCCGACCTCATTTTTCCACATCATGAGAATGAAATTGCCCAGACCTGGGGTGCAGATAAAAGGCCGCTGGCCCGTTATTGGATGCATGCCGGCTACCTGAACATTGAAGATCAAAAGATGTCCAAATCGCTGGGTAACGTGCGCACCGTGCGGGAGCTCACTGCTGTCCATGATCCTCTTGATCTGCGGTTTCTGATCCTTTCCGCCCATTATCGCAGCCCCCTGAATTTTAGCGCTGAGCTGGTAGCCCAGAGCAGGACGGGGCGGCAAAGGCTACAGGAAATGATTATCAACCTGGTGGGCGCTCTCTCCTCTGCCGGGAATGAAGCTGCCGAAGCTGAAGATAAACTCAAGGCAGCTCTTGAAGATGCCGGGAAACGGTTTATCGAAGCAATGGATGATGATTTTAACACGGCCGATGGGCTGGGGGTTCTTTTTGAACTGGCCCGCAGCTGTAACATATACCTGCAGGAGGGGTATCCCCATAACCGGGGTCTTCTTGAAAAGGTGCTCCAATTTTACCGTGAGGCGAATGAACTTTTTGAAATCGTGGATATAACGGAACCGGAATCACTCGATGCAGAGGTGGCGGCCATGATTGCCAGGCGTGATGAGGCGCGGGCCTCCAGAGACTTTGAGACGGCTGATCACATCCGCGATGAATTGTCATCCCGGGGCATTATTATCGAAGACACAGCCCATGGAACACGCTGGAAACGCCGGTAGAGCAGTCAAAGCATGACGGTGCCGGTGCCGCAGTGGGGTGATCTCGGCAGGGCGGGAAAACATACAACTGAACACAAATACTGCGGAGGTGCAAAGATTACATGGCTTACATTAGGGAAAGGACTATCGAAGCAGCCTGGCGGATGGTTTTATGGAACTGTGCCCGTTACGGCTACAGCTACCGGGTTGAGAAAGGCAGCTATGAAGGCCAGCTGCGCAAGCAGCTTGATCACTTAATGGTGGTTATCGAAGAACCCTACACCCGTCCCCTGGCAGTATGGCTTCCTGAAAACTGCGGCATTCCTGCTCCCACATCGGAAGAGAAGATCCAGGAATATTTTTATGAGTACCTGGCCACCGACACCAAGGGAAGTATGGAAGACTACACTTACGGGCAGTTTATTGCCCCGCAGCTGCCAAAGGTGATCGATTTGCTCAACCGGTCGCATGGGGCGACCAACCAGGCCTGCATGAATATCGGCGGTCCCGGGAACATAGATCTTAATGATCCGCCCTGTTTGCGCGTGGTAGATTTAAAAGTAGTCGACGGCCGTCTTCAGATGTCCCTTTTCTTCCGTTCCTGGGATATCTTCGTTGCTTTCCCTGAGAATATTGGTGGTCTGCAGCTGCTCAAAGAATATATTATTATGCACCTCAAGTTTCCGGTTGAAGACGGCCCAATTAACGCTTATTCCTCGGGAGCCCATATTTATGAACAGTATTTTTCCCTGGTTAATGTTTTGAATATCCATAAATGTTGATATATTAACCCGGAATTGATATTGATAAGGAAGCGTTTGCCATGAAAAAGAAGTCCGGCAGGACAGTGAAAGGTTCCGTCGGGGCCGAAAATAACAGCCGGCGATACAGGGATAAAACAGAGCTTATAGGCGGCCGGCAGACTGTCCTGGAAGCCCTTCGTTATGGCAGCCCCCGTCGTATATTACTGGTCGAGGGGCAAAGAGGAAGGGTTATCGAGGAAATCACCACCCTGGCTAACAAAAAAAGAATTCAGTGCGAGTTCCTGCCCCGGAATGATTTTGCCCGGCTTACCCATGAAATAACTTCCCCACAGGGGGTGGCAGCCCTTGTCCCTTCCTTTTACTACCATACTCTTGATGAGCTGATCAAAATTTCCCGTTCAGCAGCCCGTCAGCCTTTCTTGTTGATGCTGGATCATATTGAAGATCCACAGAACCTGGGGGCTGTCATGAGGACTGCCGACGCGGCCGGGGTGCATGGTTTGATTATACCCGACAAGAGAGCAGCCGGAGTGACGGCGGCAGTTCGTAAAGTTGCTGCCGGGGCGGCAGAGCGGCTACCGGTAGCCCTGGTGGGCAACCTCAACCGGGCGACTGAGCAGTTAAAAGAGGAAGGTTTCTGGGTTTATGGGGCCGAGGCTGCAGGCGAGCTGGAATATTACCGGGCCGATTACCGCCGGGCCCTTGTTTTGCTGGTCGGTTCGGAAGGGAAAGGGATATCGCGGCTGCTGCGGGAAAATTGTGATCAGATGTTGACCATACCGATGCCGGGAAAAGCAGGATCACTTAATTTGTCGGTAGCAGCAGCCCTCATTATTTATACGGTCCTGGCTCAACGTGAGGGGTGGTCATCCTGAATGGGGGGAAAACGCCACTTCTGATTGTCGACGGCTATAATATTATTGGAACCTGGGATGAATTGAAGACTTTAAAAAAAAGCGATATGGGCAGTGCCCGTGATCAGCTGATAGCGGTGCTGGCTGCCTTTTGCCCCTGGACGTGGAAGCGAATAATTGTAGTGTTTGACGGGCAGGAATTTGCCTGGGATCATGTTGACGGAGTGGAAATTGTCTTCACTGAAAACAGGGAAACTGCCGACACCATGATTGAGCGCCTGGCTGCAGGTCTGACTGCCTCTTACACAGTAGAAGTAGCGACTTCGGACTTTGCCGAATACCGGGCTGCTTCTTCTGTTGGAGCAGCTGTATTGTCTGCTGACGCCCTTCGTGAAAGGCTCGATGAACAGCGGGAAAGATATCGCAGGTATCTTGGAACACCACAAAAGAAAGGACTGATGCTGAATAACATCCTGGCCGGATCGATCCTCGACGCCCTTGAGAAGATGCGCCGTTCCTGAGCTTTTCCGCGGGCGCCGCGATAATTTTCAGCGGGCTAAAATGCTTGACCGTACCGGGGCGATACGTTATAATAACCTGGAAAGTCTGCCATTATTCCACCATACGATATCCAAATGGAGGCGATCGGTGTGAGCTTTGCGGTTCATGAGTGCAAGTTCTCTTACCATGGGGAACCCGATTTTGAATTTTGCAGTGATGAAGATATTGTATTGGAAGCAAAGGGCGGCGATGTAGTTGCTCTGGAGTTTTTAATTAATAAATACAAGAATTTTGTTAAAGCCAAGGCCCGGTCCTACTTTTTAATTGGTGCTGATCGGGAAGATATTATCCAGGAAGGTATGATCGGCCTTTACAAAGCGATCCGTGATTTCAGGGGAGACAAACTTTCATCTTTTCGTGCTTTTGCCGAGTTGTGTATAACACGCCAGATAATCACAGCGATTAAGACCGCCACCAGACAGAAACATATTCCCTTGAATTCATATGTTTCATTGAATAAACCCATCTATGATGAAGATTCGGACCGGACCCTGCTCGATATCCTTTCGGGCACCAAAATTACTGATCCCGAAGAACTGATGATCAACCGGGAAGAATATAATGATATCGAATACAAGATGGGTGAAATACTGAGCGATCTTGAGTGGAAAGTTTTAACCCTCTACCTGGAAGGTAAATCTTATCAGGAAATAGCGATCGACTTGAAGCGTCATGTAAAATCAATTGACAATGCCCTGCAGCGGGTCAAAAGAAAACTGGAGCGTTATCTGGAGGTCAGGAAAACCTGATCCCAATTGTGGGTATTTGAAGTGCTGCCACTTTCCACTGATTCCCCGTAAAGGAAAATTTATGCCAGTGATGCTCACCGGTAACTGGCACCTTCTCCCGGGTTCACAGAGCGGTAATCAATAATCACCAGCGATAATCGACGGTTGACTTTTAAGTAGGGCCAGTGTATAATCAGTATCGCTTAACGAGCGGGTGTAGCTCAATGGCAGAGCCCTAGCTTCCCAAGCTAGTCGCGTGGGTTCGATTCCCATCACCCGCTCCAGTGACGTCGCGGGGTGGAGCAGTCTGGTAGCTCGTCGGGCTCATAACCCGGAGGTCGCAGGTTCAAATCCTGCCCCCGCAACCATGAGAAAATAAGGAAATCGCTCCGGCGGTTTCCTTATATAAATGAAACGAAGTTTTTTCTGCTCACGTAGCTCAGGAGGTAGAGCGTATCCTTGGTAAGGATAAGGTCACCGGTTCAAATCCGGTCGTGAGCTCCAATGGCGGCGTAGCTCAGTTGGCTAGAGCATGCGGTTCATACCCGCAGCGTCCGGGGTTCGAATCCCTGCGCCGCCACCATTTTTTACGGCGGCGACTTATTTGCCGGCAGTAATCATTTGTTGGGCAGGTTGAAGCCACCTGAGTATTTTTTATCTCTTTTGGGAGGTGCATTTAGTTGGCGAAGAAAAAGTTTGAGCGGACGAAGCCGCATGTGAACGTGGGGACGATTGGTCACGTGGACCACGGCAAGACGACGTTAACGGCGGCGATGACCTACTGTTTGTCCAGTGCGGGTTATGCGCAGAAGACGACATTTGACGAGATAGACAAGGCGCCGGAAGAAAGAGAAAGAGGGATTACCATTGCGACGGCGCACGTAGAATACGAAACGGACAACCGGCACTATGCGCACGTGGACTGTCCGGGTCATGCGGACTATGTAAAGAACATGATTACCGGAGCGGCGCAGATGGACGGAGCGATTCTGGTAGTATCAGCGGCGGACGGACCGATGCCGCAGACGCGGGAGCATATTTTGCTGTCACGGCAGGTAGGGGTTCCCTACATCATCGTTTTTTTGAACAAAGCGGACATGGTGGATGACCCCGAGCTGCTGGAACTGGTCGAGATGGAAGTACGCGATCTGCTGAACGAATATGAATTTCCCGGCGACGAGACCCCGGTAATCATCGGGTCGGCGCTGAAAGCTTTGGAATGTGGTTGCGGCAGCAGGGATTGTGAATGCTGCAAAGTAGTCTGGGAACTGGTGGATGCCCTGGACAGCTACATTCCGATGCCGGAAAGAGACAGGGACAAGCCCTTCTCGATGCCCATAGAAGACGTTTTTTCAATTACCGGTCGTGGCACAGTAGTGACCGGAAGAGTGGAGCGCGGGCAGATCAAAGTGGGTGACGAAGTAGAGATAGTTGGTTTTGACGAGCGGCCGCGCAAGACAGTGGCCACCGGGGTGGAGATGTTCCGCAAATTGATGGACTATGCTGAAGCGGGCGACAACATTGGTGTGCTGCTGCGCGGTATAGACCGTGAATCGGTGGAACGCGGCCAGGTTCTGGCGAAGCCGGGCTCGATCAAACCGCACACCAAGTTTAAAGCGGAAGTCTACGTTTTGAAGAAAGAAGAAGGCGGCCGGCACACCCCGTTTTTCCAGGGATACCGCCCGCAGTTTTACTTCCGGACGACCGACGTTACCGGAACTATTACCCTGCCTGAGGACATGGAAATGGTTATGCCTGGCGACAACGTGAACATGGAGATTGAACTGATTACCCCGATCGCCATTGAAGAAGGGGTGCGCTTCGCTATCCGCGAAGGCGGTCGCACTGTGGGCGCAGGCGTAGTTACCGGTATTCACGAATAAGCTTAGAAAGACATGTTGAACAGGAGGCTGCGCGAAAAGCTGTATTTTCAGGAGGCAGTTTGCCCCGAAATCTGCTCGCAGACTCAAAGCATCAATTAGCATCTGCTTGAGCGGCAAGGGGCGGGAGATCAAGACACCGCCTCTTGTTGTATAGCTTGACGGCAGCTTAATTTAGCAGCAAAATTGGCGGTCTGATTGTTGACATACTGGAACTTATTGTGATAAATTGATATTTACGAGTTTGGGAGGCAGGTGGAAAAAATGCGTGTTACCGTACATTTAGCCTGTTCGGAATGCCAGGAGCGGAATTATACAACAAAGAAAAATAAACGGAACGATCCGGACCGCCTGGAATTAAAAAAATACTGCAGCCGCTGCAAAACTCACACCCTTCATAAAGAAACTAAATAAAAGGATGTCTGGCTTGCAGATGAGGATTTAAAGAAAAATTTACGCGGCAGTTGAAAGAGGTTGATTTAATGCGATTATTTAAGCGTATCGGTAAGTTTCTGCAGGAAGTCAGGGTCGAATTAAAAAAAGTAAACTGGCCAACAAAGAGAGAATTCAGTGTGTTTACCGGTATAGTATTATCAACTGTGCTGGTAATAGGATTTTTTTTCTGGGGACTTGACAGTTTATTTTTGGCCATCCTTCAGCTGGTAATTCGCTAAACAGTTTTCATATAAGGCAGTAAAGAAGGAGAGTGACCGGGATTGCCTGTGCAATCCTATTGACATGAACATTGAAATGGATGCCGGAGCCGACAAAGGTGTTGAACATGGTACTGAAATTGATACTCCTGAGAATGGAGCTGTCGAAGAGGGTGCCGCCGAAGGCACTGAAGAAATCGAAATCAAAAAAGACTGGTATGTAATCCATACCTATGCCGGTTATGAAAAACGGGTTAAAACAAACCTGGAACGACGCGTTGATTCAATGGAGATGAAAGATAAGATTTTTCGGATCATGGTCCCGACTGAAAAAGAGATTACCAGCCGTGGCGGTGAGAAGAGGACCGTGGAGAAAAAAGTTTTCCCCGGTTATGTACTGGTTGAAATGGTTATGGATGACGATTCCTGGTATGTTGTAAGGAATACTCCCGGTGTTACCGGTTTTGTCGGCCCGGGTTCCAAGCCGGTCCCCCTCAGCGGAAAAGAAGTGACCCACATACTTCGTTCGGTGGGCGTGGTGGAAGGCAAACCGCGGATCGAATTTGATGTTGACCAGGTGGTTCGGGTGGTTAACGGCCCATTTAAAAATTTTGAAGGCAAAGTTGAAGAAATTAACCGGGAAAAAGGAACGGTTAAAGTTTCCGTATCCATGTTTGGGCGGGAAACTCCGGTGGAACTCGAATTTCACCAGGTGATAAAATTTTAATTTAAGCTGCAGTGCAGTATTTGAAACCACTGCGGCCGGGAGGTTTGTTTAATGGCCAAGAAAAAGAAAGTAATTGCGATAACCAAGCTGCAGATTCCGGCAGGGAAGGCAACTCCTGCTCCTCCGGTAGGCACCGCTCTCGGGCCGCATGGTGTCAATATTATGGCTTTTTGTAAAGAATTCAATGAACGGACGGCGGCAGATTCCGGGTTGATCATTCCGGTCGAGCTTACTGTTTATGAAGATCGTTCTTTTAGCTTTATTACCAAAACACCGCCGGCGGCAATACTCTTGAAAAAAGTCCTCGGCCTGGAAAAAGGTTCCGGTGAGCCGAACCGGGTTAAGGTTGCTACTATCTCACGGGATAAAGTGAAAGAGATTGCCCAGCAAAAAATGGAAGATTTAAATGCTTACGATATTGATGCAGCAGCGAAGATAATTGAGGGAACCGCCCGCAGCATGGGCATCATTGTTGAAGGTTAAAGAAAAAAAATACATTACAGTGGGAGAGCAAATGCTCGATAACCACAGGAGGTTGTTGGAAGATGCCAAAACGGGGTAAGAAATATGAAGAAGCGCGTAAGAAGATAGATCATGAAACGAAGTACGAACCAGCAGAAGCCGTTCGCCTGGTGAAAGAGTTGAGCAATCGCTCATTTGACGAAACGGTTGAGCTGGCTGTTCGCCTTGGTGTAAACCCGAAGCATGCCGATCAGCAGGTTCGTGGATCGGTAGTCCTGCCGCACGGAACGGGCAAAACTGTCCGGGTAGCCGTGTTTGCCAAGGGGGAAAAGGCTAAAGAAGCGGAAGAAGCCGGTGCCGACTACGTCGGAGCAGACGAACTGGTAGCCAAAGTCCAGGAGGGCTGGTTCGATTTTGATGTAGCTGTTGCCACACCCGATATGATGAGTTCTGTTGGGAAACTTGGTAAAATCCTGGGACCCCGCGGAATGATGCCCAACCCCAAGAGTGGAACAGTAACATTTGAGATTGAGAAAGCCATCAGCGACATTAAAGCAGGAAAAGTGGAATATCGCACAGACAAGGCAGGTAATGTCCACGTTCCCATCGGAAAGATATCTTTTAGTGAAGACAAGCTTCTTGAAAATTACAATGCGGTAATGGATGTCTTGATTAAGGCACGGCCTGTCGCGGCAAAGGGACAGTACATCAAGAATATCACTGTCAGTTCGACTATGGGGCCGGGCATTAAAGCCGCTGAGGTTAAGAGTTAGCTGATTAAAAAAAACAACATAGTCGTTTCCGTAGACAGCAGGGACTATATGGTTTAATGGCTCAAAAGCAAGCCCCCTGTTCAGGAAGAATGTGATCGTGTCAACCGGTTTGTTAATCAGGTTGCCAGGGAGCTTTTCGTCTGCGGAAGCTCCTTTTGTTTTAACAATTCATCCTGCAGGTTAATGAGGAGGTGAACTATTTGCTGAGCAAAAAAGCGAAGGAAAAGATGCTGGAAGAAATCACGGAAGAGCTTAAACAGTCAGAACTGGTAATTGTTACCGATTATCGGGGCCTGAATGTTAAAACGATTAATGAGTTGCGCGGAAAATTGCGCCAGGAGCAGTGCCGTTACCGTGTCACCAAGAATACTATGAACCGTCTGGCTTGCCGGACGGCCGGTGTAGAAGAGCTGGAGGGTTTCTTTGAAGGGCCTACTGCAATCGCCTATTCAAGCGAAGATCCGGTGGCAGTGGCTAAAGTTTTTAACGATTATACCAAACAAAATGATGCTCTCCTTATTAAGGGTGGCATGCTTTCCGGGAAGCTACTTGATCCTAACGAGATAAAAGCTCTTGGAGAAATACCGCCGCGTGAGATTCTGCTGGCTAAAGTTGTCGGCGGATTCCAGGCTCCCATTTCCGGCCTGGTTGGAGTCCTGCACGGAACCCTGCGTCAGCTGGTTTACACTGTAGACGCCGTCAGGCAGCAAAAGGAAAGTGCCTGATTTGGAGGAGGAAAACAGCTTGCCGGATGCAGCAGTTTAACAAAGGGCATTCAGTTTAACCATGGCTGAACAGAATATAAATAAGAATAAAACAAAAATAATATATAAAGGAGTGTGCAAGAAATGGCAAAAGAAGAAAACAAAGTTAGTGAAATCATGGAAATAGTCAAGGGCATGACCGTTCTGGAACTTTCTGAACTGGTAAAAGCCCTCGAAGAAGAGTTTGGTGTAACTGCAGCTGCTCCCGTAGCAGCAGCCGCTCCGGCTGCTGGTGGAGAAGCAGCAGCCGAAGAAGAAGAGAAGGATGAATTTGACGTGGTCCTTACCGCGGCCGGGGAAAAGAAAATCCAGGTAATTAAAGTTGTTCGCGAAATTACCGGCCTGGGTCTGAAAGAAGCAAAAGCTCTTGTCGACGAAGCTCCCGGCAAAGTCCAGGAAAAAGTGAACAAGGAAACCGCCGAAGCAACTAAGGCCAAGATTGAAGAAGCCGGCGGCAGCGTCGAACTGAAGTAAAGAAGCCAGGCAAAGAAGCCAAGCATGCACCCTGCGTACTAATTATTAACTTATTATTATAACTCTTGTATTTGCTTTTTGTTGATTAAAGTCTTTGGATTATCATGTTTGAATAAATTAATAAGACCTTCATGCCCCCATTTTGCGGGGGCACCATCAGAAGGATGAAAATGGTAATATGCATTTTCAGGGTAGTTAGTAAGCAGGGTGATGATTTTTTGATGATCTTCAAATATTTTTTTGTGACTGTTGACACGTCAGCCCCCTTATGATAGTATCTTAAGATGTCTAGAATTACCACTATGCTCTTTTTTGATGTAACTATTTTGCCTTCTCAGTAATGATCTACCCATAGGAGATACAGGTTTATATAGTTTTTAGCAATGTTTTTAGCCTGTTCCAGTATGGTTCCCAAATCATAAACCAGGTACCAGGGGAGTGATTTTTTTTAATGTCCAGCAGTGTCGCAGCAGGCAGGAGAGAAAGGCGTACCTATGCCCGGATTAATGAAGTGCTTGATTTACCAAATTTAATAGAAGTGCAGCGCAGTTCCTACGATTGGTTTATCAACGAGGGTTTGAAAGAAATATTTGAAGATTTTTCGCCAATCCAGGATTTTACCGGCAATCTTGTTCTGGAATTCTTTGATTATACTCTCGGGGAACCGAAGTATTCAGTCGATGACTGTAAGGAACGAGATGCTAACTATGCCGTACCGTTGAAAGTCAAGGTGCGGCTGATTAATCGGGAAACTGGTGAGGTAAAGGAGCAAGAAGTATTCATGGGCGATTTCCCCATGATGACCGAGAATGGTACTTTTATCATCAACGGTGCCGAGCGGGTTATTGTTAGCCAGCTGGTGCGTTCGCCGGGAGTGTATTTTAAAAAAGTTCCTGATCCAAGCGGCAACACCGGCAAAGAGTTGATCAGCTCGACAATTATTCCCAACCGCGGCACCTGGCTTGAGTTTGAAACTGATTTGAGCGAGGCAATTTATGTTCGGGTTGATAGAACCAGGAAGATCCCTGTTACTGTTCTTCTTCGTGCCATAGGCTATGGAACGGATGAAGAACTTAAGGAGCTTCTGGGCAATGATCCACGCCTTGATGAGATTCTGGACAAAGATCCGACAAATTCTGTCGAATCGGCTTTGCTTGAGATTTACAAGCGTCTCCGTCCGGGTGAACCACTCAATGCCGACAATGCCCGTTCGTTGTTTGAATCACTATTCTTTGACGGCAAGCGCTATGATTTTGCCCACGTTGGCAGGTTCAAGGCGAACAAGAAACTTGCCCTCTCGAACCGTATTTTCGGCCATGAGCTGGCCGAAAATGTTATCGATCCGGCCAGCGAAGAGCTTCTTTACCCGGCCGGGACGGTAGTCGACGAAAAGATAGCCCGGGATATTGACGAGCACAATCTCCGCCGGATAAAAATTAGATTCCGGGATGAAGTCTACCTGGTTCTTGGAAATGGCAATGTTGATCTGTCCACCAGGCACCTGGTCACTGAAGACATTGTGGCTACTGTGAACTACATCCTCAACCTTTATGACGGCATTGGTTACATTGATGATATTGACCACCTTGGCAACCGGCGCCTGCGCAGTGTTGGTGAGCTGTTGCAGAACCAGTTCCGTATTGGTCTTTCCAGGATGGAACGGGTAGTTCGGGAAAGAATGACCATTCAGGATGTGGAAGCGATTACTCCGCAGGCCTTGATCAATATCAGACCGGTCATTGCCGCCATCAAGGAGTTTTTTGGCAGCAGTCAGCTGTCGCAGTTTATGGATCAAACCAACCCGCTGGCCGAACTGACTCATAAAAGACGTCTCAGCGCCCTTGGCCCCGGTGGCCTTAGCCGGGAAAGGGCCGGGTTTGAAGTAAGGGACGTTCATCATTCCCACTACGGCCGGATTTGCCCCATTGAAACTCCTGAAGGCCCCAACATTGGCCTGATCGGTTCGCTGGGTACTTATGCCCGCATTAATGCATACGGTTTTATTGAAACTCCTTACCGACGGGTTGACAGGAAAGAAGGGCGAGTCACTTCAGAAATTGTCTACCTTACTGCCGATGACGAAGACCGGTTCGTAATTGCTCAGGCTAACGCCAAGCTGGACGAAGACGGACGATTTGCCACAAGCCGCGTCATTTGTCGTTATTATTATGACACGGTTATGCGTCACCCCAGTGAGGTTGACTTCATGGACGTTTCGCCGAAACAGCTGGTCAGTGTAGCTACTGCCCTGATTCCCTTCCTGGAGAACGACGATGCCAACCGGGCCTTGATGGGCGCGAACATGCAGCGTCAGGCTGTTCCCCTCCTGGAAACCGAAGCTCCTTATGTGGGGACCGGTCTCGAGTATAAATCGGCAGTTGATTCTGGCGCGGTAGCCGTCTGTATGCACGACGGCGAAGTGGTACGGGTCACGAGCGATGAAATTGTTGTCCGCCGCGATGATAATAGTGATGGTCAAACTTACATCATAAACGGCCGCACCAGGGAACAGTTTGAAACCGAAAGAATGACTGGTACTGAAAACAATCTTGACATATACACTTTGCAAAAATTTAAGCGTTCAAACCAGGGCACCTGCGTCAATCAGCATCCTGTTGTCCAGCGCGGCCAGAAAGTGAAGGCCTTTGATGTAATTGCTGACGGGCCCTGTACCAGCGGAGGCGAACTGGCTCTGGGAAGAAACGTTCTGGCAGCTTTTCTGCCCTGGGAAGGGTACAACTACGAAGATGCTATTTTGATCAGTGAAAAGCTGGTAAAAGAAGATGTTTTTACTTCTATTCATATAGAAGAATATGAATCTGAAGCAAGAGATACCAAACTTGGGCCAGAAGAGATTACCCGTGATATTCCCAACGTCGGAGAAGAAGCTCTGAAAGATCTTGACGGGCGTGGGATAATACGCGTCGGGGCTGAGGTGAGAGCAGGAGATATCCTGGTCGGCAAGGTTACGCCAAAGGGCGAAACAGAACTGACTGCTGAAGAACGCCTGCTGCGGGCTATATTCGGGGAGAAAGCTCGAGAAGTCCGTGACACTTCCCTGCGCATTCCCCACGGTGAATCGGGTATCGTCGTTGATGTTAAGGTATTCAACCGCGAAGACGGAGATGAATTGTCTCCTGGTGTAAATGAGCTGGTCCGGGTTTACGTGGCTCAAAAACGTAAAATATCCGAAGGGGATAAAATGGCCGGTCGTCATGGTAATAAAGGGGTTATAGCCCGCATACTTCCGGAAGAAGATATGCCCTTCCTGCCCGACGGTACTGCCCTTGATATTGTTCTTAACCCGCTGGGCGTGCCTTCGCGTATGAATATCGGGCAGGTTTTGGAAGCTCACCTTGGCTGGGCTGCAAAGGCCCTGGATATCTACATCGCTTCGCCGGTTTTCGACGGGGCTAATGAAAAAGATGTTTTTGACGCCCTGGAAGAAGCAGGTCTGCCGAAGAGTGGTAAAACCATGCTCTACGACGGACGTACGGGCGAACCCTTCGATGAAGAAATCACCGTTGGCTATGTTTACATGCTTAAGCTGGCTCACCTGGTTGATGATAAAATTCACGCTCGCTCCACCGGACCCTACTCGCTGGTTACCCAGCAGCCCCTGGGTGGTAAAGCTCAGTTCGGCGGACAGCGTTTCGGGGAGATGGAAGTCTGGGCACTCGAAGCCTACGGTGCTGCCTATACCCTGCAGGAAATTTTAACGGTAAAATCGGACGATGTTGTTGGCCGGGTTAAAACTTATGAAGCAATAGTAAAAGGCGACAACATTCCCGAACCGGGTGTTCCTGAATCATTCAAAGTCCTGGTTAAAGAGCTGCAGAGTCTTAGCCTTGATGTGCGGGTGCTCAGCGAAGAATCAGGTGAAGTTGAAATCAAAGAAGGTGACGATGATTCAGATTACCGGCGCCTGGATGTCAATATTGAAGGAATGGAGTCAGATGAAGACGACCTTGATCGGTTTATCTACAGCCGGGAGTCTCAGGAAGAAACTCCGCCTGTAGGAGCTAAAAGCGGTGCGAAAAGCACGGTTAAAAAGGTGGAGGAAGATAAAGGTGAAGAAGAAGATGTTTCCCTCAATGAAGATGATCTGGATGACGAGGAATCAGATGATTCAACCGATACATTGATCATTGAACCGGAGAAAGTGAAAAAAGTGGAAGAAGTATCCCTGGATCATCTGGAAGAGCTTGAAACCGATGAGGATAATAACAGCGAAGAAGATGATTTTCCGCCGAAGAGTTAGGCGAAAAAGGAAAAGAAAGCCAAAGAAAGAAGATTGGAAGAAGATTCTAACGATCTCGAAGAAGACGATGAAACCACCTACCAGTAGGACAGGTTGATTCCTGGCGAAAGGAGAGATCTTTTTGTTGGATGTCAATAATTTCGATGCCTTGAAAATTGGTCTGGCATCATCCGAACAGATCAGAGCCTGGTCAAGGGGTGAAGTAAAGAAACCGGAAACCATTAATTACCGCACTCTGAAGCCGGAACGGGAAGGGCTCTTCTGTGAAAAGATATTCGGTCCGCAAAAAGACTGGGAATGTCATTGCGGAAAGTACAAGCGTATCCGCTACCGCGGGATCGTTTGCGATCGCTGCGGTGTTGAAGTAACAAGGGCCAAGGTGCGCCGTGAAAGAATGGGGCACATTGAACTGGCGGCTCCTGTATCGCACATCTGGTATTTCAAGGGGATTCCAAGCCGCATGGGTTTGCTGCTGGACATGTCGCCACGAGATCTGGAAAAGGTGCTCTATTTTGCCGCGTACGTGGTTATTGACCCCGGCGACACCTATCTGAGCAAAAAACAGTTGCTCTCGGAGATGGAATATCGCGAATACTATGAAAAATACCAGGCCCTCTTTAAGTCGGGAAAAGGGTTTAAGGCCGAAATGGGTGCCGAAGCGATCAAGAAGTTGCTCAATGATCTTGATCTTGACGAGATTGCCCTGGAACTGCGCGAAGAGCTGACCAGTTCGAGCGGACAGAAGAAAGTGCGGGCCATCCGCCGCCTGGAAGTAGTGGAAGCATTTCGCCAATCCGGCAATGATCCCTCATGGATGATTCTCGATGCTATTCCCGTTATCCCGCCCGATCTGCGGCCTATGGTCCAACTCGACGGGGGACGATTTGCTACCTCCGACTTGAATGATCTCTACCGCCGGGTGATCAACAGGAATAATCGCCTGAAGCGCCTGCTTGACCTGGGCGCCCCTGACATCATTGTGCGTAATGAAAAAAGGATGCTCCAGGAAGCGGTAGACGCCCTTATTGACAACGGCCGCCGTGGCCGTCCCGTTACAGGCCCGGGCAATCGCCCCCTCAAGTCACTCAGTGATATGCTAAAAGGCAAGCAGGGGCGGTTTCGCCAGAATCTTCTCGGCAAGAGAGTTGATTACTCAGGCCGTTCGGTTATCGTGGTTGGCCCGGAACTTAAACTTTATCAATGCGGGTTGCCAAAGGAAATGGCCCTGGAGCTGTTTAAACCCTTTGTTATGAAACGCCTGGTCAGCGACGGGCTGGCTCATAATATTAAGAGTGCCAAGAGAATGGTTGAAAAAGTGCGGCCAGAGGTCTGGGATGTCCTGGAGGTAGTAATTAAAGATCATCCAGTTCTTCTGAACCGCGCTCCGACCCTGCACCGTCTTGGCATTCAGGCTTTTGAACCGGTGCTGGTAGAAGGGCGGGCCATTCAGATTCACCCGCTGGTCTGTTCTGCCTACAACGCCGACTTTGACGGCGACCAGATGGCCGTCCATGTTCCCCTTTCTGCTGAAGCACAGGCTGAAGCGCGGTTGCTTATGCTTTCGGCGAATAATATTCTTAACCCCAAAGAGGGGCGTCCGGTAACTACTCCGACCCAGGATATGGTGCTCGGTTGTTATTATCTGACCCTGGAAAAAGACGGAGTAAAAGGCGCAGGCAAGGTTTTCCTTGATTCAGAAGAAGCAGTAACTGCTTATGATCTAGGTTATCTTGACCTGCACGCCAGGATATTTATACGCGCTTCCAGTTTTAAAGGGCGCGATTTTGTCCGCCGTAAAAAATATCTTTTAACCACGGTTGGCAAGCTGATTTTTAATAATGCATTTCCGAAGGATTTTCCTTTCATTAATAATGCTGATTTTACCAATACGCTGCCCGAAAACAATTTCATTCCCCTGCGAGATTTTGATCCGCAGAAGACATTGCAGAAGGTTGAGCGCAACAAGGCAATCAAAAAGGATTTTCTCTCTGATTTGATTGCCCGCTGCTTCCGGATGTATGGCAACACCCAAACGGCGGAGATCCTTGACCAGGTCAAGAAACTGGGATTCCATTATGCCACCCAGGCGGGAGTAACAGTGGCTATCAGTGATGTTGTTATTCCTCCGCAGAAGCAGGAGATTCTCAAGAATGCTGAAGAAAAGGTGGAACTAACCGAACAGCAATTTGCCCGTGGCCTGATCACCGAAAGTGAACGTTATGACCGGGTGATCGAAGTCTGGGGCAATGCTAAGGATGAAGTTACCTCTGCCCTGATGACCGGCCTGGATGAACTGAACCCCATTTATATGATGGCTCACTCGGGAGCACGTGGTAACGAATCTCAGATTACCCAGCTGGCGGGAATGCGCGGTCTGATGGCCGATCCGGCCGGTAAAATCATTGACATTCCCATCAAGGCTAATTTCCGGGAAGGGCTTACCGTGCTGGAATACTTCATTTCGACCCACGGTGCTCGTAAAGGCCTGGCCGACACCGCCTTGAAAACGGCCGACTCGGGATATTTGACCCGGCGGCTGGTTGATGTGGTTCAGGAAGTCATCGTGCGGGAAGATGATTGTGGTACCGGACAATCCATTGGCCTCAGTGAATTTCTGGAAAACGATGAAAACCTGGAAGAAGCCGTGCAGAGGATAATTGGCCGCTACACGATGGAACCGGTTTACCACCCTGAAACCGGGGAGGTTGTAATAGATGCCGATACCCTGATAACCGAAGAGATGGCTCAGAAAGTTGTCGATTACGGCATTACCGAAGTTCGTTTTCGTTCGGTGCTGACATGTAAAACTCGTCATGGAGTTTGCGTTAAATGCTACGGGCGGGACCTGGCCAGCGGTAAAATTGTCAACGTTGGCGAAGCGGTCGGCATTATTGCCGCTCAGTCTATTGGTGAGCCGGGGACCCAGCTGACCATGCGGACCTTCCATACCGGAGGGGTGGCCGGCGATGATATTACCCAGGGTTTACCAAGGGTCGAGGAGCTTTTTGAGGCCCGCAAACCCAAGGGCCAATCGCTCATTGCCGAGATTGCCGGAGAAGTCGAAGTAGTAGAAACGCGTTACAAAAGAGAGATCAAACTCAGTTCCGAGCACAGCGAGAACAGGCTATATCCCATACCCTACGGTGCAAGAATTAAAGTTGAGAATGGACAGCATGTTAGTGCTGGCGATGAACTGACCGAGGGATCAATTAACCCGCATGAGCTTCTGAAAGTTAAAGGAGTTCGCGGGGTGCAGCTCTACCTGCTCAAGGAAGTGCAGTGGGTTTACAAGATGCAGGGTGTGGATATCAATGACAAGCACATTGAGATAATAGTCCGCCAGATGCTCAAAAAGGTGAAGGTAGAAGATCCCGGAGATACGGATCTGCTGCCGGGGGGCATGCTCGACAGCTACTTCTTCGATGAAATCAACGAAACTGTTGTCGAAGCCGGCGGCAAACCAGCCCTGGCCAGGCCGCTTTTGCTGGGTATAACCAAGACTTCGCTGGCTACAGAATCGTTCCTCTCGGCTGCCTCTTTCCAGGAAACCACCCGTGTGCTGACTGAAGCGGCAATAAAGGGCCGCCAGGACCAGCTCTTTGGGTTAAAAGAAAATGTGATCATCGGTAAGTTGATACCGGCCGGCACAGGGATGACCCGTTACCGTGATATCGAAGTGAGCCCGTTGGGACTGGAATCGGAAGAGAAAAAAGAATTGGAGGCCGGTACTGACCAGGGCACGGAAGAAACGGTTATTGCTGCCGCTCCCGATCAGGATCCTGCCGATTTGAATGAAGATAATACTGAGTCAGTTGAAGAATAAAAAATATTTTTAAGGGGTTTTCACTTGAAGCCTCCCTTTTTAAAAAATATTTTACAGAAGTCAAAAAAAATGGTTCGTAAATTCCCAAACTAAATGCTACACCGTGGTCCACTGTAGAACTTACTTTGGGAATTAACAGGAATTAACAGTTGAAGAAAAAGGGCTTAAATATAATTGACATTCGGTAAATAGGGTGTTAAAATCTTAAGGTGCGCCAAAAAATGGTGCTCCTTGAAATTGTTTTTGCAGGGTAGGTGTTTTTCGTCGTTGGAAGATTTGTTGAGCAATGCCCGGCAAAAAGTGGTCGGCACCAAGCAAACCATTAAAGCCCTGGAAAAAGGCGCAGTGAGCCATGTATTTATTGCCAGGGATGCTGAGGACAGGGTGGTTCAGCCCATTCTTGCCCTCTGTGAAGACAGGAAAATTGAGCCGTATTATGTTGATACAATGAACGAACTGGGCAAAATGTGCGGGATTAAGGTTAAGGCGGCAGCTGCCGCTATCACAGAATAAAAAAAGGAGGTGGACTAATGCCGACAATTAACCAATTGGTACGCAAGGGACGTAAGCAAATGACCCAACAGTCGTCTGCTCCGGCGCTGGAACGGTCGCCCCAGAAAAGGGGAGTGTGTACCCGTGTTTCAACTACCACGCCGAAAAAGCCAAATTCAGCCCTGCGTAAAATTGCCAGAGTCCGCCTGACCAATGGAATCGAAGTGACGGCCTACATTCCCGGGATCGGGCATAACCTGCAGGAGCACTCGGTTGTTCTGGTCAGAGGAGGCCGGGTAAAAGACCTGCCGGGGGTGCGTTATCACCTGGTGAGGGGTGCTCTCGATGCTGCGGGGGTAGAGAACCGGGCTCAGGGGCGTTCGAAATACGGCACGAAGAAGCCGAAAAAGTAGTAAATTTGTGAGGAGTAGGTGATTGAAGATGCCACGGAAAGGCCCGGTTTCAAAGAGGGACATTCTTCCGGACCCAGTTTACAAGAGTAAACTGCTGGCCAGGTTTATCAATAAACTGATGTATGATGGGCAAAAAGGAACAGCCCAGGATATAATTTATGATGCGCTGGAAATCATCCGCGAGAAAACCGGCAAAGAACCGCATGAAGTTTTTGAAACAGCCATTCGCAATGTATCTCCGGTCCTGGAAGTAAAACCCCGTCGAGTTGGTGGGGCAACTTATCAGGTGCCTATTGAAGTGAGTAGCCTTCGTAAAAATATCCTGGCTATTCGATGGATCATCAGTTTTGCCCGCAGTCGCGGGGAAAAAACCATGGCCCAGCGCTTGGCTGGAGAACTGATGGATGCAGCCAATAACACCGGTGGTTCGATCAAGAAAAAAGAAGACACCCATAAAATGGCCGAAGCCAACAGGGCTTTTGCCCACTACCGCTGGTAGTGAAATTGTTAATGGACATTATAAATCAATTGTTATGTGACGGCCGTTCAGTTTGTTATTTTTTTATCCGGTTTTACGGCAAACTGAATTCTGAACACTGTATTTGGAAAGGAGGGAGAACATGAGCAGAGACATTGAACTTGACAGAATCCGCAACATCGGCATTGCCGCCCACATTGATGCGGGTAAGACCACGACAACCGAAAGGATTCTTTTTTACACCGGTCGGTTGCATAAGCTGGGTGAAGTGCATGATGGAACGGCTACCATGGACTGGATGGCTCAGGAACAGGAACGCGGTATTACTATTACTTCTGCTGCAACATCATGCCGGTGGCACGATAATTTAATAAATATTATTGATACGCCCGGGCACGTGGACTTTACTGTAGAAGTAGAGCGTTCCTTGCGGGTGTTGGATGGAATGGTGGCCATCTTTTGCGCTAAGGGCGGCGTTGAGCCGCAGTCGGAAACAGTATGGCGTCAGGCTGATCGCTATCATGTGCCGCGTCTGGCCTATGTAAACAAGATGGATGCTGTCGGCGCCGATTTTTTTAATGTCTTGCGCCAGCTGAAGGAACGGCTGCATGCTCATGCCCTTCCGATTCAGCTTCCTATTGGATCTGAAAACGATTTCTCCGGAGTAGTCGATCTGATTACAGGAAAGGCTATTCTTTATGAAGATGACCTGGGAACACGCAGCACGGAAAACGATATCCCTGCCGGGATGGAGGAGCAGGTTGCTGATTACCGGGAGAAAATCATCGAAACAATAGCTGAATATGACGACGCGTTGATGGAAAAATACTTTGAAGGAAAAGAAATAACACCGCAGGAATGCTACACTGCCCTGCGCAAGGCAACCATTGATCACGACCTTGTCCCGGTTCTTTGCGGGTCTTCATACCGCAACAAGGGGGTTCAACCTCTGCTTGATGCCGTGATCCATTATCTGCCTTCACCGGTAGATGTAGGAGCGGTTAAGGGATTCAATCCGAACAGTGGGGAAGAAGATTTTCGACTGCCGTCTGACGATGCGCCTTTTGCAGCGCTGGTATTCAAGATTATGGTCGATCCTTTTGTCGGCAAACTGGCTTTTGCCCGGGTTTATTCGGGCTGTCTGGACAAGGGTTCGGTGGTTATGAACTCCACCAGGCAAAAGAAGCAGCGGGTCGGCAGATTAATTCGTATGCATGCCAATTTCCGGGAAGAGATTGCTCAAACTGCCACAGGAGACATTGTAGCAATCATCGGACCGAAAGAAATTAGTACAGGTGATACCCTCTGTGCCCTGAACAAGCCTATCATTCTGGAAAATATTAAGTTCCCGGAGCCGGTCATTTCGGTTGCCATTGAGCCGAAAACCAAGGCGGATCAGGATAAAATGGCCATGTCGATACAGCAGCTGGTTGAAGAAGATCCTACTTTCCAGGTGCATACCGACCCGGAAACGGGACAGACAATCATTTCGGGTATGGGTGAACTTCATCTGGAGATTATTGTTGACCGCCTGCTTCGTGAATTCAAAGTCCAGGCTAATGTAGGCAGCCCGCAGGTTGCTTATAAAGAAACCATTCTTGAAGAAACCAAAGCGGAAGGACGTTTCATTCGCCAGTCAGGTGGCCGCGGTCAGTATGGACATGTTGTGATCGAAGTTGTTCCCCTGGAGCCGGGTGGCGGTTTTGTTTTTGAAAACAAAATTGTCGGTGGGGCTATTCCGAAAGAGTATATATCCGCTGTGGAAGCGGGCCTCAAGGAATCGATTCTAAACGGTGTCCTTGCCGGGTATCCGGTAGTTGATATAAAGGTAACCCTTGTTGACGGTTCCTACCATGAAGTCGATTCTTCCGATATAGCTTTTCAGATCGCTGCTTCAAAGGGCTTGAAGAAGGCACTTGCCCAGGCCAAACCGGTTCTTCTTGAACCGGTAATGAAAGTGGAAGTATCGGCTCCCGAAGAATATGTGGGCGATATTATCGGTGATTTTACCGGCCGCCGCGGTCGAATCCTTGGCACCGAATTGAAGAGCGGTATACAGGTTGTCAGAGGGGTAGTTCCTCTTTCGGAAATATTTAATTACACAACCGAGTTACGCTCACATACTCAGGGCCGGGGTGTTTATAACATGGAATTTTACCGTTATGAAGAGGTTCCTCAGAACATTGCCCAAAAAATTATTACTCAAAGCGTTGCTTATTAACAGTTGGAGGTGCATTTAGTTGGCGAAGAAAAAGTTTGAGCGGACGAAGCCGCATGTGAACGTGGGGACGATTGGTCACGTGGACCACGGCAAGACGACGTTAACGGCGGCGATGACCTACTGTTTGTCCAGTGCGGGTTATGCGCAGAAGACGACATTTGACGAGATAGACAAGGCGCCGGAAGAAAGAGAAAGAGGGATTACCATTGCGACGGCGCACGTAGAATACGAAACGGACAACCGGCACTATGCGCACGTGGACTGTCCGGGTCATGCGGACTATGTAAAGAACATGATTACCGGAGCGGCGCAGATGGACGGAGCGATTCTGGTAGTATCAGCGGCGGACGGACCGATGCCGCAGACGCGGGAGCATATTTTGCTGTCACGGCAGGTAGGGGTTCCCTACATCATCGTTTTTTTGAACAAAGCGGACATGGTGGATGACCCCGAGCTGCTGGAACTGGTCGAGATGGAAGTACGCGATCTGCTGAACGAATATGAATTTCCCGGCGACGAGACCCCGGTAATCATCGGGTCGGCGCTGAAAGCTTTGGAATGTGGTTGCGGCAGCAGGGATTGTGAATGCTGCAAAGTAGTCTGGGAACTGGTGGATGCCCTGGACAGCTACATTCCGATGCCGGAAAGAGACAGGGACAAGCCCTTCTCGATGCCCATAGAAGACGTTTTTTCAATTACCGGTCGTGGCACAGTAGTGACCGGAAGAGTGGAGCGCGGGCAGATCAAAGTGGGTGACGAAGTAGAGATAGTTGGTTTTGACGAGCGGCCGCGCAAGACAGTGGCCACCGGGGTGGAGATGTTCCGCAAATTGATGGACTATGCTGAAGCGGGCGACAACATTGGTGTGCTGCTGCGCGGTATAGACCGTGAATCGGTGGAACGCGGCCAGGTTCTGGCGAAGCCGGGCTCGATCAAACCGCACACCAAGTTTAAAGCGGAAGTCTACGTTTTGAAGAAAGAAGAAGGCGGCCGGCACACCCCGTTTTTCCAGGGATACCGCCCGCAGTTTTACTTCCGGACGACCGACGTTACCGGAACTATTACCCTGCCTGAGGACATGGAAATGGTTATGCCTGGCGACAACGTGAACATGGAGATTGAACTGATTACCCCGATCGCCATTGAAGAAGGAGTGCGCTTCGCTATCCGCGAAGGCGGTCGCACTGTGGGCGCAGGCGTAGTTACCGGTATTCACGAATAAGCTTAGGTAAACAGCAATGAAGTAAAAGGTTGCCGGCTGGCGGCCGGGTAATTTTTACGGAGCAGCCTTGATTTAATCAGGCGACTAAGGAGGACAATTGATGGCTAGTCAAAAGATCAGAATAAGGCTGAGGGCATTTGAACATCAACTGTTGGATCAGTCTGCCGGTAAAATTGTTGAAACGGCGCGCCGGACAGGTGCTGAAGTATCGGGGCCTGTGCCTTTACCGACAGAAAGAAGTTTGTACACAGTTATTCGGGCGCCGCATAAATATAAAGACTCCCGGGAGCAATTCGAAATGCGCACTCACAAGCGTTTGATCGACATACTGGACCCAACACCAAAAACGATCGATGCTTTAATGCGGCTTGATTTGCCTGCCGGAGTGGACATTGAGATTAAGCTCTAGACAGGCGGGAGGTGGATTGATGATGACTAAAGCAATACTGGCACGCAAAGTTGGCATGACTCAGGTCTATAATGAAGAAGGACGAGTTGTTCCGGTAACTGTTCTGGAGGCTGGTCCGTGCCGTGTAGTCCAGGTTAAAGATGAAGCCAGCGATGGTTACAACAGTATTCAGCTTGGTTTTGTAGAAAAAAAAGAGCAAAGGGCTAACCGTCCCCTGAAGGGGCATTTTCAGAAAGCGAAACTAAAGCCGATGCGTTATCTGCGAGAATTCAAGGTTGACGATCCTGCCCAGTACAGTCCGGGACAGGAAATTAAGGCCGATTCGTTTTCCGCTGGTGATTATGTCGATATCAGCGCCGTGGCCAGGGGCAAAGGATTCGCCGGCTCGATTAAAAAAATGGGGTTTGGCAGAGGTCCCAAAACACACGGTTCCCACTATCACCGCGGACCCGGTTCGCTGGGTTCTGTTGCACCGGCACGCGTATTTAAAGGGCGCAGACTTCCCGGTCGCAAAGGAGGCTGGCGCCGCACCGTGCAAGGCCTTTTTATAGTGGAAGCTGATGCGGAAAAAAACATCCTCCTGATCAAAGGTTCCGTGCCTGGTCCCAGAGGCGGCCTGGTTGAAGTGAAGGAATCGGTCAAGAGCAGGTAATCGGAAAACCCATAGAAAGGAGATGCCCTGAATATGCCAAAAATATCACTTTACAATAAGGAAGGCGAGCAGGTGGACGAGATCGAAGTCCAGGCCGCACTTTTCGGGGCGCCGCTGAAAAAAGGAGCTCTACACCAGGTTGTGGTGTCGCAAGCAGCGCGACGCCGTCAGGGTACGGCATCAAGCAAGGACCGTAGCGAAGTGCGGGGCGGTGGCAGCAAGCCCTGGCCACAGAAGGGAACTGGTCGGGCTCGTCATGGAAGCACGCGCTCTCCCATCTGGGCCGGTGGGGGCGTTGTTTTTGGACCTCAACCGCGTGATTTTGGAACCAAAGTGCCGAAAAAAATGCGCCGGGCTGCTTTAAAGACAGCCCTCAGCGACAAAGTTAACGAAGGCAAGCTGATGGTGGTCGACGATTTTGGCGTGGATGCGCCTCAGACCAAAAAAGTTGTTGCCATTCTGGACAAACTTAAAATCAGCGGAGGAGCACTGCTTGTTAGTGCTGCTCCCGACAATAATTTGAATCTGGCATCCCGCAACCTGCCAAAAGTAAAAACCATTCTTGCAAGGCAGCTCAACGTGCTTGATATCCTTACTTACAATTATCTGGTTATGAGCCGCGAAGCGCTGCAGCAGGTTGAGGAGGTGTTCGGCGGATGAAAGATGCAAGAGATGTTATAATCCGTCCCCTGATTAGCGAAAAATCTTCCGACCTGATGGAAGAGAATAAATACACCTTTGTCGTTTCGGGCAAGGCAAATAAAATTGAAATTAAAAGAGCCCTTGAAGAAATTTTTGAAGTAAAAGTAGAGGCAGTCAATACTATCAACTACAGGGGCAAAAGAAAACGTCTGGGCCGTTTCCCGGAGGGTAAGCAGCCCAGCTGGAAAAAAGCGGTTATTACACTGGCTGAAGGCAGCAAACCGATCGAGCTGTTTGAAAACCGCTAGTAGAAGGAGGGAGTACTGAATGGCTGTTAAACGTTTTAAACCCACTTCGCCGGGGCGGCGGTTTGCTACTGTATCGACGTTTGATGAGATTACCAGGAATGAGCCGGAAAAGTCACTCCTGGCTCCATTAAAGAAAAAAGCAGGCCGTAACTCTTATGGCAGGATAACAGTACGTCATCACGGTGGCGGCCACAAACGCAGTTACCGAATTATTGATTTTAAACGGGACAAAGATGGAGTGCCGGCGAAGGTAGCCGGAATTGAATATGATCCAAACCGGTCAGCCAATATTGCTTTGTTGCATTATGCTGACGGTGAAAAGAGATATATTCTTGCCCCTCTTGGATTGAGAGCCGGACAGACTGTTATTTCGGGAGAAAGAGTGGAAGTTCGGCCCGGCAATGCAATGCCCCTCAGTTCGATACCTGTGGGTACCTTTGTTCACAACATAGAAATGAAGCGCGGGTACGGGGGACAGCTGGCACGTTCCGCTGGAGCAGCTGCCCAGCTGGCGGCCAAAGAAGGCAAGATGGGACATCTGCGATTGCCCTCCGGTGAAGTACGTCTTGTTCCTTTGGATTGTCGGGCAACTGTTGGACAGATTGGTAATATTGAACATGAAAACCTGACTGTCGGCAAAGCCGGCCGCAGCCGCTGGATTGGCATAAGGCCGACTGTTCGCGGTTCGGTTATGAACCCCTGCGATCACCCCCATGGTGGCGGTGAGGGCAGGGCACCGATCGGCTTGAAGAGGCCGGTTACTCCCTGGGGCAAACCGACCCTGGGGTACAAAACCCGCCAGAAAAATAAGGATTCGGACAGGCTTATTGTCCGTCGCCGTAAGAAGTAACAGGAGGGAACGATTTAGGCCATTTTGTCGGAGTTTAAATCTTGTTTCCGCCTTAAAGGGAGGTTGACATAAATTGTCACGTTCACTGAAGAAAGGCCCCTATGTTGAGGCCAGCCTGATGAAAAAAATTGAACAGATGAACGAAAAGGGAGAAAAAAAGGTTATTAAAACCTGGTCCCGCCGTTCAACCATTTTCCCCGATATGGTCGGGCATACAATTGCCGTCCACGATGGACGACGTCATGTACCGGTTTTTATCAGTGAAGACATGGTTGGGCATAAACTGGGCGAATTTGCTCCGACCCGCACCTTCCGGGGGCACGGGCACCATACCGAACGCTCTATCAGCTTGAAGTAGGGCAGAGGAGGCAGGAATATTTATGGAAGCAAAAGCACAGGCCCGTTACGTGCGCCTGACGCCGCGTAAAGTGAGGGCTGTTGTAGATTTAATCCGCAACAAAGATCTTGATGAAGCACTGAGCATATTGCGGTATACGCCACGGCGGGCTGCATCGGTTGTGGCCAAGGTGGTTAATTCCGCGGCGGCAAATGCCGAGAACAACCTGGAACTGAACCGGGGAGCGCTCTACATCGACAGAGCTTATGTTGATGAGGGACCGGCCATGAAAAGGGTTCAGCCCCGGGCCAGGGGCAGGCGTTTTCTAATTTTAAAACGGACCAGCCATATAACGGTTGTAGTCAAAGAAAGAAAGGGGGTCAAATAGTGGGACAAAAAGTAAGCCCCATCGGTTTCCGGATTGGAATTATTCGCGACTGGGATGCTCGCTGGTTTGCCGGAAAGAACTATAAAGAGCTGCTGCATGAAGATCTGGAAATCAGGCAGTATATTCAGAAGAAGCTTGAAGGCACTTCGCTTTCGCGTGTTGAGATTGAGCGGGCTGCCAGCAATTTGCGGATTAACATTCACACTGCTAAACCCGGTATGGTTATTGGTCGCGGTGGCACTGGTGTTGAAGAACTGCGCAAGCAGCTGGAAGCGATGACCGATAAGAAAGTGCACTTAAATATCATTGAAATTAAAAAGCCCGAACTGGACGCAACTCTGGTTTCCGAAAGTGTTGCTCAGCAACTGGAACGTCGAATAGCGTTTAGAAGGGCAATGAAGCAGGCCGTTTTCCGGGCTATGCGCAACGGAGCCAAAGGTGTAAAAATTGCCTGCAGCGGACGTCTGGGCGGTTCTGAAATGGCTCGTAATGAAAATTACCATGAAGGAACAGTTCCCCTGCAGACGCTGCGTGCAGATATTGACTACGGTTTTACCGAGGCAAAAACCACCTACGGGCGGATCGGTGTCAAAGTCTGGATCTACAAGGGAGAAATCTTGCCCGCCAAGCCGGGTGTAGACAAGCCTGCGAAGGAGGTAGACAGCAATGTTAATGCCTAAGCGGGTAAAATATCGCCGCCAGCATCGCGGTCGGATGAAAGGCCGGGCCAAGGGTGGTACGGAAGTGCAGTATGGTGAATTTGGTTTGCAGGCTCTGGAAGCTTCGTGGATTACCAGTCAGCAGATCGAAGCAGCCCGTATTGCCATGACCAGATTTATCAAAAGGGGCGGAAAAGTATGGATCCGTATCTTTCCCGATAAGCCGGTGACTGAAAAGCCTGCTGAAACAAGAATGGGTAAAGGTAAGGGCGCCCCGGAATACTGGGTGGCAGTGGTCAAACCAGGCCGGGTCATGTTTGAACTGGCCGGAGTGGAAGAAGGAGTGGCCAAGGAAGCAATGCGTCTGGCTGCCAATAAATTGTCCATCAAAACCAAGTTTGTCAGAAGAGCTGAAACAGGTGGTGTAGCGGAATGAAAACAGAAGAAGTGCGTGAGCTAAATGAACAGGAGCTGGAGAACAGGGTTAAAGAATTGAAGGAAGAGCTTTTTAATCTTCGTTTCCAACAAGCCACCGGTCAGCTGGAAAATGTAATGCGTATTAAAGAGGTCCGCCGCAGTATTGCCCGGGTGAAAACCGTGCTCAGGGAACGGGCCCTAAGCTGAGTTTGAAGATGAAGGGAGGCCCATCGGTTTGGATACAACAAAACGAAAGGTCCGCAGCGGCCGGGTGATCAGCGACAAAATGGACAAGACGAGGGTGGTTGCGGTAGAAAGAGTGACCAGTCATCCTTTATACGGCAAGATCATCCGCCGGACAAAAAATTATAAGTTTCATGATGAAGCAAATGAATCCCGAGTAGGAGATGTAGTAAAAATTATGGAAGCCAGGCCCCTCAGTAAAGACAAAAGGTGGACCCTGGTAGAGATTGTGCAGCGCTCGAAGCTGTAAATTCTCTTTTCGGATTGCCGGTTGGGAAGAGGATGAAAGGAGAGGCAACAATGATTCAAAACGAAACCATCTTAAATGTAGCCGACAACTCGGGAGCAAAAAAGATCCTGTGCATCAGGGTCTTGGGAGGATCGAAGCGCAAATCAGGCCGGATCGGCGATATTATTGTTGCTTCGGTTAAGGAAGCCACCCCGGGTGGAGTGGTGAAAAAAGGTGAAGTTGTGCGAGCGGTGATCGTGCGCACTACAAGCAGCCTGAATCGAAAAGACGGTTCGCACATTCACTTTGATGAAAATGCGGCTGTGATTATTAATGAACTGAATAATCCGCGTGGGACCCGAATTTTCGGTCCCGTTGCCCGTGAGCTGAGGGATAAGGATTTTATGAAGATTGTTTCCCTGGCGCCAGAAGTGATTTAGACGTTCAGTATGGAGGTGGCGAATAACCGGTGGAAATGAAAAAAATGTCTGTTCGTCGGGGAGATAAAGTAGTTGTCCTCTCCGGCAAAGATAAAGGGAAAAAAGGTAAAGTGTTTGCCACATTTCCCCGCCTGGGCAAGTTGAAGGTGGAAGGCATTAACATGATCAAAAAGCATGCCAAGCCAACCCGCAAGGTACCCCAGGGAGGAATCAGGGAGATGGAAGCAGCTTTCCCCGCATCGAAGGTCATGGTTATCTGCCCGTCCTGCGGCAAATCGACCAGAGTGGCCAAGAAAGTGTTGGCCGACGATCGTATGGTCCGAACCTGCCGCAAGTGCGGTGAAGCGCTGGATAAGTAAGGAGGGTTAATGCGCAGAGATGTCAAGGATGAAGAAAAAATATCTTGAAGAAGTCAGGCCCGCCCTGGTGAAGCAGTTTGCTTACAAGAATGAAATGCAGGCACCGCGGATCGAGAAAGTGGTCATCAACATGGGGTTGGGTGAAGGCAAAGAAAACCCGAAAATACTGGATGCAGCGGTTAATGACCTTTCGATCATAACCGGTCAAAAGCCGATAATCACGAAAGCGCGCCGTTCGGTGGCCAGTTTCAAGGTGCGTGAAGGAATGCCTATCGGCTGCAAATTGACGCTGCGGGGAATTCGGATGTACGATTTTCTCGACAAGCTTTTTAACATTGCATTGCCGAGAGTCAGGGATTTTCGGGGAATATCGCCGCATTCGTTTGATGGGCGCGGCAATTTCACTATCGGGATCAAGGAACAGCTGATTTTTCCGGAGATTGAATACAGTCAGGTGGAAAGAATACTCGGTATGGACATTACTATCGTGACCACTGCCGGGAGTGATGAAGAAGCACGCGAGCTTTTAGCTTTGATGGGTATGCCTTTCCGGGCGGCCTAAGGCTCAAAATGTTCGCAACAGTTTAAGGAGGGAAAGGATGGCCAAGAAATCGTTAATTGCCAAGGCCAAAAGAGAGCCCAAGTTTGCAGTTCGCAGCTATAATCGTTGCCGAATTTGCGGTCGATCGAGGGCTTACCTGCGTAAATTCGGTCTGTGCCGCCTTTGCTTTCGTCGTCTGGCCAACGAAGGAAAAATTCCGGGGGTTAAAAAAGCCAGTTGGTAGATGGTGAAAGAATGAGAGGAGGTTGTTACTGCCAATGATGACAGATCCGATTGCCGATATGCTGACACGGGTGCGTAATGCCAACAACGTGAAGCATAAAACTGTCGAAATTCCCGCTTCGAATGTGAAGCGTTCTATCGCCGCCATTATGAAGCAGGAAGGGTTTATTAAGGATTATGAATTTATCAAAGACGACAAGCAGGGCATCTTGCGCGTTCATCTTAAGTACGGGCCAAATCAGGAAAGAATAATCAGCGGTCTGAAAAGGATCAGTAAACCCGGCTTAAGAGTTTATGTAAACAAAGACGAACTGCCCAAAGTCCTGGGAGGTCTCGGCATCGCCGTCATTTCAACTTCGCAGGGCTTAATGAGTGATCGCCAGGCCCGGGAAACTGGTACCGGCGGCGAAGTCTTATGCTATATCTGGTAGCATAGCAAGGAGGTTCACCGATGTCACGAACCGGCAGAAAGCCTGTTGCTGTACCCGAAAAAGTAGAGGTGCAGATCGACGGAAGAAATATTGCCGTAAAAGGCCCCAAGGGGCAGCTTGCCATTGAATTGCCACCGGAGATGATTGTCGAGCGAGAGGGGGACCAGATTCATGTTAAACGTCCGTCTGACAATCCCCGGCACAGGGCACTCCATGGTTTAACCCGCACCTTGATCAACAACATGGTCATAGGAGTAACCGAAGGTTACACCCAGAGCCTGGAACTGGTCGGGGTTGGTTACAAAGCTGCGCTGCAGGGCAAAAAACTGGTCCTAAATGTTGGCTATTCTCATCCGGTTGTTTTTGACCCGGGAGAAAACATGGAAATTGAAGTACCCGCGCCGACAAAAATTGTTGTCAAAGGTATCGACAAGCAGAAGGTAGGCAACCTGACGGCTGTTATACGCAGGACCTTCCCGCCTGAACCGTACAAAGGCAAAGGTATTCGGTACACCAATGAAATAGTCCGCCAAAAAGTCGGTAAAGCGGGCAAATAGTCGCCTGGAGGTGTGAAATAGTGCTTAAGGCAAAAACACGTCTGATCAGCCGGAAACGACGTCACCGGAGAGTACGGAGGAAAATCACCGGTATTCCGGAACGTCCCCGTCTGAATGTTTTTCGCAGCAGTAAACATATTTATGCCCAGGTGATCGATGACCAGTCCGGAAAAACCCTGGTAGCTGCCTCCAGTTTGGATCCTGAACTGAGAACTGAGCTTCCCCACGGCGGTAACCGCGAAGCGGCCCATAAAGTGGGAGTACTGCTGGCGAGGAAAGCTATGGACAGGGGCATAAAAGATGTTGTATTCGACCGTGCTGGATACCTTTATCATGGCCGGATTAAAGAATTAGCTGAAGGAGCCCGCGAGGGCGGGTTAAACTTCTAGAAAGGGGGAATTACAGGGGTGTCCAAAATAGAACCATCCCAGGAATTGGTGGAAAAAGTGGTCCAGGTCAACCGCGTGGCCAAAGTGGTCAAAGGTGGACGCCGGTTCAGCTTTAGTGCCCTGGTTGTTGTGGGAGATGAAAACGGAGTGGTAGGATCAGGAATGGGCAAGGCAGGCGAAGTGCCGGAAGCAATCCGCAAAGGCATCGAAGCAGCCAAGAAGAACCTGATTCGGGTTCCCATGTCCGGAACAACCATCACCCATCCCGTAATCGGCCGTTTTGGAGCCGGGCGGGTTTTGCTGAAACCAGCCTCCGAAGGAACCGGTGTTATTGCCGGCGGACCGGTGCGTGCGGTGCTGGAATCGGCCGGGGTGAAAGATGTTTTAACTAAATCTCTCGGCTCGTCCAATGCAATTAATATAGTCCATGCCACTTTGGCAGGCCTTAAATCGCTTAAAAGGGCTGAAGAAGTCAGTTCTCTACGCGGAATTGAAGTGGAGAAGCTGCTTGGTTAAGGAGAGTAAATAAACATGGCAAAAAAAATTCGCATTACCCTGACTCGCAGTCCGCTGTCTCGCAAGCCGACTCATCGCCGGACCATTAGGGCACTGGGCTTGAAAAAAGTTGGCCAGACAGTGGAGCATGAAGATAATGCGGTAATCAGGGGCATGATTAATACAGTGCATTACTTGATTGATGTTGAAACAGGCAAGTGATCACAGCAGCTGTTTAGAGGGGGTGTAGAACCGATGCGTTTACACGATTTAAGGCCTCCTGAGGGAGCCAGGAAAGTGGCTAAACGTAAAGGAAGAGGTATTGGCTCGGGTTTGGGTAAAACGGCCGGCCGCGGCCAGAAAGGTCAGAAATCAAGGTCGGGCTCGGGTATAAGACGTGGATTTGAGGGCGGACAGATGCCTTATTTCCAGCGTCTGCCAAAACGCGGGTTTACTAATATTTACAAACAGAAGTGGAATATTGTCAACATAGAGGATCTGAAGAAATTTGAAGAAGGGACCGTTGTTACTCCGGAGCTTATGCAAGAAGCAGGACTGCTCAGCAATCTGCGCGATCCTCTGAAAATTCTTGGAAATGGAAAGCTGGATCGCAAGCTGGAAGTCCATGCTAATCATTTCAGCAAACCAGCCCGGGAGAAGATCGAAGCAGCAGGTGGGAAGGCAGAGGTGATCTAAATTGCTGGAAACAATACGGACAGCGTGGCGGATCAAAGAATTAAGGGAACGAATCCTTTTTACTCTGGCCATGTTTTTAGTCTTTCGGGTAGGTTCGGCTATACCCGTGCCGGGGGTTGATCCTACCGTGCTGGCAGAATTTTTTCAGGGGGATACTATCTTCGGATTTGTCAACATTATTGGTGGCGGTAATCTGGAAAATTTTACTATATTTGCTTTGGGGATTATGCCCTACATTAACGCATCTATTATTATGAACCTGTTGACTATTGTCATTCCCAAATTAAAGGAATGGAGCCAGGAAGGGCCCGAGGGGCGGAAAAAGATTACCCAGATTACGCGATACGGGACAGTGGTAATCGCCCTGATCCAGGCGCTCGGTTTATCTACGGTTATCGCTGGCGAAGCGGTTGTTGATAAGAGTTTTCTTTCTTACGCGACGATTATTATTTCGATGACTGCCGGGACGGCTTTCCTGATGTGGCTGGGCGAACTGATTACTGAAAAAGGAATAGGTAATGGCATATCGCTGATTATCTTTGCCGGTATTGTAGCCGGGTTCCCCATCGGAGTGGCTATGGTAGTGGAACAATATCGATTTGGCCAAATTAATATGCTGACTATTATTGTAGTTATGTTGATGCTTCTTGCTCTGATTGTTGGAATTATTGCCCTCGATCAGGGTCAGCGCCGGATCAACGTTCAGTACAGCAAAAGGGTGGTCGGGCGTCGCATGTATGGTGGGCAAGCCACGCATATTCCGATGAAAGTAAACCAGGCGGGGGTTATACCGGTTATTTTTGCTTCGGTAATCCTCAGTTTTCCACAGACTCTGGTCAGTTTTATCAAACATCCCATTGCTGAGAAGATAGCCGTCGCTCTTGGCTGGGGGACAAACCTGACCCTGGTTTTATATATGATACTAATCATTCTCTTTACCTATTTTTACACGGCGGTTCAGTTTGATCCATTTCAGGTAGCCGGCAATATAAAAAAATACGGCGGATTTATACCCGGGCTACGGCCTGGAAGGCCGACGGCCGATTACCTGGCCCGGGTGACTTCACGGCTTACCACGGCAGGGGCTTTTGCTCTGGCTTTTATCGCTGTCTTTCCGCTTATACTTGAGAGGATAACCGGCATGAATATTATATTCAGCGGGACCGGCCTGATCATTGTAGTCGGAGTAGTTCTGGAAACATTCAAGCAGATTGAAAGCCATATGCTGATGCGCAGTTACCGGGGATTTATGAAGTAAAAAGGGGAGCTCATGATTAAATTAAAATCAACACGTGAAATTGAATTGATGCGGGAAGCAGGCAAAATAGTTGGTGAAGTTCTGCAGGAAATGAGCCGGGTTATCAAACCGGGGATTACTACGGGGATGCTCGACAAAATTGCCGAAAAATGCATTCGCAGTTACGGTGCCGAGCCGGCTTTTCTGGGATATCATAATTTTCCGGCTTCCATATGCGCCTCTGTCAATAATGAAGTTGTGCACGGTATTCCCGGTTTGCGCCGGTTAAGAGAGGGCGATATAATCAGCATTGATGTTGGTAGCAGCTTGAAAGGTTACTACGGTGACGGTGCTGCTACCTTCGGCGTTGGTAAAATATCAGAACGGGCGCAGAAATTGATCGATGTTACCCGGACCTCTTTGCAGAAAGGGATAGCACAGGTGCAAGAAGGCCGAAGGCTATCGGATATTTCGCATGCTGTGCAGACTTATGTCGAAGAAAATCATTGTTCCGTGGTCTGTAATTATGTTGGCCACGGTATTGGCCAGGAATTGCATGAAGAACCGCAGGTTCCTAATTTTGGTCCTCCAGGACGTGGGCCACTTCTACAGAAGGGTATTGTCATTGCTATAGAACCGATGGTTAATGCTGGCACCTGGGAAGTTAAGGTCCTTAAGGACCAGTGGACAGTGGTTACCGCAGATGGGAGTTTGTCTGCCCACTTTGAACATACTGTGGCGCTTGGTGAAAATGGTCCCGAGATCCTGACCTCTTCAGGTATGAACTGAGGGGAGGTAAAGCATTGGTAGATTTGAAACCGGGGCAGCTGGTTCGTTCACTGGCTGGCCGCGATAAGGGAAAACACTACCTGGTGCTGAAGGAACTCAATGAGAAATATGTTCTGCTGGTGGATGGGCGCAGCCGCACTGTTCATCAACCGAAGAAAAAAAATAAAATCCACCTGCAGCATTATGACCGCAGGGTGGATGACGAAGCGCTCTTTCGGGAGGAGCGCGCCACCGACAGCCAGGTAATCCGGTTTATCAATGAACTTCTTGATAAAACCGGAACCCCCGACGAGGAGGTTTAACTGAGTGCATGAGTAAGAAAAAAGATGTAGTGGAAGTAGAAGGAACTGTAGTCGAACCGTTGCCGAATGCCATGTTCAGGGTCGAGCTCAAAAATGGGCATAAGGTCCTGGCACATGTTTCCGGGAAAATCCGGATGAATTTCATTCGCATTCTGCCGGGCGACCGGGTTCTGATTGAACTATCGCCTTACGATTTAACTCGGGGGCGCATTACCTATCGTTATAAGTAAGGAGGTCATGTTACCGTGAAGGTGAGGCCCTCAGTAAAAAAGATGTGTGAAAAATGCAAAGTAATCCGGCGCAAGGGCAGGGTTGTGGTCATTTGCCAAAACCCCAAGCATAAGCAGAGACAGGGGTAAGAATAAAATCATGCCAACCGGAATTATTGTAAACAAGGGGATTTTAACTAAGGAGGTGCTTATCGCTTGGCCAGAATTGCAGGTGTAGATTTACCGCGTGACAAGAGAGTAGAGGTTGCGCTGAGCTATATTTACGGTATTGGAAGAAACCGTGCAGCCGATATCTTATCCCACACCGGGGTTAGCCCCGATACCAGGGTTAAAGATCTGACTGAAGATGAGCTCAGCCGGCTGCGCGAATTCATTGACAAGAATTATAACGTCGAAGGAGACCTGCGCCGAGAAGTAGCCCTGAATATCAAGCGCCTGGTCGAAATCGGCTGTTACCGCGGCATCAGGCATCGCCGTGGCCTGCCAGTCCGGGGACAGAAAACGAAAAATAATGCCAGGACCCGCAAAGGACCGCGTAAAACTGTTGGTGTCCGCCGCAAGAAATAAGCGGATCCAGAAGGGAGGAACTGAAAAAAATTGGTTAAGAAAAAAACCACCCGCACTAAGCGCCGGGAAAGAAAAAATATTGAGCGAGGGGTTGCTCACATCAAGTCGACTTTTAACAACACCTTTATCAGCATAACTGATGTCGACGGAAATGGTATTTCTTGGTCCAGTGCTGGCAATGTTGGCTTCAAGGGGTCCCGTAAATCAACCCCCTTTGCCGCACAGCTTGCCGCGGAAGCGGCGGCCAAAGTAGCCATGGAGCATGGAATGAGGCAGGTTGAGGTATATGTTAAAGGGCCGGGAGCCGGTCGTGAAGCGGCTATCCGTTCCCTCCAGGCTGCAGGCCTTGAAGTTAATGCCATAAAAGATGTTACCCCAATACCTCATAACGGGTGCCGTCCACCAAAAAGACGGAGAGTTTAGAACTTTATGATTGAAGGAGGTGCAACCTGATCCGAAATGGGACGTCATACAGAAGCAGTTTGTTGTTTATGCCGCAGAGAAAAAGAAAAGCTATACCTGAAAGGGGATCGCTGTTATACCGATAAATGTGCAGTGGTGCGCCATGCATATCCACCTGGAGAGCACGGCCAGGGCCGCCATAAATTTTCTGAATATGGTCTGCAGTTACGTGAAAAACAGAAAGCGCGTCGTATCTATGGAGTAATGGAAAGACAGTTCCGCCGTTATTTTCGGGAAGCCGATCGACGTAAAGGAGTAACCGGTGAAATTTTGCTTCAGCTTTTGGAAAACCGGCTGGATAATGTTATTTATCGTCTTGGGCTGGCCAGATCCCGTTCAGAAGCGAGGCAGCTAATCAACCATGGCCATTTCCAGGTCAACGGACGTAAGGTCGATATACCGTCCTACCTGACCAAAACCGGCGATATAATAGCTGTGAGGGAGAAAAGCAAGAATAAGCCTGTTTTCAAGCTGATTGCAGAAGCCAGGGAACAGCAGGGTGTGGTTGACTGGTTGGATGTGAATCATGAAAAGATGGAAGGACGGGTAATCCGTATTCCTCAGCGTGATGAAATTGATGTGCCGGTTACCGAGCATCTGATCGTGGAGCTATATTCACGGTAATTGAAGAAATGTGCACCCTCAATATATTAAGCGAGGAGGGTAAAAGGGATAAGTTATGATTGAAATTGAAAAGCCGAAAATAGAGCATGTTAAAAAAGATGACCAGAGTAACTATGGCTGTTTTGTAGTCGAGCCCCTGGAAAGAGGATACGGCATAACCCTTGGCAACGCTCTGCGCAGGATACTATTGTCTTCCCTGCCGGGAGCGGCAATTACCAATGTCAAATTTGATGGAGCCCTTCATGAATTTTCCAACCTAACCGGGGTTCTTGAAGATACGATCGAGATTATTTTAAATTTAAAGGGTGTATCATTAAAGATCCATTCAAACGAACCGCAGACCTTAATTATCGATACGGACAAAGCCGGTTCAGTGAAGGCTGGAGATATTAAAGCCCCTTCCGATGTGGAGATTCTTAATGAAGATCACCATATTTGCATTTTGGAAGATAACACCAAGCTGTACATGGAGATGACCGCCCAGAACGGACGGGGTTACGTGCCGGCGGAAAGGAACAAACTTCCCCAGCAGCCCATCGGGGTTGTCCCCGTGGATTCTATGTTTTCTCCGATCCGTAAAGTGAACTACCAGGTCGAAAATACCAGGGTTGGACAGATCACCGACTTTGATAAGCTGACCCTCGAAGTTTGGACCGACGGCAGCATCAGGCCTGATGCTGCGGTTACTCTTGCTGCTAAAATATTACAAACTCATATCGCCCTTTTTGTCAACCTTACTGAACAGGTTGATGATGTGGAGATAGCTTCCGACCGCCAGGAAGAAGATCGCGAGCGCAAACTTGATATGACTATCGAAGAGCTTGATCTTTCAGTTCGCTCTTACAACTGCCTGAAGCGGGCAGGAATTAATACAGTAAGCGAACTGGTAAAAAAGACCGAGGAAGATATGATGAAAGTACGCAACCTGGGCAAAAAATCGCTTGAAGAAGTGGAGCAAAAGCTCGATGAGCTTGGCTTCGACTTTACTGGAAGCGGAGAGTAAGCCTGCAAGGAGGATATAAAAAAATGCCATACCAGAAATTAAGTAGAAAAAGCGGCCCCAGGCGAGCCCTGTTGCGCGGCCTGGTTACTTCCTTTTTAAGAACGGGCCAAATGGAAACCACAGCAGCCCGGGCCCGGACTATCCGTCCACTGGCCGAGAAGATGATTACACTGGCTAAGCAGGGAGATTTACATGCCCGCCGCCAGGCACTTGCCTATTTGCTGGATGAAGATGTAGTAACGAATTTGTTTGAAAAGATCGGCCCTAAAATGGAAAGTCGCGAAGGCGGATATACGCGGATTGTCCGGAAAGGACCGCGCCGGGGAGACAGTGCTCCGATGGTTATCCTGGAGCTGCTCTCCGACTGATAAATTATGGCCCGCTGTTCAGAAGTATCAATCGAAGCCAGAGCTGTAGATTTTCATTATCCAGGCGAAGAGGATTCTTCAAGAGCCGCTCTTTCCGGGATCAATCTTGGTGTAAAACGGGGTGAATATATTGCCCTGATCGGCCCAAATGGTTCCGGAAAAACTACTTTATTAAAGCTATTTAATGCCCTCCTCACCCCCTCTTCTGGAGAGGTTCTTGTTGAGGGCCTTTCTACATGTGAAGAAGAAAATCTGCCAGAGATTCGCCGTCGTTGTGGCATGATTTTCCAGAATCCTGATAACCAGCTGGTAGCCACAACGGTTGAAGAAGACATTGCTTTTGGGATGGAGAACCTGGCCCTCCCGACGGCTGAAATCCAAAATAAAGTTATACAAGCAGCCAACCTGCTCGGTCTCAATCACCTGATGAAGCAGCCTCCACACCTGCTTTCAGGAGGAGAAAAACAGCGGGTGGCTATTGCAGGTATTCTAGCTATGGAACCTGATTTTATCCTCATGGATGAGCCGACAGCGATGCTTGATCCAGCCGGACGACGGGAAGTGCTGAAAACAGTGGTTGAATTGAACCGCAGCCGTGGACTGGGGGTGATCCACGTTACTCATTTTCCCGACGAAGCTGCTCTTGCTCGAAGGGTGATTGTTCTTGACAGAGGCCGTTTGAGAGGCGATGGCACTCCAAAAGAAGTGCTCACCGACTTAACATTGCTGCATGACCTTGGCCTGCAGGGTACCACCGCCGTTGAGCTGGCTGCCCTGCTTCGGGAAGACGGTTTTGCCCTGGAGCCCCAATTACTTCACAGCCGGGAGCTGGTTAAAAGTTTATGTTTATTGGCGCAGAAAAATTAAGCTACACTTATATGCCAGGCGGCCCTTTTGCTACTGAAGCCCTGCATGATATTTCTTTTCGGATCGAGAAGGGTGAGATTGCCTTGATTATAGGCCCTTCTGGTTCTGGAAAATCAACCCTGATTCAGCACCTGAACGGCCTGTTGATGCCCACTTCCGGCCAGGTCGTTTTCGAAGATCAACCTATTGGCAAAGACAGGAAAGATTTACTACTTTTACGGCGTCGCATAGGTCTGGTTTTCCAGATGCCCGAGGAGCAGTTTTTTTCAGAAACTGTTTTTGACGAAGTAGCTTTTGCCCCGCGCAATCTCGGCCTGGATGATGACACTGTGAGGAAACGGGTATATGAAGCCCTGAAAAGAGTAGGCCTGGCTGCAGGGCAGTATATTAACCGTCATCCCTTTAATCTCAGCTCAGGCCAGAAGCGCCTGGTAGCCATTGCCGCGGTGCTGTCACTCCAGCCGGAAGTACTGGTCCTTGACGAACCGACGGCGGGGCTTGATCCGTCAGGACGCCGTAGCCTTTTTAAATTACTGGCTGCCTTTAACCGTAAGGAAGGCCTGACAGTTATTATTTCCACCCACCACCTGGAAGAGGCAGCTTCTTTAGCCGACAGGGTTCTCGTGCTGCAGAAAGGACAGCTGGTCATGAACGGTTCTTCCGGCGAAGTTTTCAGCCGGAGAGATAAACTATACAGCCTTGGCCTGGCCTTGCCCGAGGTAACAGAAATTATGTATAATCTGTCTGCAGAAGGTCTGGCTGTAAGCACGGCTGTTTACAGCCTGAAAGAGGCCCGGCGGGAATTGAACAGATTGTTCAGGCAGGATAAGCGATGAGTAGCAGCATTACCCTTGGACAATACCTGCCTGGTGAAAGCCCGGTTCACCGGGTCAACCCGCGAATAAAGATCCTCATCCTGATAGCTTTACTCATTCTCCTGTTCAGCATTCAGACTTACGGTGGTTTGGGGGCAATGCTGCTGGCTGCTGTTTCACTTTATGCTGTGGCTGGAATACCGGCCCGCTATTTTTTACGCGGATTAAAACCAATAATCTGGATTTCTGTTTTTGCCCTGGTGGTCTATCTCTTATTTACCAAAGGCGGGGTGGTTCTCCTGCGGATTGGTACGGTAACTGTTGAATCGGCGGGACTGCAGCAGGGCATCTTTGTAGTGTTTCGTCTCTTCATCCTGGTCCTTTTCTCCCTGCTGGTTACTTTGACTACTACGCCTCTGGCGTTGACCGGGGGTATAAGCAGTTTTCTCAAGCCGCTCAGGATAATCGGGTTGCCTACTGAAGAAGTGGCCATGATCATGGCCGTGGCTTTACGTTTTATCCCCACATTGATGGAAGAAAGCCAGCGGCTGATGAGGGCTCAGCTGGCCAGGGGGGCGGATTTTGAAACGGGATCCCTGTTCCACAAGGCCAGAAACATGGTTCCCTTGATTGTGCCCCTATTCGTCAGTGCTTTCCGCCGGGCTGACGAACTGGCCCTGGCCATGGAAGCACGTGGTTTTCGCATTGGTGCTAAAAGGACCAGCCTGCATGAAGACATAATCACAGCCGGCGACTGGGTTGTGCTCTCTCTGACCCTTGTCCTGCTCGCCGCTGTCCTGGCTCTGGGTTTGTAATGATCCTGTTGTCATTACGCGCCTCTCTACTATTAACATATTTGTCCTGCTGATGGATGGCTATGGGCTGCTGGAATGAATAACAAAATGGATGGAGAGAGTATGGACAATATTTTCATCAGAATAACCTATGACGGGACCGGCTACAGCGGTTTTCAGATCCAGGCTAACGCACCAACTGTTCAGGGAGCCATTGAACGAGCTCTGCGGGTAATCTACAAGGAGCCCATAAGGATTATCGCTGCCGGCCGAACCGATGCAGGTGTTCATGCCCGCGGGCAGGCGGCCAACTTCAGGGCGCCCTTTCGGATAGCCACTTCCTGTCTGCCCCATGCCCTCAATGCGGTATTGCCATCCGATATAGTGGTTACCGCGGCACTGGAAGTGCCGGATGGTTTCCATGCCCGCTTTGATGCCAGACGAAAAATTTACAGCTACACTATTGATCAGTCCCTATTTCCGCAGGTTACCAGAAGACGTTACAGCCTCCACCTGGCCGATAAACTGGATCTGGATAGAATCAAAATTGCGGCTGGATACTTGAAAGGTACTTACGATTTTAAAGCTTTTCAGGCTGCCGGGAGTCCGGTGGCCGATACAATAAGAACCCTGCACAGGGTGGAACTGGTAGAGCGGCCGGAGGAAAAAATAGTGATGCTCTTTTTTGAAGGGAGTGGTTTTCTTTATCATATGGTCCGCCTGCTCACCGGAACCCTGGTTCGGGTTGGCAAAGGCGAACTGAGACCTGACGATGTTAAAGAGGCACTGGAAGGGGGAAAACCCTCAGCGGTTGGACCTACTGTTCCTGCATGCGGTCTCTGCCTGGAAAATGTCATTTATGATCTATAAATCAGGATTTGGTCTCACAAGTTCATGGACACAACAAGAAGGGACTAAAATTGAAAAATCTCTTTTACTAAAAGAATAAAAAAAAGTCCGATTGCTTGACAGCTTGCGCAGGGTATATTAAAATGTAGCTTGTGGCTTTTGGCTTTACTGGAAGAGGAAAAGGGAGAGTGCATGATGCGTACTACTTATATGGCTAAACCAAATGAAATCAAACGTTGCTGGTATATTATTGATGCAGCGGGTAAACCTCTTGGCCGGGTGGCCACAGAAGCGGCTCGTCTTTTGAGAGGCAAGCATAAGCCGGAATTTACCCCGCATCTTGATACAGGCGATCATGTTATCATCATCAATGCCGGACAGGTAGCCCTGACTGGGAAAAAATTTGAACAAAAAAAGTATTATCACCATTCCGGTTATCCCGGTGGATTAAAAGCGGTTAATTATGCAACACTGATGAATAAAAAACCGGAAAAAGCCGTCTACATGGCCGTGCGGGGGATGTTGCCCCACAATCGCCTGGGGAGGGCTATGTTGAAAAAGTTAAGAGTATACAGAGATAGCCAGCATTCTCACCAGGCCCAGCAGCCACAGCCATGGGGAGAAGGGCCGGATGCTTTGAAGGAAGGAGGCCCTGACTCTTGAGCGAAGTACAGTATTTGGGAACCGGACGCCGCAAAAAATCGGTGGCCAGAGTTCGTCTGCTGCCCGGCAGCGGTCACATAGTGATTAACGGAAAAGAAATGGATCGGTATTTCGGTCTCGAAACCCTGAAACTGATTGTTAGACAACCGCTGGTAGTTACTGAAACGGAAAGCCGCTTTGATATCATTGCCAAAGTAGAAGGCGGTGGGTTTTCCGGTCAGGCCGGGGCAATCAGGCATGGTATTGCCAGAGCGCTGCTCCAGGCGGATGGAGAATACAGGCCGGTCTTGAAGAAGAGCGGTTATCTGACCCGTGATCCAAGAATGACGGAACGTAAAAAATATGGCTTAAAGAAAGCACGCCGCGCTCCGCAGTTCTCAAAGAGGTAAACTGTTCTTATATATGTCGTTTGTTAAACCCGCGTGAGCATTGGAAAATGCAGAAGGCGGGTTTTATCATTCTCTCAAAAGTGTAAAAAGGCAAAAAAACAATACGAAAACCGACTATGCCTGTGGAAAAGTTCGTTAAGGTACAAAGCCCGCTAAAAAGTATGGCAGTGGGAGATTATTTAAACCTGATATTCGGTTGTAAAAAGTTATGAACTAAACTATAATAAGCTTGAGAACAAGAAGCTGGAGATTTAAACTTAGCTGTCATATAAAACTGCATCAGTAATACAATCTTATTTAATCTAATACGAGGATAAAAATGAACATGCCAGTCCAAAGCTACCTGCAGGAAAAATTGAGCAAGGGAGCAGTCCATGTTACCCTCATTGATCCTGTCCGACAGGCGCCTGAAGCGGCTGGAAGGCTTGCTGAAACGGCCCAGGAAGTAGGCAGTGATATGATCTTTGTCGGCGGGTCATCGAGGGTTACGCAGCGGATCCTTTCGGAAACAGCCGATGCTGTGAAAGAGAAAACTTCAATCCCGGTTCTCTTTTTTCCAACCGGCACAGACTCTATTTGTCTGAATCTTGATGCTTTCCTGTTTCTTAGCCTTCTCAACTCACGCAATCCCCAGTTTATCAGCGGCACGCAATCGCGGTTATCCTCAGTATTAAAGCGTCTCGCGGTGGAAGTTCTCGCGGTAGGTTATATCCTCATTGAACCGGGGATGAAGCTGGGTGAAATCGGAGAAGCCGAACTGGTAGCGCGTGATGACTTCTGGCAGGCCATCGGTTATGGCCTAACTGCTCAGTACATGGGCATGTCCTATGTTTTTCTCGAAGCAGGCAATGGGGCGGCTCAGCCGGTACCAGCTGGCATGGTCCGGGCCGTAAAAAGGGAAATAAATGTACCCCTCATTGTCGGGGGTGGCATTCGGACGGCAATTGATGCCCGGAGAGTGCGTCAGGCCGGAGCTGACATAGTGGTTACCGGAACGGTCATTGAAACCGCCGGTTATCGCGAACGGCTGCGCTCAATCCTCAGCGCCCTCAAAGATTAGGCGAGAGTATTTGCAACCGGTTCTTTAATACACTTGGGAAATCAAAAGCAGGCTCATGAGCCTGCTTTTGATCATATCTTTCATAGTCTGAACCCTGTTTGTAATTGATAATCAGGAGAATTCAGGCAGTGTTTGCTAAAATATCTGGATGGCCATTGTCTCAGGTGCGGGCACATTCTCCGCCCTCGCCGCATACTGTCTCCAGGGCATGCTCAAGAACTGGTATGATCACAGCCAGGCATTCCACTACTGCTTTTGGACTGCCGGGCAGGTTGATAATCAAGGTCCTGCTGCTTATTCCGGCAATGGCCCGCGAAAGCATAGCCCGCGGTGTGGCGGCTGAAGTTTCACGACGGACTGCCTCGCCGATTCCCGGTACCAGGCGGTCGACAACATCAAGAGTGGCCTCCGGTGTTATGTCGCGTGGGCCAAGGCCAGTGCCGCCGGTGGTAAAAATAGCATTGACTCCCCTGCCAATCATTCTGCGCATCATTTTCGCAAGGGTGGGCTGGTCATCCGGAACGATGACCGACTCTATCACATCGCCAAGAGGAAGCAGGATCTGTTCTATAGCCGGGCCACTCAAATCTTCTCGTTCTCCTGCAGCCCCCTTGTCGCTTGCGGTTATCACTGCAAACCGGTAGGACCGTTTAACATCAAGGTAGTCACCCACCTTTATTTTCCCGCCTGCCAGGACTTCAGTAAAAATACCTTCCCGGGGCATCATACATTCTTCAACCTGATCAAAAATGGCACAATCGTTGGGGCCTTCTCTGCCGACTTGAGTAATCCTCAATATGGCTTCCGGCCCGATCTGTAACCTGGTGCCGACAGCCAGGTTTGCCAGATCAATGCCCCTGGTGGTTAGATTTTCGGCAAAGCTGCCCGGGTGGGATCCCTTCAGGTCCATTTTGGCAATGCTTTCCTCAGCCAGCAGGCTGACCTGGTGTTGGGTAAAAACGGCATGAGCATCACCTGCCAATCCCTCGTTTTTAATTAAGGTGCCTTCCCGGGCTTCAATTTTAGGCTGCCCTTTTCCCGAGCTGGTGCAGATTGTTACTATTTCTCCCATCAAATTTCCTCACGGCTGTAATGGCCGGAGCGGCCTCCCTTCTTTTCAATCAAACGGATATTTTGGATGACCATGTTTTTATCAACGGCTTTGCACATGTCATATATAGTTAAAGCAGCCACACTGACTCCGGTCAGTGTTTCCATTTCTACGCCCGTTTGCCCGGTTAGTCTGACCCTCACCCCAATTTCAATTTTGTTTTCTTCTTCAACCGGCTGGAAGTCAACTTCAACGCCTGAAACACCGAGTGGATGGGCCATTGGAATAAGACGGCCCGTTTCCTTAACGGCCATAATTGCGGCGACCTGGGCGACGCTGAATACATCTCCCTTGGTTATTTCTCCGGCTGTTATGCGGGCCAGGGTTGACGGAGCCATAACAATTTCCCCGCGGGCGTATGCTTCGCGCAACGTTGCATCCTTATTGGAAACATCAACCATCCTTGGGCGGCCGTTCCGGTCAAAGTGGGTAAACCCTGTTGGTTCGCCTGCTGCCCTCATGCCGCTGTCCGGATGTGATCCGAAAAAGCGCTGCTCAATAAACTCGGCCAGAGCGTCGATGTCGTCAATTTTCAAAATGGGCAGGTCAACTTTGAGATCATCGCAATCGCTGAGGACTGCCACTGTGTGGGAGGGGAGAAGTGGCTCACGGTTAACGTCACTGCGGACAACTTCAATCTTTGGATAGGGGCTTTTCTTGTTCCCCTCGACGAGAATGAGATCAAAATTTTGCAACAGCCGGGCGGCGGCAGCAGTTCCATTCTCCTGCCCGGCGGAACCGATCAACAGATAGCCTTCAGGAGTGGTCAACCCGGCGATTTCCGCCCCGGCTCTGGCAAAACGCCAGCTGTCTTTGCCAGGTGTGTCCAGGTCGTAATATCGAAGGTTATCTTTTAGAACAGCTATCCGTAGGCCTCGATTTTTCAACCTGGGGATCAGTTTTTCCAGAATGGTCGTTTTGCCTGTCTCCGATTGAGCAGCTACAAAATTTATGATTACTGGTTTCATGTCCATGTCTCCTTATCCGCCTGTTTTTGACATGCCTCGCATCGTTCCCGGTTGAACGGCTCCGCACCTGCCGTCACTGGCCATTTGATGTTCTGCCGGTTTGCTGGCCAGGACCTCGCGGAAGAGCGCTTTCAGGTCATCGGGATTATCAATAACCGGCCTGACGGATTTTTCTTCCTGCCAGTAGAGGCAGGCTTTAAGGTTCCCTTCCGCTGTCAAACGCAAGCGGTTGCAGGTGCTGCAAAAATGTTTGCTCATGGCATGGATCAATCCAATCATTCCCTTGCCTCCGGGCAGTGTATAGTAGTCAGCCGGTCCGGGTCCCCGGTAAGTCGGCACAGGGGTGAGAGGTAGTCCGACTTTATTCGCTGTTTCTTCAACAAAGCTGAGAGGCAGGTAATGGTTGCCGTAGCTGTGATCGTGATTGCCGATGGGCATATATTCGATAAACCGAATATGCAGCGGTTTTTTACGGGCCAGCTGCAGAAAATCTTCCACCTCTCCGTCGTTAATTCCTTTCATTAACACTACATTTATCTTCACCGGCTGCAGATCATTTTCCAGGGCAGCGGAGATGCCCGCCATAACATCTTCCAATTGGCCACAGCGGGTGACGCTGTTATAGACTGCTGGTTTAAGCGAATCGAGGCTAATATTGATTCGTTTAAGGCCGGCTGTTTTCAACCCTGTGGCATAGCGAGGCAGTAAAATCCCATTGGTAGTCATGGACAGATCGCTGATCCCTGGCAAAGCGGCAATTTCCCGAATAAAGTCCACTATACCAAGGCGGACCAGTGGTTCTCCACCGGTAACCCTTATTTTAGTGATTCCCAGTTCGGTTCCTGTTCGGATTACCTTGAGCATATCTTCGTAACTCAGGATCTCATTGTGTGAAAGTTGTTCGATTCCCTCTTCACTCATGCAATAAATGCAGCGCAGGTTACAGCGGTCGGTAACCGATACTCTTAAATAATCGTGTTTTCGGCCATATACGTCGATCAGTGACATTTCAATTGCTCCCTTCACCACCGGTCCACTCGGGGCTGGTCGGTCAGCATTCAATAATTTTCCCGGCATCCCTCATGCTGTAACCGCCCATTGCTTCAACTTCTTCCTGAAATGCGGGATCGGTTATGATACTCAGCAGAATTTTGGTTTCCGGGCTGTTGAAAAATGATTCGCTCATTAAAAGATCATAGCGTTCTTCAACCAGGGGTACAAAATCGAGGCCGAATGCTTTTGCTGCCGGTAGAATACCCAGCCCAACACGGGCAGTTCCAGCAGAGACAGCTGCAGCCACATTAAGGTGAGTATGTTCCTCGCGTTGATACCCATAGATCTGATCGGGAGTCAGCCCTGCTTTTCCCAGCAGGTGATCGAACAATACGCGTGTGCCTGCCCCTTTCTGACGGTTGATAAAACTGAGTTTTTGCTCGGCCAGTTGCTTAATATTTTTCACCCCGTCTGGATTACCCGGCGGTACAATCCAGCCCTGCATCCTGTAAACAAGGTTTATCAAACGCACCTGGCCGTCGGGCAAATATTTTTTGATGTAGGGAATATTGTATTCACCCGTTTCCGGATCAAAAAGATGAACACCTGCCAGGTGAGCTCTTCCGCCTCCAACAGCAGCGATACCACCCATACTGCCGAGATGGGCTGAAGATAAGTTCATCTGAGGGTCTTTTTCTTTCAAAGTGGTAGCCAGCATATCAATAATCAGGTCGTGACTGCCGGCAGCCAGCAGGTTGTGCCGCAGAGCGATTTCCGGTTTGTAGAGTTCTATTGCAACGGTTTCATCCTGTTCCAAGCCCAGGGAATTGGCCGGAATAATCAGCAGTCCGTCGGCCCGGACCAGTGACATGGTCACCCCCGCTCCCCTGGTCAGGGGATTGGCGATAAAACGGCCATTCACATAACCCACGGTCATCCTGACGAATTCCTCACTGCCTATTTCCGAAACAATCCGCCTGCCAAGGGTAACTTCGATATGGTTTCGCTCCGGGAGTGGCTGTCCGAAATGACGGCAGAGCAGGGGAAGGGCAAACCACTCCAGGCTAAGGTAAGCGGAAACCGGATATCCCGGCAGCCCAATAATCGGTTTATCTTTGATCCGCCCGAGAATAGTCGGCTTGCCTGGTTTGGTTGCTATACCATGAATAAAAACTTCGCCGAGTTCTTCGATAACAGTGCAGGTATAATCTTTTTCTCCAGCCGAGGAACCGGCATTGACAATCACCAGATCGGCAATTTCCAGCGCTTTTTCAATGGCTGCCCTGATTTTCCCCGGATCGTCTGGAACAATGGGCATGATTTCTGCTTCGGCACCCCATTGCCGCAGGAAAGAGGCAATTACAGTGCTGTTGAAATCGGGGACATTGCCTTGCTTACGTTCCGCGGAGGGAGCAATAACTTCCGAACCGCTGGGGATAATGGCTGTTTTCGGTTTGGCCAGCACTTCAATTTCTCCAGTACCGCCGGCCAGTAGCGCTCCCAGATCCGGAGCGGTGAGGTGATGCAAAGCAGGAACGATCAACTCCCCGGTGACAACATCTTCACCGACAGGCCTGACATGCTGCCAGGGCGTGGCCGGGGCTAAGATTTCGATCTCACCGTTTTCCAGCTGCTGAATATTTTCAATCATGATCACGGCGTCGAAGCCTGCAGGCAAAGGATCTCCTGTATTAACATTGTAGTAATCCTCTTCCGGTTTCAGGAGGAGCGGGTCTTGATCGGAAGCGCCGAAAGTTTTTTCAGCCAGTACGGCAATGCCATCCATGGCTGCGGCATGATAAGCGGGCATTGAGTAAGCGGCATAAACCGCCTTGCCGGTTACCCGGTGCAGGGCATCGGTAACGGCAATTTTTTCAAGGCGCCGTGGTATCTCCACACCGGCAAGAAATTTGGCCAGTGCTTCTTCTCGTGGTGTATTGCTGAGGTAAACTTTGCGCATGATTATCTCTCGCTTTCAATTCCAGATTGTGATCTCAACATTTTCGCCTTCGCGCAGTCCTTCACGGGACGATGGGACAATCAATAATCCGTCGGCCTCGGCCAGCGGCCGCAGCATACCGGAGCGGCCGAAAAGGGGAACGGCTTTAAAACTGCCATCCTCTTTTTCAAGGCGGATCCTGATATAATCGGTGCGGCCGGAACGTGAAGGTACGTTGCGGGAAAGCTTAGCAGTTACTGTTGGGGTATAGGGTTTCTGCACTCGCCCTGACAGACGTTCAATCACCGCCCGGCCGAAAGTGGAAAAAATATTGAGAGCTGAAACAGGATGTCCGGGCAGTCCAAGAACAGGTTTGCCCTCGCAGTCGGCCAGCAGAGTTGGCTTGCCAGGCTGGACGGATATTCCTTCAACTATCAGCCCGGGTTTGCCCAGCTCGTTCATGGTTCGGGCGGTAAAATCCCGGCTGCCTACTGAACTCCCCCCGGAGAAAACGAGAAAGTCCACTTTTTCCAGCATATCCAGGCTTTTTTTAAGGAAGACGGCGAAGCGATCGGGCAGAATCCCTCCATAGCAGGTATCTGCTCCTGTCTGTGCAGCCAGGTGAAGCAGTGCCGGAGCATTGCTGTCCCTTATCCTGGCTTTTTCCAGCCGGGGGTTGTGATAATCAACCAGTTCGTCACCGCTGGAAAAAAAGCCGACTCTGGGCTGCCGATGAACTTTTACTTTTGTTATACCAATGGAAGCAAGCAGTCCAATTTCGGGGGCGCGGAGAAAATGCCCTTTTCCCAGTACCGCTGATCCTTCCTGCAGATCTTCTCCGCGGTGGATGACATTTTCGCCCGGAGCCACCTGACGGAAGCACTGAACCAAGGTCCCCGTTGTTTCCGTTTCTTCGATCATCATTACTGCGTCTGCTTCCGGGGGCAGCATGCCGCCTGTATGAATCAAGGCACACTGATCTTTGCTGATAGAAGGAGCCTCCTGACCCATCAATACTTCACCGACGCATTCGAGCATGGCCGGGAGTCCTTCTCCCGCTCCAAAAGTATCCCGGGCGGCGACGGCATAACCGTCAACAGTCGACCGCTTAAAAGAGGGGACATCCTCGGGAGAATAAATAACCTCCGACAGGCATCGTCCGCCGGCATTTTCCAATTTTATCTTTTCGCCGGGCAAAGCGGCGAAGCGGGTAGCAATCAGATCCAGAACTTTATGCGGTTCGGTAACTTTCATCAGTTTCATTTAAACACCTCGGAGCATAAAGTAAAGCCGCGCCTCCTGAGGAAGAAAACACGGCCCGTCGGCATAATCTCCTTTCCAAACATGGGAGGCGGGGGGATTTCTCCCCCGGCCCTGGCCTTCCTCCATAGTCGGTAAAGACTGTAGGAGGAGAGGCTCGGAGGCTGCTATTTAACTATTATTATAACATATTCTAATTGATTATGAAGATTTATTAAAGGCAGAAACCATGAATTTAAACCTGGTGTTAATTCCCAAAGTAAGTTCTACAGTGGACCACGGTGTAGCATTTAGTTTGGGAAGTATTTTTAGTAGAATTAAGTCTGGGAAGTTTTCCTTAAAAGAGAAGGAGAGAATGAATGAAA
>JAXHVH010000010.1:29981-55516 GCA_034189085.1 Bacillota bacterium | reverse complement strand
GGCGCAAGCCCCCGGGAGAGTAGGTCCCCGCCAGAAAACTTTTTTACAACAGGCCTCCCTCGTACAAAGGGAGGCCTGTTGTATGTGCGCGTATATTAAAACATAGCTGTGTGGACTTGCTCGGTTATTTAAAGCAGGGCATAATCTTTGCCTAAAGCATTAGCAAGCAAGACGGTCAGGGATATAAATGTGACCGGATTAACCAGTGGCGAGGAGCAACCAGCAGGTTTAAACAAAATAATTATCATAAAATGAATTAATTAATTATGTGCATAGAGTACATTTTGTTAAATTGTTGAAAAAAAAGATTGCATTTTATTGACATGTATGACGATTTGCTATTATAATTTATTATCATCTTTCCGAGTGGTAATATTAACCATAACATGCGTCCTACTAAAAAAATTAGACAGAACTTAGCCTTGTAAATTCATTATGACATGGGGGTGAAGTGTAAAGATATTTAGGGTGCAAAGGTGTAAAAATAAAAATGCAAAGTAAGGTATTGTGGATTTATTACTTTTTATTAAGGGGGTTATAGATTGAAGAATAAGATTTGGGTAATTATATTGATAGCTTTTTTTGCTACTGCATTCATAGCCGGTTGCGGATCTAGCGAAGATGGTGCTACTGATGGGGAAGGTGGCGATCTGACAACTCATACGATCGTAGGCCTTTATCCACTGACAGGCGTGTTGAGCACTTTTGGGGAAAACAGTGTGGAAGTAGCCAAACTGGCAACAGAAGATGTAAACGCCTGGTTGGAGTCTGAAGGAAAAGAATGGCGCCTTAAACTGGAAATCGATGATACGCAGACAGAGGGACCTGTGGGACTGCGTAAAATGCAAAGTTGGTATGGTGAAGGTGTGAAGTTCTTTGCCGGCCCAATGGCCAGCGGAGTGGCGCAGGAAATGCTTTCGTTTGCCAATGCGAACCAGATTCTTTATATTTCCCCTTCTTCAACGTCACCGGCTCTAGGCATTGCCGATGACTGGCTGTACCGTTTTTGCACAGACGACTCGATACAGGGCCCGGCCATTGCTTCAGCTGCGTATGCAGCCGGAGTGGAACATTTAATTTGTGGCTGGCGCGGAGATACATGGGGTGATGGTCTGCAGGGAGCAGCTGAAGCAACAGCGGTTGAACTGGGCATAACGATCTATCCTGAAAAATTGCGTTATGATCCCATGAAGGAAGATTTCACTACTGATACTGCCTTGCTGGATGAGTATGTAACAGATCTTGTCGACCAGGGAGTGCCTCTGGATAAAATTGGTTTTAACCTGATTGCCTTTGAAGAGGCTGCACCGTTTATTGCCGAGGCTGCCAATTACGATCAGTTGCATGAAATATCCTGGATTGGGAGCGATGGTACAGCATATTCCGAGGCTATTCTTCAGCACCCGGTTGCCTCAGAGTTTGCCATGGAAACCAAGTTTATCAACCCGATGAACCGTCCCGCAGAATTAACGGAACAGTCGAATTTTGACCACGTCCGTGATTTTATCCAGGAAAAATTAGGCCGTGAAACTGATGCCTATTCATATAATACTTATGATACCATCTGGGCTTTTGCCATGTCCTTTGATGAAGCAGGTTATGACCCTGTAGCTGTCAGAGATGCGCTGCCTGGAGTGGTTGATGAATGGTCTAAGGTTTACGGTGCCAGTGGTCACATCGTTCTCAATGAATTCGGAGACCGTGCTTTTGCTGACTACAACTACTGGATTATAGATGAGAACATGGAATGGGTCAATCCCGGTTATTATGAAGGGGCTACCGAAACTATTAAATGGGACTGGGAAATTTATTAAACTGGAACAAAATGATCTGATAAAGGGGGTCGGGGTTGTTCCCCGACCTCCGTTTAAGGTGGTGAGCAGGTGAGCAATATATTAATTACTGAAAATATTACCAAGACTTTTGAGGGGTTAGTAGCTGTGAACAGTGCAAATATTGTAGTGAAAGAAAATACTTTCACAATGCTAATTGGCCCTAATGGAAGCGGAAAAACAACTTTGATCAATTGTTGTACCGGCATCCTCAAACCGACTTCCGGAAGGGTCTTGTTCAATGACACTGATATCACCGGATGGAAACCTCATGAAATATACGGAGTGGGATTTGTAAGAAGTTTTCAAATCCCACTTCCATTTGTCGGCTTAACTGTTCTCGATAATGTCCTGGGAGCGATGCGAAACTCAGGTGAATCACCTTTCAAGGCCCCCTTCATTAAAAATTGGGTTAAAGAAGAAGAAAAGAATATGGACCGTGCAATGGACATACTGGCAAAAGTCGGTCTTGAAAAGCAGTGGAACCTGCCCAGCAGTTCCCTGGGGGCAGCTCAGCTAAAAATGCTCGAAGTTGCCAAAGGACTTTCAGCAGGCGCTAAAATGATTGCCCTGGATGAACCCATTGGCGGAGTGGATCCTGCTTCAGCTCATGAAATTTTATCCCATGTTGCCGAACTGAAAAAAGAAGAGGGCCTGACATTCCTTGTTGTTGAACACCGGATTGATATTGCTGCCCCATTTGCCGATTATGTATATGCCATGGATCTGGGAACAATCATTTCTGAAGGAGAGCCGGACCGTGTCCTCAATGATCCGAAGGTGATTGAAGTTTACCTGGGTAAGGGAGTCGGATCATGTTAAAGGTAAAAAACCTGAATTCAGGATATGGTAAATTGCAGGTCCTTTATGATTTGAACATTCAGGTGCCTGATAAAGGACTAACGGTAGTTGTTGGGCCTAACGGTGCCGGAAAGACCACTCTTCTGTGCAGCATCATGGGAATTGCCAGGGTATTTTCAGGGGAGGTGCTTTTTGAGGGTTCTTCTATCGTAGGGGAGCTGACCCACAACCTGGCAAAAAAGGGAATTTCATATGTTCCGCAGATGGGTAATGTTTTTGCAGAGCTGACTGTAATGGATAATTTACACATGGCAGGTTATATGCTCTCCAAAGAGGAAGCCAAAGATAAAGCTGCTCAGATGACTGAGATATTCCCGGTTCTAAAAAAATTCATTCATCGCAAGGCAGGCACTCTGAGCGGGGGTGAAAGAAGAATGCTGGCTATTGCCATGGGCTTGATGAAAAATCCAAAGCTCATGCTCCTGGACGAATTAAGCACCGATTTGGCGCCAATTATTGCCGAAAGGGTAATGATGGAAGTTTCAAGAATGCGTGATGAACTGGGAATTACTATTTTAATGGTTGAACAGATGGCAAAAAGAGCCCTTGAAATTGGTGACACTGCTTACTTACTGGTCAGCGGTGAAGTCAGGTATACAGGTAAAGCAGACGACTTGCTCCACGAGCCGGAACTCTGTTCCATGTACCTGGGAATAAAGCCTGTAACGGGAAAAGAAGAAAACTTTGGATTATCTGTTCCGGAAGAGGGGAGTGAAGATAGTTAAATGGCACCCTGGATGTCTAGTGGTCTCATTTATGCCAGCGGTCTTGCTCTGACCGCAGGCAGTGTAACTCTTCTTTATATAGTAACAAGAACATTCAATTTTGCAGTAGCCAGCCTGGCTACCATCGGATTTTATGTTACTTACACGGGGGTGGCCCTGTTCGGAGGACTACCTTACCAGTATTATCCTGCTGTAGTTATCGTAGGAGCAATTCTCGGTGCAATCTGTTATTACGGTTTAAACAAGCATTTATTGCGAAGACAGGCAGCAGAGATAACGCTGATGATGTCGACGCTGGGTTATGATCTGGTCCTGTTATCATTTATCCAGATGTATGCAGATTTTCTGACTCATTCATACCGCCTATTCCCTCGCCGGGTAACCATGAATATCTATGATTTTGAATTGTTTGGTGAAAAAGCGGCAGTGATCATCCTCCCGATAATCGCTGTTGTCTTTTTAACAGGGTTGCATATTTTTCTAAAAAAGACCAAGTTTGGTGTGGCCATGAGAGCAACAATTGAAAACCCGGTTCTTGCCGGGGCTTCTGGTATCAATTCAGATCGTATTTACCTGGTTTCCTGGATAATCAGTGGAGGGATGGCTGCTCTTGGAGGATCCTTTATGGCAATGGCCATGACTGGGACTCCGGTCATGGGGATGTATGCTATACCGCTAATGTTTGCCGGTGCAATACTCGGCGGTCTGGGCAGTTTGTACGGCGGGATTCTCGGTGGTTTTGTTATCGGGATGACCGAATACGCCGGAGTGTTTGCCCTTTCACAGCGGTTTGGGCCATGGGTATTGGGATACAGGATGGGGATTCCCCTTCTCCTGATGGTCATTACCCTGCTGGTATTCCCGCGGGGCCTGGCCGGAATACCTCTGTTTAAACTGCTGGGTTCATTAGTGGGCAAGAAGAGAGGTGCAAGCGCATGATTACGGTAAACAGTTTGGGCAATAAACTAAAAAATTCTATTTATTTCAGGGAAATTTTGATTTCGGCAATAATTATAGCGCTGCTGCTGTTTTTGTTTATAAGGAGCGGTTTGCCAATCATCCTGACAATCTTTATTGAATTTGCAGTCTTTGCGATCATAACCATGAGCTTAAACCTGGAAGTTGGCTACACCGGTATTTCTCAGTTTGGGCGGGTAGCAGCAGTTATCGTTGGGGCTTTTGCTGTCGGTTCAATTCCGGGGCGCCTGATGGCCATGCTCATGGGGCTTCCTTACGGCGTGGAATATGCATCTGACACAGTTAATTTTACTGTTGTCCCCCAAATTAATGAGCTCCTGGTGAACAGCTGGTTACTGTCGCTGGGATTTTTACTGATGTGTGTTATACTCGCCGGAGTTTTTGGTGCGGCGATTGGTTGGCTAATTTCCCGGCCTGCGATTCGTTTGAAAGAAGCTTACCTTGGCATATCACTGTTGGCCTTTGGTGATTTTTTCATGTGGGTCGGTCACAACTGGAAAGGTTTGGTGGGAGGCAGTGTCCCAGTATATGTCCCCGATCCTTTCAGGATATTTGCAGTTGATCGTTTCACGGTCATTGTCCTTTTTATTTTTGTGGTTGCCTTCCTGGTCTATCTTTACCTGAACAAACTGACAAAGTCGCCTTTCGGGCGCAACCTGAGAATGGTTAGAGATAATGATGTTTCTGCTGCGGCTGCCGGTATTAATGTAGTCAGGGTGAGGACTCAGAGCCTGGTGATCGGGTCTGCACTGGCGGCAATTGCCGGAGGTCTCTATGTTATTTACACTGGGACAGTGGCAGCCATTGGTTTTACCAGGTTAACCTTTACTTTCTGGCCCTGGGCTTTCATGATGCTCGGCGGGATAGGAAGTAATATTGGGATGCTCCTGGGGGTTTTTCTGCTAACTATATTGAGAACCATGATCGTTATCTTCCGTTCTCAGTGGTTTGGTTTTCTGCTTAATGTAGGGATTGATCCCCTGTGGCTTGAGTTTACCTTGATGGGAGCGGTAATTATCATTGTTATTCTGTTCCTGCCCCATGGGCTTGTTCCGGAGAGAGTTGAGCCCATGCTGTCGGCTAACAGGGTTAGAAAAATTATGGCCCGCAGGCAGTGACAACACAGAACAATAACCAGAAATAGCAAAGGTGGAGCCTGCCTCTTAAAGGGCTCCATCTTTTATATTACTTTACATCCTCAATGGCATAAGGACATTTTGCCAAAGGTTTTTAGCAGTATGAATTGTTTTAGGAATGACAGCATGGTAGATTTATAATAAGAAAATCTTTTTAAGGACTGCAGGATTGGAGGAATGGGAAGACCATGGCCCAAAATTCAGTCAAAATCGGGATAATAATGTTGATAGCCTGGGTTATACCCCTGTTCGGGTTTTTTCTGGCCGGCATCGGTTTAGTTTTAGCCATAATAGCATATGCATCTAAAAAAAATGCTATGGCCAGGGCAGGTTTATTTCTCAATGCCCTGGGTTTAGCACTTTCGGCTCTCTATGTTGCTGCCGGTATCTCCCTTTTATCTTCAGGGTTGCTGGAAGCGCTTACACCTGCTCCATGAAATTAAGGGTAATGTTTAGTTAGAATCGATCTATATCATTCAATCAAGGTTGAATGTTAAGGGACTTGTCAAAGTGAAACAAGATGTGATCTGGCCATTAGAATGGCTGTTATATCGTGCATGTTGCTTATTTGGCCCACCATGATTTTTTCTTTCAGGTCGAAATAATCCAGGCATGTTCCGCAGGCAAGAATTTTTACTCCGTTATTCTGCAATACTGTTAGTTCCTCGATAACAGGTGATCCTGCAGCAATCAGTTTAACTCCTGCGTTGATAAAAATGATCGTCTCAGGAGGATTTTCCTGCCCGGACAGGGTGTGGATAAAATTACGTATCAGGGTTTTCCCCAGTTCGTCATTTCCTTTCCCCAGTTTGTCACTGCTGATAAAAAGAACTGTTTTTCTCTGACAATCATCAGCTTTCGTAATATTTTCAGTCATAATTATTGTTTCCTCCTTTATTTATTAGTTGTTCATATTCCGGCCAGAGTGGCAATTTCTTTTAGAGCTTTTATTAAATAATCAATATCGTTTGTTGTAGTAAATATCCCCGGACTGATGCGCACTGTTCCGGCAGGAAAGGTCCCAATAGACCGGTGGGCATAAGGGGCACAGTGCAGGCCGGTTCTGCAGAATATGCCATACCTGCTTTCAAGGATGTGGCCTACGCTTCCGCAGTCGGTATCTCCGAGGTTGAAAGAGATAACGCAGCTGCAGCGATCCGCTTCGGGAGGGCCGAATATGTTGATACCCTTGATATCAAAAAGACGCTCATAAAGATAGGCGCGGATTTTTTTTTCATACTCATGGATATTGCCGAGACCTCTTTCCTGAATGTAATTGATGCCTGCGAGCAGGCCGGCCAAACCGGTGCTGTTCAAAGTACCGGCTTCCAGCCGCTCGGGCATGTTTTCAGGTTGAAACTCCAGATCGGATTGACTGCCTGTTCCCCCCTCACGCAGCGGTTTCAGGCCCAGGCCGGGCCGGACATAGAGTCCCCCGGTTCCGGTGGGGCCGAGCAGACCCTTGTGGCCGGTAAAGGCGAGTAGATCGATGTTATCAGCCTGTATGTCAATTTTGATGCAGCCTGCACTCTGGGCGCTGTCAACAAGCACCGGCACTCCCTTTTGATGAGCCGATTCAATCATCTTTCTTGCTGGGGCAATGGTCCCGACGACATTTGAAGCATGATTGATAATCAAAAGCCTGGTGGAGGGACGATAGGCATTTTCTAAAAAATCGAGATCCGGCATTCCTTCTTCGGAACAGGGGATCATGGTGGTTTCGATTGTCCCTTCAGTTTTTAATCTTGCCAGCGGTCGAAGCACGGCATTATGTTCCATGGCGGTATATAAAACATGATCGCCCTTTTCAAGCAGCCCTTTGATGGCCATATTAAGGGCGTCGGTGGCATTGAGTGTAAAAGCTATCCTGGCGGGGTCCGCTATGTTAAAAAAATTGGCCATTCTTTCCCTTACACTGTAGATAAGTCGATCGGCGGCAAGAGTTCGGGTGTGTCCGGAACGGCCGGGATTGCCGAAAGCACTGCGCATGTGGATTTCTGCTGAACGATATACCGCTTCTGGTTTTGGCCAGGAAGTGGCGGCATTATCGAAGTATATGTTGTTTTTATTACCGGTCATTATAAAGTCCTCTTTTCATTCAAGATAATATTTCCACTGAGAGGGTTCGCAGTTTTTCTTCTTTAACCCTGTATAAACCGTCAATTTCAATATTCCTTTCCCTCAGAAAGTCTCTGAGGGTTGTTATATCCTGGCATTTGTACTGCAACGCTGTGCCGCAGCTCGAACTGATACTGCGGGGCACAGGGACCATTTTGTATTTATATCGTTCTGTTTCCAGGAGTTTTTCGGCACGTATAGCCTGGTGAATGCTGAAAAAGGTAATGTAGCAGTTCTGTTCCACTGGCTCACCCTCAGAGATATATTATTCAAGTCACATGACAACTGTTGTTATTATACACAAATATTGGCTGTGGCACTATAAAAGATCTTCATAAGCTTTATTTTATTATCAGTGTTTGCTATACGGCGGCGATAAAAAAGAGAAGGGGCTTATTTATCAGCTTTATTCAGCATCCTGTGATGCTGGAAAAGGAGCCCTTTTCGGTTGCAGGTGGACTTGGAAATCTATAAAACGTATAATGGGAAAAATGGCCGAAAGGAAGTTACTGGATGGATTTTGGTCAGCTTAGAGCTTTTATAAACGTAGTGTCACTGAAAAGCTTTTCCGGGGCGGCCGATAAGTTGTATATAAGCCAGCCTTCAGTAAGTATACGCATAAAAAACCTGGAGCAGGAACTGGGTTTTGCCCTTTTCGACCGCTCAAAGGCCCGTGAACCAGTTTTAACGGAAATTGGCCAGCTTTTCCTTGATTATGCTCAGGCTGTCATCAACCTGGAAGATGAATTTAAAAACAAACTTTCCGCCAGGAATGAAGAAGCTGCCGGAATGGTTCGTGTTGGTGCCAGCACGGTTCCAGGCACTTACCTGCTTCCATCTATCCTGGCGGGTTTTAAGAAAAGCTGCCCGGCCATCGAATTTAAAATAAATATTCTTGACACCGGTGCTGTGCTGGAAGGGATTCAGAGCTACGATTACGATCTCGGTTTTGTTGGTTCACGCAAGGAAGATGAAAAAGTTGATTATCTGCCTCTCATTGAAGATGAGCTGGTTCTCTGTACTCCCAGAGCTCTATTTAACGATCCTGCCTATAAAGAAAGCGGTATACCGCTGGATAATATTATTTCCAAAGATTTGCTGATGAGGGAGCAGGGATCGGCTACAAGGCAGTTCTGGGAAAAGAAACTGGCAGAAAAGGAACTGCAGCTGGATGATTTCCTCAGCGTAACCTATTTTAACAGCCTGGAAGGTATCAAACAGGCGGTAATAGCAGGCCTTGGGATCACTGTTATGTCAAGAATGTCTGTTACAGATGCAGCTGCCAGCGGTAAAATTGAGCTTTACCGGATCAGGGATCTGGATATGCATCGATTGCTCTATCTGGTCTGTCATCGACGCCGCATTCACAGCCTGGCCGTGTGCCTGTTCAGGAATTACATTGTGGATAAATACAGGTGTGAAAAATAAAAGGGCCGGATTGAAGCACCTTTTATTTTTTGTCGGATCAATTTATAATATATAAAGCAGGTCGCAGATACCCTGCTTAATAAAAAAACAAGGGACAGTGGAGATGGGGTTTTCAAATAAAAAGCGCTTTTCCTACTGGACCAGGGCGGCCATGATTGCAGCGATTTATGCCCTGCTGACAGTAATATTTGCTCCCATCAGTTACGGTATGATCCAGGTTCGCATATCGGAGATGCTGATGGTTCTGCCTTTTTTTACTGGAGCAGCTGTGCCGGGATTATTCGTCGGTTGCCTGATTGCCAATATTTATGGTGGATATGGAATAATTGATATCGTATTTGGCAGTATAGCCACTTTGCTCTCGGCTTACCTGGTTACAAAAATAAAACAGCGCTGGTTTGTTCCTCTGCCACCTGTGATCATAAATGCGCTGATTGTGGGAGCGGTGCTGCACTGGGTTCTGAAACTTCCCTTTTATCTTACTGTGGCATGGGTGGGAGTGGGACAGGTTATTGCCTGTTATGGACTGGGGTTGCCCTTGCTCATGGTTTTAGAAAAAAGAGAGGATATTTTCAGATAGTGATTTTTAACAAGGACAAACTGGAAAGGCAGTGAAAATTTGCTATCAGAAGATTTCAGGGAATTGGTAACTTGAGCATCGAATATTGATTGATCATAAAAGGAGGAATGTCGATGTCAGGACATTCAAAATGGGCGAACACCAAGCATCGCAAGGCGAGGGCGGATGCCCAGAAAGGTAAAATATTTACAAAAATTGCCAGGGAGATTACAGTGGCTGCCCGGGAAGGCGGTGATGATCTGGATGCCAACTTTCGCCTGAGGTTGGCTGTGCAAAAGGCTCGCGACAATAATATGCCCGGTGATAATATCGATCGGGCCATCCAGAAGGGAATCGGCGGTGGGGAAGGAACCAGTTTTGAACAGGCCAGTTATGAAGGTTATGCTGCAGGTGGGGTGGCCGTGCTCGTTGACATCATGACCGATAACCGCAACCGGACCGCAGCGGAAATACGCCATATCTTCTCCAAACACGGTGGAAGCCTTGGTGAATCGGGATGTGTAGCCTGGATGTTCAAGCGCAAGGGCTTGATCACTATCAATAAAGAAGATCTGCAGATAGGCGAAGATGATCTAATGCTGGTTGCCATTGAAGCGGGAGCCGAAGATCTCAAGCAGGAGGATGATGAAACTTACAGCATTATCACCGAGCTGGATAATTTCGAAGAGGTAAAGCAGAAGCTGCAGGATGAAGGCATAAAAATTGCCTCATCAGACATAACGATGCTGCCCAACAATTCTATTGAGATCACCGACCCGGAAATGGCAGGCCGAATTATCAAGCTGATGGAAACTTTAGATGAACATGACGATGTTCAGAACGTTTTTGCTAATTATGATATTCCCGAAGAGCTGCTGGCCTGATGAGCAAGAGGCCCGGGTAAAGATAGGTGGAGAGACTATATGAAAGTCCTGGGAATCGATCCGGGTGTGGCGATAACAGGCTACAGTATCATCGAAGAAAAGGGGAATGATTTCCTTTTAATTGCTTCCGGATGTATCAGAACTGCCAAGGAAACCCCTCCCGCTCTACGACTGAAGGCGATCCATCAGAAGATTGCTGAGCTCATAGAAGAATATAAACCGGTGGCCATGGCAGTGGAAAAAATTTTTTTCAGCAAGAATGTACGCACTGCTTTTCAGGTTGGAGAAGCCCGTGGAGTGGTTATTCTTGCTGCAGCCCGGTTTGATCTTGAACTTTATGAATATACACCGTTGCAAATAAAGCAGGCTGTTGCCGGTTATGGCAAGGCTGACAAGGCCCAGGTTCAGAAGATGGTGCAGATGTTGCTGAGGCTTCCGAAGCCGCCTGCCGTTGATGATGAAGCAGATGCTATGGCTGCATCACTCTGCTATCTGCAGAACCGGCGCTATCAGGAAGCAGTAAAGGGAGGGCGGCCTTAAATGATTGATTATCTGAGAGGAAAACTCGTTGCGGCAGCCCCGGGGAAAGCGGTTGTCAATATTGGCGGTATCGGTTTTTCGCTGGAAATGCCGCCGGCTCAGGATGATCTTTCTTCAAAGGTAGGACAGGAAATTACCTTTTACACCCGCCTGATGATCAGGGAAGATGAACTGCAGCTTTATGGTTTCAGGGGAGAAGATGAGAGGAAGCTTTTCAACCTGATTATCGGGGTAAGCGGTTTTGGGCCGCGTCTGGCCCTATCCCTGCTCGGTATATTCAGCGTTTCCCAGTTTTATATTGCTGTCCTGGAAGAAAATATTGCCCAGCTTTGCCGCGCTCCCGGGATCGGCCGCAAAGCAGCGCAACGACTGATTCTTGAACTGAAAGAAAAATTGCCGAGAGCCCTCTCGGTGATGGAACTTTCCGCCGGACAACCGGTGAAAGGGGCGGTTTCGACAATGGATGAAATTACCGAAGCCCTCTGTGCTCTCGGTTATTCGGGTGCAGAAGCCGCTGCCGCTGTTCACAGAGCGGTTGAAGAGGACAGGGAAGCATCCAGTGAAGAAATTTTGAAGAGGGCTTTAAAAAGTATGGCCCGTGATTAAGGCAAAGCTGCCGGGAAGGACGAGGAAAGGAATAAAATGGGCGAGGATAGAATTATATCGGCGCAGCGTCAGGCTGAAGACGATCCCCAGCTTGAGATAGGCCTGAGGCCGCGTTCCCTGGATGAATACATAGGCCAGGAAAAGATCAAAGAAAAACTTACTATCTATATAAAAGCAGCCCTGGACCGCAGGGAAGCGCTCGATCATGTTTTACTCTATGGGCCACCCGGGCTTGGCAAGACAACCCTGGCTCACATTATAGCCTGGGAACTGGGGGTTAGCATCAGGATTACCGCCGGACCAGCCATTGAACGACCGGGTGATCTGGCTGCTATCCTTACAAACCTTGGGCCCGGTGATGTTTTATTTATTGATGAAATACACCGCCTGAGCAGATCAGTGGAAGAGATACTTTACCCGGCCATGGAAGATCATGCTCTCGATATTATCATCGGCAAGGGGCCGGGAGCCCGTTCCCTGCGTCTTGATCTGCCGCCATTTACCCTGATCGGAGCGACCGTCCGCGCCGGTCTTCTGACATCTCCCTTGCGTGATCGCTTCGGTGTGGTTGATAGACTGGAATTTTATACCCCGGAAGAGCTGGAACAGATTGTCATCCGTTCAGCCGGCATATTGAACATCAAGGCTGAACAGGAAGGGGCGGCCATCATTGCCCGGGCTTCCCGTGGGACGCCACGTGTAGCCAACCGCCTGCTCAAGAGAGTGCGCGATTATGCCCAGGTAAAAGCGGATAATGTGATCACGGCAGATGTGGCCGAAGAAGCGTTGCAGATGCTCCAGCTTGATCGGCTTGGCCTTGATGAAATTGACAGGCGGTTGCTTACTGCCCTGGTGGAGAAATTTGAAGGAGGGCCGGTGGGGTTGGATACCCTGGCTGCCTGTATAAGTGAAGAACCGGAAACCCTGGAGGATGTTTATGAGCCGTACCTGATGCAGCTGGGTTTGCTGAAAAGGACTGCCCGCGGGAGAATGGTAACCGGTGAGGTATACACCTACCTCAATCTAAAACCAAATGTAACTGACCAGCAAAAACTCTGGTAAGACCCGGCCGCCCGCTGTGGTTAATTTTGGTTTTTAATTTCTTGAGCTGGTTACAGTAATCAAATGGATCTGATGGAGAGAGAGTGGTAACGATGCCCACAATGGAACATCTAGCGAGAATACTGCTTATCGGTGGCGGTCTAATTGCCGCCCTCGGGCTGTTGCTTTTACTGCTCAGCCGGCTCGGGTTGGGACGGCTGCCCGGTGATATTTTTATTCAAAGGGAAAATTTTACTTTTTATTTTCCCCTGGCAACGATGATTCTTTTGAGCATAGTCCTCACTTTGCTGATGAACCTTTTACGGCGGTGAACCGCTTGATAATGTTTTGGTTTGTAGTCAGTTCTTCAACAGGTTGACTGAGAAAGCAGCACAGGGTGAGATCGAATATTAACCGGAGAGGATATACGGTTGTGATAAAAACGACTCGCACGTATTTCCCTTCGCAGGAAAAGGTGTCCTTTGGTAGAATACAAACTCAGCGATTATGATTATCATTTGCCCATTGAACTGATTGCCCAGGAACCGCTGGCAGAAAGAGACCAATCGCGGATGATGATTCTGGAAAAAACAACAGGAGAAATAACGCATTCCATCTTCAATAGAATCTCCGCATATTTAAAAAAGGGTGATCTTCTGGTTTTAAACGATACCAAAGTACTTCCGGTGCGCCTGCTGGGAAGAATACAGGGAAAGGATACTGCGGTTGAAATCCTTCTCCTTCACCGGTGTGGAGATGAAAGATGGGTAGCCATGGTTAAGCCTGGCCGCAAGCTAAAACCGGGAATAAAAGTATCTCTTCAAGAGGGCGTAACTGCTCTGATTGAAGACTATGCCGAAAAGGGGCTGCGGGAGATCAGTTTTTCAGTAAGGGAACCAATTGAAAAAATGCTGCCCCGTCTGGGCAAAGTGCCCCTCCCACCATACATAAAAAAAGAACTGTCAGATCCCGATCAGTATCAGACCATTTTCGCAGCCAGGGAAGGATCGGCTGCGGCGCCGACAGCCGGTTTCCATTTTACTGACAGGGTTTTCGCCGAGCTGGATCAAAAGGGTGTTGAAAAAGCTTTTATCACTCTGCACATTGGTCCGGGGACTTTCCAGCCGGTTAAAGAAGACGACATCCGGGAGCATGTAATGCACCGGGAATATTATCAGCTGCAGAAAAGTACGGTTGATGCTCTTAACAAGGCCAGGGAAAGAAGGGGTCGTATTGTTGCTGTGGGGACTTCAGTTTGTCGCGTTCTGGAAACATTAGCCGACAGTAACGGGTACTTCGCAGGAGAAGCGGCCGGGTGGACTGATCTATATATCTACCCCGGGTTTAAATTTCGCGCTGTTAACACTCTGCTTACAAATTTTCATTTACCACGTTCCACCCTGCTGATGCTGGTCAGCGCTTTCGCCGGAAGAGAAAATATTTTGCATGCATATAATGAAGCAGTTTCCAGGCAATACCGGTTTTTTAGTTTTGGTGACTGCATGCTGATTATTTGAATTGAAAAGGGATAGAGAAAGATCAAAAGTTGTTGTCAGAGGAGCCCCGGTTGCCAATTGACAGCCCCGCTTTCTTAAGATAAGCTAAGGGAAAGATGATCAGATGCCCGTAAAATTTACCGTGATAAAAAAATGCTCCGAGACTGCTGCTCGCAGAGGGCTCCTGGAAACAGGGCACAATGTTATCGAAACACCGGCATTTATGCCTGTGGGGACTCAGGGGACTGTTAAGGGTTTGACAGTTGATGAACTGGAGCAGATTGGCGCCGGTTTAATTCTGGGCAATTGCTATCATCTTTTCTTACGGCCGGGAGCAGAAATAATCGCCCGCCACGGTGGGCTCCATTCTTTTATGAACTGGAAAGGCTCCATATTAACTGACAGCGGCGGTTTCCAGGTGTTCAGCCTCGGCGGTTTGCGAAAAGTCGAAGATGGGGGGGTGGAATTTACTTCCCATATTGACGGGAGCAGGCATTATCTGACCCCTGAAAGAGCGGTAAGACTTCAGAATATGCTCGGCTCCGATATTGCTATGGTGCTGGATCAATGTCCGCCCTACCGGGCTGAATATGAAGAGGTAAACAGGGCGGTGGAACGGACCACCAGGTGGGCTGAACGAAGCAAGCATGCTCACCTGCGTGAAGAGCAGGCACTCTTTGCCATTGTTCAGGGTGGTGTTTATAAGGATCTGCGCCGAGCTTCAGCAGCCGGACTGGTTGAAATAGGTTTTGATGGTTATGCAGTTGGCGGTTTAAGTGTTGGCGAACCGAAAGATTTAATGTATGAAACATTAAGCTGGACGGTGGATGAACTGCCAGCGGATCAAGTGCGCTACCTGATGGGTGTAGGTTCCCCGGATGCCCTGCTTGAAGGAGTGCGTTGGGGAATAGATATATTTGACTGTGTTTTGCCGACCCGCATTGCCCGTAATGGAAGGGTAATGACCGGCCAGGGTTACCTGCAGATACGCAACAGTGTCTATGCGACGGATCTTTCTCCGCTGGATGAAAATTGCAACTGCCCCGTCTGCAGGAATTACAGCCGGGCATATATCAGGCACCTGCTGAATGCAGGAGAAATACTGGGCCTGCGCCTGACTACTTATCACAATTTGTATTACTTAAATCGGTTGATGTGGGAAATCAGGAAAGCTTTAAATGAAAACCGGTTTGAACGGTACTACCGGGAAGAGGGGCCAAAACTTAAATATTTATATGGAGGTGCTGATTAGTGAACCTGGAATCTTTAGGACCATTTATCCCGCTTATTCTGTTGTTTGTCCTTTTCTACTTCCTGCTGATTCGTCCACAGCAGAAACAGCAGAAAAAGAGGCAGGAAATGCTTAAGAGCCTGAATAAAGGTGATCGTATTGTTACAATAGGCGGTATTCACGGAGTGATCAAGGAAATTGACGATATGACAATTTCGCTAAGAGTTGCCGATAACCTTAACTTGAAATTCGCCCGGGCGGCGGTTGATCGTGTTATTGAAGAAGAAAACGAATAAAAAATTTTTTTAATGAGCAGGCCGTTGTGGAAAACCAGTCAAAGTCCAGAAGCACTCCTTGCTGACACCGGGCCGGTGTTGGGTAGGGAGTGTTTTTTATAACCTCCAACGGGTTGATGCCTTTGCATAAAACGGACACGTCCCGGAGACTGTAACATAACAGGTACTCAAATAGAAGAAAAAGGAAGGGGATTAAGAGGTGGACTTGATAACCCTTGGTTGGGAGAAAAAGATCAGAGAAGAAGGGCCGCTGGCACGACGTATGCGACCGGAAAACCTTTCTCAATTTGTCGGCCAGGGGAAAATAGTAGGTCCCGGTAAGCCTCTGCAGAGAATTATTGAATCTGATCACCTGGTTTCCCTTCTCTTTTACGGGCCTCCGGGAACGGGGAAAACTAGCCTGGCAAAAGTTATTGCATCGGTCACAAAAGCTGATTTTGTCCAGGTAAATGCCATCGCGTCCGGAGTCAAAGAAGTGAGGTCAGTGATCGATGAAGCACGGGATAACTGGTCACTGCACGGTAAACGGACAATTTTGTTCATCGACGAAATACACCGTTTTAACAAAGCGCAGCAGGATGTTCTTCTGGCAGCGGTGGAGCAGGGAACCGTTATTTTTATTGGTGCTACCACCGAAAATCCCTTCTTTTATCTGACGGCGCCTCTGCTTTCGAGGCTGCGGCTTTTCCCTTTTGAACCTCTGCAGAAAAGTGAAATTATCACCCTGATGAACGAAGCACTCGCTGATCCTGACCGCGGCCTGGGTAAGATCAATATTAAAATAGATCCTGAAGCTCTGGATTATTTTGCCGATAAGGCCAACGGTGACGCCCGGGCTGCTCTAAATGCCCTCGAAATGGCTGTCTTGATTGGAGAAGGAGACGAAGATTCGATCAACATTACAGCCAATACTGCTGCCATAGCTATGCAGAAACGGCTGCTCAGGTACGATCGTGACGGTGACAGCCACTTTGACATGGCTTCAGCTTTCATCAAGTCGATACGAGGCAGCGATCCCGACGCAGCCCTCTACTGGATGGCCCGCATGCTCAATGGAGGAGAAGACCCGCTTTTTATCGCCCGCCGGCTGATTATCAGTGCTTCGGAGGATATCGGCAATGCCGATCCACATGCTTTACCCCTTGCTGTTGCCGCCGCCCAGGCTGTACAGATGATCGGACTACCGGAAGGAAGAATCCCCCTGGCCCAGGCTGCCACATACCTGGCTTCGGTTCCCAAGAGCAACGCCGCTTACCTGGCTCTTGAAGAAGCCACGAAAATGGTAGAGGAGGAGGAAAACAGGTCGGTCCCCGACCACCTGAAAGACAGCAGTTACAAAAGCGCAAAAAAAATGGGACATGGGGTGGGTTATCGTTATCCCCATGATTATCCGGAACATTACACGGCACAGGAATATCTGCCTCCCGCCCTGGTGGGTAAACAGTTTTACCATCCCACCGCCCAGGGACGGGAAGGAGAGCTCAAGGGTTACCTGGAGAACATAAGCAAAATAGAACGTGAACAAAAAGATAATCCACCGGAAGAGTGAAACGATGCCTTCTTCTAAAAACTACCTGACCCCGGGAAAAGCAGTGCGGCAGTGGTTCAATGTCAAAAAATCTCGCTTCATAGCCAGTCTTTTCCATGTTGAATCTGACGAAGAAGTCCAGCGATACCTTGAAAGTGTAGCTGCCGAATTTCCAGATGCAACACACCATGCCTATGCTTTCCGCATTGGAATGGGCAGTGATATGTCTGAACGTGCTTTCGACGATCGCGAGCCGGCCGGGTCAGCCGGGCCGCCCATGCTGCAAACTCTGCAGGGCAATAAAGTTTCTGATGCCCTGATCATTGGAACACGCTATTTTGGCGGTACCAAGCTGGGGATAGGGGGCCTGGCCAGGGCTTACCGTGAATGCGCCAGGGTCTGCCTTGAAAACACTGTCCTCAAGGTCAGGGAACCTGTTCAATTATATCGACTGGCGATTTCATATGAAGATTTCGGGGCAGTCAATAGGCTGCTTGAAAGTAAAAACGGGTTAATCCATAAAGCAGATTACGGTCAGGAAATCAAGGTAGTAATTGAAATTCCATCTCGGTTAAACCACTCCTTTATTGATGGTTTTAAAACAGTTACCCGCGGTCGTGGCAAGCTGGAGAAGATATAGGAAGTTAAAGCGTTTTAGACGCTCCTTTTATTGACACGTCTTCTTGAAAACAGATATAATTGCGGTAACCCAAAAGGGAGGTCAGCCGATGCAATCCAGTAAAATTCGCGAAATCTTTTTAGATTATTTCAGTGCCAAAGATCACCTGATCATGCCCAGCTTTTCACTTATACCTCAGAGTGATCCAACACTGCTTTTAATAGGTGCCGGCATGGCTCCCTTGAAACCTTATTTTACCGGTGAAAAGAAACCGCCGCATCCCCGGGTGGCCACCTGTCAAAAATGCGTGCGCACACCCGATATTGATCGCGTTGGCCACACAGGCAGACATGCCACTTTTTTTGAGATGCTCGGCAACTTTTCTTTTGGCGATTATTTTAAAGAAGAGGCCATTTCATGGGCCTGGGATCTGGTCCTCAATGGTTATCGCTTACCTGTGGATCGGCTCTGGGTGAGCATTTACGAAGAAGACGAAGAGGCTTTTAAAATATGGAATGAAAGAATTGGAGTCCCCGCCGATCGGATAGTCAGGCTGGGCAAAGAAGATAATTTCTGGGAAATTGGTTTAGGCCCCTGCGGCCCCTGTTCCGAGATATATTTTGATCTGGGCGAAGAAGTGGGATGCGGCCGTCCCGACTGTGCTGTTGGCTGTGATTGTGACCGTTTCCTGGAAATCTGGAACCTTGTCTTTACCCAGTTTAACAGGGAACTGAATGGTGAATTAACCGAGCTGGAACATAAAAATATCGATACCGGGGCCGGACTGGAGAGGATGGCCATAGCCCTGCAGGGAGTACATTCATTATATGAAACCGACCTTGTGAAACCTCTTTACAATCACTTTTCCAATCTTGCCGTTGCCGGTAAACGTGGAGAAGAAGTGCCGTTGCGTATCGTTACCGAACACAGCCGCGGGACTACATTTTTAATAGCCGATGGTGTACTGCCGTCCAATGAGGGAAGGGGTTATGTTCTCCGCCGCCTCCTGCGGCGGGCGATCCGTTTCGGCAAACTTCTTGGTATTGAGGGCAGTTTCATGACCGATGCTGTTACCCTGGTGACAGATCTGATGGGTCCCGCCTATCCGGAGCTTAAAGAACGACAGGACTACATCCGCCAGATTGTAAAGGTAGAAGAAGAAAAATTTCAGGAAACCCTGGCCCAGGGGACAGAGATCCTGAACGATTACATTGAAAAAATGAGGCGTAATGGGCAGAAGGTTTTACCCGGTGAACAGGCATTTAAACTCTACGATACCTACGGATTTCCCCTTGATTTAACAGCTGAAATCCTGGAGGAAGAAGGACTTGAAATTGGCAGGGCATCTTTTGAACAGAACCTGCGGGAGCAGCAGGAAAGAGCCAGGGCTGCTGCCCACAACAGCGTCGATCGCGGGAAAGCTTCTCGCTATCGGTCAGCCGAAAATTTGAATACCATTTTTACAGGATACGAAATGCTAAAAAATGAGGCTTGCGTTTTGCTGCTGCTGGTTGATGGAGAAGAACGTAGAGCGGCAAAACAGGGGGAAGCTGTGGAGATATTGCTGGATCGAACCCCATTTTATGCTGAGGCAGGAGGCCAGATTGGAGACAGGGGGACGATTGAAGGACAGCGAGGACAGATCAGGATTGAAGACACCGTCTTTACTCCAGGCGGACAGATTATCCACCGGGGTAAGGTTGAAGAAGGAGAAATAGACGCAGGAGAAACAGTGCTGGCTGTGGTTGACGACGGAAGAAGACAGGGTACCTGCCGCAGCCATTCTTCCACTCACCTTCTTCACCGGGCTCTGCGCAATACTCTGGGCGATCATGTAAACCAGGCCGGTTCCCTGGTCGCCGCCGACCGCCTGCGTTTCGATTTTAATCATTTTTCAGCTCTGACCGAAGGAGAGCTGCTGGCGGTGGAAGAAGAAGTAAACAGGATGATTATGGCCAATGTTGAAGTTAAAGCCACTGTAACTACCCTGGAAGAGGCTAAAAAAGCGGGAGCAACAGCGCTTTTTACTGAAAAGTATGATCAAAAAAAAGTGCGGATGGTATCTGCCGGAGGATATACCAGGGAGTTATGCGGCGGAACCCATGTCTCGGCTACCGGCGATATAGGCCTGTTTAAAATTGTCACCGAAGAAGGAATCGGTTCAGGTTTGCGCCGTATCGAAGCGGTAGCGGGTATGAAAGCTTACCGGCAGACAGTGGAAAAAGATAAACTGCTCAGGTTGATCGCTCATGAGCTAAATGCTTCTACCAATCTGCTTGAACAAAAATTTGCCGAACATATAACCGAACACAAACAGCTGCAGAAAAAAGAACGGGAGATGAAGCAGCGATTGGCTTCCCTGGAAGCAGTTTCCCTGGTTTCATCGGTTAAAGAAGTGGAAGGAGTCAAGGTTCTCAGCACATCTGTTCAGGCCGAGAGTGCTGAGGCCCTTCGATTAGCTGTTGACGAGATCAGAAACAGGCTTGATTCAGCGGTTATCGTTCTTGGTGCTGCAAGCAACGGGAAGGTGATTCTCGTTGGTTCTGTGACTCCCGAGCTGGTAAAACGAGGCCTCAATGCCGGCAAAATTATCAAGGAAGTAGCCAAAATGGTTGGCGGCGGAGGCGGAGGCAAACCGGAGCTGGCCCAGGCCGGTGGTAAAAACCCGGAAGCCTTACCTGAAGCACTTCAGAAAGTTGAAGATTTGATCCGGGCTCAGTTGAAATAAAAAAGCCCGTCCAAAAAATAATCACAAAGCCGGAGGATCTGAATATGCAGGATAATCATGAAGAAACTGTTCTTTTCAGAGTGGAAGGTGAAGAGACTGATAACAAGGCCCGGAAAGTCCTGACAACAGTTTACCAGGCTCTTAAAGAAAAGGGATATAATCCTTTAAATCAGCTGGTGGGCTATCTTCTATCGGGCGATCCGGCTTATATTACCAGCCACAAGAACGCTCGCAGCCTGATTCGACAGGTTGAACGCGATGAGCTGCTTGAAGAAATGGTTGGCACCTACCTTGAACTTGCTGAAAAAAACAGGCTCTAAGAAACAAAGATAAGGAAAAGACAACAGTGCGCATACTCGGTTTAGATCCCGGAGAAAAACGTATCGGTGTGGCGGTTACCGATCCCCTGGGCTTGACTGCACAGGGGATCTCTGTCATCAGCTATGACCGGCTCGAAGATGCCCTGAATGAAATTGAGGGCATCTGCCGGCACTACGAAGTTACTGAAGTGGTAGTTGGCAATCCGCTCAAAATGAATGGGAGCAGGGGGACGGCTTCGGAAAAAGCGGAAAAATTTGCTGAAAAATTGCGCCGGAAACTGGATTTGCCGGTTATCTTAATCGATGAACGGCTTACTACGGCCGGTGCTGAAAGAACTATGATTGCGGGGGGGGCAAGCCGCAAGAAACGCCGTGAAACAAGAGACAAGCTGGCGGCGGCTTTAATCCTCGATTTATATATATCTTCCCGCTGAGGGAAAAGGACGAACATGCCGGTTGTAGTTATAGAAACAGCCTGCAGGAAAAATGAGGTGCATAAAATGAAAGACAACGGAGAAGAAAGAACAGATATTCTGGTTTTAGTTGACGAAGAAGGAAACGAACACGATTTTGCCATGGTGGATCGTTTTCCCGTGGACCTGAAAGAGTATGCCATTCTGGTTCCGGTTATTTATGTGGAAAAAGACGAACAGAATGCCGAAATTGATTTTGAAGACGATGCTTACATCTTCCGGATTGAGATGGCAGAAGGAGAAGAAATGCTGGTTGAAGTAGATGATGATACTGAATGGGATGTGGTTGCGGCAGTCTGGGGAGAACGTGTGGAGATGAACGAGATGGAAGACGAAGAAGATCCTTTCTAAAGGGGCTGAAAGATGCTTAAAAGAATATTGATTATTCTTGCTCTCCTGTTTATAGTGGCCATGGCAGCGGTTTATGCCCTGAATAGTTATTATCAACAAATGCTGCAGCCGGTTGATACTGCAGCCGAAGATGAATACAAAGTTATCGAAATTCCATCCGGAGCCGGTACCGAATCGATTGCTTCCATACTTTATGAAGAAAGGCTGATTCAAAATGAACTGGCCTTTCGATTTTATGCCCGCCGCAATGAACTCGATCGGGGTTTTATTGCCGGCCAGTATAAACTGAGTCCGGCTATGAGGCTTGCAGAAATTGCTGCTCTTATTCAAAAGGGAGAAGTGTATCACGAGACGATCTGGTTTACAATCCCGGAAGGATTTAAGATAGAAGAGATAGCCGCCAGGCTGACGGAAGAGAATCTGGTTGAAGAAGAGGAATTTCTTAGCCTTGCACGGAACCCTTCAGAAAACATCCTCTCCCGTTTTCCATACCTGCGGGAGATTGACAGCACCGAGGTGGAATACATGCTGGAAGGGTATCTTTTCCCCGACACCTATGAAATAACCGGTGAGTTTAATGAAGAAGAAATAATTGTCCTGATGATGCAGCGGCTGGATCAAATTATCAGTTCGCCGGATTTTGTTGCAGCATTGGAGGAAAGGGAGTACAGCCTGCATGAGATCCTTACCCTGGCATCAATAGTGGAACGGGAGGGACGGGTCGATCACGAAAGGGCTTTAATTGCCGGGGTATTTTACAATCGTTTACGGATTGGCCAACCTCTGGAATCCTGTGCTACCGTTCAGTATGTGCTCGGTGAAACCAAAGAGTTTCTTACCACCGCCGACACAATGATCCCTTCACCGTACAATACTTACCTTCATGCCGGGTTACCTCCCGGGCCAATTGCCGCGCCGGGCGAAACGTCCATCAGGGCAGCCTTGTTCCCTGAGGAGTCCGACTATTTTTACTTCAATTATAAGTATGATGACACGGGCGAACACTATTTTTCCCGGACCCTGCAGGAACATAACGAGAATGTGAGAAAAGCGGAGCAGAACCTTGATTAGGCGGCTATTTCTTTTCAATTACTGCACAAGGTAAATATAGAATGGCGCTTGTTTGAGTGTCAGCGAAATTAATTAAATATAAGTTCTGATTATGGATTTATAGAAAAAAAATGGTAAACAATGTGCTAACTGGGAGGAAGGCGGCTGAAATTGTCGAAATAACTACATTGTTACACTGCCAATATAACGGCAAACAATATTTTTATTAAGTAGGGATTAACATGCCGGGTGTCAACCAGACAATTTGCAATGAAGATTATTGCATTTTTACCCTTGGCAAATTCTATATTCGCCGCGGCGATACTGTAATCAGTGAGAGCAGTAGCCGGTCCAAGAAGATGTGGGAGGTGTTCAGGTACCTCCTATCCAACCGCGGACGGGCTCTTTTTCCAGAAGCCATTCTTGAAGCTATCTGGCCGGAGAAAGATTACTCCGATCCCAATACAGTAATGCGTGCACTCATGTTCCGCCTGCGGCAGGCTCTCGGCAGGGGAAATGAGGGAGAATCCCTGGCTTCAAACATAATTTTCAAACAGGGTGTTTATCGGTGGGAAGACAAAGTAAGTTGCTGGATTGACATAGATGCATTTGAAACTCTAACCGATCAGGCCGGTGATCTGCGTGAAAAAGACCCTGATGGTGCGGCGGATTTTTATCAGCAGGCGATTAATCTCTACCGGGGAGAATACCTGCCGGAATCAACTTTCAGCGAATGGGTAATCCCCCTTCGTTCTTATTACCGCAATCTTTTTCTCAACAGTGTTTATGCCCTGGCCGATTTATTGAAGAAAAAACATGTTTACAAAGAAATCATCAAACTCTGTGAACAGGCCATAGCAGTTGAATATTACGAAGAGAAGATCCATGTCAGGCTGCTTGAAGCTCTCCTTGCCGAAGGGCAGAATACACGGGTGAGGGCTCACTACAGTGAAGTAACATCTGCTTTTTACCGGGAAATGGGTATCAAGCCTTCCAATGCCTTGAAGAATATTTATCGCCAGGCAGGCCTGGAAGCCGGCAGTTTTGAGCTTGATCTGGGTGTCATACAGGAAGGATTGAAGGACAAACAGGTCAGCAACGGAGCTTACCTTAGTGATGCTGAATTGTTTAGTTATTTTTATAAACTGGAAAGGCTGCGCGGCGAAAGAAGCGGCAAATCGGTGCTTTTATGCCTCATGACCATAACCGATTCTGATTATCGCATTCCGCCGCAGGAGCGCCTGAAAGAAGTTATGAATCGCCTGCAGGAGACAATCCTGGATTCGCTGCGCAAGGGAGATCTTGTTACACGCTGGAACGAGGCCCAGTTTTTACTGCTTCTGCCCGGGCTGAACCGGGAACAGGCCCAAGAGGTTATGGACAGAATCGAGGAGCGATTTTTAAAAGATTATCCTCTCTCTGAATTAATCCTCCGCAAGAAAGTGGAAACTCTTTTACCCCTGGAAACCGATGCTTACTACGTTTAAAACTGCATCTTTGCTCTCTGAAACCGGCGCCGTCACTCATATGGGGATGGCGTTGTACTATTAATCCAAAAATATAACAGAAATATAACAGCATTAAGATAGTATTAGTTACAGGATTTATTTGACCTGTAATTTTTAAATGCATATTTCAGATTAAGAGGTATATATTGCGGAGGCCGAAATGAATAAACAGTTATGCAGAAACAAAGGTGGCCCTTCCGATTTTATCGTCAGGATAAGCGGTGGTGAAGGGATAAACATACAGGGGAAAATAGAACATATCCAGAGTGGCCGGATCCACTATTTTAATGATTTTCTTGAAATGATCCTGCTGATGCAGCAAAAGATGGACGAACTCGAATATCCTCAACCGGATACCGAATTGAGGACTTTTCAAAGCAAAGATTAGTTGAAACGGGTATTTCAGGGAGAGATAAATGATAAGCAGTGAAAATAAAACGAAAAAGAAAAATGACGATTTGACTTTTTACATCAGGGTCTGCTACCGGCGCAATGCCGATATGCAGGGTTCGATCCAGTGGCTTGACGGTAAGAAAAGTGCTGCTTTCCGCAGTGTCCTTGAACTGGGTAATTTGATCAACGATGCGGCGGAACTGTCCGCCGGGCGTGAGGACAATAAAAAGATCAAACAATGGGAAGATAAAAAGAGCGTTTCCTGAACCGGGTAAAAATTTGTGGCGGGGTGGTAAGATGAGCAGGCACAGTGTTGTTTATCGGAAGAAAATAAATGCGGTGGAGATAATTGTGAAGATAACCGCCGTGGTGGTTATCACCGCAGCATTTTTACTTTTATTTGCCAAAACGCCTGTATCGCTCTCATATTTCACCGATAGGGTACAATCTCAGACCTATAGCGTTGATATGAATAATTAAATTGTGTGCGCAAAAGTGCTTTGCATAATTGTTCAAGAAGTGAGGATTGGCGAATGAAAAGATTTAACTGGAACAAATTGAGTTTGAAGTTGAACAGCAGACTTTCCACCAGCATATTGCTCCTGGTGATGATGGTCTTTTCGCTTGCCGGTGTAACACAGGCCTGGTTTTCCGCCGGTGATAACATCAGCCAGAATATTTTCACGGCGGGCACAGTTAACCTCAGTGAGCCGGTCATGATGACGGAAATTCAATCTTTCAGCACCCGTTCGATGACACCTGAAGACTTAAATGAAAATGATCCCGGGGATGAAGGCAGCGAAGGCGATAATACCGGAGAAGAAGATACCGGGG
>JAXHVH010000010.1:0-29881 GCA_034189085.1 Bacillota bacterium | reverse complement strand
GTCATGATGACGGAAATTCAATCTTTCAGCACCCGTTCGATGACACCTGAAGACTTAAATGAAAATGATCCCGGGGATGAAGGCAGCGAAGGCGATAATACCGGAGAAGAAGATACCGGGGAAGAAGAACCCGGCACAGGCGACAGCGGTGAAGAAGGCAGCAATGATGAAGGCGCCGGTGAAGAGCTCCCTGGTGAAGACGGTACCGGTGGTGAAGAGGGCACCGGAGATGAAAACCTTGACGGTAATGAGGGCAGTGGAGATGAAGAGGAATCCGGTAGTAATGGAGAAGATCCTGGCGAAGATAATACCGGTTCCGATGATAATCAGGTGCTTAACACTGAAGTAAAGATGGCTACCGTTGCTCCATCCTGTAAAGAACTATCGTGGAATTTCACAAGCACGGGCAGCAAAAGATCCTATGTGAGAGTCAAACCGAGTGCTACTGCTGCTGTCGATTGCCACATCTATATCGCCGTCCACCTTGAGGTCGGCACTGAAACTGCCTGGGTTGGGAAACCTAATGGAACACCATTTACAAGAGGTGATTGGAGCCAGTACTTTGTTTATCCTCTTGGTGTATATACAGAGAGTAACAAGTTAAAGCTGGATATATTATACGGGTCTAATTACACTGACACCGGCGATGCTTATTTCTGGGATGATGGAGAAAGGCTCTATTTCCAATTTGAGACAATTGGTGAAGAGATGGGGGAAGTTCACATTTATGCCGGGGTAGACCCTCCCACTAATGACGCACCGGGAAAGCTGGGCTGGAAGTTCAATGTCAATAATAATATTTTTGAGTATGACACAGTTGTAATATTCCCCTACCAGGGAGCTTCCGCCGATGTTTACCTGAGCATCCTCTACGGGGGAGCTGTTCCGGTAAGTATATCCCTCTGTTCGCAGAGTGAGGATTACTGGTTCCCGGGCGGTGACGGCTGGTACTACTACGGCACTGCTGCCGGGGGGCCGACACTGGTTTATCCAGGCGATAATGTAGGTGTTTGTTTTACTTACTGTGCAGCTGATGGAGATGTCGATAATATCTCGGTATCGCTCGAGGCGGAAGCCGTGCAGTGGTCCAACGGGGCTATCAATTCTGTCTGGGGGACAAACCCCTGGAATCATTAGCCCACAATAATTTTGGGACAGCAGGGGAAGTGTTAAAAAAGAACGATAAGATGATTCGCGTAACTGGGAAAAGCAAACCTGCCGCGAGGCAGGGACGCAAAGCCAGCGGGCCTTGCCAGGCAAGGTGGCCGGGTTGCCATCAACTAATACAATATCTTAATAATCTGGAGGGAAAGAAATGAGTAAAAAAATCTTGATGAGCGTGCTGGTTATTCTTCTTGCAGCGGCTGCCGTTGGCGGCGCGACCATGGCCTGGTTTACCGATTCGGAAGAAGTAGATAACTTTTTTACGGCCGGAACTTTGGACATTGGTGTCGTAGATGGCTGGGCTGGTATTGATGGCGACATATGGGAAGTTGTTAACCCGGGAGATTGCAAGGATAAGAAATTTGAAATTACCAATGATGGGACAAAAAATGCCCTGCTCCGTTTTCAGTTTTCAGGTGAGTGGGGGACCATTGATGACGGAAGCTGGACTGCTATGGCAGACAGTAATCCGGATCTGGTAACAGTTACTGCTCCTGCGGGATGGTATAAACACACCGATGACTGGTGGTATTATGAAAGCGGCCCATTAGCACCTGGTAGCAATCCCTTTGAATTTGCCCTGACTGTATGTGTGGATGGTCCGAACACAGGCAATAAATATCAGGGTATGTCCTATAAATTAGACTTTGAATTCCAGGCGATCCAGGCCTCCAACAACGCATCAGGTGATGCATGGGGAGTAGATTCGATTTATGACCCGGTAGCTGTGATGACACCGGCAAACTGGACGGGTTTTGATTTTGTGGTTCCTAATAAAGAGTAAATAACTGCTGGAATTAAGGACAAGAGACATAAAATAGAGGGGCGGAGTTAAACCCCGCCCCTTGACCAGAAATTTTGGAGCAGAATATTATGAATAGACACAGTAAAAAAATGATTTTACTCGGAGTGGTGATGCTGTTCATCAGCATGATGCTGATGGTGGAGCCCTATTATACCTGGGCCCAGGAAAACAGCAATGACCATCCATGCCGGATTGCCCTGGAGCCTTACGAGCCGCTGTTCGACCTGGGAAAAATCAATCCGGGGGATTCTTTTGAGCAGAGCGTCAAGGTGATCAAGGTAGGCGAGGCTCCGGCTCAGCTCTATTTTGCCTGGGAGTGGATGGACGGTGATCCCCTTCTCGGTGAAGAGGGTAGTTTATTTGAACAGCTGCAGATGACTGTCAGCACCGATGAAACGGTTTTATTCACCGGGCCCATGAGCGATTGGCAGTATGACAGTGATAACCCTTCGGCGGATGATGCCATCAATGTTACGGCGATCCTTGGCGACCTGATTTACTATGGTGACGAGATCGAGTTTGATTTTACTGTAACAGTGCCGGGGCCCGAGACTGACAACCGGTTCCAGGGATCCACTGTTACAGCGCGGTTGATCTTCTTTACAATATGTAGCGATACGCCGCCACCGCCACCACCTCCACCACCACCTCCACCTCCACCTCCACCTCCACCTCCACCTCCTCCACCGCCGGGTGATGAAGAATTGGAAGAGGAGCCTGAGGAACCGCAGGTAGAACCGGAAGAGGAGGAAACAACAGCGATTATTATCGAGCCCGAGGAGCCGCAGACGGAATTGCCTCTCCCTCGGACCGATGGAATGTCTCTATCTCTCTTTGCTGCCGGCATAGCCTTCGTCATGGCCGGAGCGATGATAGGGAAAGGCAGCCGGAAATAAATAGAGGTAAGAATAAATTAAAAATATAGAACAATAAAAAAGTAAATAATAAAGTTGACAAAGCAAAAATTGTAAAGTACATTTAATATATATAATTACATATTCAATACCTGAACGAGAGGGCAAACCTGCTGAAAAGCAGGGGCGCAAAGCTAAAGGGTCTAAGGCTCCGCAGGGAGCGATGACAGCCTGGCCGGCCGAAGCAGGTATTTTTCTCTTTACCTAACTCTCATGGGGGTGAAAAAGTTGTACTTGTTGCTGGCCGAAAACAACTATATATCATCGAGAGAAATAAAGACCCTGCTGGCAAAAAACGGCCTGGAATGTGAAGTTGTTAAATGTTCTTCCAGTGATGTCCTGCTTGACATCGCCGAAAAGCTGATTCCGGGTATAATCATCATTGATTTTGACCTCTGTCTGAACCGTTCGGAAATAATTGTCCAGGAGATCCGCATGCTTAGCCCGAAAGTTTATATCCTGGCTTTTGTTAGCGCGGATTACTTTGAAAAAGTTGCCGGAGTGATCAAAACAGGAATTGATGATTACATGATCAAACCGCTCCGGCGGGAAGATGTGATCATGAGGCTGATACTGGGGCTGCAGAGAAGGGCAGCTCAATCAGAACAGCCTGATTTTCCGGCAAAGAAAGAACAGAAAGAAGCGAGGGACAGCTGGGAACTTGCTTCTAAAAAGGATCCCAATGGAAAAGAAGGAGAAAAGTCGTTTGTTTTTTATAACTGCAGTGAAAACAGCAGTGGAAAAAGAAAAAACAATGGGGATGCCGAATTGATTAATTTTGTTGATCTCCTGTACAGAACAAAAGGGGAGGAAAATATTCCTCCTGCTGAAGAACAACAGAATATCGAAAACCCCGGGGTAAAAGAGGATTCTCATATATTTACTATTGAAGACGTTGAAGATGAAGAAGAAAAAGGACTTTTTGATGACCCGATGTTAAATACAGGTGAGGAGCGTCTCCGGTGGCCCGATGAAGAAAGAGTATTTTCCGAAAAGGAAGAAGAAAATATGGATTCGAACAGAATGGCCGATGGTTACCGGCCTGGTGAGGAACCGGAACAGGATGAAGGATCATCCATCCAGGATTGGATGAAAGAACCGGAACTTTCTTCTGTAGTTTCGGAAGAAGAAGTCGAAGTTGCGGTAAATAATCATTACCTGCAAACAGAAACTGCAGGGGAAGTGGACGAGCCTGATTTCAGCAGGAAAGATCTGTTAAGAGAAGATGAAGATAATATCATTGCCAGAGAATAAAACGTTCTGCTGACAGGTGAGCTCGAAAAATCTGACGAACTGCTGCAGGAGACAGAACAGCCGGAACAGTGGCAGCAAGCTGAGGATTCAGCCGCGCCGGTTGAATATGAAACACCTGAGAAGGCCGCGGGTGAAAAAGAAACAGAAAATCAGGAAAAACAGGAAACAGTGAAAATCAAAGACTCCGAGCTATTTGGGGTTCAACACGATGAAAACCGCCCGGATACGAGTGAATTTGAAGAGCTCTTTGGGTCCAGCGAACCCGATTACAAAGAGCAAAAAAGAAAAGTTATTCTGAAGATCTTTTCAATGGCCAGGCCTTAATTAACAAAGATCAGGAGCAGACTGGATAAGCAGCTGCGGAAGAGAAGCGGGCTGACCAGGGAAAAGGTAAAATTGTCGGCAGTATTCTAACTGTCTCATTTTTGATCACGCTATTGACAATCTCTGTGTTATTGGTGTATACTTAATATAGTGATTATGTAAAATTTAGGATTTATAATTGGAAGGATGAGGAAAGAAGAACAAATAGAATGTTAGTATTTGGTTTTAAGTAAGGCATCTTTAAAATCAACCTGACCGACAAAGGCAAACCTGTTGAAAAATAGGGACGCAAAGCAAAGGGTCTAAAGCGGAACAACCGCCAAGACAGCCTGGCTACCGAAACGGGTTTTATGTTTAACCTTTGTCGGTCCCTCAGAAGGAGGGACTTTTTAGTGGAAAAGAAAGTTTTATGGCTTAAAAGCCTAAGTGTCATTATCGTGGCTGTTATTGCTGTCAGCGGAGGGCTGTTTTACATTGGTACAGGAGAAAATGAAGATTCCTTCAGCAGAGGCAAAGTGGAAGCCGCTGCCTGGGAGAATTCAGAGCAGGTAGAATGGTCCGAACCGACAGCGGAGGTTCCGGCCAAGGATTTAAACTATCGACGGGCCCAGATTGCCGTGGCTGATGTTCTCGAATCGGCAGTATTTGAAGAAGAGGAAGACTCTTCCGAGCCAATTTCAGGAGTGGAAAGAAATGATTCCCCGGAAGAAAAGGCTGTTGATGAAGCCAGTGCAGTTGCCAAGAAACCGCCGGTAGATGAACCTGCAGTTGCTAAAGCGATTGAAGAACCGGTTATCAAACAACTCAGTTCACAGCCGACAGAAGCGGTTAGTGAAGCACCATCTGCAGTTCCTTCAGCAGCTGATGAAAATGCTGCTGTTGAAGAAGAGGTTACGGTTAAAGTGAAATCACCTGTTTCATACAGGTGGGGTGCTTCCAGAAGTTATACTTTCCGGATGGAAGTCCGGCTGACCAACAGCGGTTCGGATACAGCCCAAAATGTCCGGGTAGCGTTACCAATGCTGGAGAATAACTCTCCATACCAGACTACTTCTTTAAAATCGGTCAACTACAGTGCTGTTTCCAGCTCAGGCCGGGTTAGCACTTTCAATGTTGGAGACATTGCCCCGGGAGAAAGCAAAACAATTATTGCCGACTTTAATATTAATGTAAAGACGGTATCTATCAATTCATCGAATGAGACAGTGGAGAAAGCGCGGACAGCCTATGAAAAATATGCTGGAAGCGGCAACTGCCGGACGCTGGCCCGTGGTTTCATCAGCGAATGTCAGGCCATGGGTCTCAAAGCCAGGGAAGTGATCGGTTTTGCCCGTCCGCAGCGTGGAGCAATGACTGCCGGTTCGCTGCAGGGCTCCCGCCACAGCTGGGCTGAATTTTATGTTGATGGAGTGGGTTGGGTCCCAGTTGATTTGACCTTCAGATATTTTGGTGAACTGCCCCATACTTCACATATTATAGAAAGCTATGGCGATAAATCGCTCCAGGTTAACTTTACTGGTGGAAAACTGAGTGCAAGTTGGAGTAATGCTATCCTTTAATGCATCCCTCCTTCAGCTTTTAGAGATGCATTATGAAACGAAATCCCCGGCCCTCCACTACCGGGGATTTCTCTGTACTGAAAACCGGTTTTTTTCTGTAAGAAATATGTTCTTTTTCATATTTAGCAAACAATAGAAAAAAATAAGGTTGTTTGAAGGTAGAAAGGTGGAATTTATTGAATAGTTAATGCTATAATTGATTTGCACTCCAGTAAAGGGGGTTTTAAAATGTATCTTCTTCTCGTTGATTACAACCTTATTTCTTCCGAACAGCTGCAAAAAATGATTAAAAATATTGTTCCTGAAGCCGATATTGTGAACTGTTTTTCAACTGGCACCTTGCTCAAAGTAGCCGATAAGCTGAAGCCCGAGATCATGATCCTTGATTACGATCTCATTGAGGAGAACCGCGAGGAAGTGCTGAGCGAACTGAGGACCAGGAACAGGCAGGCCCATGTCCTGGCCTTAATTGAACCCGGTTCTTACGACGATCTCTATAGCGCCATTGAAGATGATTTAATCGACGATTACGTGGTTAAACCTGTTAACAGTGACGAGTTTACAGCACGCATTTATATTGCCACCAGGAGAAAAGGTCTTGATAGAGGCGAAGAAAAAGCGGTAAGCCCGGTAGAAGAAACGGCCTGGGACAAGGGTCATCTGCCGGATTATAAAGAAGAGCCGCTCGTTGAAGAAGTTGAAGAGATAGATAAACAGGAGGAAGAAGAAAGCGAATTGTTTTATGAGAGTCTGGATGGCGATCTCGAAACAACCGCCTTTACAGATGAAGAAGAGGGACCTGGCGAGGCACATGAATTAGAGGAAGAATCTGCTGCCAATGAACCTGCCGATGAAAAGATGACCGGGGAGGATGAATCGTGGACCGGAAGAAATTTTACCGACGCTTCCGGAAGTCTGGATGAAGTGGATGAAGATGAAGAAGGATTTGCAAGCAAAGGGTATGACGATTTCTTAACCCCGGAAGATGAGGAAGAATTGGCCCCGGCAGAGAGCACCGAAGAGGATGATTTCATATTTGAAGAATCGACAGATAAACCGGAAAATGAAAGCGAAGAAGTAAAAATAGATGACAGTGGAGCCGAAATCGCTGAACACGATGAAGATCTATTTGCTGAATCTTTTACAGGCGATACGGGTGAGGAGGGCGATTTTACAGAACTCTTCAAGACAACAGAGGAATCTGGCCGGGAAGAAGAAAACCTTTTTGGTAAAGAAGAAAAAGATTTATCCGAAGATATCGATTTTGGAGAGGTCACACCAGAGGAGAAAATAATTAAGCCTGATACTACCGGAGGGCCGGCAATATTTAAGTCTTTTACGGAAGAAGACATGGAGGAAGAAGGAGAAAGCGGTGAAGATACTCCCGGCTTTTCCGAAGAGGAAAGCGAAGAAAAATATTTCGATGATCTTTTTAGCGAGGAGCCTGCCGAATTCCAGGAGGATAGTATTGAAGAGTTTTTTGAAGAAAAACCTGATGAAGATGACATAACGGAAGAGCTGGAGTTAAAGGAAGAAAACAGCGATCAGGAGTTACCACGCCGGGGGATCAACTTGCCCGGAGAATCGGCCGATGATTTCCTTTACGGTGAGAAAAAAGTGACAGAATCTCTTTTTGACGAAGATGCCGGTGAAGAAACCGGTACTGCCGAAGAAACTGATTCTGCTGAAGAAACAGATTCTGAAGAAGATGAACCTAAAAAAAAACTCCTGAAAAGTGAAAAAACATCAGGAAGAGGTTTTTCTAAATTCCTCAACACGCTGGGCAATATAGTTTTTGTGGTCATCCTGTTGATGATGGCTCTACTTTCTTTTTTCTTGATTCAAAGCAAGATTTCCGGAGGGCCGCCAAAAATTGCCGGCTACCAGGCTTATATTGTCCTGAGCGGAAGCATGCGCCCGGAGTTTGATACCGGTAGTCTTGCTTTTGTCCGTGAAGTTCCGCCGGAAGAAATTGTAGTCGGTGATATTATTACTTTCCGCAGCCAGTTTAATGAAGAATCTCTAACCACTCACCGGGTAGTGGATATTGACAGAAACGGTGATTTAAGATTTATCACTCGCGGGGACGCCAATGATGTAAACGATCCCAATCCTGTTCCCGCCGCAAACATAGTGGGCCGGGTTACCGGTTCGGTGCCCTATGTCGGCTACCTGCTTGATTTTGTCCAGACCCGCCAAGGCCTGATCCTGCTCATATTTATTCCCGGTGTTTTGATCATCATCTATGAAATGACCATGATTATCAAATACATAAGGGCCGGACAGCAGGAAAAAACTGACGAAAATGCTGCCTGACGGCTAAATTTCTTACTCAAAAACTATGTTTGTCACAAATGAAGGAAAAGAACTGATTAAAAAGGCCCAGATTTCTGCTGGAGCAAGCGATAAACAAGCACCCGAGCCCCCGGAGAAAGCCGGCTGTGAATACTCGGGTTTTTGTTTTTTATTCCGTAACCGTGGATTTTGTCCTCAATAGATGAAGTGGAATAATAAATGGCGGGAATTGATTTAAAGCAAATTGAAGCAGGAAAGGAGAAGGACGGTGAGCCATCCTTTTTATATTGTTGATGTTTTTGCCGAAAAGAAATACGTGGGAAACCAGCTGGCTGTGATCTGCGACGCCGATTCTCTAACTACGGAAGAAATGCAAAAGGTTGCCTTGGAGATGAACTACTCGGAAACTACTTTTATTATTTCAGATCAGCCGAGGAATGGTGGCTATGACGTGCGGATATTCTCCCTCGATGAAGAACTGCCTTTTGCCGGTCACCCAACCCTTGGTACAGCCTACATCATCCAGCAGCAGCTTATCAGCCGGGATATACCGGAATTAAAGCTTAACCTGCCGGTGGGGCAAATCACCGTTACTTTTAGCTACAAAAATGGAAAGCCTCACATTCTCTGGATGCGCCAGGTTGCTCCCCGGTTCGGTTTAACTTTTAAAGCCAAAGATGCTGCTGCCGTTCTTAATATCGAGGAGGAAGAAATTGATGAGCGTTTCCCAATTGAGGAAGTGTCCACCGGGCTGCCTTTTATAATCATCCCCCTTAAAAAACTCGCTGCGATTCGCAAATGCTGTATCAATAACGCCGCTTACCGGCAACTCATCGATAAGGCCGAGGCCAAATCGATCTATGTTTTTGCCCCGGAGACCTATCAGCCCGGCAATGATTTAAACACCCGCATGTTTGACGATTTTCACGGTATTGCTGAAGACCCGGCCACCGGCAGCGCCGCTGGATGCCTGGCGGCCTATCTGGTGAAAAACGGATATTACGGTAAACCAAAAGTCGCTGTTCGAGTAGAGCAGGGCTATGAGATCAACCGTCCCTCCATACTTTTTCTGGAAGCAGAAAAAACAGAAAAAAGTGAGGAGATCTCCGTTCTGGTGGGAGGACGGGTTGTCGCCACAGCCAGGGGAGAACTGCTATAAAGAAAGCGCCGCCCAATGTTTTTCCTGCTTCAAAAAGAACAGTTCGTTGCTCACCGGCAAAAGGAGCTGTCCGTTACAGGGAAAAATAAAGAGCGGTGCAACCAGAAGATTAATATTTAAAGTTGCTCGGCCACCAGGTCACCGACTTCAGTAGTAATGTAGCCCATCTGACCCGCATTCAGAGATTGCAGCTTTTCACTGCAAACATGAGCGACTGCTTTTTCAATCTCATCTGCCGCTTTGTGTTCACCCAGAAAATCGAGCATCATTGCCCCGGCGCAGATGGCAGCCAGCGGGTTGATCACCCCTTTGCCGGTATACTTTGGAGCTGAACCGCCGATGGGCTCGAACATGGATACTTTGCCGGGGTGCAGGTTGCCGCCGGCGGCAATACCCATCCCGCCCTGGATTATGGCCCCGAGATCGGTGATGATATCGCCGAACATATTATCGGTGACGATAACATCAAACCATTCCGGGTTTTTCACCATCCACATGCAGATAGCGTCTACATGGGCATAATCCCGGCTAATATCCGGGTAGGAAGTACCAATTTCGTTAAAAGCGCGTTCCCAGAGATCAAAAGCGTAAGTCAAGACGTTGGTTTTCCCGCAGAGGGTCAGCTTTTTCCGCGGCCTTTTCTCGCGGCAGTATTCAAAAGCGTAACGCAGACAGCGTTCCACCCCAAAACGAGTGTTTACCGATTCCTGCACGGCTACTTCCTGTGGCGTCCCCTGGCGCAGAAAACCGCCTGTCCCGGCATAAATACCTTCAGTGTTTTCCCGCACAACCACAAAATCGATGTCCTCAGGGCGCTTTTCTTTTAGCGGTGTGAATACACCCGGATAAAGCTTTACAGGGCGCAGGTTGATATATAAATCGAGGGCAAAGCGAAGCCGCAGCAGTAGCCCTGTTTCGAGAATTCCGGGCTTAACATCCGGGTGGCCGATGGCGCCCAAAAAGATGGCGTCAAACTTTGTTAGCTCTTCGAGGACGCTGTCGGGTAAGATCTCCCCGCTGCGCAGGTAGCGTTCTCCGCCGAGATCATAATCCACTGTTTCCAATTTGAAGCCAAACTTATTTTCTGCCGCCCGCAGGACTTTCAATCCCTCGTTGACCTGTTCACGGCCGGTGCCATCTCCAGGTATTACTGCAATTTTATACATTGAACATTCCTCCCTTTTCAAACCGCCCGTGGGCGATCACTGTTTAATATAATAACTGTAATTCAGCTTTTTGAAAAGAGATCCAGAGAAGAACTATCAATTCTTTGTGGAAAGATTAGTAGACGTAAGGAAGTTGAGGTTTTTCATGGAGGTAGTTTGATTAGTAGAAGAGAAAGTCTTTCCGACTTCGGTTTTCGCAGTTTGGAAAAAAATGCAGGAATATGTTAGAGTAATAATAAAAAGACGTGGAATATTTATCTGCCGGAGTTGATGGAGGATAAACAGATGCAGAGACAAATAATGCTGGCAGGAGGAAACAATTTGCTACATTTGCTTACACCGGATGAACACATTGATAATATTTACCAGATAAATCCTGATCACCTGCAGTCGCTGGGCATAAAGGGTATTATCACCGATATGGACAACACCCTGGTTCCGTGGCATGATCGTGCTGTATATCCAAAATTGACGGGCCTGTTCACGGATCTCAAAAAGAAAGGGTTCAGGATATTTATCGTCTCCAACAATAGCCGCAGTTGTGGCATCCGCCTGGCCAGGGAGCTCGACATTTCAGCAATCTGGTACGCCATAAAACCGCGCCGCCACGCCTTCCGCAGAGCGATAAAAAAGATGGATCTTTCGCCGGGAGAGGTAGCCGTGGTGGGTGATCAAATTTTTACCGATATCCTGGGCGGTAACCGTCTGGGCCTGCACACGATCCTGGTTAATCCTATATCCGAGAAAGAGTTTTTCTGGTCGCGTATAATGCGTAAACTGGAAAGAATAATCCTGAAGCGCCTCGAAGGGAAACCCGGTGAACCGTAAACACTGTTAGTTATTTGCAGGGAAGTTTGCAAGGCTTTACCCGATCTGTATAAAAAAGTATTGACATTGGACATAGTTTAGATTATGATAATATTGTGAAAATATTATATTTTTATTAAACCTGAACGACAAAGGCAAACCTCCCGTAAGGGAGGGGCGCAAAGCCTGGGATGCTCTGCCTGGTGTTCAAGCGGAGGATGTCCGGTTACCGAAACAGGGAAACAGTCAGTGCCGGTCTCCCTTGTTGGGGGACCGTTTTACATAGTTTTTTAAGTTTGCAAGGTTATCTGGATAACGCTGATGGTCAATAGATTTTTAAGGAGCGCGCCGGTATGAGATTGTTAAAGAATGAAAGCGGTTTGGCAATGCCCCTGGTAATGATTGTGATGGTGGTACTTACACTGCTCGGTATAGCCCTGTGGAATTATAGCACGAGCGAGCTGAATCAATCTGTACGTGAAGAAAAAAGAGCGCGTGCTTACTATATTGCCCGGGCAGGGGCAGAATCAATGGGCCGTCACATCATGGTTAATCCTGATATCCTGGAAGAGATACCGGAAATAAACGACATTATTACTTCAGAGAATATTGATTTCGATATTGCTAACTTTGATCCTGACCTGGCTGACGATATCCACGTGGGAGAACTTCTTGTTACCATGGAAAAGGTTGATGAAAACCGGGTTATGATAACCGGCATTGGGACAGTCGATGACATCAACCAGGATGTGAGCCTTATCCTGGAGACCCAGGAACCTTTTGACGGGGTTGTTTATTCCCTGGGCAGCATGGATTTTCATCAACATGTTTATCTCGAAGGAGATATCGTCAGCGGGGGTAAAGTGAATCCTCCTACTAATTTCGTGGGGACCATTAAGGAAGATACACAGATTGTTTTCCCGCCGCCGGATCCTGATTTCACGCCTGTGCCAAATTATACGGAAAATTTAACTATCAAAAATAATGAAACTGTTATCATTACAGAAACTCCGACAGCAGCTTACGAGAAAATCAATATCAAGAATGGAGGGACCATGGTCGTGGACGCTGTTGGTGCAAGTGGGCCCATTCATTTAGAAGTAAAAGATTTTGATATGAACAACGGCAGCTTTTTACAGCTTAATGTTGATGCCAATAATTCGATTGTCATTGTTGCCGATACAATGATCCTGAAAGATGTAAAATTAACAGGATCAGGAACAGCATATATATATGTGAGATCAAGTTTAAATGTCCAGACCCCGCATGCTGATATTGCTCCTGAAGCTTACCTGGTAGTTTACCTCGATCAGGGGGCGATGATGGAACTGCAGGCCAACAGTCAATTTGAAGGGCTGTTATACGGCCCCGAGGCGACGGTAGAAGTGGGTGGCAATGCCGATTTTACCGGGGCAATGATCGTGGAACAGCTTAAAGGCAGTGGAGGAGGTTCTTCAATCGGGGCTGCAGATACAGATATTATCAAGAAATATAGCTGGGATATACTGGATATCGATTACGGCGGTTACTGGATGGTCCACTGGGTCCGTTAATATTGGAACAGGAGATAATATGATGAATTTAAATGGCTGGAGAAAATGGCCAGATAAAATATTCAATAAAGGAAAGACGACAGCCGGGTTTTCCCTTATTGAATTGTTGATTGCCCTTTTTATCCTCATGTTGATTGTTTTTGCTTTTACCCCCTTGCTGATGGGTAGTATTGAACGCATCTATTATGCCGGCGATAAAAGTGAAGCTCTTTACCGCGGCCAGGCTGATATTGAATTGGATATTGCCGAAAGGAATACAGTGGATGGATATGAACTGGTTTTTGCCTTTGGGGACACGGAAATTACCGTTCCCGGGGGCCTGGTTGATGAGCAGGAAAGCGAAGGTTCGGCTACGGCCTGGCTGAGCGGTTTTGTGCCTTTTGTACCCTCAATTAACCTCCACCTCCAACCCCTGCCCCTGGTTGAAGGATATAACCCAACCGATATCGTAGTCATGGGAAGAGACACCGATTTTCAGGCTGCATATGACCAGGGGGAATATTTTGTTATTGCAGACAGCGGTGGTACTCCTGTTACCGGGCACACAAATTACCCGGTCACGACTGTCACTCACAGTACAGCCAGTGCTATATATGAAGACTTACCTGAATATTATGATGAGTATGCCATGTTTGAACTGCAGGAAGGGCTAACAAACAGTGGCAGCATTTATATAGTGGGTTTAAAATGGGTCATCGAAAATGATATTGAAATTACTGTCCGATCGAGGCTTCAGGTGGTCCTGCCCTATGCCGTAGCTGTTGGTGAAGGACAGGGAATATGGATTTCACCAGATGCCTCCGCCATCTGGAAAAATAGATCCCAGATACCGGGAACGGGAAAAATAAGTGATATTATCTGGACCGGTTTTGAATTTGTTGCCGTAACTACAAGTGGGCGAGTTGCCCTCTGGCGAAACGAAGGAGAGCCAGTAGTTACAGAAAGTAGCGGCACTCTAAATTCGGTTGCTTACAGTGGGGCAAACTATGTTGTCGTTGGCGATAACGGGGTGATTTTATATTCAGCCAATGGCGGACAGTGGAGTGCTTCCACTGCTGGAACAGCCAATCTCAAAGCGGTTGCTTATGGTGACAAATATGTTGCTGTTGGCAGCGGGGGAACGATCCTGTCTTCTGTTGATGGCCTAACCTGGGTTGATGAAAGCCCTGCCGATGCTGTAGGTGTGGAATTCAGGGGAGTAGCCGTTCAAGACAGTACCTGGGTTGCTGTTGGTGAAGAGCTTGTTGAAGGGGTCAGTAAGGCTGTAATATATCTCTCTTCTGCCGGGAGCTGGTCAAGAGTTGAATCGGGGTTAGATCTGCCGGCCTTAAACGGAATAACCGGGGGAACAACCTATGACGGCACCTCGGAGATTGCTCAATTTATCGCTGTTGGCAATGGTGGGGCTATCATAAAATCAAGTGATGGTACGGTATGGGAGAAAATTATTCTGGAACCAGCGGTTTCAGATAATTTATATGCCGTCGACAGCGGGATCATTACCGATGGAATTTATAATCATATTGCCGTAGGCGACACCGGCACAATTATTACCTGGACCGGAATTGAAGGTGAATCCTGGATCGAACAGAATTCTGGTTTTACCCAGGATCTATTCGGGGTTGCCGTGAGGTGGGCGGAATGACAATCAAAAAATTTCAAGACGATCATGGGTTTACCCTGGTTGAATTAATGGTTACTCTTGCTCTTCTGGGAATTGTCCTTGCTCTTGGTTACCTCTATTTTGGATTCGGGGTGCAGGCCTTTCAGCGTGGCGAAAGGCAGTCCATAGCCCAGCAGGCTGTTCGCCTGACCTCGGATTTTATAACCAGTGAACTGCGCTTTGCCAAGCAGATTGAAATCAATCCAGAAGGTGGAATTTCTGAAACGGGCTACCGTTATATTTACCAGGAAGACGATTCAATTTATTTTAGGAACGAAGAAGGAAATGATCGCTGCCTGGCTGACAGTGATGCTGATGGCATGCCTTACAGCATAATTTTTACCAGCAATGTGCCGGAAGATGTCGTCATTTTTACAATAGAAGCAGATAATGGGCTTTATACCCTCCAGTCGTCGGTCCAGGCCCTTAATCTGGAACTTTACAGGGACTATAACATCGATCTTTACGGTGAGATAATCAAGGTCTATGACGGAGATGATACAAGCGTTAAGTACACTATCCCACCTGAAGAATGATCACTATCTTTTCCAAAGGCTATGTCAGCTGTATTCATGAACGGTTCTTACCTGGCATGGGTAGATATTTTTAATGTGCAAAACAAATATAAGGAGGTCCAGTGAGAAAAGAACAACCGCTGCAAGATGTTTTGCACTCAAAAATTTATGGAATAAATGCCATTTTGCAGGGAATAAACTGCCGGGAAGAGAATAATATTCAAACAACAGGTAATTACGGTATTTTACGGTAATTATTTTAACTGTTTATTAGAGTAAAAACATTAAGTAGTAATATTTAGATATATTTGACAAAGGGTTAGCATAAGTTATATAATGTGGTAAATTATAGCCTTTTTGTCAAGGGCTTAAAAAATAGAATGGCCCCATCTAAAAATATATAGAGATGGAGAGGTGCCGGTAAATGGATCAGGGAGAAAAGGAAAAAGAACTTGAATCAAAAAGTACTTCTTTATTCCTCGATAAACTCAAGGAAAGACAGTTATATGTGATCATCATTGGTGTTGTAGCTGTCCTATTTATTGCCGCCATAATTTACGGCATTTTTTATACAAAAAGCAATAATGTTGCAGAACAGGATTTAGCTGAGAATACAGAAGAGGCCACAGCTAACAATGAAAACGTAAATGATTCTGAAGTGGATGATACTGCTGTAGTCCTGCCGCAGAAGGTCAGATTTGAAGAGGGTGGATCTACAACAGATCTTATGGTAGACCCCTTTGTTGGACCGATGAAGCTTAAAGGTATAGCTACTGGTGGTTACGGTGGCGCAATGGCCATTGTAGAATCAAACGGTACTTCTTACATTGTTACTGTAGGCGATTATGTTGATGATTTATGGGCTGTTTATGAAATAACCCATGAGAGGGTTGTCCTGCGGGTTCATGACCAGGAGGTGAGCCTTTTTTTTGATCAACCGCCGGAAATTAGAAACCTTGAGAGAGGCTTTGTCGAAGACGACAATGATACTAGCCGGGAGGGTGATGAATAAATGAGGAAAACGCGAAGGAAATCTAAAGATAGCATTATTAACCACTACTGGTTGTGTACCTTCGTTTGCCTCCTGGCTTTATTGATGATTACAATAAACTGCTCGCTGGATCAGGCAACTTACGCAGAAGTTGTTAAAAGTAAAACCCATGAGACTGTGTTGAACACACCGGAGCTTTTAAAAATAGAAGATAAATCCGAAAATAATGAAACAGCAGCATGGAAGATATCCGAAGAAATGTGGGCTGATGTGACTGAAAGTCTTGACACACAGAGGGCTACTCACAGTTATCCTTCCACATTATCCCTGAATCTTAAAAATGCCAGTATCTTGGATGTGTTTTCTCTTCTTGCTTATAAACTCAATGCCAACATCATTTATCTTGAACCACCGATAGAAATCACAATAAAGACGCGTAATTTGTCGCCCATAACAACCCTGCAGATTATTTTGCAAAAAGAAGGACTTGATTTCCTTACTGTTGGTAATAATTATATCATCGGTCAACGAGAAAGACTCTACAATGATTTTTTCAATCATATGTTTTTGACCTGTTTCAACCTTAATTATGTTTCAGCTGAAAAGATGCAAAGCTATCTTACTGAACTGGGCGTACCTGTCCAGAGCCTTACCGTTGAAGCCAACCAGCAGGCAGTATGGATGCAGGGCACTCCTGTTGCTCTGGGCAAAGCGAGGGAACTGATTAATTCGCTCGATATTATGGAAAATGCTGAATTTGCCAAAGGTGGCGCAAGAAAGATCAGGATGCCGGTTGCCCAGGCCAGTGGTCTTCGGGCGGAAGAAGAGTTGGAAGCTCTGGTGGACATGCTCAGCATTCTACTCGACGGTTTTCGGGATGGGCGGACTGATTTGGGCTGGGTAACATGGGATCACCCCGATCCTGTTCCTTACATCATTATGGATTGGGACAATCCGGTGATCAAGCCGTACGACATTAAAATGAAGATAACACGTGATTTTGCCGGAGACTACAGTAATCAGGTCCGCTATTTGATTGCCGAGGGGACTCCAGACAATATTAAACTGGTTTCCAATATGATTAGTGAAATAGCGGCAACTCCCACATCACCATTTGTTTTTGGAGATATAGGTTCGGGAAATTACTATGATGACAGCAATGCTGATGAAAACGATAATGGTGATCAACAGGAGCCACCCCTGTCCTACTATACTGTGGAGTTAAGCGCTGTGCCAGAGGATGGCGGAGATGTCAATGGAGCAGGATCATTTCCGGAGGGAAGCTGGGTAACCGTTACCGCAACTGCTTCCGAGGGATACAGCTTTGTTCGCTGGATTGACCGGGGCAGTGAAGTTTCAACAAGCCCTTCATATACTTTTGCTATTTACGGCAACTGTCGTCTGGAAGCAGTATTTGTTGCCGATGAACCAATAGATAATTCTGAAGACGGAGAAGCGGGGGAAGCTGGAACAGAGGATGGAAACGAAGCCGATGAACAATAATCGCCCCTATCCAATAGGGATGATCCAACTTTTAAAGAGAGCCTGGGACAAAAATGCTTCTGACATTCACCTTGCCCCGGGAGATCAGCCCATTTTTCGTCTGAACCGGGAAATGGTCAGGCAGGATATGCCTGTTTTGCGTCCGGACCATATGAAAGAGCTGCTGGCCCAGATAGTCAAACCGCACCAGATTGAAGCGTTGAAGAAGGAGCTGGAACTCGATTTTTCCTATTCCATCCCTAACGTGGCCCGTTTCCGCGGCAATGTCATGTTCCAGCGGGGAACACTGGCCATGGCCCTGCGGGTGGTCCCTTTTGAAATCCCCCGGCTGGACGATCTCGGCGTTTTACCGGGCGTGCGTGATCTCTGTTTTCTGCCCCGTGGCCTGGTCCTGGTGACCGGACCCACGGGCAGTGGTAAATCGACGACCCTGGCAGCACTGATCGACATAATCAACAGTGAAAGGGCACTGAACATCCTCACCGTTGAAGATCCCATCGAATTTTTGCATTCTCACAAAAAATCGTCGGTCAAGCAGCGTGAAGTTGGCTTTGATACTCGTTCTTTTCCCAACGCCCTGCGCCATATGCTTCGCCATGACCCGGATGTTATTTTGATCGGTGAGATGCGTGACCTGGAAAGCATTTCTATTGCCCTGACGGCGGCGGAGACCGGGCACTTGGTTTTTTCCACTCTCCATACGCAGACCGCTCCGCTGACCATCAACCGAATTGTGGATGTTTTTGCCGAACATCAGCGCGATCAGATCAGGCAGCAGTTAAGCAGTTCAATGCAGGCAGTTCTCTCGCAGCAGTTGATTCCCAACATCCAGGGAGATGGTCGGATCCTGGCCATGGAATTTTTAAAAACCAGTGCGGCGGTGCGCAACCTGATCCGGGAAGGGAAAGAACACCAGCTCTATTCGGTGATGCAGGCCAGTCATGCTACCGGAATGAGGACCATGGATCAGTCCCTGGTCGAACTTTTCCTAACCGGAAAAATAAGCCGCAATGAAGTTCTCGAAAAATGCATTGATCGGACAGAAGTGGAAAGGTTGATGGATAGAAAAACCATCAAATAAAAATATTGGCGTGTGGTAGATTACCTGGAGATGAAGGCACATGACATCATTCCAGTATGAAGCAATTAAAAAATCAGGAGAAGTGGTTACCGGCACACTGGAAGCCGACGGGCAGGGAGCAGTTGCCGAACGGCTCCGCGGGATGGGCCTGATGGCCACGGAGATTAAGGAAGTAAAGCCATCTTCCTCCTCATTCAGCATCTTTAAAAGGAAGAAAAAAGTCAAGCTGGGCGATTTAAGCCTTTTCAGCCGCCAGCTGGCGGCGATGCTCAATGCCGGTATTCCGCTGACCAGGGCACTTTACACGCTCAGCAGGCAGGTGGAAAACCAGACCCTGTCTGTTGCCCTGACCGAAATATCCCGCAACGTGGAAGGCGGGTCCAGCCTGAGTGAGTCGCTGAAGGGTTATCCCCATATATTTTCTGAGCTTTATGTAAACATGGTTAACGCGGGGGAATCCGGTGGTTCGCTGGAGCTGTCGTTGAACCGCCTTTCCAATCAGCTGCAGAAATCCAAGGAACTGCAGGATAATATTAAATCGGCCATGTTTTACCCGGTGGTGGTTTTAGGTTTCGCCGTTATCATTCTCTTCGCCATGCTCTTTTTCCTGGTGCCCATCTTCATGGGCTTTTTTCCGGAAGGAGCGGAGCTGCCGGCGCCGACCATGATGATTATTGCCCTTTCCAATCTGGCCAGGAATTACTGGTTCATTATTTTCCCCCTTCTTATATTGCTCTTTTTCCTCGCTTCTTCATACATTAAGAGCAAGAAAGGGAAAGAGAAGATAGACAGGCTTACCTATAATATGCCCATCTTCGGGCCGTTGATCCAGAAAACAGCGGTAGCCAACTTTGCCCGCACCTTTTCGACCATGCTTTCAACGGGCATACCGGTTGTCCAGGCCCTCGATGCCTCGGGGAAGGCTTCAGGGAATACCCTGGTTATTGAAGCAGCCATTACAGCCGGTGAAAAAATTCAGGAAGGAAGCAGCGTGGCTGAACCGCTTGAAGAAAGCGGTGTTTTCCCACCCATGGTTACTCATATGATTGCTGTGGGCGAAGAAACGGGGGACATCCCGGAAATGATGGATAAAGTGGCCGCTTTTTTTGAAGAAGAGGTGGCTACCATCACCAAGGGGCTTACCTCGCTTATTGAGCCGCTGATGCTGGTGTTTATCGGTGTCCTGGTTGGTGGAATGCTCATTGCCCTCTACCTGCCTATATTTACGGTGATTACGCAGATATAAATAAGTATGCTGGAGGTTTCGCTACATGGTGCTCGGCACTGAAAAAAGAGCAATCGGCCTGGAAATAGACAGCGGGAAAGCGCGTGCTGTAGAGCTTACCGGTAAACAAAATACTTACAAACTGGACGGGCTGGGCAGCATAGAATTGCCCCCCGAAGCAGTAAAAGAAGGTATGATTCAGCAACCGCGAATTGTCGGAAATGCGCTGAAGGAACTGTGGTCTGGAGCCGGTTTGAAAGAAAATCAGGTTGTCCTTGGCATCTCCAACCAGGGTGTGCTGGTTCGCCATATTACAGTGCCCAAGGTGTCTGATGACAAGCTGGGTAATGTGATTCGTTTTCAGGCCCAGGAGTACCTGCCTATCCCTCTGGAAGGAGTAGTTCTTGATTACCTGGTCCTTGGGGAGACGGCGAAAACCGAAGAAGGGATGGCCCAACTGGAAATTATGCTGGTGGGGGCCAGGCGTGATATGCTGGATAAATTTTTGGAAGCGCTGGAAGTCGCCGGCCTTGAACCGCTTGACATAGACGTATCAAGTATGGCCCAGATTAACCTGCTCCCCCCGCGGGCGTTGCAGATGACTGTAGCCATAGTCAATGTGGCCAACGGCCTGAGCAGCATTGTTATATCGGTACACGGCAAACCGCGACTGGCCCGCCTGGGCATGGTCAAGATCATGGATCTGGCCGAAAGCCTGGAATGTCCCGTGGAAGATATCTTATTGCCTCATATACTGAAGCAGGAGGGCGCAGCCGATAAGCTGCGGCAATGGGGTGGTAACCTGGCAGGTGAAATCCGGTCGTCGCTGACCTATTTCCAGGATCAGCACAGTAATTACAGGGTCGAAGGAGTGCTCTTAAGCGGCAGGGGAGCTCGCTTTGGAGGACTGGCAGCGAAGCTGGAAGAATATCTTGCTTTGCCGGTGCGCATTTTTAACCCGCTGGAAAAATTTTCACCGGCCAGGCGGAGATTGCTTGATAGCGATTTTGAAGCGGCAGAATATGCAGTCAGCGCCGGGCTGGCCCTCAGGGGATTGGGGGGATAAGCAAAATGGTTGAACACATAAGCCTGCTGCCGCCAGAGATAAAGGCTGCCAGGCAACTACAGCAAAAATTGAAAAAAATACTGTTTGTCCTGCTGATCATCCTTTTGATCGTAGCCCTGGTCGCATTGTTTTTCTTTGTCAGCAGCTTCCTGGTTCGCCAGGATTTAAATTCACTGCAGGCGGAAAAGGAAATGATCGAAAAGCAGTCTGAGGAACTCGTAGAATATGAAAATCTTTATAATAATTTAACAGCCAGGAGAAATCTGGTCGGGCAGGCCATGGGAACGATTCCAAACTGGAGCGTACTGCTCAGCGATACCGCCGCAGTTCTCCCCGCCGGATCCTGGATGCAGGATATGACCTTTGTATACAGTGAAGAAAATGGATCCATGACCATGCGTGGCTGGGCTTACACCCACAGTGGAGTAGCAGCAATGCTAGAAAAAATGGACAGCCTTGAGCAGCTGGCAGAAGTGCAGTGCCGCACATCAAACGATACAGATTTTGAAGGGCAGGAAGTGGTCCAGTTCCAGGTAGAAAGCGGGCTTTTGACCGGCTCTCCCTTTATTGTTTCAGAAGAGGAAGGTGAGTAATATGGCAGCCGATCTGAAATATTCACGTAAAGAAGTGATCATCATTGCTTTGATCGGACTGCTGATTATTGCCGGACTGGTCCTAATTTTTTTGCAGGCCCGCAGTTTGGGTAAGCTCAGGGAAGCAGTCAGGGAAGAGGAAATAGCCCTGGATGAAGCCCAAACAATGCTGGCTCGCCGTATGCAGTACCGGGATAACGCTGAACAGTACAAATGGGAACTGCAGACCATGGAGCGGCTCATCCCTGCCGAGCCTGAAGAAGAAAAACTGCTGCGCTACTTTGACCGGCTGGCCGAAGAATATGATATGGATGTCCAGAGCATCCGTTTTGATGCCAGGACAAGCGGTGAAGAAGAAAACTATGTTAGTATGCCCATGACCATTGTCCTTGAAGGACGCTACCGCGATCTTGTGATGTTTCTTAACCATCTCTACAATGGCGAAAGGGCGGTGCGGGTTGACGACCTGCGTATTGCCCTGGCTTCTTCTCCTGAGCAACCTGCCGGGATCAAAATAACCATGGCGGCGGAAGCTTTTCATCTTAAAAGCGAATAAGTATAATATAAGCAGGACAAGATAAACTGCCGGGTTCCATTATGAACCCGGGCAGGAAAGGATATCTATCGATGAGGTGCGGGGCATGAGAGTGACCCAGATGAGCAGCGGAAAAAAAATTGGCCACCTGCTGGTCGAAAACGGGTCTATAACCCGGGAGCAGCTTAAAAAGGCGCTTGATCTGCAGGAAGCGGCTCGCAGTAACGGTGAGAAAAAGCTGCTGGGGCAGACTTTAATTGAACTGGGGTATACGACTGAAGAACAGGTAACCCGGGCTATGGCCATCAGGGCCGGGGTGGAGTATGTTTCCCTGGAAAAATCACGTATTGATAGTGCTGCCGCCGCCCTGATTGATCCTGAATCGGCCCGCCGCTACCGTTCGCTGCCTATCGGTTTTGAAGGCGACCGGCTGGTTGTGGCCATGTTTGATCCCAACGACATTCTGGCTATCGACGATGTCCGCCTGATCACAGGCTATGAAATAAAACCGGTTTGCGTGGCCGGCAGTGAGCTGCGGGCGGCTATTGACCAGTATGCCCGTTCGAGCTCGTCCATGGAAGAAGTAGAGGAGGAAGAAGCGGACAGATCAGTCGAGCCGGAAGAAGTGCAGGCTGTCTCGGTCGGCAAGCCGGCTGTCCAGCTGGCCAATATGATCTTCAGCCAGGCGGTGCGTGACGGGGCCAGTGACATCCACATCGAGCCGCAGGAAAAAAGCCTGCGGGTGAGGTTCCGTATTGACGGGGTTTTGCATGAAGTGATGCAGCCGCCTTACCGCCTTTACCCACCGCTGGTTTCACGGATCAAGGTTATGTCCAACATGGATATTGCCAATAAAAGGATCCCCCAGGACGGGCGCATTTCTTTGAAAATCGACCGGCGGGCTATTGATTTCCGGGTCGCTTCCCTGCCCACAGCTCACGGGGAAAAGCTGACCCTGCGCCTCCTTGACCGCAGTGCTCAGCTGATTACCCTGGAAGATCTGGGTTTCCCGGAAAACAGTTTGAAGCTCTTTCGCCACACGATCAATACCCCGCATGGTTGTGTTCTGGTAACGGGGCCGACTGGCAGTGGTAAAACAACCACACTTTATGCCGCCCTCTTGGAGCTTAACCAGGTCGAGAAGAATATTATCACCGTTGAGGATCCCATTGAATACAGGTTATCTGGAATTAATCAGGTTCATGTAAACCCTCAGGCCGGTATGACCTTTGCCAACGGACTGCGCTCCATCCTGCGCAACGACCCCGATATCATAATGGTTGGCGAAATCAGGGACCGTGAAACAGCCCGCATAGCCATCGAGTCGGCGCTAACCGGGCACCTGGTTCTTTCTACCCTCCACACCAATGATGCTGCCGGGGCGATTGCCCGCCTGGGCGAAATGGACGTGGAACCGTACCTGACCGCTTCATCGGTAATTGCCGTTCTGGCCCAGCGTCTGGTCAGGGTGCTCTGCCCCAAATGCCGGAAAGAATATATTATCAGCAGGGAAGAGCTGCTGTCCTCGGCTCCGGATTTCCCGCTTGCTGAAAATGAAAAGAAAATCAAGTTATATAAACCGGTGGGCTGCCTGCAGTGCAGTAATACCGGATACCGCGGACGGCGTGGAGTTTACGAACTCCTCATTGTCAGCGATAAGATCAAAAACATGACCCTGAAGAACCGTCCCGCATCAGAAATAGCAAGGGTTGCTGTTGCCGAAGGGATGATCACCCTGCGGCGGGACGGTTATCTGAAGGTGAGGAAAGGAATCACTTCCCTGGAGGAAGCCCTGCGTGTGCTGGTCTAAGTATAATATTTTTAAAATAATTTATTAAGAAGTCTGAAAGGCCTGGGACCATCATAACAATTATTAAATGTCAAATAAGTGAAGGGGAAAGGTCTCTCTGGATCTTAACGCAAGGAAGAAGGCTTAGTGAGGGAACAGGAAATGATGAGTTCGCCAAATGATCAGGAAATAACGGATCTGGATCAGGCAGTGCGAAAGTATCTTGCCAGTAAAAATCCAGAAGAACGGGAAAAGATTTTACAGGTGGGCAAAGAAATAGCCGGTTATTATGCCGGTATCTACAGCCCGGGACGAAGCCTGGATGAAAATCTTGATCGGGCAGCCTGTGATGGTTTTACAGAAGCCCTGGAGCATTTTGACCCGTCAAGGGGCGTCCCCTTCAGTACTTACGCTACCCACTGCATAATCAGTGAAATCAGGGATGAATTGCGATCCCGCAATCTTTTTCGTGTGCCAAAGTGGTTGAAACGCCTGCAGGATGATGTGATCGGGGCGACCGAGGAGCTGGCTCGCAAAAAATCGGGATTGCCGACGCTCAAAGAGATAGCGGCCAAAGTGAACATTGTCGAACAGGGAATTGCCGAAACGATGCAGGCCGGGGCGGTACCAATAGAGGAAATTGACCTTTCGGCGATCAAAAACATCCGTCTCGAAACATTTAAGATGCCGGTTGAAGATGTAATTACCATCCGCAAATCACTTGATCGGCTGAGCAAGATCCAGAACAAAGTCCTGTCCCTCATTTCAGTAAACCTCAGCGAACTGAGCAAGGCTATTGAAGAGGAAGAAAAGGCCTTAACCAGGACACAGGTCAAGCATCTGCGGATGGTTGAAGGAGAGGCAGAACAGCCCGGAGAAGTTGAAAATAGCGGCAGCTTCAAGATCGCATTTCCGAAGGAATACGACGAAGATGAAATTCTCCGCTATTTTGAAGTGCTTTCCGATGAGTACGGGCTGCACCTCTCTGAGATCCGCTGCATCGGCAGGCCAAAAAATGTAAGTAGCGACTGTTTTAAGATCCCTCTCGATATCCGTATGGAGGGACGCTATCGCGGCCTGCTGGAACTTCTGGATCACCTGCGCAAAGAAGAAGAGTCCATTATCGTTAAAAAAGTACGGACCAGCCGCAGTGAAACGGTTCCGGCCCGGATCAGTATTTCCATCACTGTGGATTCTATATATGAAAATGCGCAGTCTTCATAAAAATTTTGTTATTAATTGAAAATTTTATAAATAACCTTGACTTATTCTAGCGTCTGTGCCATTATATAACTATAGGACTGTATAAAGGCAAAATCACCAAAAGGTGGTGGCGCAAAGCCAGAGGGGCTACGGTAAGATTTCACTACGCCAGCCGGCTGCCGGTTCGGGAAAGATAAAATAAACCCCGCCTGCTGCAGCAGGCGGGGTTTTGTTATATAAAAATCTGCTGAAACTGAAAACAAACGTTGTTCAGCGGCCGGGGGGAACAAAGAATGAGCGGTTCTGCAAAAAAAGATTATTCTGCGCTGGAAATTGCAGTGAGGGACTATTTGAAAAATAGGAACCCGGATAACAAGGAAGCAGTTGTCAGGGCCGCTGAGCAGCTGGTCAGCTATTATGCTTCTCTTTACAGCCCCGATTGGACAGAGGAAGATCTGCTTCAGGCCGGCTACGAGGGCCTGCTGAAGGCGCTGGAGCGTTACGATCCTTCACACGGAACAATGTTTTCCACCTATGCTTCCCACTGCATCATCGGAGAGATCCGCCATGAATTGCGCGACCGCGGCCCATTCAAAGTGCCCGAATGGATGAAAAGTTTGCAGGCAAAAGTGATCAATGCCACCGAAGATCTGTCCCAAAAAAATGGGACCACACCTGCCCTTGCCGAGATTGCCCGCCGGGTGAACGTTACAGAAGAAGGCATTATCGAGGCGATGCAGGTGGGCTGTGTATCGCTCAATGAGATTGATATCTCCAAGTTGAAGCACATTCGCTATGAAAGCTTTAAATTGCCCATTGAAGACCGGATTACCGTGCAGATGTCCCTGGAAAAGATGGACCGCCTGCAGGGCCAGGTCATTAAAATGATCTATTATGAAGGCCTGACCCAGGAACAGGTGGCCAAAAAGCTGGGCCTCAATCAGCGCAAGGTTTCCCGCCTGCTCAACAAGGGCCTCAAAGAAATGCGCCTGCAGATGGTTTAGCGAAGTTGTTTTATATGGACATTTTGGGTCAACAGCTGGACAAAACCGCGGATAACCGCGGTTTTATTAATAAGTGAGGGGAATATATAATTTTTGCAGAAAATTTCCCTGTAAAGTGTCTAAAAACCAGATATGCTGGTATAACTATAAACAGGGAGCAAAAGAAAAAGCTCTAAAGCAGGTGAAAAGAGAACCTGACGATAATGGCAAACCTTCCGAAAGGAAGCGACGCAAAGCAATGGGTCTAAGCCCCTCGTTGCGGGGGTATGGCTGCCAGGCTGCCGAAACAGGATTTATTATTTTATAAAGGTTTAAAAAGTTTTAAAACCATTATCGTCAAGAACAGGATCGGGGAGGTGGAAAGAAAGAAACAACCGCATGGGCCCAAATACCAGGAAGAGGGCCGGGTTACAGCGCCGGCTCAAAAATATACAATGAAAGATGGAGGGAATATTTAAATGCAAAAATTGATGAGAGCAATTCACAAGGACGAAAATGGTTTCACTCTGGTCGAATTGATGGTCGTCGTGGTGATTATCGGGATTTTGGTGGCTATAGCCATCCCAATTTACAATTCGGTAACTGAGAGAGCTGAACAGAGTGCAGTAGAAGCCAACCTAAGAACAATCGATGGTGCGATTATGCAATGGTCTACGATGACAGGAAATTCAGGGACACCTGATTTAACTGATGATTTAGTTGGTTCCTTTATTGATGAAATTGAACCAGCAGCAAATGAGACCTATTCTGTTATTGATGGTACACCTCCTAAAGCTGTAGTATCAGGAGATGCTGGTGGCGAAACTGATATGACAAATGTTACTTTAGCTAATCTGCCTTGGCGTGGTAGTGGTAGTTAATGATAACAGGATAATTTAAGCATCACCAAGCTAGAGCTAGAGCAACACTGTGTATCAAGTTGTCAAGTTATTGAGTATATCTTTACCTCCTGCTATAATAATTAGCGGGAGGTTTTTCTATGTACGCCTGGCATGGGCGTAGTCTAACGGGTGAAAGTCCCTCTCACCCAGCTCGTCACACTCTTTGCGCCACCTGACCAGGACGCTCCTGTGAATACCAAGATCTCTTGCTATTTCCGCTATGCTCTTTTCTGAATTGTAACTTAATGCTACAGCATTCCTTTTGAAATCCTCACTGTGTTTCCTCCGTCCTTCGGCCATCTTGCCAACACCTCCATAAGTGATTATAGCCTCTTATCTCAGTGTCCAGCAAACCGGGGGAGGGTCAAGATGTTCAGTATGATAAGGAAAAAGTGATCGGTGATGATGCTCACGTAAAGTCATTTAAAAACAAGATTGAGGGAAATAAGGAGGCACAAAGGAAACAACGTCGAAGATCACTGAATGATACATTAAAAAACGGTATGTGAAACAGAAGCAAATTTTGAGTTAATCAAGGTCGGATCATGTTAAAGGAGCCTTGCACCGGTTAAATCAAGATACATCATAGAAGCTGCTGAAGATGGATATAGCCATAAGAGAATAGGTAGTAATATTAAAATTTCTGATTCGGCAGTTGCCCTATACAGGTAATAAAATTGTGTATCATATTAAGCATGTAGTAGTTGTGGTGTATTCTGATAAAGAAAAAGGGGTTTTTATTGGTGTTAGCAATGCAGCTATTAATATGTGAGATGTCAGATTGGGATGAGTTTTAAGAGGCTAATGTCATTAAATTGGGTTAACACAAAGACACTTAAAAAAGAGTTACATATAACAAACATTTTAATTGTTTTCATGGTTGCTGTTTATCCACTGATAGTCATAGATGGTCCTTTGGACCCTTACAGCGGTCCACGCTATATCATATTAGCTGTAGTGGGCATAATTGCTTTCCTGAAGCTTTTCACAGACCGTATAAGCATGCGGGATATTGTTTATGTTCCCTTAGCTTTCTTTATATTGTTTTTATTAATCTCCTCTATAATGGCTGAAGACCTGACTGTGTCATGGATTGGAAGCAGTTACCGTTTCACAGGCTTTAGCACTTATGTATTCTGTGTTTTGCTTTTTTTACTGGCTGTTCAGCACAGACAACCACGAAAAGTGCTTCCACTTATGATTACATGTGCAGTTGTAGTATCAGTCATTGGTTTGATGCAGTATTTAGGAGTTATATTTGATCAGCAGGATTTCTTGATAAGTGGTTTTTACCGTCCCCGCTCGACGATCGGCAATGCAAACTGGCTTGGAACCTACCTGGTTTTTATTCTGCCTGCTTCCCTACTTTATTATTTAGAGGAAAAAAGAATTGTTTGGCTTATAACTACAATTTTTATATATGCCGGATTACTGCTTACTTTGACCAGAGGTGCTTGGCTGGCTTTTGCAATTATATTTATTATTATCGCTTTTTTGTTTTTCAGGCAAAACAAGTTGAATTATCACTTTGGTGTTTTGGTAGTTGTTCTGTTTTTAGTAACAGTTTTATTACTACCTGCTAATGACTGGAACATGCTGCAAAGAGTGCATAGAACTGCAGATACCGTTAAGGAAACTGCCTCTCTTGAAGGCGATGAATTCAAAGAGGAAATATTCAGGTTGCCCCGTACTATTTACTGGCTGGATTCATTTGAGTCGATTAAAGAAAACTGGGCTTTTGGTGTAGGCCCGGATCAGATAAACATGGAATTAAGCAAAGGGTATTACCGTGATAAAATGCACAACTTTTATTTGGAAATGGCTGTATCGATGGGGTTGCCTGCATTACTTTCTTATCTGGTATTTCTTTCTTTATTTCTACGTCGCCAAATGAATGCTACCGGTTTTATATTGCTTATAATGTTGCTGACCTATATGATACAGGGTTTTACGATCCATGATGTGGTTCAGGTTATGCCATTATTCTGGATTGTTCTGGGGCTATTGTGGGGTAATATGACCAGGGCAGGTACTGAAGAAATAGAAGATACTTTTTTGGCTCCAGAGGAGAAAGAAATATCTAAATCAGATCTGGAAACAACGAGTAGAAAAAATAATTTGTTTATCAAGTTAATAGCAATACCCATTATTGTGTTTTGTTTAATTATAACTGCCTGGTACTTCTATCCTTCAGAAGGTACAGTGGAAATTCCAGGTGTCGAAACTTACACAGGTCAATTAAGGGGCTTTTCATATCATGGTTACGGGCGCCTTGAAACCAACAATTATGTTTATGAAGGTTATTTTAAACATGGTCACTTTGATGGATATGGAACACTTACTTATTCAAACGGTGCAAAATATGTTGGTGAGTTTAAAACGGGCTTATTTGATGGAGAAGGTCGCTTCATTACCGCAGATGGCAAAGTGATAGAAGGAAACTGGGATAAAGGTCAATTGGAATAATAGAATAATCAATAGAATAATCAATAGCAGAATAGCAGAATAATCACACCAGAATAATCACACAGCGTACCAAGTTATCAAGTTATTGTTCAAGACACAAGACAGCACCTCCTGCTGTAATATTGTGCGCTCTCGAAAACTCCGAGAGCTTTTTTCATGCCTGTTCCAAGGTTTAAAACTTATGCTTCACCTCAGAATTTCCGGCTGGCGTTGAACAGTCAATAGTCACAAAAAAGGGCGATAACCGCCGATGGATATTGAGCTGGAGCCACTTTGCCGCTTGAGAAGCGCTGTAACTATGATTTTCCCAGTTACTGTGTGTTAATTTGAAAGAACTTTGGCGGCAATTCCAGCTTTAAGCCTTTA
>JAXHVH010000001.1:44352-233990 GCA_034189085.1 Bacillota bacterium | reverse complement strand
CATGGGAAATCCCTTTCTTTTAGGTGTTTTTTTTGCTAAAGAATCACTTTGACAAAGAAAAGGGATTTCCTTTTTATTGTATTAAAGTTGTTATATTCCAAATAGATCCAATCGATCAAATAGATCAAATTGATCGACAGAATTTTCGAATTTGCAAAATAAAAGCCGTGGCCCAATAACCCCTGGCACTTAAGATTGTTTTATGGTTTTCAAAGATCATTTACGGAATGCCTGGACGCCCCCTTTTGCTTGCTAAAACTTAAATTTCATCTGTTAATTTAAGGTCCGATTTTTTACTCACTGCTGTGGCCAACCCTTGAGCACAATTTTAAGAAACGCAATCTGACAAACAGAAATTATCGCCATCCGAGGGAATGTGTTGCGGTGTAATTTGTTCTTCCCTCTTTACAGGGCAGGGGAAAAAAGAGTAATATTGAATTATTCATTAAATGCCCGGAGCCGGATCGGTCGGTTTTTAGAGGTGTTTTTTTAGTGAAGAGGAGGTCAGATTTTGTCCGTAGATTTTTTAAACCATCAGCTTTCAAATGGAATCGAATTGTATTTTATGCCTTCCCGTAAATTTAAAACAGTCAACATTGCCCTGTTTTTACATCAAGATTTACACCGGGATTTTGCTGCACTTGGAGCTCTTGTCCCATCTGTTTTGGAAAAAGGTTGTCGTCTTTATCCCGATTATCTTACTCTGCAGCGTCGTTTGGAAAATCTCTACGGGGCGGAGTTATCCACAGATGTTCTGAAAAGCGGTGAAAGGCAGATCCTTGCTTTCATGCTTGAGACGGCTCACGGCCGTTACCTGGATAATAATGGGACCATATTCCAGGATGCCATGTCTGTTCTCGGTTCGGTAGTGGGTGATCCCCTGGTCGATGGGAACGCGTTTCGCAAAGATTACGTAGAGCAAGAAAAAAACCAGCTCATCAGAGATATCAGGGGGCTAATTAACGAAAAGGCTGCTTATGCCCTGGAAAGATGCCTTTCACTGATGTGTGCCGGTGAAAGATTTGGAGTGTATAAACTGGGCCGGGTGGAAGACTACCGGGACATTGAAGCGGCAGAACTATACTGTTACTATCGGAGGATCATCGCTGAAAACCCCCTTGACCTTTATGTAGTTGGCGATCTCGAAGAAAATCTGGTTGTGGAAACAGCGGAAGCTGTTTTTTCAGGGGAGCGCAGTCAAAAAATGATAGAGCTGGCCTCGACAGAAGTCGAATACCCGGTGGATGAGGTTAAATTCATTCGGGAAGAGATGGCTGTGAATCAAGCCAAGCTGATCCTTGGTTTTCGAACCCATACCGGATTCCAGGATCCCCTGCAGTGCGCTTTACTTGTTTACAGCGGTATTCTCGGTGGTTTTCCCCATTCCAAGCTGTTTATGAAGGTTCGTGAAGAAGCGGGCCTTGCTTATTATGTCCATACACGGCTTGAAAGACATAAAGGATTAATGGCCATCTCTGCCGGCATCAATGCGAAAGATTATGCCCGTGCCAGAGAAATAATAGAAAAGCAGCTTGTCGAAACGGCGGCAGGGGAAATTAGCGATATTGAGCTCAACAACACGAAACAGGGTTTAATCAATCAGCTTTTGTCACGTCTTGACAGCCCCCAGCATTTGATCAGCAACCATCTTGAAGGGGTCGTCGGCGGGCGTCAGTGGCCCGTAGTGGAGCTGATTGAGGGAATTAAAAAGGTAAGCCGGGCAGATATTATGGCCGTGGCTGAGCGGATACAACCGGATACAGTCTATCTACTGCAGTCCCGAAAAGGAGGCGACGGGGAAAATGGCGGTTAGTTTTAAAACAATAGAAAATCAGGTATTACAGGAAACCCTTTATCATTACCGGGTTGATCCCGGCATGGATCTCTACGTCCTGCCGAGACCCGGGTACGAAAAAAAGTATGCTATATTTTCAACCCGCTTTGGTTCTATTGACAACAGCTTCAGGGTGGAACCGGAAGAGGAAGTGACCACACTTCCCGACGGGGTGGCTCATTTTCTTGAACACAAACTATTTGAAGATGATCGGGGAAACGTTTTCGATCGTTTTGCCACTCTCGGTGCTTCAGCCAATGCTTTTACTTCTTTTACACAGACTACCTATCTTTTTTCCTGCACAGCAAATTTTGACAAAAACCTGCAGGTGCTGCTTGATTTTGTGCAGGAGCCTTATTTTACAGAGCAGACAGTGCAGAAAGAGCAGGGCATTATTGGCCAGGAAATCAAGATGTATGAAGATCATCCACAATGGCGGGTTTTCTTTAATCTTCTTGAAAGTTTGTACCAGAAGCATCCTGTGCGTAAGGATATAGCCGGAACCATTGAAAGTATTGCTCAAATAACCCCCGAGCTTCTGTACCGTTGTTACAGGACTTTTTATCACCCGGCCAATATGGCTGTTTTTGTGGTGGGGGACCTGGAACCGGATGCGGTAGGTAAGCTGGTAGAAAATAACCTTGCTTCCCGCAACTATGAGCCTCTGGGAACGATTGTCCGACTTTACCCGGAGGAACCGGAAGAGATTAACCGCAGGTATACCGTCCAGGAACTGGTAGTCTCAGATCCGCTTTTTTTTGTCGGGTTTAAAGATACAGTAGTTGGCAAATTGAGAGGACGGGAACTGATGCGGCGGGAAATTTTAATGGAACTGCTGCTCGATATTATCTTTGGCACCAGCGAAAAATTGTATAATGAACTTTACCGAGAAGATTTAATAGATGAAGATTTTGGAGCAGAATATACCGCTGAATACAATTACGGCTTTACGATGATCGGTGGAGAAACGAGGGATCCCGATCTACTTTATGAAAAAATAATGGCTGTTCTTGAGAAAAGTAAAACAGATGGCATCACAGTGGAGCAGTTTGAACGCCATCGCCGTAAAATACTGGGCAGCTACATTCGACGTTTCAACTCGCTCGAATTCATTGCCAATAATTTTCTGGCTTATCGGTTCAGGGGCACCGATCTTTTGGATCTGCCCGCTCTCCTGCAGGAAGTAAACCGTGGGGAAGCGTTAGGTTTACTGGAGGAAAATCTCTCAGCTGATCGGCATGCCATATCTCTAATTACCAGGAGCGATGACCGGTAGAAGTTGGGACGCAGAATCAGTAAATAAAGTAATCAGTGATAACCCGCAATTAATAAAAAATCAATCGGGCAGTTGTACCGCTAAAAAAAATCTACCGCGGTTGATTTTTTTTCTGAAGCGGGTTAAAATATGACTATTGGCGTGCACATTTTTGTGCACAGAATACCGGGAGGACTGAGCATGAATAATTTTACCCGTTACGTTAATCCGTACCTGGGAGAAATGCTTGAAAGCATCAAGCTGGACCAGGAATATGTCTGCGGAGAAGACTGCTGGCTTTATGACAACAAAGGGAATTGTTACCTGGATTGCATAGCAGCCTATGGGGCGTTGCCTTTTGGTCACAACCCAGCTCCAATATGGGAAACAATAACAAGCTATCATCAATCAGGGGAGCCAGGTTTCATTCAACCCTCAGCTATGGTTGCCGCCGGCGATCTTGCCAGGCGTCTTGTTGAAATTTCCCCGGATGGGCTTGAATATGTTACTTTTGTCAACAGCGGAGCGGAAGCTGTCGAAGCGGCAATTAAACTTTGCCGATCGGCTACCGGCCGGCCCGGTATACTGTCTGCAGAAAACAGTTTCCACGGTAAGACTTTTGGAGCCCTTTCGGCGACCGGAAATCTGGCTTACCAGAAAGCCTTTAAAGCACCGGCCCAGTATTTTCATCATGTTCCTTTTGGTGATCTGGATGCGCTCGAAAAGGAACTAAAAGAACGCCCGGATTACTATGCTGCTTTCATTGTCGAACCCATCCAGGGTGAGGGGGGTATAGTTGAACCTCCTGCCGGTTACCTGCCCGGAGTAAAAGACCTGTGCCGTGAACACAATGTGCTTCTTATATTCGATGAAATCCAGAGCGGTCTGGGGCGGACCGGCAAACTCTTCGCTTGTGAGGAAGAAGCGGTGGTTCCCGATGTGATGGTCCTGGCCAAAGCCCTGGGCGGTGGAGTAATTCCTATCGGGGCTTGTTTGAGCAATGATGCTGCCTATAACGAAGATTTTGCCATGAAACATTCTTCGACTTTTGCTGGCAACTCATTGGCCTGCCGGGTTGGCATCAGGGTAATAGATCTCTTGACTGCCCATAACGGGGCTCTTTTGAAAGATGTCCGGAAGAAAGGGGCTGCATTTCGGGAAGGCTTGCTGGAGCTGCAGGAGCAGTATCCCGACCTGATTAAATCTGTCCGTGGACGCGGCCTGATGCTGGGACTTGAATTTAATATGGACCGCCGGCAGTTTCCCGGGAGCCTTCTCGGTATTATGGCCGAGCAGGAGCTTTTAACCCCGGCTATTTCATCATATCTTCTCAATGTAGAAAAGATCCGGGTTGCCCCGACTCTGAATGGGAATGCGGTTATCCGTATAGAACCCCCGTTGATCATCTCGGAAGAAGAGTGCAGGAAAGCCCTGCATGGTTTGAAAGAAATGTTGAAAGTGCTCAGCGAGGGCAATACAGCTCGTTTTCTGTCCTATCTTGTCCGTGATCCTGAACAAATCAAAAAATCAAAGTTTTCTTCATTTGTCCCCTACCGGGCTCCGGAAGTAGCCCCGGGCGAAGATTCTGATGAGGGACGCTTTGCTTTCCTGATCCATGCCCTTGATTTGCAAAGTTATCACCAGTTTGACAGCAGCCTGCTTGCTTTCAATCAGACAGAGCTGGCCAATTTAACAACTCGCTTCAATGGTATGGTGGAACCCTTTGTTGCCGGACGGACAAGAATTAATTCTGCCGCCGGTAAAAGTGCTTACGGCGAATTTATTGCTTTATCCAGAACCACCGACGATTTTTTGGCCATGCCCCGCAGTCAATCTCTGAAAGAGTTAAAAGCGGCGGTGGCAATGGCCCGCGATCGGGGCGCCCGGATCGTCGGTCTCGGTGCTTTTACTGCTGTTGCCTCGATGGGCGGCCTTTATTTAAAGAATGAAGGTGTTCCCATCACCACCGGCAACAGTTACACCGTAGTGGCTGCAGTGGATGCGGTTAATACGGCAACAGAAAAATTGCAGGTTAACCGCTCCGAGAGCACTGCGGCTATTGTCGGGGCAACTGGTTCTATCGGGAGGGGTATTTCACTGCTTCTTTCAGAAACTGTTCCCCGCCTGATCCTGATCGGTAATCCCAACAATCAGACAGCCAGTGAACGTTTGCACATGGTTGCCGCTGAGATATACCGTTACCAATCTGCCCTGCTGCATCAGGGGAGGCCCCTGAAAGATGGCAGCATGGGACACTTGCTGGCCAAATGCCTTTATCTGCCTGAACCGGATGCTTCAATGGATGCCTTTGAAGAATTTGTTGACGGAGAGGGAAAGCGTCTTGGGCTAATTGAATTTTCCACTGACATTGATGCCGTCCTTGCCCGGGCCGATGTGGTAATCAGTGCCACCAGTGCCACGGAAAAAGTAATTCATGCCGGAAATTTACGGGAAGGAGCGATTGTCTGTGATATTTCCCGCCCGGCCAATGTGAGCGAAGAGGTCGATGCGGCCAGGCCTGACGTTCTGGTTATTGACGGCGGAGTCATCGAGGTGCCGGGTAAGCCTTCACTGGGATGGGATTTTGGTTTTGAAGAAGGGCTTGCTTATGCCTGCATGGCGGAAACGATGATGCTGGGCCTGGAAAAACATTACAAGCATTACAGCATTGGTTCTTCGGGGGTTAATCTGGAAACCATCCTGCAGACACGATACTGGGCCGCCGAACATGGTTTCAAGCTGGCCAGCTTCCGCAGTTTCAATCGTCCCCTGAGCGAAGACAGCTGGCAGCGTGTTTTGGAAGCCCGCCGCAAAGCAGCGATTCGCTGATGGGGAAGTGGTTGAGAGCAGAAAACTGTGTTAAAATAAACAGGTGCCTGTTATTGGTACCTGTTTTTAGACTAGTCTGTTTTAGATGAAAGGATGGTTAAACGGTGGATCAGAATACGGGGCGCGGTAAAAAAGCACAGGAAAAAGAATTTGTCAGGGAGATTACTCCCAAAGAGGTTGACTATTCGCAGTGGTATATCGATGTTATTTTGAAAACAAAAATGATGGATTACGCCCCGGTCAAGGGCTTCATGGCTATCCGGCCAGCAGGTTACGCCCTCTGGGAAAAGATCCAGGAATTGCTCGATCGAAAATTCAGGGAAACGGGGCATGAGAATGCTTATTTCCCGTTGTTAATTCCCCAGGAATTGCTGCAGAAAGAAGCTGAACATGTAGAGGGCTTTGCTCCAGAAATGGCCTGGGTTACCAAGGGGGGAAACGAAATTTTAACCGAGCCCCTGGTGATTCGACCTACTTCTGAAGCAATAATTTGTGATTTTTATTCCCGCTGGGTCCAGTCATGGCGAGATCTACCCATCCTGATCAATCAGTGGTGCAATGTAGTGCGCTGGGAAAAATCGACCCGTCCCTTTCTCCGCACTTCAGAATTTTTATGGCAGGAAGGCCACACCTGTCACCGCACTGAAGAAGAAGCTGAAGAAGAGACCCTGAAGATGCTCGGAGTTTACAAAGAGTTTCTTGAGAATGAAATGGCTATTCCTGCGATTGCGGGACGTAAAACTGAGCGTGAAAAATTTGCCGGAGCCCTGCGCACCTATTCCATTGAAGCAATGATGAGCGACGGCCGAGCCCTGCAGGCCGGCACCTCACATAACCTGGGGCAGCACTTTGCCAGGGTCTTCGATATAACCTTCCTTGATCAGGACGAACAGCTGAAGCATGTCTGGCAAACTTCCTGGGGGGTTTCAACCAGGCTGATCGGGGCCCTCATTATGGTCCATGGAGACGACCGCGGTCTTGTTCTCCCTCCCCGCATGGCGCCGATCCAGGTGGTGGTTATCCCTATTTTGACCAGGAAAGATCGTGAAAGAGTGCTTGCAGCTGTGCATGAACTGAAGGATTTACTTGAACAAAATTTCAGGATCAAACTGGATGATCGCGAAGAGTATTCGCCCGGTTGGAAATTTAATGAATGGGAAATGAGGGGAATTCCCGTTCGCATAGAACTGGGGCCAAAAGACCTTGACAAAGGGCAGGTTGTTCTCGTCCGTAGGGACAGTGGAGAGAAAGAATTTGTTCCCCGGGATGATCTGGGCCGGAGGCTGCCGCAACTTTTAGAAGAGATTCAAAAAGATATGTTCAAGAAAGCCGATCAGTTTCGCCTTGATAATACCCACAGCGGCTCAGATTATGAAGAGTTCAAAACAATTATGGCGGAAAAGCGCGGTTTTTTTGCCACTTCATGGTGCGGTGATCCCAAATGCGAAGAAAAGGTGAAGGAAGATACAAAAGCGACAATTCGCTGCATACCCTTTGATTTGGAAACAGATTCTAATCGATGCCTGGTTTGCGGGAAAAAAGCAACTGCATCAGTTTATTTTGCCCGGTCGTATTAGGCTCAGTTGTTAGCTAAACAGCCCCTCCTGTTAACGGGCCTGGTTGTTTGATCAGATCTTTTCAATTCATCTCGCAGGGGAGCATAATCAATGAATAAAAAAGAACTGCGCCGCCTGATAATTGATCGGCGGGACCGGCTTTCCGACGAGCAAATAAATGCAAAAAGCTTTCAGATTGCAGAAAGGTTATTTAGCCTGCCGGCTTATCAAAGTGCAGAAACAGTGATGTTTTTTATTTCTTTCGGCAGTGAAGTTGTCACCAGGCCGATGGTGGAAAGGGTTATCGAAGAAGGGAAAACAGCCCTTGCTCCAAAGACCAAACCAAAATCAAGAGAGCTTATTCCCTCTCGAATTCTTGACTGGGAAGAAGATCTTGCTCCCGGAAGTTATGGAATCCCAGAACCGAAAGAAGGAAAACTGCGACCCTATCTTCCCGATGTTATTGATCTGCTCATAGTTCCCGGGGTGGCCTTTGACAATGACGGCAACCGCCTGGGTTATGGCGGGGGTTACTATGATCGATTTTTCCCCCTTTTAAAGTCTAATGTTCCTCTTGTAGCCCTTGCTTTTGAAATACAGATTGTCCCTTCAGTGCCGGTGGAAAGCTGGGACCGCCCTGTTGATTTTATAATAACCGAAAGTAAAGTTATTAATGCCTCCCGGGCTTGAAAGACTTACTTATTCTTGCTATCGCTGTCGGTGATGAAGAAACCGTGAAAGAGCATATCTACTATTGTCCCGGCTATTTTTTCGAGATTAGCTTCTTTTTCATTTACTACTTCCCAGATAAAACGATCAACGAGTAAAATATAGGTTTTGGCAATCAGCTGGTTGTCGAAATGTCTGGCAATCCCTTTTTCCTGCGAATAGGAAAAAGAATGGGCTGCGCTCTTAATAAATTGTTCTTTTATGTTATGCCAGTGTTCCGTTATAGATGCCGATTTACCGAGTGCTTCCTGGTATACCTTCATGATGGGGCGATGCTTTTCAGATAGACGCAGTGAAGTTAATACAAGATTGTAATAGTCCTGGTGCGCTTCTTTAAGAGAATCCGGAGCGAATGGGACTTCAAGCAAATTATAGAACTCGTCGAGGACATTGTCGACGACATTGTTGAGAATATCATCTTTGCCTTTAAAATGGCTGTATACAGTGCCGTATCCGACTTTTGCCTGGTCGCTGATTTTGGCAATGGTTGTTTTGGCGTACCCTTCCTTGAGAAAAACATCCAGGGCAGTATCGAGAATTAGTTTCCGGGTTATTCTGCTGCGCAAATATCGACGTGGCCGGCGATTGGTAGCTTGATCCATTTTTATTCCGACCTCCTTGAACAGGATGAGATGAAAAATGAACTACGGCGACATTATATCATTTTATTAAAATATTTGTAAAGCTTAGTTTTCGCTGTAATTAGTATCAATAAGTAGAAAAAAGGTCCTTTTGCATTCTTCTTGTCCTTTTAGTAATATTAAGGGGGTTTTGTGTTTTAAGCCGGTTGTTGAGACGGGGAGGCACAGTTTAAAGATTGCTGTTTTTCTGGTTTGCCGGCATATTATACTTGGAGTTTAGATATGGCTATTTATGCTATTGGAGATCTTCATCTGTCCCACGGGTTGGATAAACTGATGGATATATTTGGGCCGGAATGGGTCGGACACACTGAAAAGATCAGGGATAACTGGCAACGCGTTGTTGGAGAAAAAGATCTGGTTATTGTGGCCGGTGATATATCATGGGCTATGCACCTGCATGAGGCTGCTGAAGATTTACAGTGGCTAAATTCTCTTAACGGAACCAAGGTTTTGGTCAAAGGCAATCATGACTACTGGTGGTCATCTATCAGTAAAGTAAGGGAAGAGCTTCCGTTCTCGGTTTATGCCCTGCAGAATGATCATTTTGTATGGGGCGATTATATTGTATGCGGAACCAGGGGCTGGATCTGCCCCGGTGAAGACGGATTTGACAGCGATCATGATCAAAAAATATATCAGCGCGAAGTGCAGCGCTTGAGATTATCACTGGAAAGTGCTGCTCCTTCATCTTCAGCAACCCTGATTGCCGCTATTCATTTCCCCCCCTTTCCACGGCGGGGGCAGCAGAGTGCCTTCACTGATCTTCTGGAAGAATATGGAGTGGCTGCCTGTGTCTTCGGCCACATTCATGACAGCGGGCGTGACTATATTTTTCAGGGGGAAAGGAACGGTGTCCGGTATTACTTCATAGCTGCGGATGGCATTTTGTTTACCCCACTAAAGCTGGCAGAATAAATATCCGGAGCCCGGCAGGATTGCTGCCATAACATGAGTAATTATTTAAGTAGTAATAAGGGTTATTTGAAACAATAGCACAGAAGCAATTGTGCCCTGAGAATGGAGGTAATAAAATGAATTCGAACGTTGCGATTTCGGATATTGAGGAAAAAATTGATCTCAATGCTATCGATGAAATTGTCACACCTTATTACGGGAAAAAGGAGATGGTTATTCCCATTCTCCAAAAAGTTCAGGAACATTACGGTTATTTACCTCGCCCGGCTATGGAGAGAGTTTCCTATCTAATGCGTATTCCTCTCAGCCGGCTTTACGGGGTGGCTACTTTTTATGCCCAGTTTAAGCTGAAACCGCGGGGACGCAATATTATCAGGGTCTGCAAGGGGACAGCCTGCCACATTCAGGGTAGTCCGAAAATTGCAGCGCGGATTGAAGAGATCCTCGGTATTGAAAATGGTGAAACAACCGACGATCTGCGCTTTACCCTGGAGGAAGTTGCCTGTATCGGGGCCTGTGCCCTGGCTCCCGTTATTACAATCAACAACGAGCCGCACGGAAGGCTGACTGCCGATAAAGTACAAAAAATTTTAGATAAATATCAATAGGAGAAGGGCGTTTAACAGTTCAGGGGGGAGGTAAGAATAACTTGTATGAAAAGCATCTTATGATCTGCGGTGCCACAGGATGCCTGGCATCTGGTTCACAGTTATTTGAGGAAGCGCTGCGAACTGAGCTGGAAAAACAAAGCATCAAGGATAAATTTCGCGTGGTGATGAGCGGCTGCCCCGGATTTTGCGAGGTAGGCCCGATAATGGTGATTTATCCGGATGAAGTGTTTTACTGCCGCCTCAAACCGAAAGATATCCCGGAAATCGTGGAAAAACACCTCTTGGGAGGTGAAATAGTGGAGAGGCTTCTCTATAAAGGGCCTGATGTGGAAGCCCCGGCCCATTTTTATGATACGATTCCTTTCTATGCCAAGCAGAAGTTCAATGTCCTGCGCAACAGCGGGCTAATAGATCCGGAAAACATTGATGAATATATTATGCGAGGAGGCTACCGTGCTTTAACCCGGGCATTGCAAATGGAACCGGCCAATATATGTGAAGAAGTCAAATCGTCCGGGCTGCGCGGACGTGGGGGAGCCGGTTTTTCAACCGGTTTAAAATGGGAATTAGCTATGAAGGAGCCCGGTTCCAAGAAATATGTTGTATGCAATGCTGACGAAGGTGACCCCGGTGCTTTTATGGATCGCAGTATCCTGGAAGGGGATCCGCATTCTATTCTCGAGGGAATGCTTGTCTGCGGCTGTGTAACCGGTGCCGATGAGGGGTATATTTACTGCCGGGCGGAATATCCTCTGGCTATAAAGAGATTGAAACTGGCCATTAAGCAGGCTGAAGAATATGGGTTGCTGGGCGAAAATATTCTCGATTCCGGTTTTAATTTTAACATTAATATAAAGGAAGGAGCAGGAGCCTTTGTCTGCGGTGAAGAAACGGCTTTACTCGCTTCCATCGAAGGGAAAAGAGGGATGCCACGCCCGCGGCCGCCTTTCCCCTCAAAGTCAGGCCTGTTTGGTAAACCAACCACTATCAACAATGTTGAAACACTGGCCAATATCTCCCAGATTGTGAAAGAGGGCGGAGTGGAAAAATATATTAAAATTGGCACTGGGGGCAGCAAGGGGACCAAGGTTTTTGCCCTGGCCGGAAAAGTTCGCAATACCGGTCTCTGCGAGGTCCCGATGGGTATTACGATCAGAGAAATTATTTATGATGTGGGAGGGGGAATAAAGGGAGGTCGGGAATTTAAAGCTGTCCAGGCCGGCGGCCCTTCGGGCGGCTGCATTCCCGCCGAAATGCTTGATTTGCCTATTGACTATGATTCCCTGAACAAGGCCGGGGCAATTATGGGTTCGGGCGGACTGGTGGTCATGGATGAGCAAACCTGCATGGTCGACCTGGCCCGCTATTTCCTGAGCTTCACCCAAAAAGAATCCTGCGGCAAATGTATTCCCTGCCGTGAGGGAACCAAGAGAATGCTGGAAATTCTCAATAGAATCACTGAAGGAGAGGGTAAACCGGAGGACATCGATACCCTGGAAAGCCTGGCCCAATCGATCAAGGATAGTTCTCTCTGCGGCCTGGGGCAAACCAGCCCCAACCCGGTTTTAAGCACTATCCGTTATTTCCGGCATGAATATGAAGAACACATCAATGATAAATTCTGCCGATCCGGGGTTTGCAAGCCCCTCTTTAGCTATAAGATCGAGGCAGAAAGATGTACAGGTTGTACTGCCTGTGCCAGAGTATGTCCCGTAAATGCCATTAATGGTCAAAAAAAAGAACCGCATGAAATCGACCAGGACCTCTGCACCCGCTGCGGCAGCTGTATTGAACGGTGCCCGGAGAACTGTATTATGATTACACCGGTGGAGAGGAAAGCTGATGTGAGCAGTTAAATTAACAATTGAAGGCCGGTAAATTAAAGCGGCGTCGGGAACAATCAGTCTTGCGGGAGCCCGTGAACCGGCGGTTGATGCTTCTGCCCTCTGGGATGATTTGGAGATGATTTTCAGCGGAGTCTGAAGAATCCGCAAAGCGGCCTTCATAATAAGAGCAGGTGGGGACACCACAAATGGCCGGTCATTTAGAAGTAATGCATCCCCGATTCAGTCATGTAAAAAATTGTTCTGTGGAGGTAAAGGCAATGGGAGAAAAAATCCTTCCCAAAGGATTCATCTGGGGGCAGCCACTTCTTCATATCAAATCGAAGGAGTGCCGGATGTCGATGGGAAAGGAGAATCAATTTGGGATCCTTTCACACATACTCCCGTACAATCTGGAATCAGGAAACTGGTGATAGAGCCTGCGATCATTACCACCTGCACAAAGAAGATGTGGATCTCATGTCTTCTCTGGGCCTCAAGGCCTACCGATTTTCCATTTCATGGCCTCGCCTATTTCCACAGGGCAGAGGACGGATCAACAGGAAAAGGGTCGATTTTTACCGCCGGCTGGTGGAGCAGCTTCACAGCAATGGCATTAAGACTGTGATAACCCTTTACCACTGGGATCTGCCCCAGGCTTTGCAGGAAAGGGGAGAATGGGGAAACCGGGACACAGCCCGTTATTTCGAAGAATATGCCGCCTCGGTTTTTGAAAATATGGACAAGTACGTAGACATGTGGATCACCATTAATCAACCATGGGTGTTTGCCTCTCTCGGACATGCTTTTGGAATCCATGCCCCGGGTATAAACGATTTTAATGCAGCCCTGCTGGTCACCCATCATCTTTTACTTGCCTATGGCCTTGCTGTTAATACCTTTCGGGAATCGAAAAGAAAAGATGAATCAATCGGCATCACCCTGAATCTGGCGCCTGTTCAGCCCCTGACAGACAGATCTCCTGATCGGGAAGCTGCCAGGCACTCCGATGGTTTTATGAACCGCTGGTTTCTTAATCCCCTTTTCAAAGGGTCCTATCCTGCTGATATGATTGAAATTTTTTCCTGTTCTTTTGATGTGCCGGCAATCAGTAAGGAAGATGCCGCTTTGTTCTCCAGGCCGCTTGATTTTCTCGGGATAAACAATTATACGCGCATTCTTGTTGAAGTCAGCAATGATGAAGATGCTTTCACCGGAAATCCGGTTAATCCTCCTGATGCCAAGTATACAGAAATGGGCTGGGAAATATATCCCCGCGGGTTGTATGAACTTCTGATCCGTATCCACCACGAATACGGTCCTTTGCCGCTTTATATAACTGAAAATGGAGTTGCTTTTGCCGATCAACTGAATGAGGACGGTTCTGTCGGTGATGAAGATAGAATCAAATATTTGCATCATTATTTACTGGAAGCTCAACAGGCCATTGTTGATGGAGTGCCTTTTAAAGGATATTTTGTATGGAGCCTGATGGATAATTTTGAATGGGCTTTCAGTTACAGTAAACGCTTTGGCCTGATCTATGTTGATTTTCAATCCCAGAAGCGATATCTAAAAAAGAGTGCTTCCTGGTACAGGGAAGTGATCGCCAGAAACGGCCTGATTGAATGAAGGAAGCCGGCATGAAGGGAATGAAGTAAAACGGATCAGAATGTCATAACAGAAAAAAAAATATGGCGATATCACGAGGGCAGAAAAAGGGAAGAGGTCATAGATTCCGTCACAATTGAAGCTCCCCTGACTATTTATCTGAACGGTGAAGAACTGATTACCCTTTTATGTACCCCGAAAAAGACAGACCGGCTGGCTCTCGGTTTCCTTCGCTCGGAAGGGCTCATTTCAGCGCTGAATGATGTTTCTTCGCTGCGAGTTGATGAAAAAAAAGGCCTGGTGGAAATTGAACTGAAAAATGATAAAGTTTTGGCCGGTAAACTCTTTGGCCGGCGGATGATTACTTCCGGATGCGGTAAAGGGACAGTTTTCTACAATGCCCTCGATTCAGTGCTTGGCAGCCCTGTAACAGGTAAATTACAAATTACGCCTGAACAGGTGCGATTATTGATGGATGAACTGCAGTCGAAAGGAGATCTTTTCCGTTTGACAGGAGGTACCCATATTGCAGCAATGGCTGAATGCCGTCGACTGCTGATTACTTTTGAGGATATTGGAAGGCACAATGCTCTGGATAAAATAATCGGTGAATCTCTTCTGCAGGGCATAACGGCTGAAGATAAAATCATAGTTTCCAGCGGCCGCATCAGCTCGGAAATATTACTCAAAGCAGCCAAACTAAAAATACAGCTCCTCATTTCACGAGCGGCTCCCACGTCACTTTCCGTTAATCTAGCTGAAAAATTAAACATAACCCTGATCGGTTTTGTCAGGGGCAAACGGTTCAATGTTTACACCCACGAGTGGAGAATAAGTGAAGATTAAGAGGAAGAAAGATGAGAAATTCTTTCGCTGCGCAGCAGTTCTCTTTCCTTTCGAGCTTTTTCACTGAGGTGCAGCTTTCGGGCACAGACTCTGACTTCATCAAGATAAAAACCGGTCTGGTATTCAATTTCTTCCTTTAATGTTTGCTGAACTTCTTTAAGCAGCAGATCTATCCGCATTTCCGGTATGTCGGGGAGCGATATAGAAAGGTCTACGTTAAGAATCACTTTACTGCTGCCGTTTCTCAGATCAATATGAAGGATCCGGTAAACGCCCGGCACTTTTTGTACTACGTAACTGATCAGGTCATTAATTACATGTTCGGCAATGAAGAAACTACCCAGTGAACTGAAAATAGGGCGGACCACTGACTGTTCAACCGGGACATCGCCAGAATGTGCCGCCGGGAGGCTGAAAAATGAGCGCAGCGGGTTGATGATGTAGCCGGGGAACTCCTTTTTTATGGCGAAGGTTGGCAGGGGAATAACGTGACGGTTTTCCTTAGCCCGGACAGTGAGAGCCGTCTTGATAGATTCAGGATCCGATACTTCTTCGATTGTAAACTGGTATTGAGGTTCCGGCAGTCCCAGGTTTTGAGCGATCATTTCAGCCATCCGACGGGAGGTGCCCAGGATTAAAATACGGTCCGGTTTGATTTCATCCAGTTTTTCCCTGACCTGGGCTGCATGTTCCGGATCTTTAAAGAGAGCACGTTTGATGGCTCCAAAACGGGTGTTTTCCCGTTTTGCAGAGCGCCCGGCCAGGCTCATGTTGCCCTTGATTAAAAGGCCATCGTCAATTATATATTCTATCCCATATTTTCTGGCCAGAAGCGGTGCCTGGTGACTTTTTCCAGTCCCACTGTGGCCGGATAAGGTGAAAATTTCCATCGTAAGCAATCACTCCACTCTGTTTTTATGCTGCCGCTTGCGTCCAGCATAGCAATTGTTTTATTATTATATCACATGGGTGTTTCTGCCACTATTTTGTGCCTGTGGCCTGAGGTACTTCATTAATGCATCCGGCTGCAGGCTCTTTCAGCGGCTGCCCTGCAATTAACAATTGGGGAGTATATCACAAATGGTTATAATAACGGCAAGGCCTGAATGTTTATCTGGTGAATTGAACGTGCCCGGTGATAAGTCTATAACCCATCGGGCATTGCTGATTGGAGCACTTGCCCGGGGGATTACAGAAGTGCGAGGATTCCTTGATGCGGAAGATTGCCGTTCCACGATCAACTGCCTTGAAGCCCTGGGGGTAAAAATAAACAGGAGGGCCAACCGTCTTTTTGTTGAAGGTCGCAATATGAAATTGAAAGAACCGGAACAGGTGCTCAATGCCAGCAATTCAGGGACAACGGCAAGACTGCTGCTGGGTATCCTTGCCGGTCAGCCATTCCAGGCTGTGGTTACCGGTGATCATTCTCTCCAAAAGAGGCCGATGAAAAGGATAGTTAAACCGCTGAAGTTAATGGGATCTATAATTGAGGGAGAAGATGATCAGCTTCCTTTAAAAATAAAAGGATCGGGTCTTCATCCAATCAATTACTGGACTGAGCAGGCCAGTGCCCAGGTAAAATCGGCGATTATTCTGGCAGGCCTTTATCCCGCAGGGGAAACTACAGTGGTTGAACCTTGCCGCAGTCGTGATCACACTGAATTGCTGCTGGCCCAATTCGGGGCGGAACTTAAAATAAAAGGACGGTCTGTTTCTATCAGCGGCCGGCCTCTGTTAAAGGGAAGCCTGGTGAGAGTTCCCGGTGATCTCTCTGCTGCCGCATTTTTTATTGTCGCAGCAGCAATTGTTGATAAATCGGATATTCTATTAAAGAATGTGGGGATTAACCCTACCCGGAGCGGTATCCTGGATGCTCTGACCGAAATGGGGGTTTCGCTGGAGTTGATAAACAGGCGCTTATGGGGAAGGGAACCGGTAGCCGACATTGCTGTCAAAGGTGGATCACCTTTAAAAGGTATTACTGTAAGTGGAGAACTAATTCCGCGTCTTATTGATGAAATACCGGTTCTTGCCGTTGCGGCGGCAGTTGCTGAAGGAAAAACAGAAATAAAAGATGCGGCAGAACTGAGAGTGAAAGAAACCGACCGCATCTCCGCCCTGGCCGGTCAGTTAAAACGTCTCGGGGTCAGGATAGAAGAAAAAAAAGACGGAATGATTATCGAAGGAGAAAGCCGGCTGGTGGGGAACGATGTTGAAAGTTGCGGTGATCACCGCATCGCCATGGCTCTGGCTGTTGCCGGGCTTGCTGCACAGGGAGATACTATAGTTCATGATGCCGAAGTAATTGGGATTTCCTTTCCCGGTTTTATGGCGGCTATGCGTTCCCTGATCAATTAAGGGTGTTAATTGACGCTGTCCGGTGGCTGTGTTAACATATGGTTGTTCTTTCCAGAAGAATCAAGGCCGCTTTAAAAAATGTACGGGCGGAAGGAAGTGTGATGATGCCTTTTTCAATCTATTCATATGATGAATTTAAACAGGAAAGGTCCCTTTCGCATGTCGCCGATTATAAGCAGGAAAGACGGCTTGTCAGGAAAATCATCGAAAAAGTTCGCAAACACGGGGATAAAGCACTTTTTGATTACACTTTCAGTCTGGATCAAGTTGAGTTGAAAGAGCTAGCCGTGAGTGATGAAGAGTACCTTGAAGCGTTCAATAAGGTTGATCCGGAAGTGATGGCTGCTCTAAGGCAAACGGGTGATAATATTAAACAGTTTCACCTCCGCCAGGTCCGTGAAGACTGGTGGAATACAGGAGAGGGCTGGCTGGTAGGACAAAGGGTTGTTCCTCTGCGTTCAACCGGTATATACATACCCGGCGGGACTGCTGTTTACCCTTCCTCGGTTCTGATGACAGTCATACCGGCCAAAGTTGCCGGAGTTAAGAATATTTTTATCTGTACGCCACCTCGTCATGACGGTTCTGTCGACCCCCTGGTCCTGGCAGCGGCCCGTGACAACGGGGTAACAGCAGTGTTTAAAGTTGGTGGAGCCCAGGCTGTTGCCGCCATGGCTTACGGGACAGAAACTGTTCCGGCAGTAGATAAAATTGTTGGTCCCGGTAACATCTATGTCACTCTAGCTAAAAAAGAGGTGTTCGGCCGGGTCGGTATAGATATGCTTGCTGGCCCCAGTGAAATTGTGATCGTTGCCGATGATAGTGCTGAACCGGATTATGTGGCGGCGGATCTGCTTTCTCAAGCTGAGCACGATCCTCTCTCCCGGCCGATCCTGGTTACAAATTCTCGTGAACTGGCCGGTTCGGTTGTCGAGGAACTGACCAGCCAGATGGAAGATCTCCCGCGCAAAGATATTGCTACCCGCTCGCTGTATCAACAGGGGGCAATCATTTGTGTTGATAATATAGATAAAGCCTGGGATGTTGTCAATGATATTGCGCCTGAACACCTTGAATTAATTATTCCGGAGGCATGGTGTTTTCTGGATAAAATTTATAATGCCGGGGCTGTTTTTATAGGCCCCCACACTCCTGAACCCCTCGGTGATTACTGGGCTGGATCAAGTCATGTCCTGCCCACGGGGTCGGCGGCCCGTTACACTTCTGCCCTGGGAGTACCGGATTTTTTGAAGCAGATTCATGTTCTCTGTTACAACAATAAAGCTTTAAGTAAGGCGGCACCACAGGTTGCTGCCCTGGCCAGGACTGAAGGCCTGGAGGCACATGCCAGAGCGGTATTGATAAGGAGGCGTGAAAATGAAAAGACAACAAAGAATTGAAAGAAAGACCTCTGAAACTGCGATTTTACTGGATCTGAAACTGGATGGAAGTGGTAAAGCCGACCTGAAAACAGGCTTGCCCTTTTTTGAACATATGCTTGCATTATGGTGCCAGCATGGTTTTTTTGATCTTAACATCAAATCCGAAGGGGATCTTGAAGTGGATGCCCACCATCTGGTTGAAGATATTGGGTTATGCCTTGGTAAAGCTTTCTATGGAGCACTGGGAGAAAAAGAAGGTATTAATCGTTATGGATTCTCTGTAACCCCAATGGATGAAGCTCTGGTTACCGCTGCGGTTGATCTTTCCGGCCGTCCCTGGCTTCACTATGAGCTGCCTTCACCTCCCGGTATGGTCGGCACCATGGATCAGGAAGTTTTTCGGGAATTCTGGCAGGCTTTTGTTAATGAGGGTCGTTTTAATCTGCACCTTATCTTAAATCACGGTGCCAACAAGCACCACATTGTGGAAGCCTCTTTCAAGGCAGCGGCGCGGGCGTTGAATGAAGCCTCATCGATTTTAGATGGCCTTGAAGGGCCTCTATCCACCAAGGGTAAATTGGAATGAGGTGGACGGATTGCTGATCATACCGGCCATCGACCTGCGCCGGGGCCGCTGCGTTCGTTTATATCAGGGGGACCCGGATAAGGAAACGGTTTATGGAGATAATCCAGTCGATGTAGCCCGCCAGTGGGAACAGCTTGGAGCGAGAATGCTTCATCTCGTCGATCTTGATGGAGCTTTTACCGGTCAATCCCAAAATGCTTCAGTGATAAGAGCAATCGGAGAAGCCGTTGGCATCCCCCTGCAACTTGGCGGGGGAATCCGAACGCGCGAAGCAGTCGAGAAAGCCCTGTCAGCAGGTATTTCCAGGGTAATCCTGGGGACACTGGTTATTGAAGAACCTCGGCTGGCTTGCGATTTGATCGAGAAATATGCTACCAGTATTGTTGTGGGAATCGATGCTCGTGATGGAACAGTTGCTGTAAAGGGGTGGACAGAGTCTTCGTCTGTCCAGGTGGTTGAACTGGCTGCACAGGTCGAAAGCTGGGGAGTTAAAGAAATTATTTATACCGATATTCGGCGTGATGGGACACTCAGCGGACCGGATTTAGCCGGATTGGAAGAAATCCTGGAAAAAACCGGGTTACAGGTTATTGTTTCGGGCGGCATATCATCTCTTGATGATCTGCATGCCCTGAAGCCATACCGGGAAAGAGTTAGAGGAGTTATAATCGGCAAAGCGCTTTACAGTAACCAGTTGACATTAACCGATGCAATGAATATATTCATTTAGAAAATGGAGGATTAACAATGGCAGAACTGAATATGGACGAAGAGCTGAAACCACTGAAGACCAATGAGTTAAAATATGACCAGAGAGGCCTTATCCCGGCAGTAATCCAGGATATCAGGACCAATGCCGTTTTGATGCTTGGTTACATGAATGAAAAATCTATCAAGCGGACCATGAGGGAAGGGAAAGTTTGTTTTTGGAGCCGCAGCCGCCAGGAATACTGGGTAAAGGGCGAGACTTCGGGAAACTTTTTTGAAGTCCACGAAATGTATGCTGATTGTGATGCTGACACTTTGCTAATTAAGATCATACCCCTTGGTCCTGGAGTAGCATGTCATACAGGCCGCTATTCCTGTTTTTTTAATACCCTGGCCGGTTTTCAGCAGCAGGAAAAACAAGGTGATTGATTATCATCTGCACACCATGCGGTGTGGCCATGCCACCGGTTTACCGGAAGAATATTTGCTTCGCGCAGAAGAGATAGGCCTGCAGGAAATCGGTTTTTCCGATCATTTTCCTCTCGGCCTGCTTGACCATAAACCGAAAGCTAAAGTAACAATGGAACCGGAAGAGCTGGCAGATTATATTCAGGATATCGAAAAGCTTAAAGAACAGTCCCGGATCATGAAAATAAAGGTTGGTGTTGAGATCGATTATTTCCCGGAAGCGGAGGAAAAGATCAGCCGTTTATTGGAGGAATATGCTTTTGACTATGTAATAGGCTCAATTCATTTTATAGGAGAGTGGGATTTCACTCACCCTGCCTATGCCGAAGATTATCGTAATCTTGACATTGACAGGCTTTACGCCGAGTATTTCAAGCTTATTGAAAAGGCCTGCCGCAGCAGGCTTTTTGATATTATCGGCCACATTGATGTGATAAAAAAATTTGGTTACCGGCCCGATGCAGATCTGGATCTGTTATGGTTGAAGATGGCTAATGTTTTAAAAAGGACAGGGACCTGCATCGAATTAAACACATCTGGCCGGGATGCCCCTGTTGATGAATTCTATCCCAATCGGTCCATGCTCGAAGCATGCCTGGTTGAAAACGTCCCGTTAACCCTTGGGTCGGATGCTCACAGTCCGGAACAGGTTGGACGTTATTTCCCGGAAGCAAAATCACTGCTTTCTGAAGTAGGTTGTCGGGAACTGGCTATATTTGAAAAACGTGTCAGAAGCAGTGTAGCACTGTAAAAATCTGCAGGAGGAATATAATATTAACAAGTTTATTTCAAGTCGCATTGCCACGCCGAAAGGCGATTTTTTAATAATTTTTAGCATGGTAGGCATCCGGGAAATCTTTTTCCCGGGGCGCAGGCCAATTCAGCAATATGCGGAAGGCAAACTGCCCTGGCCCAAGCTGGCTGAGGATTTTAATCGTTACCTGGCCGGAGAAAAAATTAACTGGTCTTCTTACCCCCTGGACCGGAGTGGTTACCGGTCCTTTACGGTGTCTGTTCTTGCGGAGGTGAGCCGTATTTCCTACGGTGAAGTTCGCACTTACCGGGAAATAGCCTGCCTTGCCAATTCTCCCCTTGCCTGGAGAGCTGCCGGCCAGGCCCTGAAAGCAAACCGCCATCCCATAATTGTGCCCTGTCATCGGGTTATCGGCAGCGGAAAAGGAATTGGTGGTTTCAGCGGCCCACCGGGATGGAAGAAAATGCTCCTGGAACTGGAAAAAGTGGAGATAGAAGGTTAAACACACTGCAGTGTGAGCGGTCAAGCCAGGAGATGATATATTAAGCATGACAGCTTTATCGCAATTGCCTGAACAAGAGGGAGGGAATTACAGTGCGTTATCTGGCAGGAGGAGAATCGCATGGTCCAGGTCTGACGGCTATAATAGAAGGGTTGCCGTCCGGGTTGGAGCTGCGAACGACAGACATAAATCATCACCTGGCCCGCCGTCAACTGGGCTACGGCAGGGGGAGCAGGATGGCTATTGAGAAAGATCAGGTTAAAGTATTATCAGGTCTTCGCTTCAACCGGACTATTGGGAGTCCGCTGACTTTGCATATTGAAAACAGGGATTGGCCAAACTGGCAGTCAGTCATGTCTCCTGAAGGAGAAGTACCAGATGATTGGCAACCTGTTACCCGTCCGAGGCCCGGTCATGCCGACCTGGCCGGCGGTTTGAAATATAATTACGATGATCTGCGGCTTGTCCTGGAGAGGTCCAGCGCCCGTGAAACGGCAATACGTACTGCTGTGGGCAGTGTGGGGCGCATCTTCCTGGAATACTTTGGGTTTTCTTTTTTTAGTCACGTTCTGCAGATCGGTAAGGCCGCAGTTTCCATAGATCCCGGGAAAATTCCCGGGGTCAATGAAATTGTTGAGAAATCGGCTGTACGCTGTGCCGATGAAAATGGAGAAGCAGCAATGCTGCAGGAAATTGACCGGGCCCGTCGGGATGGCGATACTCTGGGGGGGATTTTTGAAGTAATTGTTAATGATATTCCTCCGGGTCTGGGCAGTTATGTTCATCCCGACCGCCGTCTTGACGGCCGGCTCGCCGGAGCGGTTATGGCCATTCAGGGTATCAAGGGAGTGGAAATTGGGATTGGTTTTGCTGCTGCCTCTGCTCCCGGATCAGAGGTTCATGATCCAATCATATCACGGCAGGGAAGAGGTATTGAGCGTTCTTCAAACCGGGCCGGAGGATTGGAAGGCGGTGTAACGAACGGTTCTCCATTGATTATCAGGGCGGTAATGAAGCCGATTCCTACTTTGAGTAGGCCGCTTCCAAGCGTTGACTGGCAGACAGGAAAAGAGACCGCGGGTGCGGTGGAAAGATCCGATGTTTGTGCAGTCCCTTCTGCGGCGGTAGTTGCCGAGGCGGTGGTTGCCTGGGAAGTGGCCGTGGCTTTCAGGGAAAAATTTGGCGGAGATTGTCTTGAAGAAATTAGCGACTCTTACCACCGTTACATGGAAAGGTGCAGCCGAAGACTAAAAAAAGAGAAAAATCGGGATGGTTATAACAGCTCAAAATAAAAAGGTTGTATTTTAGATAATTGGATAATCCGGCAGGTCTGGAAGGAGAACAATGGGTAGAGAAGATATTGAAGTTAAAACAAGTAATTTTACTTACAGGGTGTTAATCGAAGAGGGTTTGCTTTCCGAAACAGGAGAAGAAATGCGCCGGATATTTTCCAGTGAACATCTTTTGCTGGTCAGTGACACCACAGTTTATAGAATTTATGGCCAGCAAATATCCAGAGCCCTGGAAGCCGCAAAATGGCAAATTGATACTGTCCTGGTCAGACCAGGAGAACGTGCGAAATCACTGGCTGGAGCAACCCGTCTTTATAATAAAGCTATTGAAGTAGGACTGGAACGCCATTTTCCCATTGTTGCCCTGGGCGGGGGTGTAGTTGGCGATCTGGCCGGTTTTGTCGCCGCCACCTACCTGCGCGGTGTCCCCCTCGTGATGGTTCCCACAACCCTGCTGGCCCAGGTGGACAGCAGTGTGGGAGGAAAGGTAGCCGTAAATCATCCTGCAGGGAAAAACTTAATTGGGTCTATTTACCCACCGCGGCTGGTCATTGCCGATCCCACGGTTCTTTCAACCCTGCCGCACCGGCAGCTGGTGGCCGGCCTGGCCGAAGTGGTCAAATATGGAATTATTGGCGATGAGCCCTTTTTTACCCGCCTGGAGAAAGAATTTGATGAAATGGTGGCAAAAAACAGCGCCTCTCTTTCTATGGCAGTGGTCCGATCGATAGCGGCCAAAGCAGAGGTGGTGGAAGAGGATGAGTTTGAAAAAAATTACCGCCAGGTGCTCAATTTTGGCCATACGATCGGGCATGCTATTGAGGCGGCCACTGGATATGGTCATTACCTGCATGGGGAGGCAGTTGCCATAGGTATGGTTGCTGCTACTGTGCTGTCCTACAGGTTGAAGAAGATCGAAAAAAATGCGGCCGGGCGAATTCTCAAACTTTTGCGCCGCTTTAAATTAAAACAACCGCCGGTGGGCTTGACCAGCGAGGCGGTTATCGATAAACTAAGGCAGGACAAAAAACGGCGCGGTGGAAAATCTATTTTCATCCTGCCGATCGAAGTGGGCAAAGTATCCATAACTACGGTTGATGATGAGCTGCTGATTGGCCAGGTGATTGAAGACTGTTTAAGAAATAGGGTAAATCTGTAATAAGGTGTTACATTAAAGGAAGCAGTAATGGTCGTAAAGAATGGAGAGTGGTTTTGATGAATCGAAAGGTTCTGCCAGGCCAGCTGGCAATACTGGTGCTTCTTTGCATCCTGATTGTTGCTTCGGGTTACTGGGCTTTTGTCAGCGCAGCCGACAGGGAAGATGGTATTAAACGCGGCCTTGACATCGCCGGAGGGCTTTATGTCCTTCTGGAGGCGGAGCAAACCGGAGATGAAGAACTGGATGAAGATGCTATTGAAAGGGCAATTACTGTTATTCGAATGCGCGTTGATGAGCTTGGTGTAGCTGAGCCTATAATTGCCGCGCAGGGTGATAATCGAATCAGGGTTGAATTGCCGGATGTTGATGATGTGGAACAAGCTCGTGAGATTATTGGGCGAACCGCCATGCTCAAGTTTGTAGGGCCGGACGGTGAAGAAATTGTCACCGGTTCACACCTGGTCCGGGCTCAGGCTGAGAGGGCGCCGGAATATACGCCCTATCCCTTCGTGAGCCTGGAATTTGACAGCGAGGGTGCCGAGCTCTTTGCCGAAGCCACAGGAAAATTTTTAAATCAACCAATTGCCATAATGCTGGATGATGAAATCATATCCCAGCCTGTTGTAAGAGCGGTTATAACCGATGGAAAAGCAACCATAGAAGGGGATTTTGAATTTGAAGAAGCGGCCAACCTTGCATTGCTGCTGCGGAGTGGTGCATTGCCCGTTGAACTGCGCGAACTTGAATCGCGCTTGATCGGGCCGACCCTCGGCCAGAGAACCGAGGTGATTGCTGTTTATGCTGCTGCCGCCGGGCTGCTCCTTGTTTTGTTGTTTATGATTGCCAATTACCGATTGGCCGGGTTGCTGGCCGGTGTGGCTCTCATTTTTTATCTTTCCCTGGTCCTGTGGGCTTTGAATTATCTGCCCACTACTTTGACCCTGCCCGGCATCGCCGGCTTAATTCTTTCTATTGGGATGGCGGTTGATGCCAATGTCATTATTTTCGAAAGGATTAAAGACGAGCTTCGCACCGGCAGGACACCGCGCAGCGCCATGGAGAGCGGTTTTCAGCGTGCCTTCAGAGCGATTGTTGATGCCAATGTTACAACTCTGATAGTGACAATAGTACTGTTTACTCTGGCCAGTGGGCCGGTCAGAGGTTTTGCTGTTACCCTTTTCATCGGAATTATTTGCAGCATGTTTACAGCAATAGTACTGACCCGTCTGCTGTTACGGTTAACTTTTAAAGCCGGTCTCATACGCAGCGGGGCTTACCTGGGGGTGAAAGGATCATGATAAACTTTATCGGAAACCGCCGTAAGGCTTATGTTTTTTCGTCAGTGTTGGTTATAGCAGGTTTAATATCACTGATGATATCTGGTTTGAACCTCGGTATTGATTTTACCGGTGGGACCGTTTTGAACCTGAACCTGGGAGAAGATTTTTCCATGGAGCAGGTGAATGAGGTCATAGCCCCCTTTGAAGAACTTGAAGGTGCCTCCATTCAGATCGTCCAGGGACGGAATGTTGATGGTGATGTAGCCGACGAAGGGCTGGTAATTAAGGCTCCTTATATTGAAGAAGAACGACGTAATGAATTAATGGAGGCTTTAAAAAAAAGATGGCCTCACCTCGATCCGAACGACCTGAGAATTGAAAGTGTGGGAGCGGTTGTCGGCGGTGAATTAACCCAGCAGGCTCTTTTATCACTGGCTGTAGCCATTGTCCTGATGGTTGCCTATATTACATTCCGCTTTGAATTTAAGTTTGCCCTGGCGACAATTATTTCACTGCTCCATAATATAGTGATCGTGGTAGGGATTTTTTCATTTCTGCAGATGGAAATAAATGTTCCCTTTGTCGCGGCCATCTTAACCGTTTTCGGATATTCGGTTAACGACACGATTGTAATTTTTGATCGCATCCGTGAAAATATCAGGCACAGAAGAAAAAGTGATTATGCAGAAGTAGTCAATGAATCGATCAATCAGAACCTGATGAGATCAATAAATACTTCTTTGACTACCCTTTTTGTTCTCATTGCCCTGTTGTTTGGTTTCCATTATTACATTGGCAGCATAGATTTGATTGTTTTTGTTTTTGCCCTGATAATAGGGGTTTTCATCGGCACTTACTCATCAATTTTTGTAGCCAGTCCTCTATGGCTCAACCTCCAGGACTTAAAACTGGGGAAAGGACGCCGACGGGCTGCCTGAGTTGAATATATTAATAAGGCCTGCGATACCCCGCAAAAAGGAACCGTAGGCCTTTATGTTGAATTATGTACAAAAGAAGAGAATTTTGCTGCAGGATTGGCTATTCTTTTCCCATGGTCGCAGCAAACCCGAGGAGAGAGAAGATAATGAGTTCTTTTTACCTGATTCTGGCCCTTGTTTTTAGCCTGCTTATTGCCATAATTGCCCTGGCTAACCAGGAAGCAGTTTCCATAAACTATATCTTTGGCCGGTCAGAAGTTCCCCTGATCATCCTCATTTTAGGCGCTGGTTTTATCGGAGCAATGGTAATGGGATTATTTAGCCTTTTCCGTGGAATCAGATCGGCCCTTTCATTCCGCCAGCTTCGTCAACAGAAGGAAGAGCTGCAGAAAAAGATCAGTGATCTGGAAGAAGAAAAGCTATTTCTTACCGCCCAGGTTAACAGTCTTTCATCGGTTCAGGAGGAGATCGCCGGGGATGAAAAGGCAGCGGTTAACTCAGATTTGCCATCTGCTGGTAACCCGAAAGAAGATCTTCCAGGGGAAGAGGAAGAAGACAATACAATTGGAATCGAACTAACTGAACCGGACGAGGCGGATGAAAAACCTTCATGAGCCTCGCGGGCAAACGATGGATCCTCAGGACCGATTTTGAACAGGAATCTGCTTTTCTTTCAAAGGAACTTAATATTTCTCCTGTTCTGGCCAGGCTTCTTTTAAACAGGGGCATTGACAGTCCTGAAAAAGCAAGAGCTTTTTTACAGCCGACGATGGAGCATTTTCATTCTCCCTGGCAGATGCAGGGAATGGAAGAAACAGTGGCCAGGCTTCTTAAAGCTTTAGAAAAGGGAGAAAAAATAATTGTCCACGGTGATTATGATGCGGATGGGATATCTGCCTCCGTTATTCTGGTTCAAATGCTGCGATCCCTTGGTGGCAATGTGGAGTATTATCTCCCCAGCAGGTTCAACGAAGGATATGGACTCCATTCAGATCCGCTAAAAAGTTTTCAGGAAAAAGGTGTTTCACTTGTAATAACAGTCGACTGCGGGATCAGTGCTGTTGAAGAAGCTGACTATGCGCATTCCCTTGATCTTGATTTGATTATTACCGATCATCATGAACCTATTGGTTCCCTACCCGGAGCACTTGCCGTAATAAATCCCAAACAAAAAAGCTGTCCTTATCCCTTCAAAGAACTTTCCGGGGCGGGTATTGCCTTTAAAATAGCCTCTGCCCTGGTTGAAAAAGCAGGACAGGCACTGCCTGTTGATCTGCTCGACCTAGCGGCTCTTGGCACAGCAGCCGATGTGGTGCCCTTGATTGATGAAAACCGGTTGATTGTTTCTTCAGGCCTGGAGATCCTGCGGCAGAAAAACAGAATCGGTTTTCAGGCGCTTGCAGAGGTTGTAAACTTCGATCTTAAAAATGTATCTGCTACTACCCTATCATTTATTCTCGCACCTTCAATTAATGCTGTCGGGAGAATGGGGGAGGCCGGTCCGGCGGCAGAACTGTTGCTGACCGGTGATCAAAAGCGAGCCATGATACTGGCTGAAGAGCTGCATGGTGCCAACAAACAGCGCCGTGATGTTGAAAGACAAATACTTGAGGAAGCTGAAAAAGCAGCTCTTGAGGGGCCCCTTGCTGACGATGAAAAGATTATTGTTCTGGCCGGCACCGGATGGCATCATGGTGTAATCGGCATTGTTGCCTCGCGCCTGGTAGAGAAGTATAACCGGCCTGTCGTCCTTATTGCTTTGGATGGGAACGAGGGAAGGGGTTCCGCACGCAGCATCAACGGTTTTGATATTACGGAAGCTCTTGCCGGGAGTGCATCCTTCCTGGAGCGCTTTGGCGGGCATGAACAGGCAGCCGGCTTTTCTGTCACCGCCGATAACATAAAAAAAGTGCAGGATGACCTTTACTGCTACGCCCGGACCAGGATTAATGATGAACAGTTGAAACCAAAGCTTTATCTGGAAGCAGAACTGTCCGGTGACGATATAGACTTCAGCCTGGTCGACCGCCTTAAACAGTTTCAACCTTTCGGAACGGGCAATCCTGCTCCCCTGTTTGTCAGTCCGAATTGGGAGCTTAAGTCATGGCGTATCGTGGGGAAAGATAAAAAACATCTCAAGATTAAGGTAAGCCAGAACGGTTTGACGCTTGATCCAATCTTTTTTTCAGGTGCCTATCTCGAACCTTTATTGCAAAAGCACAGGAAGGTTGATCTGGCCGTGAAAATAAAAGAAGGTTTTTTCCGCCAGGAAAAGACGATAGATATGGAAGCACGGGATTTGCGTTACTGTGACAGCGAAGATTTTGAGACAATGGAAATAGTGGATCTGCGGGGAATTAAGAACCGGATGCATTTCTTAAAAGAACTGGTTCAAAACAAAGAAGGCGAAACGGCAATTTTTGTTTCAACAAAAGCCAGGATGAAAGAAATAGAAAAATTTTGTTCTTGTTGTAAAAAGTTGTATTATTTTACCAGCGGTTCGAACAATAAATCAGGGAGTATATTTTCCAACTTTAATAGTGTGGTCCTCTATGATCTGCCTCTTTTTGGTGATCCGTTACACCCCCTATTTGGCGGTGATCAATCAGGTAAAAGAACAGCAGTTTACCTGCTTTTTAATGAAAAAGACAGGCAGCGCAATAGTGCCTTAATTGATTATTCCCTCCCTGCTCCTGAAATACTGAAAAAAATTGCATTTTCTGTTTCAGCCTCAGGGGACAGTGACTTACCCAAAAAAATGGCCGATTTGATTAAGAAGAACCTCGGGTTTAAGCCAGCTACTGGTTACCTGAGCCGAGTGGAGGCAATTTTAGGCGAAATTGGTCTTTTGCAGGAACATTTCAGTGAGGAGACCCGGGAGGAGATTCTCAATTCCTGGCCGGACTGCCTCAAAAAATCTCCGGCCTGGCAAGAAGTGGCAGGAATACGTGAAAACTGTGAACAGTTTCAATGTCTCTATCTTGAAGGATCGCGCAAAGAAATTGCTGCCTCTTTGAAGACCCTTGCTGAAGGTTGAGACAAGGAATCTCCTTGGAAAAATTAGCAATTATTTGTTACATCTAAAATAGTCTGGGAGTAAAATATGGACTGTGGTATTCATGGCTATTTTTTAGTATTATAGAATGCAGATTCGGCCGATGGCATTCATCAGGGAATAAGTTGTTTTCCTGATGTACCTGTTCCTTTAACCCGGATTATGACAATTAACTGGAGATGTATTCCATGGCGGTTAAAGAAAAAAAATTAATTGATCTTAAGAAAAAATTTGAGCGCTATTACCCGGATCTCAAGGATTGGGAACTGGTTGAAAAAGCTTACAATTTTTCTCTACAGGCTCATTCAGGGCAGCTCCGTGAATCTGGAGAGTCATACATCATGCACCCTCTTGGGGTAGCGATAATACTCTCTGAACTGGAACTGGACCTGGTGACTATTGTTGCCGGGCTGCTTCACGACGTTGTCGAAGATACCCCGGTTACTCTGGAAGAAATACTCGAAGAATTCGGGACGGAAGTTGCCGAACTGGTTGATGGTGTAACCAAGCTGGGCAGGCTTGACTTTACTTCGAAGGAAGAACAGCAGGCTGAAACTCTGCGCAAAATGTTCATAGCTATGGCCCGGGACATTCGGGTAGTTCTGATCAAGCTGGCTGACCGCACCCACAATCTTCGCACACTGCGCTACCTTAACACCCACAAACAGAAAGAGATCGCCAAAGAAACCCTGGAAATATATGCACCCCTTGCCCATCGGCTTGGTATTTACAAGATCAAGTGGGAATTGGAAGATCTCGCTTTTCGCTACATGCAGCCTACTGAATATTTTCAGCTGGTTGAGAAACTGGCCAAAAAAAGACAGGAACGGGAACATTTCATTAACCGCATCATCTGGATTTTGCAAGATCAGCTTTCCGAAGCTTCCATCGAGGCCGAAATCCAGGGGAGGCCCAAGCACTTCTACAGCATTTACAACAAGATGAAAACCCAGGGTAAAGAGTTAAGTGAAATATACGATCTCACAGCTGTAAGAATCATTGTCAATTCGGTCAAAGACTGCTATCACACCCTGGGGATCGTTCATACCATCTGGAAACCGATCCCCGGGCGTTTTAAAGATTTCATTGCCATGCCCAAACCAAACATGTACCAGTCCCTGCATACGACGGTATTCGCTGCTGAAAATGAACTGGCTGAGATACAAATCCGCACCTGGGATATGCACCGCACCGCCGAATATGGCATCGCCGCTCACTGGCGCTACAAGGAAAAAGTGAAAGATTCGGGAGAACTGGACGAAAAATTAACCTGGCTGCGCCAGCTCCTTGAATGGCAGCATGATTATCGCGATGCCAGAGATTTTATTAAAGATTTAAAAGGTGATCTCTTTACCGATGAAGTGTTTGTTTTTACTCCCAAGGGAGATGTTATCGATCTGCCGGCTGGTTCAATAACCCTGGATTTCGCTTATAAAATTCATACCGACATTGGCAACCATTGCACCGGAGCCCGTGTGAACGGGCGGCTTGTTCCGCTTGACTATCAATTGAAAACAGGAGACATGGTGGAGGTCCTTACCTCGAAACATGGTTCTCCAAGCCGTGACTGGCTTAAACTGATTAAAACGCCTCATGCCAAAAATAAGATCCGTAACTGGTTTAAAAAAGAGCGGCGGGAAGAAAATATCGAGAAAGGCAGGGAAATGCTGGAGAGAGAAATCCGCCGGATTAATGTGGAACAACACCTGCTTTTGAAAAATGATCTTTTGGAAGAGGTAGGGCGATCTTTCAACCTTCTTTCAGCAGAAGATCTCTATGCGGCAGTCGGCTATGGCGGGGTTTCGGTTAACCAGGTTCTCAGCAGGTTGCGGGAAGAATACAATCGACGTAATGAGGACAAGGATCAGGAAAAATCTCTTCCTGAGCTGAAGCCGGTTAAACATCTCAAGCAGCCTTTGGCAGGAGTGACGATACAGGGCGTTGATAATTTGCTCGTGCGGGTAGCCCGCTGCTGTAACCCGGTCCCCGGGGATGATATAATAGGTTTTATCACCCGTGGGCGGGGTGTCTCAGTGCATCGTCGGGATTGTCCCAATTTACGCTATCATCGTAATGAAAGTGAACGATTCCTGGAAGCGTCCTGGGAAGCTGAGACTGAGGCTTCCTATCCGGTCGAAATTGAGATAATCGCCAGCGATCGTAAAAACCTGCTGGCGGATATTATGGCAGATGTTAATGAAAGCAAGGTAGATATTACTGCTGTTATGGCACGGGCTGATAAAAATAACCTGGCTACCATTCATATGACCATGGTTGTCAGGGATCAACCCCATCTTGATCAGATTATGGCCAAAATCAAAAAGGTTAAAGATGTTTATTCTGTGCAGCGTTATGTATATGGTGCTAACAATACCGGTAAAAAATAGTTCAGGGGAGGGGTTCTGTGCGAGCTGTTGTCCAGCGCACCCGAAAGGCAAATGTAGAAGTTGAAGGAAAGATAATCAGTGCCATAACCGGAGGACTGGTAATTTTCCTTGGTGTGGGCAAAGCTGATGAACAGGCAGATGCCAATTACCTGGCTGATAAAATTGCCGGTTTGAGAATTTTTGAGGATCAGGCCGGGCTGATGAACCTCTCGATAAAAGAAAAGGGAGGAGAAATCCTCTGTATATCTCAATTCACCCTTTTGGGAGATTGCCGCAAAGGACGTCGACCGGGGTTTTCTGATGCTGCTTTTCCCGAGAAGGCGAACATATTATACGATTATTTCTGTGAAAAATTGCGTCAGCATTCCCTCACCGTGGCTGTCGGCCGGTTCCAGTCCCATATGCTGGTTTCTATTGAAAACGATGGGCCTGTGACGATCCTTCTGGATAGCAAAAAAACATTTTAAACAGCGCCGAGCAGTCCTTCAGACAAAAAGAAAACAGAAAAAAAGTTTGCCGGAATAGTTAAAAACAAATAAAATAATGATTGCAGCATTTTGCTCAACCTGAAACAGATAAACTATTTAGTAGTCTGTTTTGAAAGCCTGTTTTTGGAAACAGGATTTGCAGCAGAGAGGAGCGTAAAAATATGAAGTACAAAGCCCCACGTGGAACACGTGATATTTTACCTGATGAGACAGGTAAATGGCAGCAACTTGAATCTATTTATAAGAAATTTTGCTTGCTCTATGGTTTTGGAGAAATTAGAACACCCATATTTGAACAGACTGAGCTGTTTGCTCGCAGTGTTGGAGAAGACAGCGATATTGTATCGAAAGAGATGTACTCCTTCAAAGATCGAAGTGGCCGTCAGCTCACGCTGCGTCCTGAACTTACCGCCTCTGTGGCCCGTGCATATCTTGAAAATAATCTTGGGGATAAACCTCAGCCCATCAAGTTTTATTACAGCGGCCCCATGTTTCGCTATGATCGCCCTCAAGCTGGACGATATCGGCAGTTTCATCAATTTGGGCTGGAAATATTTGGGGCTGAGCACCCTTCGGCTGACGCTGAAATAATCTCCTTCTGTTACCGTTTCTTTCAAGCCCTGCACATTGAAAATTTATCCCTTGAACTGAACAGCGTTGGCTGTCCAAAGTGCCGCCCTCGCTACCGGGAAATTCTTCTCACCTATCTTGAAAAGGTGGAAAAGGATCTCTGCCCAGATTGCCGCAGGCGCTATAAAAACAATCCTCTACGTGTGCTCGATTGTAAGAAGGAAAGCTGCCAGGCTAAAGTGGCGGAAGCCCCCTGGATGATTGATCACTTGTGTGATGACTGCCGGAAACATTTTGATCTCCTGCAGTCGTTCCTGGACAAAATGGCTATTCCCTACAATATTAATACGAGCCTTGTCCGCGGCCTCGATTATTATACCAGGACCGCTTTTGAAATCACCGCGGGGGGACCGGGTGCACAGGCTTCCCTCTGTGGCGGCGGACGCTATGACCATCTCGTGGAATACATTGGGGGCCCTCCCACACCCGGTGTGGGAGTCGCTTTCGGAGTGGAAAGAATTCTTCTTAGCATGGATTGGGGAAAAATTACTCCTGAAGCTGCTGATCTTGTTTTTATTGCTACTGCCGGCGATTCCCTGGAAGGAGAAGCACTGGCCCTGGCTGCTGAACTGCGGGCAAAAGATATTGCTTCAGAGGTTGATTTGATGCAGAGAAGCCTCAAGGCTCAGATGAAATATGCCGGTAAACAGGGATATAAAAGTGTTCTGATCATCGGGGAGAATGAGATTAAAGAAGGAAGGGTAACTCTCAGAGACATGCTAAGTGGAGAACAACGAGAAGTTCCCCGGAGTGAACTGGTCAACCTGATTTCTTGTGGAAAAGATAAATATATCCCAACGAACCGGAAAGCTGCCGTTGCTTTACCGGCAGCAGGAGAGGTGGAAATGAAGAGCCATTATTGTGGTTACCTCAGCCCTTCCGATGTGGGGGAACAGGTCAAATTAACCGGCTGGATCGGGCGCCGCCGTGATCATGGTGGACTGATCTTTATCGATCTGCGCGATCGCAGTGGTTTGGTTCAACTGGTTTTCGATCAACAAAGAGGTGTTGAACTTTTTCAGCTTGCCGAGAGACTGCGCAGTGAGTACGTTGTTGCTGTCGAAGGCACCGTGATAAAAAGGACAGCTGAAAATATAAATCCCACTTTACCAACCGGGGAAATTGAAATTCATGTTTCCAAGATGGATTTACTCAATCGTTCCAAGACGCCTCCTTTTTACATTGAGGACGGAATTAGTGTTGATGAAAACCTGCGCCTGCGCTACCGTTATCTCGATTTGAGGCGTCCGGAAATGTTTGACCGGCTTCAGATGCGCCATAAGGCCGCAAAGCTGGCCCGTGATTATCTTGATAGCTATGATTTCCTGGAGATTGAAACTCCAATGCTAACCCGCAGTACACCGGAAGGAGCCCGCGATTTTCTTGTCCCCAGCAGGCTTCATCCAGGCAATTTTTATGCCCTTCCACAGTCACCTCAGCTTTTTAAACAGCTGTTGATGGTCGGTGGAGTGGAGCGCTATTTCCAGATAGTCAGATGTTTCCGGGATGAAGACCTGAGGGCTGATCGACAGCCTGAGTTTACTCAGATCGACATTGAAACATCATTTTTCGGCAGTGAAAATTTATTTGCCCTGATCGAAGGATTGATTGCACTGCTCTGGAAAGAAATCCGCGGTATTGATTTAAAACTGCCTTTTTCGCGCCTTCCGTACCGGGAGGCCATGGATCGTTATGGTTCGGATAAACCGGATCTGCGTTATGGAATGCAACTGGTTAACCTGGATGAACCGGCTGCTGAAAGCGATTTTAATGTTTTCAAGTCAGCACTGGATGCCGGAGGTGCAGTAAGGGGACTGCGGGTCTCCGGAGGGAAACGCTTCAGCCGCAGAGAGCTTGACGATTTGACGCTTTTAGCCAGGCAGATGGGAGCTAAAGGCCTGGCCTGGGTTTTTGTTGAAGATGAAGGCTGGCGTTCACCGATCAGCAAGTTTTTCAGTGAACCACTGATGAAGAGGATCAGTGAAAAAATGGGAGCAGTCCCGGGTGATCTGATGCTCTTTGTTGCCGATCGCTGGGAGATCAGCTGCCAGGTCCTCGGTCAGTTGCGCCGGGTGCTGGCACCGAAAGATATTTTAACCGACCCGCATTTCCTGTGGGTAGTTGATTTTCCACTCTTTTATTACAATGAAGAGGAACAGCGTTATGATTCGGATCACCACCCCTTTACTGCACCTCGCCCGGAAGATATGTCCCTGTTGGATAGTGATCCTCTTGCTGTGAGAGCTCAGGCATATGACCTGGTTCTGGACGGAGTGGAGATCGGTGGAGGAAGTGTCCGTATCCATGACAGTGCTGTCCAGAAAAAGATTTTTGATCTGCTCAGCCTTACCGAAGAAGAGAGCAAAGAAAAGTTTGGGTTCCTCCTGGAAGCTTTATCATTTGGTGCACCTCCACATGGTGGAATTGCTCTTGGTTTTGATCGAACAGTGGCTCTGCTCGGCGGAGATGATTCAATCCGCCAGATTATTCCGTTCCCGAAAACCGCCGCTGCCAGCTGCTTGATGACCGGTTCACCGGCCCAGGTTTCGGAAAAACAGCTCGAGGAATTGAAGATAAAACTGCAGAAAACCGAAGAGGAGGAAGGCTAGAAAATCTTGCGCAGCCCATTATTTTGTGATATCATCAATATGGAAAAAGTTAGTTAATTAAGACTACCCTGCTGTGTTCGTGACACCCGATAAAGTTTTGAGCTAACACTTATACAATGGGAACCCGGACTTCAGCTGCGGCGCAGCAGCCTTTGCAAGGAGGACCTGCAAAACAGCTGAGAGGGTACCCACCTTTCGGGGGAACAGTTCAAAACAAACGGCCCACGGCATAGCGGGGTTTTTTGTTGTTTTTTGCATGCTATAATGTAGTCTAGTTACCTTTAAATGCAAAATATTTCATTTCAGGGAGGTGAGCACAGTGTCTGTTGAGCCTGTTCATCTGTTGATCAGCCGCGAGCTTGAAGCGGGGACCCATCCAGGCGACCTGCTTGATCTGATTGACGATCTTGAGCTGGAAGAAAAAATTGAATTGATCAAAAAACTTCCAAAAAGAGACGCTGCCCTCATCCTTCAGGAAATGGAAGATTACCTGCAGGCCGATATCCTCAGAAATCTTGAAAGTGATCAGGCCGGGGCAATCCTGGCTAACCTGGCTTCGGATGATGCGGCTGACCTCATTGGGAAGCTGTCGCCGGAAGAGGCACAGGATATGCTGGAGATGATCGGCGAAGAAGAAGCGCTGGATTTTGGTGATCTGCTTAAATACCCGGAGGAAAGCGCCGGCGGTATAATGACCACGGAGTATATTTCCCTGCCGGGAGATATACCAGTTGAGGAAGCGATTACCCGCCTGCGCGAGATCGCCCCGGAAGCGGAAACGATCTATTATGTCTATGTGGTCGACGAGGGCAATCACCTGATCGGGGTGCTATCCATGCGGGAATTAATTGCTTCGGCGGATGGCACGATTATTAAAAATATTATGCGCCACAACGTGATAAGCGTCAATGCTACACTGGACCAGGAAAAAGTGGCCCGTGTTGTTTCGAAATATGACCTGCTGGCTGTTCCGGTTGTCGACGACGAGGAGCACTTGCTTGGCATTATCACCGTTGACGACGTCATTGACGTGATGGAACAGGAGGCCACAGAAGATATCTACCGCCTGGCCGGTGCCGGTGAGGTTGAGGGGATGGAGCTGGCCGAAGCTTCGGTGAGCAAGGTAATCGGGCTCCGCCTCCCCTGGCTTTTGATCAGCCTGGCCGGTGGAATAGTATCAGGCAGTGTTATTGGAGCATACAGAAGTACGCTGGAAGCAATTGTGGTTCTGGCTGTGTTTATACCGGTTATCATGGACATGGGCGGTAATGTGGCTACTCAATCTTCGACCATATTTGTCCGTGGTCTGGCTACCGGTCAAATCGAATCTACAGAAGTATGGTCTTACTTTTTTCGAGAGATTAAGATCGGTTTAACTATGGGTTTTGTCTGCGGGGTACTGGTTTCAGCCATAGCCTTATTGTGGCAGGGTAATCCATATCTAGGCCTGGTGGTCGGTCTTTCGATGCTTATTACTATCATTGCCGCTTCCCTTATCGGCACCCTGGTTCCTATACTCTTGAACCTGATTCATGTTGATCCGGCAATTACAGCCGGCCCCTTTGTAACGACTATTAACGATTTTACCGGTTTAATGATTTATTTCTTTGTTGCCTCGTTTTTCCTGCGTTTCCTGAGTTAGCTGCCGGTAAATGCAGGGGATTTTAAATAGCTCATTATTTCTGCCGGGAGGTGAGAGAGATGTCGGTTGAAGATATCCATTTACAGATCAGTCGTGAATTAAAAGTCGGTACCCACCCTGGAGACCTGCTTGATCTGATCGATGAACTTCCGATTGACGAAAAGGCTTCCCTGATGCAAATGCTTCCCGACAGCGATGCTGCTCTTATCTTCAAGGAGATGGAAGATTTTGAGCAGGCTGAAATATTGAGACTGCTGAGTAAAGGACAGGCTGCTCAAATTCTGAAAAACCTGGCTTCGGATGATGCGGCTGATCTGATTGGTGAGCTGTCGCCGGAAGAGGCACAGGACATGCTGGAGCTAATTGGCGAAGAAGAAGCCCTGGATTTCAGCGATCTGCTAAAATATCCGGAGGAGAGCGCCGGCGGGATAATGACCACGGAGTATATCTCCCTGACGGGAGATATACCGGTTGAGGAAGCTATTACCCGCCTGCGAGAGATTGCCCCGGAAGCGGAAACGATCTATTATGTCTATGTGGTCGACGAGGGCAATCACCTGATCGGGGTACTCTCCCTGCGGGAATTAATTGCTGCAGTGGATGGTACACTTCTTAAAAACATCATGCGCCGCAATATAATTAGCGTCAACGCTTCACTGGACCAGGAAGAAGTAGCCCGCCTGGTTTCGAAATATGACCTGCTTTCCGTGCCGGTTGTCGACGATGAAGAGCGCCTGCTTGGTATTATTACCGTTGACGACGTCATTGACGTAATGGAGCAGGAGGCCACAGAAGATATCTACCGCCTGGCTGGTGCCGGCGAGGTCGAGGGAATGGAGTTGACCAGGGCTTCTGTTGGTAAAGTGGCCCGCCTGCGGCTTCCCTGGCTTTTAATCAGCTTGATTGGCGGTATTGTGTCAGGAACGGTTATCGGAGCTTTTGAAAATACCATTGAAGCGATTGTTGTGCTTGCGGTATTCATTCCTGTCCTTATGGGTATGGGCGGTAATGTGGGGACGCAGTCTTCAACTATATTTGTCCGCGGCCTGGCCACGGGAGAAATAAAAGAAGGTGAAGTGTGGTCTTATTTTTTCCGCGAAACAAAAGTTGGCCTGGCCATGGGAGTAATCTGTGGACTTTTAATTTCTGCCATTGCTTTCATGTGGCAGGGGAACCCCTATCTCGGCCTGGTTGTTGGATTATCTATGCTCATTACTATCAGTATTGCCACTCTGATCGGCACACTTGTTCCACTGCTCTTTAATAAATTAAATATCGATCCGGCGATTACGGCCGGACCTTTTGTTACCACCATTAAGGATTTTACCGGTCTGGTAATCTACTTTGTCTTGGCTACCCTTTTTCTTCAGTATCTGTAGTAGTTCCTCGATTCATTTTATTCCTTTTTTATAGATACAGCAGTATATGCGGAGAAGAATAATTTTCTTTTAAACTTCCTGTTTACTTACATCCATTTTATATCTAAATCTTTTCAGCTTGTTTACAGTCTGCCTCCTGTTGCCACATGAGCATGGGAAGCCAAATACTGCCCTGCCGGGCATGCTCACGATAAAATGCCACCTTCTACCGTGTGCTGGCTTTGCATCTAAGTATTGAAGGTGCTCGAATTTTCAGGCTACGTCAGAACTCGCTCGCTTAATGCTTGCTCAGGCATCTGTCGCAGCTTTTCTGAAAATCCTGTGTTCCTCTCGATTGTCGCAAAGCTTGATGCGCGACTGTGGTATAAAGCAGGCAATTGTGAGCATGCCCGGCATTTTTTAACTGTTATGTGACGGAAGTTAATAATCTTTTGGGTTAACGTATTGCTGAGAAAATACGGGGATATTTTAAAGGCAATTATAAGAAATAGTGGCAAAATATAACATATTATGATCGAAAATGTTATTATTTTGCACAATTTTTAATTTTTTATTAAAAAAAAGGCAGGAGAATGGGAAAAGGGGTTGCAATTTAGAGTAAAGTGGTGTAAAGTGGTGAAAAGTGGTTGTAAACTCCCAAAATGGAGGCGAACACATGTTCACAGGCGAATTTCAGCATAGCCTTGACGGCAAGGGGAGGGTCATAATCCCTTCACGCCTGAGGGATGGTCTTGGAGACCGTTTTGTTATTACGCGCGGTTTGGATCACTGTCTCTTCGTCTATCCGGCGGCTGAGTGGACTCGTCTGGAACAGAAGTTAAAACAACTTCCCTTTACCAAAAGTGATTCAAGAGCTTTCATGCGCCTTTTCTTTTCAGGAGCGATGGAAGTGGAAGCCGACAAACAGGGCCGGGTGCTCATTCCACAGAACCTGCGTGAATATGCCGGTATAGAAAAGGAAGTTATGGTTATCGGTGTATCAAACAGGGTAGAGATTTGGAGCGAACAAGCCTGGCGAGATTATTTTGGAGAAGCCAACAACAATTATGAAGAACTGGCTGAAAAGCTGGTTGATTTTGATCTTTAAAAAACGGTGGTTTATATGGTTGAATTGCATCTGCCTGTTATGGAAGAAGAAGTGCTTTATTATCTCGATTGCCGGGAAGATGGAGCTTATGTTGATGCAACAGTTGGAGACGGCGGTCATGCCGAAGCGATTTGCCGCCGACTTTCGCCTGAAGGCTGCCTCATTGGGATTGATTGGGACGAAGAAGCTCTTGACCGGGCCAGGGAGAGGCTTTCCCGTTACTCCGACCGTATTATCCTGGTTCATGCCGATTATATTCAGTTGCTGGATGTATTGAAAGAGACAAGTTTTACCCGGGTTAATGGTATTTTAATAGATCTGGGGGCTTCGACACTGCAGTTGATGAATTCAGCGCGGGGTTTTTCCTTCCACCAGGAAGGTGAACTGGACATGAGAATGGATCGCCGCCAATCTTTGACGGCGAAAAAAATAATAAATGAATACAGCCGGGATGAGCTGGCCGATATTTTCTTCCGTTTTGGAGAAGAGCGCTGGTCGAGGCGGATAGCGACGGCAATAACGCGGGAACGGCAGCTAAAAGGTGATATTTCAGGCAGCCGGCACCTGGCTGAGGTAGTTAAAGAGGCTGTTCCCGCCCGCTACCGCCGGCATGGAGGTCATCCAGCCCGCAAGGTGTTTCAAGCACTAAGGCTGGCTGTCAACAGTGAGTTGGAGAACATCAAGGCGGTTCTTCCGCAGGTTGTAGAAAGTCTTCTTCCAGGTGGCAGGATTGTTGTAATTGCCTATCATTCGCTGGAAGATCGCCTGATTAAAAGATTTTTTCGAGAAAGAGCTGAAAGATGTACCTGTCCTCCCCCGGGTCCCTGTATCTGTGGGAAAGAAGCTGAATTGAAGATTTTAACCAGAAAGGCAGTTAAACCGTCGGAAAAGGAAATCGAAAACAATCCCCGGGCACGAAGCGCCCGGTTGAGAGCAGCCGAGAGGACTACAGCGGTAGAAAAGAAAGAGGGTGAGTAGCATGCAGCAGGTGAGACAGGTAGCTACAGCGGGAAGGATCGCCCTGCCGAAACAGCCGACAAGAGAACCTGTAAGAAGGCCGGTTCAAGGTAAAGGGCTGAAAAAAGTCAAGCTGCTCTTTGTTGTAACGACCTGTTTCTTACTTTGCCTGGTTGTTATTGCCCAGTATTCATCAGTAGTGATCATGAATTACCGGTTGAGCGGTGCTCGTGATGAGCTGGGAACAATAAAAGAAGATATCAGGGATCTTGAACTGGAGGCAGCTCAGCTCGGCTCTGTTGGGCGTATTGAAGCAATTGCCAGAGAAGAACTGGGAATGATCGAGCCTGCAGTCGATCAAATCAATATTATAGCTGTCAATAGTGGAGAACTCGCCAGAATGGGAGAGTGAGTCTCTTGCCAGACTTTGCTGTCAGCCGGGCTAAAGTTAGAAAGAGGTTGCTTATCGTGTTTTGTCTCACAGTGCTGATAATTCTAGGGCTAATTGGCAGATTGGCCTGGATACAGATAGTCTGTGCCGATGAATTGTATGAAGAAGCATGGGAACAATGGAATCACCATGTCCCAGTTCAGACTGCTCGCGGCTCTATTTTTGACCGTCACGAAAGATTGCTGGCAGGCAGCACTACAGCCCAGACTGTAGCAGCTCTACCTCCGCAGATTGAAAACCCGGGAGATGTAGCCGCAGCACTATCGCCCGTATTGGAGATAGAGAAAGAAGAGATCTTAGAACTTATTACTGCCGATCGAAGTGCCATTTATCTCAAGAGAAAGGTCGACCCCCAGATAAGCGAGGTGGTGCAGCAGATGGGTATACCTGGAATTGTGTTTTTCGATGAAGAAAAAAGATATTACCCCGGTGGCAATCTTGCTTCCCAGCTCCTTGGATTTGTTGGTATGGATCAAGGATGGGCCGGCCTGGAAATTTATTATGAAGAATACCTCAGCGGTTACGAAGGGAAGCTTCTTTATCCTGCCGATAGCCGTGGTCGGCAGGTGCCTCATGAATTTAAGCAATCCCTTCCCCCGCAGCAGGGGTATGACCTGTACCTGACTGTTGATGAATCTATCCAGCATATTGTTGAAAAGCATCTCGATCAAGTTGTAGCAGATTCTGCCCCCGCCCTAGCCCTTGCGGTAGCTGTTGATCCACACAGTGGAGCGGTCCTCGCTGCAGCATCAAGGCCGGATTACAATCCTGACCTGTATGATGATTACGATCCGGAAAGCTGGTCTCTGGCGCCTTTTACTGCCGCTTTCGAACCGGGATCGACTTTTAAAATGGTTACTCTGGCGGCTGCTGTAGAAGAAGGAATTTATGATCCTGAAGAGCATTTCTATTGCTCCGGGCACGTTACAATAAACGGCCGTCGAATAAACTGTTGGACTGCCGATCGGGGAGGACATGGAGACATCACCTTTCACAAAGCGCTCGGCGCTTCCTGTAACCCGGCCTTTATTGAGATGGGAAACCGGGTAGGGGCTGAAAAATTACTGGCTTACATCGAAGCTTTTGGTTATGGCCAGCTGACCGGCATTGATTATCCCGGCGAAAGTGCAGGCCTTATTTTCAGTCCGGAAACTTTTGGCCCCCTTGAACTGGCTACAACTTCGTTCGGGCAGGGTATAGCTGTAACTCCAATTCAGCAGGCAATGGCTGTTGCGGCAATGGCCAACGGGGGTTACCTTTACAAACCGTACCTGGTTGAAGAGATTCATGACAGCGAAGGCAATGTGATTTTTCAACGGGAACCAGAACTGATCCGCCAGGTTATATCAACGAAAACATCTGCCAGATTGGTTGAACTAATGGAAAGTGTGATCCTTGAAGGTACCGGTAATACTGCTGCTGTGGAAGGGTACCGGGTGGCGGGCAAAACCGGAACGGCGGAAAAAGTGGGTCCTGATAACAACTATTTGAGTGATCAATTTGTTTATTCCTTTGTCGGGGTTGCGCCGGTAGAGGACCCCCAGATTGTTGTTTATGTAGCTGTCGATGGGGTAACAAAAGGGCCCAGGTATGGTTCTTATACCAGTGCTCCCCTCTTCAGCAGAATTATTGAAGATGTGATGAACTACCTGCAGGTTCCACCTTCCGAACCGGAGGTTGAAGAAGCAGATGAAAACTGATCTGTGTGAAACATGTGAATCAGGGTATTTCAGAATAACAGTCAAGCAGGGAAAGCAGGTTATCGTGAGCATGATTACGGGAAAAGAAATACTTACCGCTTCCCGGGGGAGGTTGCTGCAGGGCAATCCTGAACAGCAAATAACCGGCTTTGTCATTGATTCAAGAAAGGCCAAGCCTGGAAATTTCTTTATCCCCTTCAGCGGTGAGAATACAGAGGGACATCATTATATCGCCGATGCAGCAAAGCGGGAAGGGGCAGGGGCATTTATCGTAAGCGGCCGAGAGCCGGATCCGTCGATTCCTCCGGATTTTCTGCTGGTTGAAATAGAAGATCCGCTGGTTGCCATGCAACGGGTTGCCGCTTATCACCGGCAGCGTTTTGAACTTCCTGTGGTTGGCATAACCGGCAGCAGCGGGAAAACGACAACTAAAGATTTTACTGCCGGGGTGCTCTCGGCAAAATACAAAGTTTTGAAAACAACGGGGAACCTGAACAATGAAATTGGGCTACCCCTCACTATACTGGAATTAAATGCAGATCACCAGGTTGCCGTGCTTGAAATGGGCATGAGCGCTCCGGGTGAAATTAACACACTCTGTGACATAGCCAGGCCGTCAATAGGCGTCATAACCAATATCGGTGAGGCGCACATTGAAATGCTTGGATCGGTCGAAGCTATTGCACGGGCGAAAGGAGAACTCTTAGATTACCTCGGCTCAGGCGGGGTAGCCGTTTTGAACGGTGATGATCCCCGCCTCCTCAAGCTTGGAGAACGCTTCCCGGGAAAAGTGTTGTACTATGGCTTTAACCAGGGCGATATAAAAGGCTTAAAGTTGTCTCAACGGGGAGAAAAAAGCTTTTTCCGGGTGCGTTTTCCTAATAGATCTGAAGGGTGGTTTGAATCGCCCTTACCGGGACGGGAGTCGGCTGGAAATGCCCTGGCGGCTCTTACCGTCGGTTATATCCTGGAGATTGATCCGGCAGAAATGATTAAAGGCCTTTGCTCAAGCCGCATCACGGGAGGCCGGCTCCAGGTTTTATATAACAGTGCAGGGACTAGAATAATTGACGATACCTACAATGCCAACCCTGATTCGGTTAAGGCGGCGCTCAATGTCCTAATGGATTTGGGCGGAGAGAAAACCGTAGCAGTTCTCGGCGACATGCTGGAGCTTGGCCCTTTTACAGAAGAAGCTCATCGTGCAGTGGGACGTTATGCTTCGCAGATAGGGGTGGGGACACTGGTAACTGTAGGCCCCATGGCTTCTTTAGCTGCAATTGAAGCATCCAGAACGGGTAAAACTACCGTTTATAGTTGTGACAACCATGAACAGGCGATTGAGATATTAACCGGTTTAATTTCAGATAAGGGACGGTCAGTGCTTGTCAAAGGCTCAAGGGGTATGGAGATGGAAAAAATTGTCCGGGCACTGCTAGATTAAAAAGGGGCGACCTGATGATGAGGGAAGGAATTATAGTTGCTTTACCTGCAGCGTTGCTGATCTCAGCCCTTGCTTTCCCTTTTTTCATCAGACGCTTACGCCTGCTGCAGTATGGCCAGCAGATCAGGGAAGACGGGCCAGCCAATCATGCCGCCAAAGCCGGGACACCAACCATGGGCGGAGCTATATTTATAGCTGTAACAATTATTGTATGTTTAACAGCTGGAGGATTTTTTCCCATGATGCTGGGAGCGCTGTTTCTTCTTTTTGGCTGCGGTTTGATTGGTTTCATCGATGATTATCTGAAAGTGGTTAGCAAACAATCGTTAGGATTAAAAGCCCGGTCAAAACTTGCCGGCGAAATAGCTGTAGCCCTCGTTTTTGTTGCTATTCTGGTAATTATAGGCCACTATTCTTCTGAAATATGGGTACCCATATTTAATATTGAGGTTGATTTCGGATTATTCTATCCCCTTCTGGTGATCTTTTTAATTATGGCTTCTACCAATGCCGTAAATTTGACCGACGGTATTGACGGCCTTGCGGCCGGCACATCAATAATTGCCCTGGCAGCTTATGCCTGTATAGCATTTTTAATAGGAGCGGGTTCACTGGTCTTATTCGCAGCAGCCCTGATCGGTGCCCTGTCCGGGTTTCTTATCTATAACCGTTATCCTGCCCGAGTGTTCATGGGTGACACGGGATCATTGGCCCTGGGAGGAGCATTTGCAGCACTGGCGGTCCTCACCAAAACAGAACTTCTTCTGGCAATAATCGGTGGTGTTTTTGTCATTGAAACTCTGGCTGTCATGGTCCAGGTTCTCAGTTTTCGGCTTACAGGCCACCGGATTTTGAGGATGGCTCCCCTGCACCACCATTATGAGTTAAAAGGCTGGTCCGAGTGGAGGGTTGTAATTGTTTTCTGGGGGGTAGCTGTTCTGCTGGCCCTGGGTGGTTTGTTGATATTCAACTACCGGTTAGCCTGAAAACAACTTTTGAGCGGAGGATGCTGTATTCTTGATTGATTTAATCAAAGGGAAAGACGTTCTGGTCGTGGGCATGGCTCGCAGCGGTGTAGCAGCTGCAAAACTCCTTGCCAGGGCCGGTGCGGCTAAAATTACAGTAACGGATCTGAAAAGTGCCGCTCAACTCCGGAATGAGACTAATGAATTAAGTAAATATCCCAATGTCTATATTATGCCAGGAGGTAACCCGCCGGATCTGGTCAGGGAAGAGCTTTCCATGATCATTAAGAGCCCGGGGGTGCCTTCTTCACTGGAGCTTTTTAAAAAAGCGAATGAATTGGGAGTACCGGTTTTTTCGGAAGTTGAACTGGCTTATAATTTTTCAAAAGCTCCTATAATCGGGGTAACAGGGACAAATGGAAAAACAACAACTACTGCTTTAATCGGAGCTATGCTTAAAGAAGCATCTTTTGCTCCGGTTATCACGGCCGGGAATATAGGCCATCCTCTGGCCGACGCCGTGAACGGTTTCAGTGCCCAGGGGATGATTGTTGCCGAACTGAGCAGTTTCCAGCTTGAAAATATCAGGCAGTTGAGATCGATGGTTGCTGTGTTTCTCAATTTTACGGAAGATCATTTGGATTACCATGGTACTGTAGAGAAATATTTTGAGGCCAAAGCGCGGATCTTTGAAAATCAAAAACAGGGTGATTTTGCCGTTCTTAATGCCGGTGATGGTATGGTGGCATCGCTGGCTGAAAGATGCAGGGGACAAATACTCTGGTTTGCTCGCAGGCCAGTTGATTTTGGTGCCGGGCTCGAGGACAAATGGATAACCCTTTACAAGCCTGGTTGTAAACCTTTGAAACTCTGCCTGCGCGATGAAGTGATCATACCAGGGGAACATAATCTCGAAAATGCCCTGGCGTCCGCTGCGGCAGCATGGGCGGCCGGAGCGGACCCACAATCCATTGGCCGAACCCTTCGTTCTTTCCGTGCCATTGAACACCGCCTGGAATACGTAACTAATCTTGGCGGTGTTGACTACATCAATGATTCCAAAGGAACCAATCCTGATGCGACGATCAGAGCCCTAAACTCTTTCCCGGGCCGGGGAATAATTTTAATTGCCGGAGGTAAAGATAAGGGAAGCGATTTTTCTTCCCTGGCAGAGACGGTGCGCGAAAGGGCCAGACTGCTCCTGTTGCTGGGAGAAACACGCGAGAAGATTACTGACTCGTTAAACAAGGTAGGATTTCAATCGGTTGTGGCTGTACCTGATCTACAGGAAGCCGTACATCAAGCTGCTCGTGAAGCCCGCAGTGGAGAAATTGTATTGCTTTCGCCGGCCTGTGCCAGCTGGGACATGTTTAAAGATTATGAGGAACGGGGTAACCTTTTTAAAAAAATAGTCTTAAATCTCCAGCGGGAATGCGGGGAGAGGAGAGATATGAATGGACGGTAACCGGGAAAACAAACATGAACCTGACCGCATACTAATTCTTGTTACTGTACTGTTGTTGGCCATCGGGTTGTTGATGGTTTTCAGCGCGAGTTATGTTGTGGCTGATGAAAAGGTTGGTGATCCTTACTATTTTCTGAAACGTCAGGCTCTGTGGACTGCAGTTGGTCTGGTAGCGATGTATTTGTTTTCGCGGATTAATTATCGAAAGCTGAAGCAGCTGTCCCTATTAATATTGCTGGTCAATTTTATTCTGCTGGCTTTAATTTTCACTGGTTTCGGGTCTGAACTGGGGACTGATGCCAGGCGATGGTTAACAATAGGGCCGGTTGTCCTGCAGCCTTCCGAATTCAGCAAGCTGGCCTTTGTCATTTTCATTGCTGCTTACATGAGCACTAAACGTATGAACTTGAGAAATTTTTGGGTATCCACTGTAATCCCACTGACCCTTGTGGGGGCTGCTTTTCTAATGATCCAGTTTCAGCCCGACATGAGTACGGCCCTAATTGTCCTGACTTCTGCAGCCATGGTAGTAATCTTCGCCGGGATGCCTGTCAGCCGCATGGCTGGCCTGTCCCTGCTGGCCTTGCCACCGCTGGCTTACCTGACTGTCAGGGAAGGTTACCGCCTGCAGAGATTGTTCACATTTATTGATCCATGGGCAGACCCTTCAGAGTCGGGTTATCAGATTATCCAATCTTTTTATGCCCTGGGATCAGGGCACATATTCGGAGTCGGCCTGGGCCGCAGCAAGCAGAAATTATTTTACCTGCCAGAACCGCAAAACGATTTTATCTTTGCCGTTATTGGAGAAGAACTTGGTTTTATCGGGGCGGTTGTTGTTTTATTGCTTTACCTGATCCTTATCTGGCGAGGGTTTCAAATTGCCTACAAAGCACCCGACCTGTTCGGCAGTCTCCTGGCAGCAGGGATCATTTTTACATTTGCCCTGCAGGTTGTAATCAATGTGGCGGTTGTAACGGGAATGCTGCCTGTTACCGGTATTAATCTGCCCCTGATTAGCTACGGGGGGAGTTCAGTGTTGTTTGTTTTGTGCAGTATTGGAATATTGATCAACATATCCAAATATACTCGAGAACTGCCGGGGACGCAAAGGAGCTAATTGATGAGAATCATGATTGGCGGAGGAGGAACGGGAGGCCATATTTATCCGGCACTGGCTCTGGCCCGTTATGCGCGGGAAGTTGACAGTGATAATGAAATATTATTTGTAGGCAGCAAAACCGGATTGGAAAATAAAATCATTCCTTCTTCCGGCTTCAAACTGGTTACCATCCATGCCCGCGGTTTTCAGCGTAGTTTAAAACGGATTGGAGCAGTAATGGGAGATTTATTTAAGGGCTTGAAGGAATCGGGACGAATTATTGACCAGTTCCGGCCGGACGTTGTTCTGGGTACAGGTGGGTATGTGGCAGCGCCACTTGTGATAGCGGCACTGATGAAAAAATATCCAACCGTTATTCATGAACAGAATGCTCTGCCCGGTTTAACTAACCGGAGGTTGGCTCGTTATGTGAGTAGGGTCTGCATCTCTTATGCTGAAACCGAGAGCAGGTTGCCTCGCTCAAGCGGCATTATTTTGACCGGTAATCCACGGGCCAGTGAAGTTGGCCTTATCAGCCGGGAAGAAGGCTGCCGGCAGTTAGGTTTAAACCCGGCAGCAAAAATAGTACTTATTTATGGTGGAAGCAGGGGAGCATTGAAACTTAACCAGGAGGTTACGGCGTATCTTAAAGCTGGTTTTTTGCCTGAAGAAATAAACCTGATCTACGTCACCGGTGAAATTTATCACCAGGAAGTACAGAACGAACTTGGTTCGCTGCCGGAAAGGGTGAAACTGTTTCCCTACCTGGAGCAGATGCCGGCGGCGCTGGCTGCGGCCAATCTGGCAGTTACTCGCAGCGGAGCCACTACCCTGGCTGAAATTACGGCCATCGGGCTGCCGGCGATTCTGATACCATCACCAAATGTTGTCAATAATCATCAGTATTACAATGCCAGGGTACTGGCTGATGCTGGTGCGGCGGTGTTGATAGAAGAAAAGGATTTTGATTATTTAAAATTAAAACAGGAAATTGACATACTGGTTAACCATCCTGAAATATTGGTTGATATGAGAAGAAAAAGCCGTGCATTAGGATTAACAGATGCTGCAGCGAAGCTTTATCAGTGCCTGCGGGAGGTCGCTTCATGAAGGTAGAAGAGGAATTAAAAAATAAATTTGGTTCGGCGGTCAAAGTAAATGAACCGCTGGCTTCTTATACCTCCTGGAAGGTTGGCGGTCCTGCTGATTATTACATTGCCCCTCACTCGGTCAATGAACTTGTTGAAGTAATTATGTTAAGCAAGAAATTCGAGCTTCCTCTGTTTGTTATGGGCAATGGGACAAATCTGCTTGTCCTGGATGGAGGGATCAGGGGGCTGGTCGTTCATATTGGAGCAGCCTTTTCTTACATCAAACAGGGAGAAAATGGAATTACCGCGGGGGCAGGAATGGCCATGACTGCCCTGGCCAGGGAGACTGTGAAAAAGGGATGGCGCGGGGTGGAATTTGCTGCAGGCATTCCGGGAACACTGGGTGGAGCGGTAATTATGAATGCCGGTGCGTTCGGAGATTACATAGGAGAAAGGATTCAAGCGGTCCGCCTTGTTTCTGACAGTGGTGCTACCGTGGGGCTTGCAAAAGAAGAACTATCCTTTGGTTACCGGTGCAGTAACCTGTCCGGGAGAGGGATTATTTTTGAAGTAGATTTGCTTCTTAAAAAAGGCAGTTACCATGAATCGCTTCGCTTGATCGAAAATTTTTTAGCGGAACGGCGCAGGCGTCATCCGGAACAACCCAGCGCCGGCAGCGTTTTTCGCAATTTTCCCGATGTTCCGGCCGGTGAAATAATTGAACAGGCCGGTTTGAAGGGAATGAAAGTTGGCGGGGCCGAGGTTTCTAGAAAACATGCCAACTTCATAGTTAATACCGGGGGAGCAACTGCTGCCGATATCATGACCCTCATGGAGAAAGTGCAAAAGGTGATAAAAGAGAAATATGACCTTGAATTACAGCCAGAAGTACGAATAATCGGAGAGGAGAGATGAACAGTGGTTCAAAAGAGTGACCACCTGAAGCTGGTTGGCAAAAAGGAAAAACGCCCCGGTTGGAAAAAAGCGCTGCGTTTTTTATCCCGCCTTGCCCTGGTTTTATTACTTTTCATTCTACTCCGATACGGGGAATCTTTTTTCCGCATCAAAGAGGTTAGTGTCAATGGTGCAAAGGATCTGACGAATAGCGAAATTATTAATGCTGCAGGGATTGAAACAGGCGACAGCATTTTTTTGCTCTCGTCTGAGAAGATTTCCGGCCGAATCAAAGCAGCCTGCCCGCAGATTGACGATGTCGAATTCGAGCGTATTCTACCAGATAAAGTGGAAATTACTGTTGCCGAGCGGACGCCTGTTGCATTCGTGATGACAGCGGATGGATATTGGGAGATGGATCGGAATGCAGTGTGCTTCTCCTGCCGTGCCGAACCGGAAGAAGGATATCCGTTGATTGTGGGTATTGACGGCGAACTGGTTGTCCCGGGGATTCCCCTGCTCTGCCAGGAACGGCGGGAAGCGTTGATTAACTTTTTTTCAGCCTGGAACGGAGAAGAGAAAATAACGATTGAACAGATCGATATTTACGACAGTTATAACATGATCCTTCAGACAGGGACAGACATGGAGATCTTGCTTGGCAACAGCAAGGGGATGGAAGAAAAACTACTGCTGGTCCGGGAGACCATACCTTATATCGAAACAGAAGCTGAACCCCGGTTAGATGTTCGCACAGGGAGCAGGCTGGTAGTATCAAGTAACGCCCTGTTAATGGAGGAAGAGGAGGTGGATGATCCGTAACAGAAAAGGAAAGAATTAAAATGTGTAGAATTGTCTAGTAAAGTCACAAGTTACACCATGTTGGGAAGGGTAAGGGGGTAAAAAATGAACAGGAAAAATTATATTGCTGGTATCGATGTTGGCACAGCTGAGGTGCGGGTCGGGTTAGGTGAATCCCGTCCTGACGGAACTGTGAACATTATCGGTTTAGGTCTAAGCCCTTCCGATGGTGTACGCAAAGGTGTTATTGTAGATCTGGAAAAAACAATTGAATCGATTGTCAACGCTTTGGAAGAAGCGGAGAGGATGTCGGGGATAAAGATTGATTCTGCCTATGTTGCCCTGAAGGGCCTTAATGTAGAGCTTATCAATAACCGTGGAGTGGTTGCTGTTACAGCTGAGGATCGAGAGATTCGCGAAGAGGATGTTGAAAGAGTGATTCAGGCAGCCAAAGTGGTTGCTCTGCCAATGGACAGGGAAATAGTGGATATCATTCCCAGGGAATATATCGTCGATGGTTTTGACGGGATCAGGGATCCGCTTGGCATGCTCGGAGTGAGGTTAGAGGTTGATGCCCTTGTTGTTACCAGCCTGATCACTTCTCTCCACAATCTATTGCGCTGCATCAATCGGGCAGGTATCAACATCAATGGCCTGGTTCTGCAGGCAATGGCTAATTCGGAGGTGTCTCTGTCTCCCGATGAACGTGAACTGGGAGTATTCCTCATTGATATTGGCGGCGGAACAACTGAAATTGCTTTTTTCCAGCATGGCAAGCTCCAGAAGATGTCGGTAGTCCCAATCGGTGGAGATCACATTACCACAGATCTGGCTGCCGGATTGCGGATAAACTATTATGCTGCAGAAGAATTGAAAAAGGATTACGGTTCGGCCATGCTGTCGTTGGCTGACAGCGAGCCGAAGATTGAAATCAAAATTGTAGGCAGTAAAGAGCTCAAATTGGTTTCAGAAAAAGAGCTCGCCGGTTTTATTGAGCCGAGGGTCCAGGAAATTTTTCACATCATCAAGGAAGAAATGATCAAAATGGGGTGGCAGTATCTGCCGCCTGCCGGTGCGGTGCTGCGCGGTGGTGTAGCCGGGCTGAAAGGAATACCGGAAATAAGCCGCCGCTTTTTTGAAAGTGATCAAATAAGGCTCGCTGATTTTGAAATAGCGGGGGTGCAAAATCCCAGCTATTCGACAGTAGCCGGGTTACTTTATTATGTGCAGCGTTATCAACCACGGGTGTTTGTGCAGGAAAGGGGCAAAACGGTCAAAAAACGAGGCCCGGGATTCTGGCAGCGTTTAAAGGAATGGTTAACTGACATAATTGATTAAAAGGGCATACTACTTTCAGGAGGTGCTTTTAATGATTGAGTTTGATAATGAGATGGAACAATATGCTTCAATAAAGGTAGTTGGTATCGGCGGCGGAGGAAGTAATGCCGTAAATCGGATGATTGCCGCAGGATTGCAGGGAGTAGATTTTTGTGCTGTTAATACAGATGCCCAGGCTTTATATCTGGCCAACGCTCCCCTGAAGCTGCAGATTGGTGAACAGCTTACCAAGGGATTGGGTGCAGGAGCCAATCCAGAAATTGGGCAGAAAGCGGCAGAAGAAAGCCGCAATGCCATCGAGAGCATGCTCAAGGGTTCAGATATGGTTTTCATCACCGCTGGCATGGGTGGTGGGACAGGTTCAGGAGCCGCACCGATCATTGCCGAAATAGCCCAGAAACTGGGAGCATTAACTGTGGGTGTGGTAACCAGGCCGTTCTCCTTTGAAGGGAGGAAGCGCAAGCACCAGGCCGACGAAGGGATTTCTGCTTTAAAAGAAAAAGTGGATACCCTGATCACCATCCCCAACGACCGTCTGTTGCAGGTAGTCGAGAAAAAGACGCCTATTCTGGAAGCCTTTCGGGTTGCTGATGATGTCCTCAGGCAGGGAGTCCAGGGTATTTCCGATCTTATTGCCGTCCCCGGTTTGATTAATCTTGATTTTGCCGATGTGCGCACGATCATGGCCGAGACAGGACCTGCCCTGATGGGTGTGGGACAGGGAAGCGGAGAGAATAGAACTGTCGAGGCAGCCAAGGCGGCGACAAACAGCCCCCTTTTGGAAACTTCGATTGAAGGAGCCAGGGGAATCCTGATCAATGTAACAGGCGGTTCAGATCTGGGCCTCTATGAAGTGAATGAAGCAGCTGAAATAGTATCGGAATTTGCTGATCCCGAGGCGAATATAATCTTCGGAGCGGTTATCGATGAAAATTGTCAGGACCAGGTTCGAGTCACGGTTATTGCCACAGGATTTACTGAAGTCAGGGAAGGGTTCAAGCCAAAGCTGGCTGCTGTCGGCGGAAGTGCATACGCACGCGGTGAAAACATTGATTCACCTACCTGGTCTCGCTGGCAGCAGAAAGGGAAAATGGTTAACAAGTGATTCAAATCCTTCGTTGATCCGGCATTGTTTAAAACCCGGCATATAGATTATATCTGCGTGCCGGGTTTTTCGAAACATATTCAAATAATTTTAAGGGAGGGAAGATAATCATGAAACTTTTTTTTCGCAGAGGTTTGATATTACTGGTGTGTCTGTTGTTGCTGGCTGTTATCGGCTGCGGCGATTCCGGGGTAGCGGATGAAGCAGTAGAAGATCAGGCTGGATATATTGCTGGAGAGGAAGAAGATGCCCTTGTAGAAGATGACCTTGACGAGGAAGTCAGTGAGAACGGAGAAGAAGTCCTTGCTCTTGATGAATGGGAAGCGCCCGCTAATTTACAGGAAATGATCGCTAAATTCGAAGAAATCCAACATAGTATTATCCAGGACGGTGAAGTAGTCGCTACGATTCATTACCTTTATGAAGGCAGTGAAACCATAGAGGGAACAGAGGCCGATCGGGTCAGTGTAGATTTCGGTGAAGAAAAATTTATTGTGTGGGTAGATCCAGCTGGCGAATTAATAAAGATCCAGGCCGGAGGGGAAGAGATTCCTGCGGAAATGGCTTCTATGTTTGTTGAGCCCATGATGGCTAATATCCTGATGCCGTTCCAGATTGCTCGAGATTGGAATGCGCGGGAACTTGTTGCGGATTACAGCACCAAAGAGGGCGTGAATGTCAGTAAAGTGCAAAGCGAGCAACAGGAGATAGGAGGGAGATCCGCCCAGGTTCACACTTTTGAGGTAACGGTGGAACCTCCGGCTGTAGAGGCTGACCAGGGAGGAACGATGCGCTGGCAAATTGCCGATTTCGGCGATCTACAGATTATCATAGGCTGGGATGTTCTCGAAAGTAGTGGTGAGGAGATGAATATTGAATTCAAAATCGAGAAAATTGTCCTTCGCTGATAAGATCTTTACAGCCTTAACATTAATTTATTTGTTGTATTTAATAAAGGAAAGCAGCCGACGCGATCCTTTACGAGCAGAGCATGGTATTCTATAATATGAAAGATGTATTGTGTCAGGGTAATTTTCTTTATTGTATAATTATTCCCTTGGAAGCGGGGGCGCAGGTGCCCGGCTTAGGTGCTGTACAAAACGTTTATCCAACTTTCCTGACACAGGATTGTCGATCCTTGAGGAGGATTCTACTTGAAGGAAGAATACCCTGTAAAAACTGAACAAAAACTATCGTTAGAAAATGTTTATCGTGAAATTCGCAAGCGAGACGGGCGGGTAGTGCCCTTTGATCCTGAAAAAATTACCGAAGCAATTTTTAAAGCAGCTCAGGCTGTAGGCGGGAGCAACCGCACCATCGCGGAAAACTTAACCAGGCAGGTTATTGAAAGTCTGCGGGATAAAATACCAGGTGGGGTTATTCCCACTGTGGAAGACGTTCAGGACTCAGTAGAAGTGGCGCTTATTGAAAATGGTCATGCCCGTACTGCCAAAGCTTATATTCTTTACCGGGATCGCCGAACCCGTATTCGCGAGGGCAAATCAGAACTGATGGATGTGGTAAAGGAAATTCTCATTGAAACAAACCGTGAAAAGGGTGGGTTTAACAGCTCTCCATCAGCAAAAATGATCCAGATTGCCACGGCAGCCAGCAAGCAATATTACCTGAGCAATTTGCTTCCCGAAGAGTTTGCCAGGGCCCATGAAGAGGGATCACTGTACATCGATCACCTTGATTATTACAGTAAAACGTTAAACAGCCTGCATATAAATATCATCAACCTGCTCCAGCAGGGTTTTGACGCCGGGTGTGGCTACATTCGTCCGCCGAAAAGATTTTCCTCGGCTGCTGCCCAGGCGGCTATTATCTTCCAGAATAGCCAGAACGATATGTCCGGCGGACAGAGTTTTCCTCATTTTGATCACAGCATGGGTGAAGTGATCAGGAATCTGGAGTGTAAGCCGGATTACGAAGAGATTTACCAGGCCATGGAGGGTTTGATAACCACGTTGAACAGCGTTCACAGTCAGGCAGGGGTCGGAATACCCTTTAGCTCAATGAATATAGGTACTGACACGAGTGAAGAAGGAAGGATGATCAGCAGGGCAATATTGGAAGCATTCCTGAATGGTCTGGGCCGGGGAGCAACCCCGCTCCGGCCTGATCTCATTTTTCGGGTCAAGAAAGGTATAAATTTTGCCCCGGAAGACCCAAACTACGATCTTTATAGAATGGCCCTGCGGGTAACAGCAAACCGAATGAACCCCAGTTACAGCTTTATGGACAGTTCTTTTAATAGCAAATATGGGGATGAAGTTTCTTACATGGGCTGCGGGACCAGAATTGGCGAAAATAGGCATGGCCTGGAGATAGCTGCTGGTCGAGGCAACATCGCTTCGGTGGTTATGAATCTGCCGCGTATTGCCTTTGAATGCCGGGGACGAGAAGAGATATTTTTTGTTCAGCTGGATCGATTGATTCGCATTGCTGCAAAGCAGTTGTTACATCGATTTGCTGTTCTGGCCAGGTTAAAGGTTAGTGATTTGCCCTTTATCATGGGGCAAAAGTTGTACCTGGAATCTGATAATCTCAGCTCCGAGGACAGTATCGGAGAAGCAATAAAACAGGGCACTCTGGCTGTTGGATTTGTCGGTTTAGCTGAAGCAGTCCATCTGCTTTGCGGAAGGCACCACGGTGAAGATAACTCTGCTCTTGAACTGGCCTGGAGGATTGTTGATCATATGAGGCGGAGAATTGATAGTTATGCCGATGAATATGATCTCAACATGGCTCTGCTTGGTACCTCTTCCCCGGGATTGTCCGGTAAATTTGCAGCCATGGATCGAGAACATTACGGAGCTGTGCCAGATGTGACAACTCGCGGTTGCTATTCTGATTCCTTCTACATTCCTCCTTATTATGCCTTAACTATGACCGAGAAAATAACGGTTGAGGGATCATTCCATCATTTTTGCAATGCCGGACATATCAGTTACATCGAACTGACCGGGCCTCCAGGTGATAAAATCGATCTGGTTGATCAAATCATTCACCAGATGGTGTCTGCCGATATTGGACTGGGGGGGATTAATTTTCCGCTGGACGAGTGCATGAAATGTTCACATCAGGGGGTTTTTAACAACAACTGCCCGTACTGCGGCAGTACCAGGCTAAGACGGATTCGCCGGGTGTCAGGCCGTTTGATGACTGAAGAACATTTTAATGAACAGATTACGGAAGAATTAAAAGAAAGGCGGGCTCATTTTGAGCCAGGTGATGAAAGCTGAAAGAGAAACAACATGAGGGAGAAGGGAAATTTACCCTGGTGCATGAGGGTGACATAGCTTACCTGCAGTCTTCACTTTTAGAAAAGAGCGGGCTGGTTGATCATGCTTTTTCCACCCGTATTGGCGGCTGCAGCAAAGGCCCTTATTACTCGCTAAATATGGCTTTTCATACCGGGGATAATGTTAATAATGTAATGCAAAATAGGCGGCGATTTTTTAATCTTTTTGATTATGATTTTCGCAGCCAGGTTTCAGCGGTGCAGGTTCACGGGGTAGAGTCCGCTGTATTTAATGAAAAAAGCAGGGGAGAAGGAGCCTGCCCAGGAACGGTGGTTAAACACTGCGACGCCCTTATAACAGCCGTTCCCGGGCTGCCGCTGACGGCATATTCGGCTGATTGCCAGCTTATTTATTTTGTTTCATTGGAGAAACCACTCGTTGCCCTTGCCCATGCCGGGTGGCGCGGGGCGCTTGGTGGAATCGGGGCCGGGTTAATTGAGCGCCTGCAAAAAGAGTTCTTGCTTGATCCGGGAGAGCTCCTGGTTGCTTTGAGCCCGGCTATTTGCCGTGATTGTTATTTGATCAATAAAAAGATTGCCCGCCTGTTCCAGGATGCCGGTTATTCAGATCCTTCTTACCTGGAGCCTGTTTCTGATGGTTTCTATAAACTGGATTTAACATCTGTCAATGAAGCACAGCTTCTCCGAGCGGGTATTAAAAAAGAAAATTTGGCCAAAAACAGCTGGTGCTCATCGTGCATTGGCGATTTGTTTTATTCTTATCGCCGGGACCACGGAATAACCGGCCGGATGATTGGCTTTATAGCTATTCGCAGGGAGAAAAGATAAAAATTGAAGAAAAAAGGCACCCGGGATGTAAACAGGCATTTTAAAGTGTTGCCCGGTGAGGGTAAACGCTTCAGCTTCAGCAATTTTAAACAGGCTTTTATTTTTTACGTCCTCCTGCTGCTGGCCCTGGTAATTATTGTCCAGCTCGGGTATCACTGGCTCGGTGAACAGTATCTTGCCTGGCGGTTGCAAATTATAAATTCCGAACCTGGAATAATGATCCAGGAATGCAGGGTGGCAGGCCTGGTTACAAGAGATGAAGCGGTTATCAGGGCCCCTGAATCAGGATTGATCATGGATCTTGCTGAAAATGGAGAAAGAATAGCGGCCGGGTCCGATGTTGCTGCTATTGGCATCATTTCGCCTCTGGAGATGCAAAGAATACGTGGTGGGGAAAGTGAAGAATACTCTGAAGAGGATCTCTGGGAACAATTTAAAGAATACTGGCAGCAATTCTTTGAGGAAAAGCGGAATAACAGCCAGGATGAAATTGTTGCCAGCAGTGAATCAGGGACCGATGACAGCCCCGGGACGGTAGCGATTAATCCATCTTCGATGACTTTTAAAGATACCGTTGACGTTTACAGCGAAAATAGCGGCTTAATTTCCCACTATACGGATGGATGGGAAGATTACAGGGGGTCATTATATTTAAGTGCTGAAGAATTTGCCGAAGTGTATGATGAAGGAGAATATGCTGTGGTGGGCGAGTTGATTGATGCCGGCCAACCACTGGTAAAAATAGTTAATAACTGGCGATGGTATTACAGCATAAAACTTCCTCTTCATCCCGGGCAGGTGATTGCCGGGAAAGACACAGCGGAAATCGAATTTGATTTTGCCCCCGGAGACAGGGTCAGGGGTAAGCTTTATCATAAAGAAGAAAAATTACAGGAGGTTTTCCTGACGTATGAAATTGAAGAACAGATTGAGGGGTTTGAACAGATCCGCTGGGCTGAAGCTACTTTGCTCTATTCGCGCCGGGAAGGTATAATTATTCCGGAAGAAGCTTTGTTTGAAAAGGAAGGGCGGGAAGGGATATTTGTCATCGAGGGAGGACGGGTTATCTTTAAACCGGTCAGCCTTGTTGAACGGCAGGAGAACAGGCTCCTCGTGGAAGGAATTGATCCGGGAAACCTGGTTATTACAAAACCGGCAATGGTGGAAGAGGGACAAAGGCTAAATTAGCGCAATCATCGTTTCGGCAGGTTGTTGGGTAATAAATTCATGAAAAGCAAAACGGGGACATCTATTATGATCAAAGAAAACTACAGCAAGGTTATGCTGGCAATCGAAAAGGCAGCCGCCCGTTCAGACCGGCAGCCGGAAGAAGTGAAGCTAGTAGCAGTGACAAAAACTGTGGGAATCGAAGAGGTGCGCCTTGCAGCATCCCTTGGAATCAGTGATTTTGGTGAAAACAGGGTTCAGGATGCGGCAGAAAAGGTAAAGACATTTCCTCAATTAAAGTGGCATTTTATTGGACACCTGCAAAGTAACAAGGTTAAAGATGTCCTACCTTATTATGTGATGATACACTCGCTTGATCGTCTTTCATTGGCCAGTGCGCTGCAGCGTTGGGGAGAACGAATGGACAGGACAGTTGAAGCCCTGGTGCAGGTGAATGTGTCCGGTGAAGAAAGCAAATTTGGCCTTCCCCCGGAGGAACTTTCAGCTTTTCTCACAAAAATGAAATCATTTGATCGGCTGAACATTCGAGGATTGATGACCATGGCTCCATTTTATGATGATCCTGAGGATACGCGGCCCTGTTTCAGGCTTCTTCGACAACTGCGGGATGAGAGCATCCGATCCGGATTTGCACTAACTGAGCTTTCAATGGGTATGACCAATGATTACGAGGTCGCCGTGGAAGAGGGTGCCACAATGGTGAGGATTGGCAGTGCCATTTTCGCTTAGAGTTGTTCCTGCTTTTGAGCGGTGTACAAACTGGTCTTTTTGTAAAGTTAATCGAACTTATAACACTATTTAATGTTGGAAGAGGTGATTGTGATCAGACTTCTGGCTGAAGGATTACTTGCATTCATTCAGATTTATTATTTTATCCTCCTGGCCCGGATAATAATGTCCTGGTTCATGTTTGGTGCCGGCGGGAATCCCACTCTCTCGTCAATCTACCGGGTTGTTTACGGTTTGACGGAACCTCTGCTGGCGCCCATTCGCAGGATCATTCCTTCACCGCGGATAGGGATGGGTTATCTTGATCTATCCCCGATTATTCTGCTGATTCTACTGCGCCTGGTGCAGCAGCTCATTATCCGCTATTTTTATTTATAATCCCGGGAGGTTTTAAAATGGGTATTGAATCTCCCCTTTTAGAAGGAGAGAAACAGTGGCTTCGGCAGTTTGGACGCAGGCTTGATCAACTGGACGGCAGGGTATCCCATACCACTTCTTTTCTTGATCCCCGCCTGCTCGAACTTGCTGAAGCAGCTTTGAAAAATAATCATGCTTATTCTTATACAATTGGCGGCGGTTATCCTGAAGCGGAAAGAAATGTTATCCACCTCTTTCCTGTTTCACGGCCGGGGGTTGCCCCACCGGTCAAAGCTGTTCTCGTGCAGGGGATAAAGGGCGAACCTGAGCTTGGACACCGTGATATCCTTGGGGCAGTGCTGGGATTGGGCCTTCGCCGTGATCAGATCGGTGACATTGTACACCTTGAAAATGACGTGGCGGCAATCATGGTTCTGGAAACAAAAGCGGATTATATAGCCACCAAGCTGGTACGGGTTGGCCGGCAGGATGTAACCTGCAGAGTTGTCGATCCAGAGGAGCTGTCCATAGCAGAAGAGAATGGGAAAGAAATCAAAGGCACCGTAGCCAGCCTGAGGACTGATGCTGTTTTGTCTCTTGGTTTTGGCCTGTCAAGGTCAAGAATGACCATGCTGATCAAGGGAGGCCTGGTTCGGGTAAACTGGCGACCGGTAAGTTCACCTTCACTACAGTTAAAGGAAGGCGATCAACTCTCACTGAAGGGAAGGGGACGACTGCTGCTTGAAAAAGTGGAAGGTGAAACACGCCGGGGCAGGCTGCATCTAAGGTTGAAAAGATATAGCTGAGGCAGCAGGAAAAGTGGACCTGCTGTCGAAGTCTGGCAACAAATATAATCAAATACCAAAGGGTAACAGGGAGGAAAAATTATGCCCATCACACCGCTGGATATACAGGAAAAAGAATTTGAGCGTTCATTCCGTGGTTATGACATGGAAGACGTGGATGATTTCCTGGATGAAGTAGCAGGAGATCTTGAGAAGCTGCTCAGGAAAAATGAGGAACTGAAAGAAGAGATCAACCGGTTGCTTGAAAAAAATAAAAATTATCATAAAATGGAAGAAACATTGCACAGTGCCATTGTTGTAGCCCAGGAAACTGCCGAAGAAGTTAAACAAAATGCCAAACGCGAGAGTGACCTGATCAGGCGGGAAGCGGAAAGAGAAGCCAAGCAGATCATCGAAGATGCCCGTTTTAGAGCCAGCCGGATCATGAGTGAACATGAAGAACTGATCAAACAGGCTCAGATCTTTAAAATGCGGTTTCGCTCCTTTATTGAGGCTCAGCTGGTTTCACTGGAAAATGAAGACTGGCTCAGGGATGCTCCAGAGCTCGAAGAAAAAGAAGAAGAAGTCCTTGAATTTGAGCCCGGCCCTTTAAACAGTGAGAATGTTGATGCCGGAATGGGTACGGAAAAAGAAAAAGAAGACGATTTTGGGATTAGATACGATCTTGACCCGGATGATTATCCCGAAACAGATAAAGATCCTGATTTTTAAGGAATACAGTTAAGTCATATTGATTTAATTCAAGTTGTTTTCCACATTCAGGTATTGATTTTAGTGGGTATCCATGTTAAAATCTGGAGCAAATGCTGTGAACGGGACATGAAAGCGGGATCTGTGCTTACCCAGAGAGCCGGTTTAAGGTGGAAGTCCGGCTGAGCCGACCGCTGCAGATCACCCTGGAGCAGCCGCGCCAAATTTCCGGAGAGAAAGAGTAGACGCGGACGGTAGCCGTCGTTATAGGCATTCGGAAGAAGCCTGTTTTAACCGGGCACGAGGGTGGTACCGCGGGATATATCTCGCCCCTGCAGGGGCGGGTTTTTTTATGATTATTGGCTATGCTGCCGGGAGGCAGGGTTATTGTGTATTACCAAATGGAGGAGGAAACTTATGGACTACCGGGACACATTAAATTTACCGCAGACTGATTTCCCAATGAGGGCAAACCTGCCAAATCGTGAGCCTGAAATGCTCGAGCGATGGGATAAAATGAACATCAATAAAATGGCGAGAGATAAGCGCAATGGGGCGCAGCGCTATATTCTTCATGACGGGCCTCCTTATGCCAACGGAAGTATCCATATGGGAACTGCTTTGAATAAAGTGCTCAAAGATATTATCAACAAGTACAAAACTATGCGTGGTTTTGACTGCCCTTATGTGCCGGGCTGGGATACTCATGGGTTGCCTATAGAGCACCAGATCATCAAGACTAATAAAGTGAACAGGAAAGCAATTTCCGATATTGAATTTCGCCGAATGTGTCGTGATTATGCCCTAAAGTATGTCGACATCCAGAAGGAACAATTCAAGAGACTGGGTGTTCGTGGTGACTGGGATAACCCTTACCTGACTCTGAAACCAGCTTTTGAAGGGCGGCAGATCAAGATATTTGGCGCTATGGCCGAACGCGGTTATATCTATAAGGGTATGAGACCTGTATACTGGTGTGCGAACTGTGAGACTGCCCTGGCGGAAGCGGAAATTGAATACGGCAATAAAATATCTGATGCTATATATGTTAAATTTCCGCTGGTTGATGACCGGGGGCTTCTGGGAGGAGTGGAAAATCGATATTGCCTGATCTGGACTACTACGGCATGGACGATTCCGGCCAACCTGGCCATAGCTGTCCACAATGATTTTGAGTATGTCCTTGTTGAAGCCGGTAGCGAACAGTACCTGCTGGCCGAAGAGCTTCTAGGTGAAGTCTCGGCAAAAGTTGGTGCAGAAAAGCCCTGGAAGGTTTTAAGGCGCTTCCGCGGCAGTGAACTTGCAGGCATGCGCTGCCGTCATCCTCTTTTTGATCGCGAATCAATTCTTCTACATGGGGATCATGTCACTCTCGAGCAGGGCACTGGAATGGTGCACATCGCTCCGGGACATGGTTACGAAGACTTCATCGTCGGGCGGGAAAACAATCTGCCCATGCTGAGTCCCATTGATGATCAAGGTATCTTTACTAATGAAGCAGGTTCCTACGCCGGGATGCATTATGAAAAGGGAGGACGACAGGTCATCGAAGATCTAAGAGAAGCAGGAGCTTTGCTAAGTTCTGCCTCTTTCGAACATCAGTACCCGAACTGCTGGCGCTGCAAGCAGCCTGTCCTTTACAGGGCAACCGAGCAATGGTTCGCTTCTGTGGAAGGGTTCCGGAAAGAAGCCCTGGAGGCGATCAAAAAAGTAAAATGGATCCCTTCCTGGGGCGAGGGTCGCATCTACAACATGGTGGAGGAAAGGCAGGACTGGTGCATATCCAGACAGAGAGTATGGGGAGTGCCAATCCCTATCTTTTATTGCTATTCATGTGGGAAACCAGTCATTAATAAAGATACCATTGATGCGGTCAGTGAATTATTTACCCGTGAAGGTTCCGATGCCTGGTTTGTGCGTGAAGCTGAAGAGATCCTGCCGGAAGGATTCCGCTGTCCTCACTGCGGCCATGATCGGTTTCGCAAAGAAAAGGATACTATGGATGTGTGGTTTGACTCCGGCTCAAGTCATGATGCAGTGTTAGAAACCCGCCCTGATTTGCGGTGGCCTGCTGATCTCTACCTGGAAGGAAGCGACCAGTACCGTGGCTGGTTCCATTCATCACTGCTCACTGCTGTGGCAACCAGGGGCGAACCACCTTATAAAGCGGTTCTTAGCCACGGCTGGGTTGTTGACGGAGAAGGTAAAAAAATGTCGAAATCACTGGGTAATGTCATTGCTCCGGAAGAAATTATAAAGCGGTACGGGGCAGATATTCTGCGGTTATGGGTCTCTTCAGCCGATTTCACCAGCGATGTTCACCTTTCTGAAAATATTTTGAAACAGTTGATTGAAGTTTACCGCAAAATCCGTAACACAGTCCGTTTTCTGCTGGGAAGCTGCCAGGATTTTGATCCGGCTGCCCACGCTGTTGATTATAGAGATATGGAGGAGCTCGATCGCTGGGCTCTGGGCCGTCTGGGACGCCTGATTAAAAAGGTAACCAGCTATTATGATGACTATGAATATCACCAGTTTTTTCATGCTGTCCACAATTTTTGTGTAGTGGATATGAGCAGTTTTTATCTTGATGTGTTAAAAGATCGCCTGTATTGTTCGGCACAGGATAATCCTGCCCGCCGTTCGGCACAGACCGTACTTTCAATTATTCTTGAACATATTGTTCTGTTAATGGCGCCGATCCTGACTTTTACAGCAGAGGAGATATGGCAGCATCTACCCGGAAAACGGTTGGAGAGTGTGCAGCTGGCCGATTGGCCGGAGCCAGATCCTACCTGGGATGACGATGAAGTGGCCAAACGCTGGGAGGTTTTGCTGGCTGTTCGTGAAGAAGTGACCCGGGCTCTTGAAGAGGCCCGCAAAGATAAGGTCATCGGCGGTTCACTGGAAGCGGCTGTTGAACTCTGGGTTGAGCCGCAGGTTTACGATCTCCTTGAGCAGTATAATGATTTTCTAGCAGAACTCTTTATTGTATCCGCAGCAAACCTGGCTGGGAGAATAGAAGATGCCCCTGTTGAAGCGATCGAGGGGATTCATTCCCCCGTGAAAATAAAAATAAAAAAAGCGGGTGGGCATAAGTGCCCGCGCTGCTGGATTTATACTGATTCTGACGAGGAACTCTGTCCCCGCTGCCGGAAAGTGGTTGAGAGCCTTTAATTATTGCTATAATTATTTACCGGGCTATGTTAAAATAGGAAACGCCAGCAGGAGGATTTGAAATATTCAAGTTGGCTGCAGAATGTTAATAAGTGAAACCGTCCGGCGGAACCACGATATTTCGGAAATGCTGTTCCACCGTTGAGCTCTTTGCCGCGAGAAAAGAATATAAGAACCAGCAGAAATGATGCACAAGCCGGGGGGGAAAAATTTGAGCCTTATCCTGATTACCGCTGTTATTATTGCCCTGGACCAGCTGAGTAAATATATGATAGCCAGTTCCATGGAGCTAGGGCAGACAATTACAATAATTGACAAATTTTTTTATATCACCTATGTCCGCAATCCCGGGGCTGCTTTTGGTATGTTTCCCTATCAAACGGTATTTTTTGTTGTGATCACCGTCATCGTGGTCCTGGTAATAATTTATTATTATCGTCTCCTGGCAAAGAGGCACCGGTGGTTGCGTGTGGGCCTTGCCCTGCAACTGGGCGGCGCACTGGGCAACCTGATAGATCGCGTTAGGGGAACCTACGTGATTGACTTCCTTGATTTTTCAATCTGGCCGCCGGTTTTCAACCTGGCTGATTCGGCAATCGTTATTGGTATTGCCTTTTTGCTGATTGCTTTTTGGCGTGACAGCAATTTAATAAAAGAGTTTGAGGGGAGCTGAGTCTATGTATCCTGAGCTGTTTACCATTGGAAATTTAACCATTCATTCATATGGATTAATGATTGCCCTGGCTGTTCTGGTGGCGGCAATGGCAGTTTATAAGGAAGCACCGCGGGAAAATGTTAACCCGGATCACGTTCTGGAGGCTGTAATTGTTGCAGCTCTGGCAGGATTGATCGGAGCGCGCCTCCTTTATATGTTGCTGAACTGGGATTATTACAGCGGACGGTTCTTTAGCTCCCTTTTTGTTCAGTTCGAAGGGCTCTCTTTTTACGGTGCTCTTTTTGTCGGCGCTTTTGCTCTATTTTTCTGGAGTTATTATCGTAAGATTGGTTTTTTGAAGATGGCTGATTTGCTTGCTCCATATCTGGCTCTCGGATATGCTATTGGCAGGGTAGGGTGCTTCCTCAACGGTTGCTGTTATGGTAAGGAATCAACTGTTCCCTGGGCTTTGCCCATCAGGATTGGCGATCCTGTTCTGCGCCACCCCGTTCAGCTGTATGCAGTTATCCTGGCAGTGATCATTTTTATCATTCTCAAGCGTATCCGGCCCCGGAGGCCTTTTGTGGGGTTTCAATTTATTTTTCTGTTTACCCTTTATGGTGTTTTGCGGTTCACCACTGAATTTTTCCGCTTTGGCGAAACCGGTCTGCTTGGTTTAACTTTAGCCCAGTGGTTCAGTATGGGTTTGGTTGTTGTTTCACTGGCTACCATTGCTATCTTCAATTATTTTCAACCGAAGAAAAACGAATCGAAAAAAAACAAGAAAAAACGAAAGGCCGCAAAAAAATGAGCGGTGCTGACGGACCACAAACTTTTTTTACTGTTTCTGCCGAGTGGGAAGGAGTGCGCCTCGATCGTCTTCTTACCTTGATGATCGACAATCTTTCCCGCAGCAGAGCGCAAAAGTTGATTGCAGAGGGCATGGTACAAATTGATGAAGAAGCCTGCCTGGAAAAAAAATATTGTCCACGGGAGGGATCACGGGTTACAGTGATTATTCCTCCACCGGAAAAGATGACTGTCGAGCCGGAAGAAATGCGGCTCGATATTGTTTATGAAGATAAAGATCTTCTGGTTGTCAACAAACCGCGGGGCATGGTGGTCCATCCTGCACCCGGGCATAGCAGGGGCACCCTGGTTAATGCTCTTCTTGCTCACTGCAAGGATCTTTCGGGAATCGGCGGTGTCATGAGGCCGGGCATTGTGCATCGCCTGGATAAGGATACTTCCGGGCTGTTGCTGGTGGCTAAAAATGATTACAGCCATCGTTCACTTTCAACCCAGATGAAAGAGAGGAAGGTAAGCCGGGAATACATTGCCCTGGTAAACGGCTTGGTAAAACCGGAGAAAGGGCGCATCGATGCTCCTGTGGGGCGGCATCCTGTTCACCGTAAGAAGATGGCCGTTGTCGAAGGTGGGAGGAGAGCGGTAACCCGTTACCGGGTCCTGAAGTATTTTAATAGATACACCCTGCTTGTTCTCAAGTTGGAAACAGGGCGTACTCATCAGATCAGGGTCCACCTTGGGCATATTGGCTATCCGGTGGTTGGCGATCCTGTTTATGCCCCATCAAGGGGTCGTGATCTTCCTCCCGAGCTGGCTATTCCACAGGCCCTTCATGCCCGGCGGATCAGCTTCATTCATCCGCGTTCCGGCTGCATGATGTCATTTTCCGTTCCCCTGCCGCCGGAATTTAAAAAGGGCCTGTTTTTACTGCGTGAGCAGACCGGCTCTTCCTGAGCCCGCTGAGATGCATTTGCTGTTCTGTTATGCCAGGTTGAACCGTTTACGGAAGTTTCTATCCAGTGGATTGATGGTAATTGTCTCGTAATTCTCGTAGAAGACAGATCCCGGTTTGCCGCCCGGCTGGCGGCGGACATGGCGAATTTCGGTGTAGTCTACCTCGACAGCCCCACTTTCTTGCCCTTTGCTGAAATAGGCAGCCAGGAAAGCAGCTTCTTCAATATCTTCCTGTGGCGGCGGGTAGGAGACTTCTTTCAGAATGACATGGCTACCGGGCATGCCCCGCACATGGAACCAGGTGTCACGGCGAACAGCAGATCGGAAAGTGATGTAATCATTCTGGCGATTATTTCTACCCACCAGGATGGTCCGGCCGCTGGTCGTTTGGAAGACAAGAGGTTGAGGCTTTTCCAGACCTTTACTGTGAGGTTTAGTTTTTTTACTTTTTTTAAGGTAGCCGGCTTCCAGGAGTTCCTCCCGGATTTCATCAAGCGAAGTCCCGGTGGTTCTGTCAATTGTATAGATGAGTTCCCGGCAGTATTCCATCTCATTCCTGGTTTTCCTGATCTGTTTCTGAATTTTATTGAAGCCCTGCCTGGCTTTGCGGTAGCGGCGAAAATAACGCTGGGCATTGGCGATGGCTGACAGGGATGGGTCGAGCGGTATGACGATCTCTTTGTCTGCTTCATAAAGGTGGGGCAGAACCGCTTCAACTGAACCCCCGGTAACCCGGTCGCCGTAAGTAAGAAGGGTTTCACCGTAAAGACGGTATTCAGAGGCTCTGGTAGAAGCGGAAAGTTCCTTTTTTTGACGGTGCAACTTGTTTTTCAGGATAGCCAGCCTTTTTTCAACGGCGCCGGACAGTTGCTTTCTCAAGTGGTTTTGCTGCTCTTCGCGGATCTGTTTTTGATAGATTTCATCAAGCATCTCGTTGAAACTGCCATATTCTATTTGCCGGTATTCCTGGAGGTGAGTCAGCGGAATTGCTGCATAGAGGGCCCGTTCAGGAAGGTAGGTAGGCTTGAGAGCAGTGGGATTATTTTCCTGAAAAAGGTTTTCTATTTCGTGGTAAAGTTGTTCAGAAAGAGATAGCAATCCTCTATTTTTATCCCTGAGCCGGTAGGCCAGTTCTTCGGCCAAAACCGGGCTGATGCCCATAATCTTGCTGCGAATCAATGTAGATAAATTGTTGTCATTATTAAATTCACCCTCAAGGGCGACATGAAGATCCCCGGCTGACATCTCCAGGGGATTTAATTTGCCCTGTGGGGAGGGAACCGGACGGTAGGATTCGCCGGGGAAAATGGGTCGAATGGGATTTCTCTCTGCAGAAGCGGTTTTTAGCGCTCCCAGGATGATTTCTTGATCATCTACAAGAATCAGGTTACTGCGACGACCCATAATTTCGGCCATAAGCCTTACGGGAGGAATACCTGCCGGAGGGGAAAAGGTTACCGCCAGGATTCTTTCCATGAGTGGGTTGTCCAGCTGTTTAATTCGCCCTCCGATGAGATACTTACGCAGCAGCATGCAGAACGAAGAAGGGTGAGTTTTCCCTTTTTTACGCTGTTTGGTAAGGTGAATGCGAGCGTGGGCAGGATTTACTGAAAGGAGCAGGTTGATTTGCCTGCTGCGGTGGTAAAAATGAATTACTATCTCCAGATCGTCCGGCTCAAAAATATTCTGAATCAGGGCGCCGGGCAGGATATTCTGCAGCTCATCAGTAACTGCTTTCATTGTTAAGGCGTCATACGGCATCGCTTTATCCACTCCCGGCCTCAAGTATAATTCTTCAGACTCAAGAAGGCAACAGCCGGGTTTCATTTACAGCTTGAGATTGACCTGATTTGATGTTAAGATTAACGCAGTCAAATATAAGTCCCGGGAGATAAAACAATGATTAAAAGTATGACCGGATACGGAAGAGGATGTGGCAGTGCCAATGGATTTGTTTTTTTGGCGGAACTGAGATCGGTTAACCACCGCTATGCTGATCTAGCCCTTCGGCTACCCCGTGAGCTGTACTTTCTCGAGGATCAAATTCGCCGCCTGCTTTTGACTGAGATCAAAAGGGGGCGAGTGGAAGTATCTCTCAGTATGAATGAGGTGCCCGCCGGTATGCGACAGGTTGGAGTCAATTATGATTTAGCCGAAGATTATTTCCGGGCTTTGCGAAAATTGACGGAACGCCTGAAGCTTCTTGAAGAAGTCAAACTGGCTCACCTTTTGCAAATGCCTGAGCTTTTTAAACCTGCCGCACTGGAGTTAACTGAAGAGCAGGTTTGGCCGGCCGTTAGTGAGGCTTTGCAGGAAGCCCTCCAGCAGCTGCTGGAGCAGCGGAAGGTTGAAGGAGAAAATCTTTACCGTGATCTTACTGCCAGATGCGGTAACCTTGCCGAACTGGCTGCAGTGGCGACCGAAAGGGCTGAAGAGGCAAAGGAAGAATGCCGTCTCCGGACAAATGAAAAATTTCAGGAACTACTAAGCGGAAATTTTGAAGAAACCCGGTTGTTAATGGAAAGCGCCATGCTTGTTGAGCGAATGGGCGTTGACGAAGAGCTGGTTCGTTTGAAAAGTCATATTGAAGCATTTAGGGCTGCCATGGAAGATAATGAACCGACAGGACGAAAGCTTGATTTTATCGCCCAGGAAATGTTTCGTGAGGTAAATACAATCGGTTCAAAAGCAGGCGATTATAAATTAACCAGCATTGTCGTCGATCTGAAAGCGGAACTTGAAAAAATCCGAGAGCAAATTCAGAACCTGGAGTAGAGACAAAGGGGGTTTGACAATGTCAACAAGGCTGATCAATATCGGGTTCGGCAATATCGTTTCCGCGGGGCGGATTATCGCTATTGTCAGCCCGGAATCGGCACCGATTAAAAGAGTAATTATTGAAGCACGTGAGAGGGGTATCCTGATCGATGCCACCTACGGCCGCCGTACCAGGGCGGTCATTGTTGCCGACAGCGGGCATATTATTCTTTCTGCTGTCCAGCCGGAAACCGTTAAGCACCGCCTTCAGACAAACGGAAACACTGTTGAAGGCGAGGATCTGGAATAAACAACGGGAGGATCTGATGGCCGAAGGAATCTTACTGATCATATCCGGTCCTTCCGGAGTAGGCAAGGGGACGGTTTGCCGCAGGCTGCTGGAAATACGTAAGGAGCTTAAAGTATCGGTTTCCTATACTACCAGACCTCCGCGGCACGGGGAAATAGATGGGCGGGAATATAATTTTATCGACAGGGAAAGCTTTGAAGCGATGATTAACAAAGATGCTTTTCTTGAATGGGCTGTTGTGCACGGCTATTATTATGGAACACGCCGGGTGGCTGTTGAGGAAGCTTTATCTCACGGCGAAGATTTGATCCTGGAGATAGATGTTCAGGGAGCCACCCAGGTAAGGGTAAAAATGCCCGAGTCCGTTTCAGTTTTTCTCGCTCCTCCGTCGATGAAAGTACTGGAGGAAAGAATCGATGGACGGGGGACGGAAGATGAACAACGCATCAAGGATCGTCTGGCTACCGCCCGCCGGGAAATGAAAGTTTATCATCGTTATGATTACGTAGTGGTCAATGAAACGGTGGAAAAAGCAGCTTCCCTGATTAATTCCATCATCGATGTGGAGAAGTGCAGAGTCAGCCGGGGAGCCCGGCCGCCAGACACAGGAGGTGATTCATCATGATTTATCCTTCAATAGATGATCTTTTAAAGAAAGTAGACAGTAAGTATACCCTGGTGATCGCTGCTGCCAAAAGAGCCCGCCAGCTTCGCAATGGTAGCAAAAAAACGATCAAAACAGATTACCGGAACGATGTAACTACCGCCCTTTATGAAATTGAAGCCGGCAATATCGAATATGAGCGCATTCGGGACGGTATCAAATAGGAGTGTTTTTATTGCAAAAAGTAGTTTTAGGGATTACCGGAGGCATTGCTGCTTATAAAACGGCGGAATTGGCTAGGATATTTGTCCGTAACGGTGTAAAAGTGCAGGTGGTGATGACTGAAGCGGCCTCCCGTTTCATCACCCCTCTAACTTTCACCACCCTGACGGGAAATCCAGCTCAACTGCAGATATTTGACGATCGGTCAGCCGGAATTCGTCATATTGATCTCTCCGAAGGAGCTGATGCGATGATCATCGCTCCAGCTACAGCTAATACAATTGCCAAGATGGTTGCCGGTCTGGCGGATAATCTTTTAACCACTCTTTTCATTGCTACTCCATGTCCCGTAATCATTGTTCCCTCGATGAACGCAAAGATGTTTGAACATCCGGCGGTCCAGAATAATTTACAGGTTTTGCGTTCCAGAGGCTGCCATGTTCTTGAACCGAATGCTGGCGAGCTGGCCTGCGGTGAATACGGCCGCGGGAGGATGCCTGAACCGCAGGAGATCTATGATTTTACACAGATGGTTTTAACACCAAAAGATTTTGCGGGGATCAAAGCGATCGTTACAGCAGGGCCGACCCGGGAACATCTTGACCCGGTACGCTACATTAGCAATCCATCGACCGGGCGAATGGGATATGCTCTGGCCCGGGCCCTCAACGAAAGAGGGGCGCAAGTCTTTTTAATCAGTGGTCCGACTAATCTGACGCCCCCGCCCGGTGTAAAAAAAGTATCCATAACCTCGGCCGATGAAATGTATAAAGAAGTTTTCAAATATTACGAGGAATGCAGGCTGATTATAAAAGCGGCTGCAGTATCCGATTTCCGTCCGCTGACTGAAGTAGAGCAAAAAGTGAAAAAGCATGATGTATCTCTCAGCCTTGAATTGGCGGCCAACCGCGATATTCTCAAGGAAATGGGGCAGAATAAAGGCGACCGGATCCTGGTTGGCTTCGCTGCTGAAACTGAGAATGCCGTAGAGAATGCCATGGATAAATTGAGAAATAAGAATCTCGATTTGATTGTCATTAACGATTTAACTGAACCGGGTGCCGGTTTTGCCGTGACCACAAACAGGGTTTCAATCATCGGTCGGGAAGGGACCGTTGACAGACTCCCCTTGATGGAGAAGGAAACAGTGGCTCACGAAATTCTCAATCGGGTTGCACGTCTTTTATAAAACAAACTCCAGCAACCGGGGAGTGATAAACATTTCAACGAGGGCGGCTGCAATCAGCATTGTGACAACCAGCGGCAGTATCGATATCGCTTCTTTCCAGATGAAACGATAACTTTCAGAGCGAGTTTTACCGGATAGCGGTGAAGCAATGCAGTGGTAACCAAATTTCAGGCCCAGCCCGGCGCAGATGAAAACGGCGGGTAGTTCAAAAATTCCGTGCGGCAGGATGCCCAAGCCCAGCATGTAAAACAAATTAGCACCTTCCATAACTGCCATTGAGAGGGTCGATCCCAGCAGGGCACCGTTTATTCCGAGTGTAATTAACGGCGAGATTCCGGCTGCTGCTCCCAGCAGGAGCATCTGGGCCATTGTGATCATGTTGTTCATAAAAATCAGGGCAGCGCCGAGCAGAGGATTGGTTTCGAGGATATCGGCGAAAATAGATAGAATGTCGTCAAGGACAAGATCGGGTATTTCTTCATCAACCGGCTCAGAAAAAGCGGTGCTGCCGGCGAATATAAACAGGCAGATGATAAAAACAGCTGCGGCCATAAGGAACCAGCTGCGGTTATTTTTAATTACCTGTCCTGGCGGGAAAAAAAGTTTCATAACAGATAACCTCATTCCTCAAAATCAAAAAGGCAAAATCGTCTCTTTCTCAACAGTGAAAAATTTGCCTCGACCAGCCTCGAAAGCTGTTATTATCATACCAGATGAATATAAAGGGGTAAACAGATGATTCGCTATGCCGAGATATTGATCGATATGATCAGCAATGCCGTGGACCGCCCCTTTCATTACCGCATTCCCCCGGAATTAATTAATAATATAAAACCAGGTATGCAGGTCATTGTTCCCTTTGGCAGCCGCCGCTGTCAAGGTTATGTTTTAAGAGTTCTTGTTCACACACCTGTCGAAAAATTACGCGATATAATAGCGGTGAATGACCCGGAACCGCTTTTAACAGCCGAACAACTGGCTTTAATCCACTGGCTGACAATGCGTTATTACTGCCGTAAAATTGATGCTCTCCATGCCCTTTTGCCTGCTTCCTTCCGCCGCGGTGGAAACCCTTTAAAAGTAGAAGTGCTGGAACTGGCTCCTCAGGCTTGTAAAGCTGACCTGAAGAGGGCCCCCGCCCAGCAAAAGGCAGTCCGACTGCTGAAGGAAAAGGGCCCCCTGCAGCGCAGGGAGTTGATCCGCCTCGGCATAAGTGCTGCTGTAATTCGCAGCCTGGAAAAAAAGGATCTGATTTGTAAAAACCAGGTGCTTTCTATCCCTGAGCGAAAGTTAGCAGGAAAAAAACCCACCATTCCCCGTCTCCTTGGTGAAGCGCAGGCTGAATGCTATAGCCAGGTTTGTAGGGCAATCGAAGAGCCTCGGCCTCAGCGTATTCTACTGCACGGGATCACGGCCAGTGGGAAAACTGAAATCTACTTGCAGGGTATTGCCCGCTGTCTTAGACTGGGGAAGACAGCCTTGATCCTTGTGCCGGAAATATCACTTACTCCCCAGATGATTGAACATTTTGAAGGCAGGTTCCCAGGACAGGTAGCAGTACTGCATAGCCGTCTCAGGGGTGCGGAGAAGAATCGCCAGTGGCAAATGATCTTGAGTGGAGAAGCGCGTGTCGTCCTGGGTGCGCGTTCGGCTATTTTTGCTCCCCTTACCGATATTGGCCTTATCGTCATTGACGAGGAGCATGAAACGACTTATAAACAGGAAGAGGCTCCGCGTTATCATGCCCGAGACGTGGCCTGGTGGAGAGTACGCCGTCACCGGGCTGTGCTTTTGCTGGGCAGCGCTACCCCTTCCCTTGAAAGTTACTACCAGGCATCAATTGGTGAAACTCAGCTATTGTCCATGAAAGAGAGGGTGACTCCAACACAGCTTCCACCTGTGACGGTGGTCGATATGCGGCGGGAACTTAAAGAAGGACATCGCCACATTTTCAGCAGGTTGCTCCTCGGGGAGCTGGAAGGTGTCCTGGAGCGCGATGAACAGGCACTGCTTTTTATCAATAGAAGAGGATTTGCCGGTTTTGTCCTCTGCCGTGAATGCGGCTTTGTGGTGCGCTGTCCTTCATGCGATGTTTCCATGACTCTTCACCTGGACAGCGGGACTATGCGTTGCCATTACTGCGGCCATGAACAGGAAGTTCCCCAAACCTGCCCCCAGTGCGGCGGGCATAAAATCCGTTATTTCAGTGCCGGAACCCAGCGCGTCGAAGATGAAGTAAAAAAACTGTATCCCCACGTTTCTCTGATCCGCATGGACAGTGATACCACGGGCAGTCGAAATGCCCACAATTATTTTTATCGCCATTTCCGCGAGGGTAAAGCCAGTATCCTGATTGGTACACAGATGATAGCCAAAGGCCTTGATTTCCCCAATGTAACCCTGGTCGGTGTTGTGGCCGCCGATACTGTTCTTAATTTGCCCGATTTCAGGGCGCCAGAGCGTACTTTTCAACTTATAACCCAGGTTGCTGGACGGACAGCCCGTGGGCCGAGAGGCGGAAAAGTGGTTGTACAGACCTACCATCCCTCTCATTACAGCATCAGGGCTGCCGCAACCCATGATTATAATGCTTTTTTCGAGGAAGAGATCGAAAAAAGGCGCATGCTTGGTTATCCTCCATTTGCCGATATGATCAGGTTCCTTTTCAGTGGAGAAGAGGAAGAAACAGTAATTGTTGCCGCAACATGGTTTACTGAACAGCTTTCCTCGCTGGAGATGCCCGGGGAACTGCTGGGTCCTGTTCCTGCATCCCTTTATCGAATCAAGGGTTTTTATCGCATCCAGACAATTCTCCGGGGCGAAAATCTGATTTTTCTGGCACCGCGTATCCGAAGAATTATGCAGGAATATCATGCCAGTAAAACCCCATGGCCGGTGCGCCTGGCAGTGGATTTTAATCCACAGGTAGTGCTATAATAAATGCGAGGTGATTACAATGGCCCTTAGAAACATACTAACTGACAACCACCCGGTTCTGCGGACCAGGGCGCAGAAAGTAAAAAAAATTAACGGTGCCGTTTTGCGGTTGATCGATGATATGGCCGAAACAATGAAAGAATCAAGGGGTGCGGGACTGGCGGCCAACCAGGTGGGTATTTCAAAACGAATAATTTTGGCGGTAGAGAGTTTGGACGAAGAAGAAAAAATCATAGAGCTCATCAATCCAGTTTGCGAAAGTAAAGAAGGAGAAAATACAGGCCTGGAAGGTTGTCTTAGTATTCCCGGCTGCTACGGGGAAGTTTCGAGAGCTGAAAGAGTGACCGTAACGGCTATGGACCGGGCGGGTAAGGAATTCCTGCTTGAAGCCGAAGGATTTCTGGCTCGTATTCTCCAGCATGAAATGGATCACCTTGATGGGATACTTTTTACCGATAAAGCGATACGTATACTTGATCCTGAAGAACTGCAAAGTGAGGAAAAGGTTTGAAACAGCTAAAAATTGTTTTTATGGGCACCCCCGACTTTGCCCTGCCTTCACTGAATTTGCTTAATCTTTCACCTCACAGCCTTTTAGCTGTAGTGACTGCTCCGGATCGCCCTGCAGGAAGAGGACGCAAACTTTTTCCATCTCCGGTAAAAAAATGGGCTCAGAAAAATGAAATTGCTCTGTACCAGCCGGAGAAAATGGGTGACAGCGATTTTTATACCCGCCTTAAACAATTAAGCCCCGATTTAATTATTACCGTTGCTTATGGGAAATTGCTTTCTCAGAGGATTCTCTCCCTGCCTTCCCTTGGCTGCATCAATTTGCACGCTTCTAATCTCCCAGCTTACCGGGGAGCTGCTCCTATCCATCGGGCTGTCATGGACGGAGCCCCCTGCAGTGGTGTATCGGTAATCGAAATGACTGATGAACTTGATGCCGGCGATATTATTATGCAGGAGGAAGAAACCATTTCTCTTTACGATACAGCTGGTATGCTGCATGATCGACTGGCGGTAAGAGGGGCTTCCCTGCTGGTCAGGGCTGTCCAGTCAATTGCTGAAGGGCGAGTTCACAAATGGTCCCAGGATCATGCCCGGGCGTCATATGCCCGGCCTCTGACAGAAGACGATGAAGTAATTGACTGGAACCGTAGCCCTGGAGAACTTTATAACCAGATCAGGGGCCTTAATCCCATACCGGGTGCCCACACTTTTTTTAAAGGCAAACGTCTTAAAGTTCTGCGGGCTGCTTATCCTGATACGGAAAAAGTGGCAGAGGCAACGGTGTCGCCGGGTACTGTTATCGCAGTGGGTGAAAAATCTTTGACGGTCGCAACCGGCAAAGGCGTAATTGCACTTCTTGATCTTCAACCGGCTGGTAAAAAACCGATGAATGCAGCCTCTTTTTGCTGTGGATATCGCATCGAGCCGGGAGATTGTCTCGGCGGAGAACAGTAATGAGTAAAAACAGAGACCAGCCCGCCTGCAGTGCGCGTGAAGTAGCTTTAAAAGCGCTGGTCAGGTTCGAGCGGGATCAGGCTTACCTGAATCTGGTCCTGCCTTCTCTGGTTCGCGAATGCTCTGAAGAAGAACGTTCTCTGGCTAAAGAGCTGGCAGCAGGTACCGTACAGCGTCTCAATACTTTAGACTGGGCCTTACAGCTTTATCTGAAACAACCCCTTAAAAAATTGACTCCCTGGATTCGCAATCTGCTGCGCTTAAGCGCTTACCAGCTTCTCTATCTTGACCGGGTTCCACAATACGCTGCAGTTGACCAGGCTGTACATCTGGCTGGCCGTTACGGGCACCGTGGCGTGGCCGGACTGGTAAATGCTGTTCTGAGACGGTTGAGCCGCGAAGCAGCAGTGCTGCCCTGGCCGGACCGCCAGCAGCAGCCAATTGAATATCTGTGTTTGAAAGAAAGTTATCCCCGCTGGCTGGTGAAAAGGGTCCTTAAGCGGTGGGAGTTTAACGAGGTTGAAGCCTGGTGCAGGGCAAATAACCGGAAACCCGCTTTGTCTATACGACCCAATAATGTTCAAACATCCGAAAATGATCTGGTTGCCTTGCTCGCAGAAGAGTCGGTCGAAGCTGTAAAAAGCCCGGTCGTACCCGGAATGCTGAGAATAAGGGGCGGAATGAATCCTGCCCGGACTGAATCTTTCCGGGAGGGGTTGTTTTCCATCCAGGGAGAAAGCTCATCCCTGGTTGCCCCCCTGCTTGAACCGCAATCTCATGACAGGATTGTTGATCTATGTAGTGCTCCCGGTGGTAAAACTACCCATCTGGCTGAACTGATGAATGACCGGGGGTTAATTTATGCAGTCGATCTTCATAAAAAGCGCCTGCAACTGGTAGAACGAGCAGCCCGGCGACTTCGTTTGCAGAGTATCAGGACTTTGGAAGCTGATGGCCGTATGATCGGCACCCTGGATCTGTCGGTTCCATCGGCTGTCCTGGTGGACGCCCCCTGTACAGGCCTTGGAGTGATCAGGCGCCTGCCGGAAATAAAATGGCGTCGTACCGCTGGAGATCCTTTTCGAATGCAGCAACTGCAGCTGCAGCTTCTTAATGCCGCCGCCGATATTTTGCCTGTGGGTGGGAAGCTGCTTTATTCTGTCTGCAGCAGTGAACCGGAAGAGTGTAGTAAAGTTACGGAGATATTTTCAACAGATCATCCTCATTTCCGCCATGAAGAGTGTGTTCCTCGCCTGCCCTCTGTCCTGCAGAAAAAACAGGACAATTTTTACACTGTTTCCCTGCTTCCGCACCATCATGGCACAGATGGTTTTTACATGGCTCTCTGGACCAGAAAAGGCTGATTCTTGCCCCCGTTACCACTTTTTGCTATACTGAAGTAGAAATTGTTAAAAATCAGCAGGCAGGGGGAATATTGCCCGTGCGAATATCATGGTTGACCAATATAGGCCGGGAGCGGGTGCGCAATGAAGACAGCTGCTTTGCGGTGAGTGATGGAAAAAAGGCACTGCTGGTTGTTGCCGATGGAATGGGAGGACACAAGGCCGGGAACGTTGCCAGTTCGCTTGCTGTTGCCACTGCAGAAAATTTTTGGCAGAATATTGACGGACGCGAATTGCCGGATAGGGAAAAAACAAGGCAAATGGTAAAAGACTTCATCTATGAAGCCAATGGTCTTATTCTGGCCGAAGCTGCCGGCTCCAGCACAAGAAAAGGCATGGGGACAACCATAACCGCTGTGCTTTTGTCCGGACGGCAAATAATCATTGGACATGTTGGCGATAGCCGGGCTTACTTGATTAATAATAACAAGATCAGGCTTTTAACCAAAGATCACTCTCTTATTGAACAGCTGATTGCTTCCGGGGAAATCAAGCCGGAAGATGCTATCAACCATCCCCAGCGTCATATTCTCACCAGAGCCCTGGGAGTGGAACGAAATCCGGAAGTTGACATACTGGAGATGGAAGTTGATAAGGGAGCAGCGATTCTTCTCTGTACGGATGGTCTGACCAACCTTGTTAACGATCAAGAAATTTTGGCTGTCTCAACAACCGTTTCGGAACCGCAGCTGCTGGCTGAGAAATTAATAGAAATGGCCAACGATCGAGGCGGACATGACAATATCACCGTAGTGATAGCATCAGGCATTGGGGGTCCGAAAGATTGATGGTGGGCAAAATACTGGCAGGACGTTATGAGTTGATCGAAAAAATTGCCGAAGGAGGAATGGCCCGGGTTTACCGGGGCCGCGATCTTCTCCTGAAGCGGACTATTGCTGTAAAAGTACTTAAAGATCAGATGACCGGCGATGTTGCCTTTATTCGCCGTTTTGAACGTGAAGCCCAATCTGCCGCCGCCCTTTCCCATCCGCACATTGTCAATATTTACGACGTGGGTGAAGAAGATGGCACCTATTTCATGGTAATGGAATATGTGGATGGCCAGAATCTGAAAGATTACATTCGGGAAAAGGGGCGCATTCCAGTTGAAGAAGCGATTCACATTACATCCCAGATAGCTGAAGCACTGGAAGAAGCTCATGCGGCAGGTATGATCCATCGAGATATAAAACCGCAGAATATCCTTTTTTCCAGGGATGGTAAAGTAAAAGTAACAGACTTTGGAATTGCCATCGCCGGCGACGGTGTGACCGTAACAGTTGGCGACCAGATTGTCGGTTCGGTTCAGTACATTTCCCCGGAGCAGGCCCGCGGTGGAATTGCCATCCAACAATCTGATCTTTATTCTCTGGGCATTGTCCTTTATGAAATGGTTACCGGTAAAGTTCCTTTTACGGGAGAGAGCCCCGTTGCCCTGGCGATGAAACATGTCCAGGAAGAGATCGTCCCTCCCCGGCGCCTGGCTTCCGGAATACCAAGAGAACTGGAACAGATTATTCTTAAGGCGGTGCAAAAAGACACTGCCGAACGTTATGCCAGCGCTTCAGAATTCCTGGAAGATCTGAGAAGCGTAGATAGAAAAGAGTCACCGAAGATCGCCCCGGCCCGTGCTTTCACGGACAGTAACAGTGGTGATGATGATTTTGTTATGCGCCCTTCCCAACGGCGATCAAAGAGCGCTATGTTTAACACACGGATCCTGCGTAAACTTATAAAACCACTGCTTGCCCTTATCATAATCGGTTTGCTCGTTTTTTCAGTTTGGTTTTACATTGAAAATTACTTGATTGTTCCCGAGGTAAGCGTTCCCGAGGTTCACGATTTGAGCCAGAGCGAAGCGGTAAAAGTTTTAAAAGAAGCCGGTTTGACCCCCAATGAAGAGATTTTTTATGTTTATGATGAAGAGATCGATGTAGGTAATGTGGTTAAAACCGATCCACCGGAAGGAAGAATGGTCCGCGAGGACAGGGAGATCGATATCTATGTAAGCAAGGGGCCTGAATTTATCGTTACCCCCTCTCTGACAGGGCGGACCGAGCAGGAAGCAAGGGCTATTTTGCGTGATCTCAATTTATCCATGAGTGTGGTCAGGGAATACAATGATGATATCCCCGAAGGGATAATTTATCACCAGGTTCCGGGGGAATCTTTCCCCAGTTCACCCGGAGATGAGGTGGTTGTCTATGTCAGTCAGGGGCGTGGCCCTTTTAAACTGGCTGACCTGGTGGGTTACTCTGAGGAGGGGGCAATTTCCTATCTCAAGGAGAATGATCTAACCCCGGTTGTGCGTTATCGATTTTCTATCGGTTCAGCGGGGTATGTGATTGAGCAGATGCCCGAACCAGGGGCAGAGGTCCTGCCAGGCCAATCTGTTGATCTGGTTGTGGGGCAATAGGAGGTCATATTTGCGCCAGGGTAAAATTTTCAAGGCAGCCGGTGGATTTTTTTCCCTTCGCGACGAAGAAGGCGCTGAATTTACCTGTCGCGCCAGGGGAGCACTGAAGCGAAACCAGTATACCCTGATGGTGGGAGACGAAGTTATCTTTCAAACGGTTACAGAACCAAACCGTGATTCAGTCGGTGAAGGGGTCATCGAAAAGCTCCTTCCCCGGAGGAACATTCTTCGCAGGCCTGCTGTCGTCAATGTTGATCAGCTGGCCGTTGTTTTTTCTTTGAAGAATCCACCCTGCGACTGGCAGCTGGCCAGCAGGCTAACCGTTCTGGCTGAACAGGAAGGAATTTCTGCGTTTTTCTGTTTTAATAAAGCAGACCTGGTAAACGAAGACGAATTCAAAGCGATTGATGCTTTGTTAACATTTTATCCCTATTTTCATATTTTCACCAGTGCCCTGACTGGGGAAGGAATTACAATGCTGAAAAATAACCTTGCCGGTCGTTGTTCTGTTTTTGCCGGTCCCTCGGGCGCAGGTAAATCATCCCTGCTTAATGCTGTCCAGCCGGGATTAACCCTGCAGACCGGGACAATTAGTGAAAAAATTGGCCGGGGTAAACACACTACGCGCAGTGCCGAATTGCTTCTGCTCGATAACGGTGGAATGGTAGTGGATACGCCGGGCTTTACCAGGCTTGATTTTGTTGATCTGAAAGCGGGAGAGCTGGCTCATTATTTCCCCGAATTTGCAGATCTACGCAGCGGCTGCAATTTCCGCGACTGCCAGCACCTGGATGAACCTGGCTGTGCTGTGCGGGAAAGTATTGGCAAAAGCATTAACCCGCTGCGCTATGAGTATTACCGCTTTTTTATGGAAGAACTCAACAGGCAGGAGGCTTATTAATAATGACAGTTAAAATAGCTCCATCGCTGTTCTCTGCAGATTTCAGCAGGCTGGGGGAAGAGATTAAACGGATTGAAGATAACGGAGCAGACTGGGTTCACCTTGATGTGATGGACGGTCATTTTGTTCCCGCTATAACATTGGGGCCGCCGGTAGCTGCATCAATCAGAAAAGTGACCAACCTTTTTATTGATGCGCACCTGATGGTTGATAAGCCCGAAGAGCATATTGAACAATTTGTTAAAGCGGGAGTTAATTTAATCACTATCCAGGCGGAAACAACTGCTCATTTGGATCGAACACTGAGGGAGATTAAATCTCATGGGATCAAAACCGGCGTGGCCTTAAATCCGGCAACTCCAATCTGTTTCCTGGAATATGTGTGGCCGCTGCTCGACCTGGTCCTGGTAATGAGTGTAAACCCGGGCGCAGGAGGGCAAAAATTTATCCCGGCTGTATTGCCGAAAATAAAGGCAATTGCCCGGGAAATCTGTTCACGGGAAGCGGATATTGAACTGCAGGTAGACGGTGGAATCAACAGGGAGACAGCTTCCCAGGTTATTGAAGCGGGTGCGACAGTCCTTGTTGCTGGTTCGGCCATTTTTGGCGATTCCAACGGGATGGCTTTAATCAAGGAGATGAAGGATCTTTCACGATAAACCTCGTTTGGTGAAGGGAACAAGTTTATTGGGGCGGCAATTTTGCCGCAAGCATCCATCATTTGATCAGGAACGATTAAAAATAATTTTAATGAGCCTGAACTTTTTAAAGGAAGATCTTTATCAGGAAACAGGCTTTTTCATTATTGCTAAAGGAGAATACAATGCTCAAACAAAATCTAAACATTCCCGGGCCCAGCGAACTTCCCCTGGAGGTTTTGCATGCTCTGGGCACACAAATGGTAGCCAACCGTGGCGATGACCGTTTCTCGCGGGCTCTTGAAGAAATTGTTAAATCAGCACAGGAAATACTGAATACAAAAAATGAAATTTTACTTTTTACCTCTTCCGGTACCGGCGGAATGGAATCGGCAATTGTCAATACTCTCTCCCCGGGCGACAATATTTTGGTCTGTGTTAATGGAGAATTTGGCTCAAGATTTGCCCTGATCGCTGAAAAATTCGGAGTTGAAATTCACCGGGCAGAAAGCGAGTGGGGTAAACCCATCGATCTCAATGCTGTACAGAAAAAACTGGCTGAAGACCACGATAAAAAAATTAAGGCGGTTTTTGCCATCCACAATGAAACCTCGACCGGTGTACTGAATGACTTGAAAGAACTGGGATCAATCGTCAGCAATCATGGAGCTCTGTTCGTGGTCGATGCTGTTAGTTCAGTGGGAGCGGTGGAGTTCAGGGCTGACCAGTGGAACATTGATGTGACTATTACTGCTTCCCAGAAAGGATTGATGGCCCCGCCGGGCTTGAGCCTGATCTGTGTAAGCGAAAAAGCCTGGAAAGCGGTGGCGGAGGCCAAAATGCCCCGCTATTACTGGGATTATCGACTGGCCAGAGGATTGTTCGGCAAGACCAGGGGAGTGCCGGATAATCAACTGCCCGGGATACCAATCACCCCTTCCATCGCCCTTATCTTTGCCCTCCAGAAATCTCTTTCTCTCTTGAAGAAAGAAGGTTTGGAAAATGTATACAGGCGTCACCAGGAAATAAGCAAGGCGTTGCGAGCTGGTGTCAAGGCACTGGGTTTGAAACTGATTGCTCATGAAGACTATGCTTCACCCACTGTTACCGTTGTGCTGCTGCCTGATGAGTTGAATGGTGAAGAAACAAGACAGATCCTGAGAGAAAAGTACAACATTGTAGTAGCGCCCGGGCAAAAAAAACTCCATCAAAATGGGATTCGCATTGGCCACATCGGTTACATGGATCTGAAAGATGTAATCTCCGTCCTTACTGGCCTGGAAGGAGTGCTTGTTGAAAAGGGGTTAGTTAACAAATCAGCCCTGGGTACAGGCGCCGGGGCGGCCCACAGGGCATACATGTCAAAAGAATAGTAAATCATTTTCCGGCTGGACAATGGCTCTTTTTTGAGAACCACCGGGGAAATCAGGAACTTGCCCTTAACAAATCTAACAGGTGAACAGGATATATCTTTTCTAAAGACGGTTTTTACTCTCCATGATTATCAGCACGGATAAATTCTCACCCATTACCCGGGGATAAACATTTTCCACCCACAGTCTGATGTTCACCTGATCGGCAAAAAATAGGGCTGTCGGCCCAGTTGAGCATGTGTTGAGCATGTCTAAACAATTAAAATAAAAAAAGCCGGGATAAAATCCCGGCCTTTTTGGTGGTGCGCCTGCGTGGTTTTGAACCACGGGCCTCCTGCGTGTCAAGCAGGCGCTCTCCCCCTGAGCTACAGGCGCATAAAATATAAAATATATTCTTGAAGCAAAAATATTTTAGCATTACAGCGCTGCTGCTGTCAAGGAAAGGGAGGGAATGAAGCTGTAAAAGATGGTCGATTTATGCTATCATTAATTTGTATTTTTGCCAAAGGAGTGTCTACCTTGCCTGCCAATCTCACTCCCCAGTATTATGCGGCGGAAGAAACTTATAAGCGAGCCACTGCGCCGGAAGAACGTGTCAAGGCCCTGCAGGAAATGCTGGCGGTGATCCCCAAGCACAAAGGAACGGAGAAATTGCAGGCCGATATAAAGAAACGGCTGGCCCGTCTGAAGGAAGAGGGGAAAAAAAAGAAGCAGGCCAAAGGATTTAATCCTTTCGGGGTGGATAAGCAGGGCGCCGGGCAGATTGTTCTGGCCGGTTACCCAAACTGCGGTAAATCGGCGCTGGTGGGTGTTCTCACCAGGGCCAAAGTAAAGGTTGCTGAGTATCCTTTTGCTACCGCCCTGCCGGTCAGCGGGATGATGCCCTGCAAGGATACTTTTATTCAACTGGTTGATACCCCTCCGCTGTCGGTTGACAATGTCCCTCCGGGTTTAATCGGAACTTTCAAGGATGCCGATGCTTTGCTGATCCTGATTGATGTTTCCACTGCCGAATGCCTGGAGCAGCTTGACGGGATGATTAAAGTCCTGCAGGAACGGGAGGTAATTGATCTGTCGGAAGAGGGCGAGATCATTGCTCCCATACCTTTCCTGGTGGCTGCTTCAAAAATAGATCATCCGGAAGCGAAAGAGAACCTCGAGGTCCTGGAAGAGTTATGGCCAGATCTGAATATCGTTCCCGTCTCCAACAAAGGCACGGGGTTGGAGGACCTCAAAGACAGGCTCTACGAAATGCTTGGTATAATCAGGGTCTACGGGAAAGCAGCCGGAAGGCAGGCCGATATGGACAGACCCTTTATCCTGAAAAAAGGTAGCACGGTGCTCGATTTTGCGGGGCAGATTCACAAGCATTTTCCTGAGAATCTTAAAAGTGCCCTTGTCTGGGGGTCTTCAAAATTCGACGGGCAGGCTGTTTCCCGGGATTATGTGCTGGAAGACGGCGATATTGTGGAACTGCAGCTTTAGAAGAGGCTAAATATATCTTTTCGGTGGTGCTTCTGCAGAGCAGGAAACAGAAGCCCCGGTTGCGAAATAGCTCTTGATGAAAAAGTTTTTCGTTTTTATTAAATGTTAAAAGGAGATGGGATCGATGATATGGGTAATCCTGGCAATCATTGCAGTGCTGGTCATTTTATTCGTCGGTATTTATAATCGCCTGGTCACCCTGCGGCAGCGCATTAAGAATGCCTGGGCACAGATCGAAGTTCAGCTGAAAAGGCGCTATGATTTAATTCCCAACCTGGTCAACACGGTTAAGGGTTATGCCACCCACGAGAGGGAAACTTTTGAAAAGGTTACCCAGGCCCGCAATATGGCTATTCAGGCTAAAAATGTGAATGAGCAGGCCGGAGCGGAGAATATGCTCTCGGGAGCCCTGAAAACACTGTTTGCGGTGGCCGAAAATTATCCGCAGCTTAAAGCTGATGCCAACTTCCGGCAGCTGCAGGAAGAACTGGCCAATACAGAGGGTAAGATTGCTTTTTCGAGGCAGTTTTATAATGACACAGTAATGAGCTACAACACAACCATCCAGAAATTTCCTACCGTTTGGATTGCCGGGATGTTCGGTTTTCACAAGGAGGAGTATTTCAATCTGGACGAAGAAGCTGCTGCCCGCGAAGCGGTCAAAGTCGAGTTTTAGAGGCAATTTGATGAACAGAAAATATAGAGAGTTATTGTTGTCTGCAGGTTGCAGTTTGCTGATGTTACTGGTAGCCGTGGCGGTTATCCTTACCTTTCCGCAGGAGGCGGAGGCCCAGGACGGCCGCTCATTTTATTTCCCTTCCGTTATAATTGAGGCAGAAATTAATCCGGATGGGTCCATGAAGATAGTTGAGGAACGGACTTTCCGTTTTTCAGGTCGCTACCGGGGGGCCTGGTCTTACATCTACCTGGATAACGATGCTTCCATCAGGGATGTTATGGTCAGTGAAGGAGGTACCCCCTACGAAGAGATGCCTGTAGGGACCCGGGACACACCGGGTATTTTTTATGTTGAATACAAACCGGACCTCGTGTATGTAGACTGGAGCTATGAAGCTTACGATGAAGATCGGACTTTTACAATAAGCTATGTTGTTGATAACGCAGTCCTGGTTCACGATGATGTGGCCGAGCTTTACTGGCAGTTCATCGGCGGCGAGTGGGATGAACGAACCGAATATGCTCTGGTTACTCTTAAACTTCCCGAAGGAGCTTCTGCTGAAGATATCCGGGCCTGGGGCCATGGGCCTCTTCACGGAGAAGTGGAGATTGTTGATTCGAGAACTATAAAATGGGTGATTGAAAATCTACCGGCTAACACTTTTCTGGAAGGAAGAGTTGCGTTCCCCTCAAGTCTTGTCCCCGGGGCGACAAATAATTCCGGCCGGGATGGCCTGCCCGGTATGCTGGCCGATGAAGAACGCTGGGCCCACGAAGCCAACCTTAAAAGGACTATTGCCCGTCTTGATTTTATTGTCGGCCCGCTGGCATTCCTGGGGATGCTCATTTTTTACATTATTGCACGTTTCAAAGCAAAGCGGTCCCCCGATGCTTATAGCGGCGATTATTACCGGGAACTGCCGGGTGATTATTCTCCGGCGGAAGCTGGTTACTTCTTCCGTATGAAACGAACTGCCCCTGAAGATTTCACGGCAACGGTTATGGATCTGGCCCGGCGGGGACATTTGAAGCTTGAAGAATACCAGGGGCAAAAGGGCCTGATCATCCAGCGCAGTTTCACTGATTACCGTGTTATTCCCGCCGAAGGCAGGGACAGCCTGGAGCCTCATGAAGCCAGACTTTATTCCTTTATTTTTAATAAGGTGGGCAGCGGTAACAGCGAAGGGACGACTCTGCAGAGCATTGAAGCATATGGTCGCCGTAATAAACCGAGCACAGCTGCTTTTTACCAGGATTGGATCAAACAAATAAAGGAAGCGGTAGAAAAAGAGAAGTTCTTCAGGGGGTTAGCCTGGCCTGGAATAATTGCCGGAGCGGTTTTGACCGTAATAGGCATTCCCCTTTTTATTTTTGGTATGTATGTTACAAGTATGATTGCTATAATTGTCGGCCCGCTGATGGCGGTTTCTTTTGGTGTGATGAAGAGGCTGACGCCAAAAGGAGCGGATCATTACGCGAAATGGAAAGCATTTAAACGTTTTCTGCAGCATTTTTCCAGTCTCGATCGCTCCACTATCCCGTCACTGGCTATCTGGGAGTATTACCTGGTCTACGCCGTAGCACTTGGAGTGGCGAAAGAAGTCATTGAGCAACTGAGTCTAATCTATCCAAACCTGGAAAGAGATATGCCAGTTCTCTGGCCCGCCTACGGGATAATGGCCGCAAATCCCGAGCGATTTGGCGATTTTACCTCCACCATGGGGAATTCATTCCGCACCGCTTTTCATTCAGCCACTTCTTCAGGTTCAGGTGGAGGAGGCGGTTTCTCCGGCGGAGGAGGTGGTGGCGGCGGAGGCGGTGGTGGTGGTGCCCGCTGAAGTGGAGCATTTCAGTAACTACAGGTGAATCCATCCAAACACGTTCACTGTTCACCGGCTATTCTTTGACGGTTGCAAGAACGGCATCTGGCGGAAATGTTCATTACATAACTTTCTAACAGGATTGGCAGGGAGCGATTTAATGATTATACAGTCGAAACAGGGAAACAGTATACCTTCTATCGGTCTTGATGTTGGAGTTTTTTCTGTAAAGGGTGTTCTGATTGAAAATGGATGTGTAGAAAAGATCTACCGCCTTACTTCCGGGAATCCGGCAGCTGCTGCCGGAGAGTGCCTCAACACTCTGGTGGCTAAAACACCTGGTTCTAAACTGCGAATCGGTCTTACCGGCAATAATGCCAGTCTGGTAGCCCGTGAACTGGGCATCAAGCCCATTCTTGAAGCAGAATCTCTGCAGGCGGGAATAAGCAGCCTCGGGATAGAAGGCCAGGCTGTTTTATCTCTGGGACACGAAAATATGTACTACCTGGAGATTGATCACAGTGGTGCGATCACTTTTTTTAACCGCAACGGCCAGTGTGCGGCAGGAAGCGGTTCATTCTGGTATCAACAGGCTACAAGGATGGGCTATAACGACCGTGAACTGGCGGAAGAGGCTCTCAAGGCAGAGTCGCCGGTGAAAATATCAGGCCGCTGCGCCGTTTTTGCAAAATCTGATATGACCCATGCTATTAACGGTGGAGCTTCGCAGATGGCTGTAGCGGCAGGGTTGGCCAAAACACTTGTGGACCTTGTGGTTACGGGTGTAGCGCGGAGCAGAATCAAGGGGCCGGGTATACTCATCACTGTCGGTGGTGTAGCCAATAACCGGGCTATTCTAAAGTACCTGGGAGATTACTGCCGTGAACACAATATCACGTTGTCGGTTCCGGCTGACCATGAATATATAAATGCCCTGGGAGCTGCTCAAAAGGGTGTTGAACTACCGGCATCAAAGGTCAGTATTGAAAAAATGCTTTCAAGACGCTATGTCCCCGAAAACCCACTTCCTCCCCTGCAGGCTGAAAAAGTTATTTACGGAGAGGATTATTCTACAGGAAAGGTGAAAGATCTTTCCATTATTTATTTAGGAGTGGACTGCGGTTCCGTTTCCACCAAGTGCGTGCTGCTGGACAGAGAAGGACAGCTCATCGGCGGAGTTTACCTGCCCACGGCTGGTCGTCCCGCCCTGCAGGTGCTGGAGCTGATGAAAGAGGTTAATAAAAAATACGGAGAGATAATACGCAACAGGCCTCCTGTTGTTGCCTGTACCACCGGATCAGGACGTTTCCTGGCCCAGAAAATTTTGACTGCGGACTACGCCGCCGATGAAATTACCTGCCAGGCAGAAGGCATCAAATCCCTGTTTGGGGAACACGACCTGGCTGTGATTGAAATCGGGGGTGAAGATTCCAAGTTTATTCAAATTAAAAATGATATCCTTTTTGATTACAACATGAACCCGGTCTGTGCTGCCGGAACAGGTACTTTCCTCGAAAATTTGGCTGAACTGCTTGGTGTGCGGATCAAGGAAGAATTTTCGCAAAAAGCTTTTCAGGCTGCCTATGCCATTGACCTCGGTGATAACTGCACACTTTTGTCCCAGTCGGCCCTTGTGGCAGCCGCTTCCCGGGGGCTGCCACTGGATGCACAGCTGGCCAGCCTCGCTTATTCTGCAGCCCGCAATTACCTGAGCCGGACTGTGGAAAATAGAGTAACTGAAGGAAAGCTGGTCTTTACAGGAGCGACTGCCAAAAACCATGCTCTTGCTTCTGCCTTTGCCGCCGAATGTGGGAGAAATATTTTTGTTCCGCCAAATCCCGAGCTGTCTGGTGCTCTTGGAGCTGCCCTGAGGGCCCGTTTTTTCTACCTGGAAGATGGAAAACCGGAGAAACCTTCTCACCAGCTGGGCCGCCTGAATGAATACCGGCTGGAAAGGAAACCGTGCCGGGCCCAGTGTCCCTACGATCACCATTGTATCCTCGATATGATTACTTTTAATGACGGTTCCCACTTTATTTATGGTGACCGCTGTGGCCGTTATTCAGAACTGGAAAAGAAGAGAAAAGACGAAGACCTTCCTGATTACAGGGAACTTCGGGAAGAGATCTTTTTGAAAGCAGCCGGCAAACTGCTTGATGAAGGCCCACAGGTGGGTATTGCCTGCGGCGGACTTAATTATGAATTATATCCTTTCTGGGCTGCTTTTTTCAGGACACTTGGCGCAAAAGTTGTTCCCAGTGGAGAATCAAATGAAAAATTACTGGAAAAGGGGAAAATGGATCTGGCCGCCGAAATGTGCTTTCCCATGGAGGTCCTGGTGGGGCATTACCGGGAACTGGTTGATAGAGGAACCGATTTCATTTTTATACCTGAGATATTTGACATGGAGCCCCTGCCCTGGCTGATAGACTGGCCTCGGTCCTTAAGCTGTCCTCTCATGATGATGGTCAAAGGCGTGGTAGTCCATTCCCTTGATTTGCCGGATGATAAAATTTTGCATGCCCGTCTCAGTTTTAATGAGGGAGCGGACCGTGTTGAAAATCAGTTATTGCCGGCTGCCAGAAAGCTTTTGGGGAAAAATTATTCCCGTGATCTTGTCAGCCGGGCTGTCAGGGATGGATACAGGGCCCTTGCTGACTACAGGTCGGTGGTTGAAAAGGAAGGGCGACGCATTATTGAAGGTCTTATCGCCAGGCCTGATGCCATTGTGGCCCTGGTCCTGGGACGCTCTTATACACTGTACGATCCTTTTGTTTCCAAAAATGTTATGACTCATGCTTCACAACGGGGTTTAACAGCTATTCCCCAGGATTTTTTTCTTGAATACCTGCGGGGTTGGTACGAAGGAAGAATCGAGTCGGTTTTTCTCGATGCCCACCGGGATGATTTTGAACAATACATGGCAAAGACAACAGAGCAGATGGATAATATTTACTCTTCGCAGTTACAGAATATGATGGCTGCGTCTGTCGCGGCTCAATTTTTTAATAAAAGAACAGATGAAAGCGGACTTCCACAGCTGCACCTGGTGCTCCAGGATCCTTTCAGGTGCGGGCCCAATTCAATGCTTCGTCATTATTTAGCCAATGTAGCTGAGTTTTTGCGACTTACTCTTGATGAACATACCGCGCCGGCCGGGATGATTACCAGGCTGGAAGCATTCAAGAATACATGCCGCTCCCGCAGGAGCAGGGAGAAAAAGGTATCCCGCACAGCCCGGGCTATTGCCGTAGATGATCCTAAATTGACTAAAATCCTGGTTCCCAACCTGAGCAGTCATCCTGCTGTATTTGTTTCCCTTTTTGAAAATTATGGGGTTGAAGCTGTTCTTCTTCCACGCAGCAATGATAAGGATTTGACTCTTGCCCGTCGTTATACCAACGGGGAAGAATGCCTGCCTTTTCTCCAGAGCCTGCAGGATTTTTTAGCATATGCCGAGCAAAATCCTCGCGATTTTGAAAAAGAGGGAACTGTTATGCTTGAAGGATGGGCCTGCGGGCCCTGCCGCTTTGGCTATTATGCTTCCGCCCAGTCTTTAATCATCAACAGGGCTGGTTACGGTGAACAACGGGTTTGCGCTTTGAAAACGGAAGATGCTGTAAAAAGGTTCGGCCCGGAATTCGCTGTTGCTCTTTTCGACGGTCTTTTGGCAATTGATATGCTCAATAAAATGCTGCATCGTACAAGGCCTTATGAAATACATGAAGGAGAATCGGAGGCTCTTTTCCATCGGTATTGCGAGGAGGTCTATTCTTTTCTCCGTCATCATCGTTTTAAATGGCCTTCCTTGCTGGGGGGCAGCCATCTGCGCGGCCTGGAGGAAATTCTGGATAAAGCAGGGAATCAGTTTGCTTCCATCCCCCGCAGAGATGAAAAAAGGCCCCTGATTCTGCTGGCCGGTGAATATTATGTCCGTCTTGACGATCGATGCAACAGGGATATTATTAAGCAGATCGAGGTAGCCGGAGGGGAAGTTTTTCTTGCTCCGGCAACGGAATTTTTTGTGTATACTGTTTTTGCCAATTACCGCCTGGCCTTGAAAGAATATAATTATAAGAAAAACCTGGTCCGCTATTTATACAAACTGGGTTACGGTGCCATCAACTGGCTGGCACATCAAGATGAACACCGGATTGAAAAGGCTGCTGGTATCCTGCTGGAAGATAGGGAAGAGCCATCTGCAGCGGAGATACTGGCTCATTCTATCAATTATATCCCGGAGCATACTGCCGGTGAACCGCCCATGACAGTTGGCCGTACCGGAGCCCTGGCCGGCCGGGAAAAAGTGGCCGGAGCCATTTTTGTGGGGCCCTTTACCTGCATGCCCGCGTCTGTTGTGGAAGCCGTACAGGGAGTGCTTAGCCGGAAGATTGGTATACCGATTATCTCCGTTTTTTATGATGGGCGGGATAATGCCAACCGGGAAGAATTTATCCACAGCCTGGTCTTCCAGGCCAACCAGAATTTGAAAACCAGAACTTAAAAAATGGTGGATTTGACCGTAAGATCAACAGTTTGTCTGCAGGGAATAATTTACACCTTTGTGGTCGATCCTGTAATCAGCCAGGCAAATTACCCCGATGTGCTATAATAATGGAGTGTTTTTACAATGGGGACATTGCAAGACGGCTGCTCCAAAAATTTTACTCGACAGCCATAAAGATTATTGCCAGTAAACATTCAATGAAGGAGTTACATTCATGCAGCTGATTAGTGCGGCGGCGGTCGTTAATCCGGTTTCCGGTAACGGCTCCACCGGTAAAACATGGCCAGCCATTGCCAGGGCTATGAAACAGGAAGGTTTGGATTTCGAGTACAGCTTCACCGGTGCTCCCGGCGAAGCAACGGTTCTCGCCCGCAATTTTCTTAACCAGGGGTATGAGTTAATTATCTCCGTAGGCGGAGATGGGACTGTTAACGAAGTGATTAACGGATTTTTCCTGGTGGAAGAGGCAGTGAGAAAAAAAACATCACTGGGCATAATATCGTCCGGAACCGGCCGGGATCTGGTCAGGACGTTGGGGACACCGCTTAATTTTACTGAAGCCGCCCGCCGGATATACAATACTCCTCCTTTTTCAGTCGATACAGGCAAAGTGAAATATAAAGACGGTAGCGGACAGAAAGTACGCTATTTCCTCAATGTGGCCGGCATGGGTTTGGATGGTGATATTGTAGCCCGAGTCAACAGTACCAGCAAAGCGCTGGGCGGATTTGTTTCTTTTTTAGGTGGGACAGTGGCCAGCCTGTGTCGTTACCGGAATAAAAAGATGAAGATTACGGTAGACGGAAAAGAGATTTGCAACGAGCCGATTACCTTTATTGTCGTGGCCAATGGCCGCTATTTTGGCGGGGGCATGTTTATTGCTCCCCATGCCCTGATGGACGATGGCAGTTTTGACATAATTATCGCCCGCAATCTCAGCAAAAGTGATCTTTTAATCAATCTGCCGAAAGTTTATCGGGGAAAGCATCTTGATCATCCCCGGATAACCAGTTTGCGCGGCAGAGTTATTAATGTTGAATCTGATGATTGCCCGTTGCTTAACCTGGATGGAGAACAACCCGGCTGTGCTCCGGCCGAGGTGGTAATACAACCACAGGCCTTGAACTTGAGAGCATAATTGAATCTTTTTACGAAGAACCTGCGCAGGCAGGCAGCCTTGATTTTATCGCTGGCGCCGTTGCCTTGACAGGAGAAGCTGAAAAAATTATGATCACCTTCAAAGGAGGCGTCCATACAATGCAGCATGTAAAAGTTAAATTAGAAAACGGCGAAGAGGTTGCCTACCCTGAAGGGACAACCTGCATGGATATATATAAGGAAATGAGAGCAGCAAATAATAAATTACTGGCGGTTCTTGTCAATGGGAAGGAATGTGACTTGAGTCAACCACTGTCGGACAACAGTAAAATCTCTTTTGTTGAGTTTGACTCGTCAATTGGTGCTCACATTTTTCGGCATACTGCCAGCCACGTTCTGGCGCATGCTGTGAAAAGGTTGTATCCTGATGTTAAACTGGGGATAGGTCCGGCAATCGAGAACGGTTTTTATTATGATTTCGCTTTTGCAGAACCCATATCTTCCGACGATCTGGGCAGGATCGAGAAGGAAATGAAAAAAATAGTTAAAGAAAAACATCCCATTAACAGGCGGGAGTTAAGCAGGGAAGAAGCCCTTCATCTCTTCAGGGAGAGAAATGAACCTTACAAGCTGGAGTTGATCGAAGATCTGCCTGAGGATGCTGTAATCAGCTGTTACGAGCAGGGCGATTTTATTGATCTCTGTGCCGGTCCCCACCTGCCTCATACAGGTATGGTGAAAGCTTTTAAACTGACCGGGCTGGCCGGGGCATACTGGCGGGGAGATGAAAAAAATCCCATGCTGCAGCGTATCTATGGCACCGCTTTTCCCAACAGGGAGCAGCTTGATCACCATCTGCACATGCTTGAAGAAGCAAAAAAAAGGGATCACCGCAAACTGGGCCGTGAGTTGGACCTGTTCAGCCTTCAGGAAGAAGGCCCCGGTTTCCCTTTTTTACATAACAACGGAATGATCATCTGGCAGGAACTGACTGATTTCTGGCGTGTAGAACACCGCCGGGCGGGCTATGAGGAAATAAGGACGCCACTGATTCTGAGCCGTACTCTCTGGGAGCAGTCCGGTCACTGGGATCATTTTCGCGAAAACATGTATTTTACAAAGATAGACGATCAGGACTATGCAGTAAAACCAATGAATTGCCCCGGGGCTATGCTTGTTTACCGATCGAAAATGCACAGCTACCGTGATCTGCCGAGGCGGATAGGTGAAATGGGTATTGTTCACCGCCATGAACTTTCCGGTACCCTTCATGGCCTGATGAGAGTTCGCTCTTTTACCCAGGATGATGCCCACATTTTTATGCTTCCCGAGCAGGTGAAATCGGAAGTGGCCGGGGTAATTGAACTGATGGACCGTTTTTACAGGGTTTTTGGTTTTAAGTACAGTGTTGAATTGAGCACAAGGCCTGAAAAAGCGATGGGCACTAAAGAAATGTGGAACAGGGCTACTTCGATCCTTGAAAATGTATTAAAAGAAAAAGAAATCGACTTTCAAATCAATGAAGGAGACGGCGCATTTTACGGTCCCAAGATTGACTTTCATCTCGAGGATTGCCTTGGACGCAGCTGGCAGTGTGGAACCATTCAGCTTGATTTCCAGATGCCTGAAAAGTTCGACCTCACCTATGTTGGTGAAGATGGTGCCAAACACAGGCCTGTGGTTATTCACCGTGTAATTTACGGATCGATGGAACGGCTGCTTGCTCTGCTGATCGAGCATTATGGCGGAGCCTTCCCTGCCTGGCTGGCTCCCCTTCAGGTTATTGTAATTCCGGTTACGGAGAGAAGCCATGATTATGCCGGGCAGATTTATGACAAACTGAAGGCGGAAGGTTTTCGTGTCCAGGTGGATCAGCGTAATGAAAAAGTTGGTTATAAAATCAGGGAAGCCCAGATCAAGAAGATCCCTTACATGCTGGTAATAGGGGAAAAGGAAGAGGAAAGCGGAGAGGTTGCCCTGCGGCATCGAGAACGCGGTGATCTGGGGCCACAGAATCTTGCATCTTTTATTTCCGACTTGAAAAGAGAGATCGAAGAAAAAAAAATAATTTGACCTAACCAGTATATTCTGGTATATTACAACAGTAAAATAAATCGGATGCAAGCAGAAGCCTCTGCTTCTCACCCTGGGGCGTTTTTAGACTGTTACCAGGGTTTATCCACAGACAATGGATATTTAGAGCAGGCGGCAGACGCCTGCTCTTTTATAATAACTGGGAGGTGAAAGAAGATTAGTAAGAATTTGTTCGTCAATGAACAAATCAAAGCCCGTGAAGTCCTGTTGATCGATGCAGACGGCACCCAGCTTGGTGTATTGAAGACAAGTGAAGCACTGCAGATGGCCCAGGAAAAGAAAATGGATCTGGTTAATGTTGCTCCCGGAGCGCGGCCGCCGGTTTGCCGGCTGATGGATTACGGAAAATATAAGTACGAGCAAAGTAAACGTGATCGTGAAGCGCGTAAGAGGCAGAAGACCACGACCATAAAAGAAATTAAGCTGCGGCCCAATATTGATAAACATGACTTTGAGGTAAAAGTAAAGAGGGGCAAGAAATTTCTTGAGAATGGGGATAAGGTTAAAGTCACCGTGATGTTCAGGGGACGTGAGATTACCCATCCGGAGATTGCCCAGCGCCTCAGCCAGCAGATGGCCGAAAGCCTTGCCGAGTTCAGTGTTGTGGAAAAAGCGGCCAAACAGGAAGGGCGAAATATGATTATGATTCTGGCGCCCAAATCATAGTAGAGAAAGGTTGTTGTAATAATGCCCAAAATGAAAACCCACCGCGGCGCGGCTAAACGTTTTAAAAAAACCGGCAGCGGAAAAATTAAGCGTTTTCGTGCATTTGACAGCCATCTTACGGGTAAAAAAAGTGCCAAGCGTAAGAGGCGGTTGCGTAAATCGACCATTGTTAAACCCGCCGACACCAAAAGAGTAAAGCTTCTCATTCCCTGATGGTTTAAGAAAAGGCGGATAAAGAAAGAACTATACAGTACAACTTGTAGGAGGATGATTGACAATGCCTCGCACAAAAAGAGGACCCATCGCCCGAAAAAGGCGTAAAAAAATATTGAAACTGGCCAAAGGATATTACGGGGCCAAAAGCAAGCTGTTCAGGGTAGCCAATCAGCAGGTGATGAGATCGCTTTCCTATGCTTACCGGGATCGCAAGCAGCGCAAACGCGATTTCCGTAAGCTATGGATTGCCCGGATCAATGCTGCGGCCAGGGCAGGCGGATTATCATACAGCCGGTTTATTAACGGCCTAAAAAAAGCTGATGTTCAGATAAATCGCAAGGTTCTGGCAGACCTGGCTGTAAACGACAAAGAAGCTTTTGCCCGTCTCGTGGATGTGGCCAAAGAAAATAATTAGCCTGAAATAAGTATGCATTATTACGTAAATGTATCCGTTCGTTCGGAGATGATGATCATTGCAAAGCAGGCATAAGCCCCTCAACCCGGCGCGGGTTATGGTCTTCGGTTTCCTTGGAGTAATATTCGCTGGATCGCTATTGCTGAGCCTTCCTCCTATGCACGCGGGAGAAGGGCTGAATTATGTGGATGCTCTTTTTACGGCTACTTCAGCAGTTTGTGTCACCGGATTGGTGGTTGTAGATACAGGGACGTTCTTTTCACCTCTGGGCCAGGGGGTCATTATGACCCTTATTTTTATTGGTGCTCTCGGTTTTATGACTATGGCCACTTTGATCTTTATTTTTCTTGGACGCAGGATAACCCTGCGGGATCGCCTCCTGGTCAAAGAAGCCTTGAATCAAGACTCGGTTGCCGGGTTGCTGAGGCTGGTCCTGGCCGTGGTCAGGCTGGCGGTTTTCTTCGTTGCAATCGGAACAATTCTTTTAAGCATTCGTTTTATCCCCATTTTGGGAATGGAACGAGGTGTTTTCTTTGCCCTATTTCATGCCATCTCCGCTTTCGGCAACGCCGGATTTGATCTCTTTGGCAGTTATGACAGCCTGACCCGGACCCCGACGGATTATCTGGTCAATGGTACGATCATGCTATTGTTCATCATTGGAGGCCTTGGGTTCACAGTGATTATGGAGCCGTTTAAGCTGTTTCGACGGCGGAGTCGGCTTACTTTGCACAGCCGTTTGGTTTTTATTATTACCGCTTTTCTGCTGGTTACGGGGACATTTTTTGTATTGCTGCTGGAATATAACAATCCGGAAACAATGGGGGAATTGTCCTGGGGTGGCAAGTTTTTCACTGCTTTTTTTACGGCGGCTACGCCGCGCACAGCCGGTTTCAGTGTCCTGAATACAGGTGAGCTTAATTCCACCACGATGGTAATCCTGATGACCCTTATGTTCATTGGAGCTTCCCCCACATCCACCGGGGGCGGGGTAAAAACCACCACTTTAGGTGTTGTCCTGATAACATTTATAAGCATGATCAGGGGGCGCCAGGAACCGGTAGTCTACATGCGCCGCTTCTCTTTGAATCAGGTCATGAAGGCAGTTTCAATTATGAGTGCAGCGGTAGCCTTAATCTTTCTGTCCACTTTGGTTATGACTTACTTTGAAGAGATGGATTTCATGTCCCTGTTGTTTGAAGCTTTTTCCGCCTTCGGTACGGTCGGCCTGTCGGCTGGCATTACTCCGGAACTGAGCTTGCCCAGCAAAATCGCTTTGATTGTCACCATGTTCGGTGGAAGGGTAGGTCCCTTGAGCCTGCTGTTCTGGCTGCCCCGCCGCCAGAAGGAAGATTCATTGCATTATCCTGAAGAACACCTGTTAATCGGTTAATTATTTTATGTGGAGGTAACAGTAGTGCCAAAGTCATTTTTAGTAATTGGGGCAGGACGTTTTGGTACTTCAGTGGCTAAAACCCTTTACAGCCTTGGACAGGATGTCATGGTTGTCGACAGTGACGAGAAACTAATCCAGCAGATCAGCGATGAGGTGACCGGTGCTGTACAGGCCGATGCTACGTCGGAAGATGTCCTGGAATTACTTGGGATCAAGGATTATGAAGCTGTGATTCTGAGTATTGGCGTTGATATACAGGCCAGTATCATGACTGCTATACTTCTTGTTGAAATGGGAGCCAGGGAGATTATTGCTAAAGCCCAGACAGAATTGCACGGCAAAGCCCTTTCAAAGATTGGTGTTCACCGGGTGATTTATCCGGAAAGGGATACCGGTTATAAATTGGCCCGCAGTCTTGTAGCACCGACAATTATTGACATGATTGAGCTTTCCAATGATTACAGCGTGGTGGAAGTGAATGCGCCGAAGGACATGGTTGGCAAATCGCTGCAGGAATTGAATCTGCGTGCCCGGTATGGAGTAAGTATCATTGCCCTGCGCAGGGACGATGAAAAGGAAACAAACATATCCCCGATGGCTGAAGACATTATTGAGGAAAATGATATCATTGTAGCCATCGGCGAAAATAAAGATCTGCAGAAACTGGAGTGGATCTAGCTGAGCGAATTGAAGATTTCAAGCCCCCATAATCCTCTGATCAAGGAGTATACCAGGCTCTTGAAAAGCAGGCGCTATCGCCTACAAACGGGCAAAATTGCCCTGGAAGGTCCGAACCTGGTTGAAGAGGCTCTAAAAGCGGGGCTGGAACCGGAAATTATTTTCGCCACCGTGGAATATAAAGAAGGCGGTGGTTATGCTTTATTAAAAAGTCTTCCGGGTGGGGTAAAACAGGCTGTTTTACCGAAAAAATTGTTTGTAAAAATGGCTGCTACTGAATCGCCACAGGAGATAGCGGCGATATTTTATTATCGACAGCATCCAGCAGGTGATTGGTTTATCAAGAAACAGGATCCACTATTAATTCTTGATCGACTTCAGGATCCCGGCAATCTGGGGACTTTGATCCGGACAGCGGCAGCGGCGGGAATGAGTGCAGTATATCTTGTTGCGGGCGGGGCGGATCCTTTCGGACCAAAAACCCTGCGTGCATCAGCCGGTGCAGTTTTTCAGATCCCCCTGATAATGATTAATGATCCGGCATTGCTGATCAGTACACTAAAGAGTAAGGGCATACAGATAATAGGCACAGACGCCGGATCGCCTCTTCCATACTGGGAGGCTGATTATACCCGGCCTACAGCTGTTGTGATTGGCAACGAGGCTGCGGGCATACTTCCAGAATTGTTTTCGACAGTTGACTGCAGTGTGGCTATCCCTCTTTATGGTAATGTGGAATCACTTAATGCTGCTGCTGCCGGTGCAGTGATTGTCTACGAAATAATGCGCCAGCGCCGGGCCTGAGCTGCTTGATGACAAAAGGCCAAGATGCTATAATAATGCAGACATAGTTTATACATACTAAAGCTGTGAAGGAGACAGGTAAGCTGGCACAGGAATCGCCCAGGGAGGATCAGCCGCGACTGTAAGCTGTATCCCGGTTCTGCCGGTTGAAATTCACTCCGGAGCTTCCCGCTGAACGGCAGCCTTTCCCGGTAGGCAGGAGACGGTGAACCACCGTTATCGAGTCTGAGTGAGCCGGCAACGGCTAAAATGGGTGGTACCGCGGAATAACCCCTTTCGTCCCTTTTCGGAGGGATTTTTAATTTTGTGGAGGTGTTTATAATGCAACAGCAGCTTGAAGAACTGAGTAAAGATGCACGCCTGCAGATAGAAAATGCAGCAGCTCTTGAAGAGCTTAAAGAGATAAAAGTGCGTTTTCTTGGCAAAAAAGGAAAATTAACAGCAATATTGCGGGGACTGGGTACTATTCCTCCTGAACAAAGACCTGAAGTCGGCAGGCAGGCTAATGACCTCCGGGCATTGCTGGAAGAGGCTATCGAACAGCGGGAACAAGCCCTGCGGGATTTATCGAGGAGCGATCAATGGGAGAAAGAGAGAATTGATGTAACCCTGCCCGGCAGGCCGGTTTCGATGGGACAAAAACATCCCCTGACCCTGATCACTGATGAAATAAAAGAGATTTTTATCGGCCTCGGTTTTCAGGTCGCCCATGGGCCGGACATTGAAACCGATTACTATAATTATGAAGCATTGAATTTTCCAGCTGATCACCCGGCTCGTGACATGCAGGATTCTTTCTATCTTACTGAAAATTATTTGCTGCGTACCCACACATCTCCGGTTCAGGTCAGAGCAATGGAGAAAATGGCTCCTCGCCTGCCTGTCCGTATCATTGCTCCGGGTAAAGTTTTCCGTCGTGATGATGATGCCACTCATTCTCCCATGTTCCACCAGGTAGAAGGGTTGGCAGTGGATAAAGACATAACATTTGCCGACCTGAAGGGCACCCTGCTTTCATTTGTCCGGGAAATGTTTGGATCGGAACAGAAGATCCGTTTGCGGCCCAGTTTTTTCCCCTTTACCGAGCCGAGCGCCGAGGTAGATATTCTCTGTGTGATGTGCAAAGGCAAAGGGTGCCGTGTGTGCAGTAATACAGGCTGGTTGGAAATTCTCGGTGCCGGAATGGTTCACCCGCATGTTCTTTCAGTGTCTGGATACAAACCACGGGAAGTAACAGGATTTGCCTTTGGAATGGGAGTCGAACGTATAGCGATGCTCAAATACGGTATCGGTGATCTGCGCCAGTTTTTTACCAACGATCTGCGTTTTCTCAAACAGTTTGGTTAATTAATGATGAAACATGGCAGACCGGGATTCAGTTTGTTGAATGTTTGAAACTATGGTATATAATTGACATATTTTTTTTGACATGATTGGAGGATCTGATAATGCGTGTACCTTTCAGCTGGTTGCTTGAATATATTGATCCGGGTCTTTCTCCGCAGGAACTGGGTGAACGCATGACCATGGCGGGAATTGAAGTAGAAGCGGTTGAATCATTTGGTTCTCCCCTGCCCGGTGTGGTAGTAGGCCAGGTCAAAGGAATCAGGCCTCATCCAGGCCGTGATAATCTGGTTCTGGTTGATACCGATACGGGAAACGGCATTCATAAAATTGTTTGTGGAGCCAAAAATATGGCTGTGGGAGATAAAGTTGCCGTAGCAAGGCCCGGAGCGGTGCTGCCGGGCGGATGGGAAATTAAAGAAAGGCCTATTTACGGTGTTACTTCAGCCGGAATGCTCTGTTCAGCCCGGGAACTGGGGCTTGAACTGGGATCAGATCAGGAAATTCTTATTCTCGATAAAAATATTACGGTGGAGGAAAAAGTCGATCAAGTGCTTGGTTTTGATGATCAGATCCTTTGCCTTGATCTCACGCCAAACAGGGCCGATTGCCTCGGTATGCTGGGAGTTGCTTTCGAGGTTGCCGCCCTGACGGGTGGAAAAGTAAAAATGCCTGCCATGAATTTACCGGAAACGGAGATACCGGTTTACGAAGCGGTAAAAGTGGATATAGATGACCGGAACCTTTGCCCACGTTATACGGCAAGGGTGATCAGGGAAATCCAGATTGGGCCTTCACCAATCTGGATGCAGATGAGATTGATGAAAGCGGGTGTGCGCCCCATCAACAATATTGTTGATATTAGCAATTATGTAATGTGGGAAACAGGACAGCCACTACATGCCTTTGATCTACAACTTCTCAAGGAGAGGAAAATCCTGGTTAGGCGGGCCAGGATGGGAGAAAAGCTAATTACATTGGACGGAGTGGAGCGTGCACTGACCGATGAGGATCTGGTGATTGCCGACAACAATAAACCTGTTGGCCTGGCCGGGGTAATGGGTGGTGAAAATACCGAAATCACCGCGGCCACACGTGAGGTTTTGATTGAAGCAGCCGTTTTTAATCCCACCAGTATCAGGAAGACGGCCCGGCGTCTAAGCTTGCCTTCTGAGGCTTCACAGCGCTTTGAAAGGGGAGTTAACCCGGAAGCAGTTATGTGGGCTCAGAATCGGGCCGCCCTGCTGCTCAATGAACTGGCCGGGGGTAAAGTGTTAAGTGGAGTGGTTGATGAAAATTATTCGACTGTTAAACCGCATCATCTGTCAGTAAGCGCTTGCAGGATCAGCAGGATACTGGGGATAGATATTGATACTGCCGAGGTATCGGCTTTGCTTGATAATCTTGGATTTTCTATTTCTCCGTCTGAAGATGATTTAATCGAAGTCACTATCCCTCTCCGCAGGGCGGATGTCAGGATAGAAGAAGACATTGTTGAAGAGGTAGCTCGTTTGTATGGTTATGATCGCATTCCGCTCACGCTTCCAAGGGGAGAATTAATTGAAAACAGGGAAAAAGAAGAAGAAAGGTTCAAAGATGCGATCAAAGAAATCATGATTTCCGCCGGTTTCTATGAATGCATCGCTTACTCTTTTATTAATCCTTCTGGTCTGCGTCAACTGCGTTTACCGGATAATGATCCCAGGATGAACTATATTCCTGTTCGCAATCCCTTTTCAGAGGAGCAGTCAGCCATGCGGACTACTTTAGTTCCCGGCTTGCTTAAAGCTGTGCAGCATAATTGCAGTTTCAGCGAAGTAAACCAGTTGCTTTTTGAGGTGGGATCTGTTTACATGGCCGATTCACTGCCGCTGAAAGAACAGCCTGCTGAAAAACCGATTCTGGGCATGGCAGTAACCGGTATTATACCTGAACAGAACTGGGTGATACCTTCAGGCAAAGCAGATTTTTTCGTGATCAAGGGAGTTTTAGAAACCATTTTCAAACGTTATGGAATTGAAAGAGTTAGATTTATTCCGCAGGCCTTTCCATTTACTCATCCTGCTCGAAGTGCCATGGTGAAAGTCGATGATAATGTTCTCGGTTTCATCGGTCAGATCCACCCTGAAGTGGCAGGCGATTGGGAAATTGATCAACCCGTTACTGTTTCAGAAATTGATTTAACCCTGCTCTTTAAAATGGCCCAGCCTGTTCCCTGTTTTACGCCATTACCTCGTTATCCTGCAGCCAAGAGAGATATTGCAGTTATTGTGGATAAAAACATAGCATCCGAAGAACTGGCCCAAGTAATTGAAGAGGCGGGCAGAGATTTTGTCAGCCGGGTGGTTCTTTTTGATCTTTTTGAAGGGAAACAGATTCCGGCCGGCAAGCGAAGCCTTGCTTATTCAGTAACCTTCAGGCGGGATGAAGGGACTTTGACTGACGAAGAAGTTAACCGTGTATTTGAGGATATCAAAAATGCCCTGGTCAGTCGCGGGGCGATTTTGCGCGGCGAAGGGACATGATGACGGGGCGTAACCCGGGCCTTCCATAAATTAAAAGGGAGACAGGCTGAAAAAAGCTGATGGCCCTGCTGTTTTGTCTCAGGCAGGATATTACATGTTTCATCCCGAAATAACAGGGCGAAAAGGTCGTTGCCACTAACCGGAAGGCGGGGACAACAAATGGAAGAAAAGGAAAAGATCCGCGTCACTTTGACTATCATGGGAGAAGCATATATTCTACGCGGTTCTTCAACCCCGGAACAGTTACAAAGGGTTGGCCGTTATGTTGATCATTTGATTGAAGAACTTGCTGAAAGAAATGTTCAGGTCAGTAAGCATAAAATTGCAGTCCTGGCGGCATTAAATATTGCTGATGAACTGCTCAGGTTAAAAGAAAAAACAGAGCTTCACAGCGCGGATACAAAACGGGGTGAAGCAGATGAACTGGTTTGATATTTTTCTAATGGTAATTTTTTTATTTCACATCTTGAGTGGGTTTTCCCGTGGATTGGTCAAAATGTTTTTTGATATTTTCGGATTCCTGATAATTATAATTATATCGCTTTGTGGGAGCCGGTTTTTCAGCGAGGATCTGGCTGCTTACATCAATCCGGAAGACATTATTCCTCATCATGATCTGATCACGGATATTGGTATAGACCTGGCCCTGGAGCAGGCGCCTCGCCTGGTGGCAGGTGTTATTGCTTTCCTGATTCTTTTTTTGCTCCTGAGCCTGTTATTCAAATTATTTGCCGGAGGTCTGAGGTGGGTTAATCGTGTGCCTATCATCGGTTTAATCAACCGTCTGGGTGGTGCTCTGCTGGGAGCCCTTGTTGGAGCGATTTTTGTTTATATTATTATAGCTGCTGTTTCTCTTATTCCCCTCCGCCTTTTTGTGGAAGCAATGGAAGATTCTAAGATGGTAGTTTATGCCAGTCAATATCTTACTCCCACTGTTGACCTGCTAAAGGAAGCAGTGATCAATTTTTATCTTGATATTAATGGCTGATCAGGATAATAAAAGTAATCCGGCCAGCAGACCTTTGTTACGGTATTTCAGGCCGGTTTTCGGTATGCAATTTTATCGAAAACATCCAGGAACAGTTTTTCAATTTTACCCGAAAGGGGAAAAACCGGAACATAATGCATCTTCTTGGAGAAAATTTTTTCGAGCGTGAAACGTTGGAAGTGGCCCGTGACCTGCTTGGACATTATTTATGCCGGGAATCGGCTAAAGGACTGGTCAGTGGAATAATTGTAGAGACGGAGGCATATTTAAGCAATAACGATCCTGCCTGTCATGCTGCCAGGGGCAAAACATCTCGCAATGCTGTAATGTTTGGACCGCCGGGAATGGCTTATGTTTATTTTATATACGGCAACCATTATTGTTTTAATGTAGTAACCGGCCAGGAAGGTGTGGGTGAAGCGGTTCTTATCAGGGCGGTGGAGCCTGTGGATGGATTGCCTCTCATCATCGAGAAGAGGGGCCAGTTGGTTTTAAGAACAAATCTAACCAATGGCCCGGGAAAACTTTGCCAGGCTTTTGCTATTGATAGAAGTTTTAACGGGCATGATCTGAAACAAAAACCGCTTTACCTGGGTTTTAATGAATTTGTTTCTCATTACCAGCCAGTCAGAACGACACCGCGCATCGGATTGTCAGTAGCTGCAGATAAACTTTTACGTTACGTGGTGGTTGGTAATCCTTACCTGTCGAGGAGAGAACCTGTTGGCTGAAGTAATTACAGAGCGAGAAATTGAAGTACTGGATTTTAACCGCATCAGGGAGAAGCTTGCTTTGATGACGGCATCTCCATGGGCCCGGGAAATGGCTTTTTCCATGATCCCTTCTTCGAATCGTGAAAAGATTGAGATCATGCAGAAGGAAACCAGTGAAGGCCGGGTGCTGGCTGTCAGGAATGCTTTTACCCCGGGTGTAGTTAAAGACATTAAGCCTCTCCTTTCCAGGGCCAGGAGGGGAGCGATCCTGCCGGGTGGTGAACTGGCCAATATATCCCACTTTATTGAGTCTGTTCACCGCTGCCAGAGATTCATGAAAGAGGAGGATAATGCGCAATCTTATCCTCTTCTGGATGAAATTGCAGGATCGATGAAATCATGCCGGGAACTTTTTTCGGAACTGATCCGCTCCCTGGATGGGGATGGCAATGTACTTGATAGTGCTTCGCCTGAGCTTTCAGCTGTAAGAAGGAAGAAAACCAAACTGCAAAGTCGAATCAGGGATAAACTGGAAGAATATATCCGTGGCTCGCAATACAAACGTTACCTGCAGGAAGCATTGATTACCATTCGTTCGGGGCGTTATGTTTTACCCATCCGGCAGGAATACAGGCAACAGGTAGATGGAATAGTGCATGATCAATCTTCCAGCGGAGCTACCCTGTTTATTGAACCTCTGCCTGTTGTTCAGCTTCAGAATGAGTGCAGGACTGCAGAAAAGGCGGAAGAAAAGGAAATTGAGAGGATACTTTATAAACTCAGCAGTAAAGTGGCTGACGCTGAAAGTGATCTGCGAAAAAATATTGATCTCTATGCCCGTTTCGACTTCATCTGCGCCCGGGGGGCTCTTAGTATCGAACAGGGTGGTGTGGAGCCTTATTTGCCTGCTGCCGACGAAAGATTATTTTTCCTGGACGAAGCGGTGCATCCTCTTCTATCCGGGGAAAAAGTGCCCCTCACTGTGAAACTTGATGAAATGATTAAAACTCTTGTTATTACCGGGCCGAATACAGGTGGCAAGACGGTAGCTTTGAAAACAATGGGCTTGCTGACGGTAATGGCTCAGTGCGGACTTCATGTCCCGGCTGGAAAAGGAACCAAAATAACTGTATTTAAAAAAATCCGGGCTGATATAGGTGATGAGCAAAGCATTGTTCAATCATTGAGTACCTTTTCCGGTCACATGAAAAATATTATCGAGATCCTGCTTGAATCAGAACCAAATTCAATGGTTTTATTTGATGAGCTGGGAGCGGGCACAGATCCGTCTGAAGGAGCCGCTCTGGCCATGGCTATCCTGGCTGAACTTACGGCCAGGGGGGCCCTTACTGTTGCCACCACTCATATTAATGAATTGAAGCTTTTTGCCCAGCTTCAAGACGAGATGCAGAATGCGGCCATGGAATTTGATCCTAATACGCTGGAACCCACTCATCGCCTCCTGCAGGGTGTACCGGGACAGAGCAACGCTTTTCATATTGCCGGTCGGCTGGGGCTTCCGGTAACTGTCCTGGAAAAAGCTAGAAGTTTTTTGCACCGTTCACATGATCAGGTTGAAACAGTAATTGCCCGCCTGGTAGAAGATCAACAGCGTTATTCACGAGACAGCAGGTGGGCAGCAGCGGAGAGGAGCCGGGCGGAGCTCTTAATGGAAGAGTTGGAAAAAGAACGTGAGCTGTTGCGGTCGAAGCGCGAAGATATTCTTCGGGAAGCCCGTGATGAGGCCGGACAGCTGATCAAAAAAACGAAAAATACAGTGGATGAACTGATCAGGGAATTGCGTAAACTGAAAAATGAAGGATCCACCCACCAGGAAGCCAGAGGTGAAGAGATACGGCAAAGTCTCAATGCATTGCGTCAGGAGCTTGAGCCGGTTGAAGAGGAAGAGGCAGGAGAGGCGCTGCCTGCAAAAGAAATTGTTGTGGGCAGATCAGTTTATATCCCCAGCCTCAGGCAGCATGGTGAGGTGATATCTCACACGGACGAAGAAGCTAAAGTGCGGGTTGGCATGCTGGCGGTAAATCTTCCTCTGTCCGAACTGCGACGCGATTCTCGCCGGCAGAAGCAGCAAAAAAGAACTGAGGGACACAGATCTGTTGCATCCAGCCATGGTGGTTACAGTGTTGAAAAAGATACGGCAATTAAAAATTCCATTGACCTGAGAGGATTGACCCTGGATGAAGCTGTTCCCCTTGTGGAAAAATTGCTTGACAATGCCCTCTGGGCTGGCCTGAGCAGGGTTGAAATAATTCATGGCAAAGGAACCGGTAAGCTGAAGGAAGGGTTGCAAAATTATCTTAAAGAACATCCCCTGGTTAAAAACTTCAGGCTGGGTAATCCTGCGGAAGGCGGCGGTGGAGTGACCGTTGTTGAGCTGAGTTCTTAAAAGAAAGGTTTAAGATGAACGAAGATACTTTTAAAAAAAACGTGGCAGATTTGTTGGAAGCGGGCATTTTTAAAACGACAGAACAGGTTGTGGAAGAATTCCGCATGGAGTATCCTTACTTGTGGCGGGAACTGGAAGCGGAAGGGCAGCTTTTGTATGGCAACAGCTGCAGTTCAGTGCAGCAGCCTGCCACCCGCATTGCTCAGGTCCTGCAATCCCTGGATGAAACAAAACGCCTCCGCCGGTGCAGAGATAAACAATATTTTTGGAGCAAGCCCTGAGAGCACATGGTAGCAAATTAGAAGCCGCCTGTTTCAGGGCCTTTTGAAACGACAATTTTAACATCTCGTCCCTTTTTTATAATCGAACCGGGGGCAGGAACCTGTGAAATCACCTGTCCATTGGGTATCGTATCGCTGTACTGATGTTCAACTATGCCTACTTTCAAACCTAACCGGGAAAGTCTCATTTCGGCAATAGCCTGAAACACGCCTGTGATATTGGGGATAACCACAATATCACCGCTTCCCGGTTGCTGGATATCGATTCTTCCATCGGGATCAATTGCGGTGCTGATGTAAACTGTTGCTGGTTCGGTCAGAGTGCCGTCAGCCAGGCGGGCGGCAAGAGTATATGTGTAGATCGTATTTTCAGCAAGGTCTGTATCTGTATACTGTCGTGTATTCCCTTCCAGTTCAAAGGTAACAGTTTCACCTGCGGCTCCCTGGGCTGCCCTTCTCAGTTCAAAACTTTTTGGATTTGCTCCTTCGTACTGCCACTGCAGTGTTGCTCCATCTTGAACAACATAGGCATTAAATAAAGATATTTCGCTTGTTGTTTGCCCCCACTGCTCAGTAAAGTTGCCAAATTCATCGCCCGCTAACATTTCTTTGGCATCTTCCGGGCCCCTCCCCGGGCCTCCCCGTGAGGACCAGCGATCGTCGGTGATGATATAGGGTGGCCGATTGTAGAATACACCCTGGTGCATATTACAAACTTGTCCGGGAACACGCCCCTCGATGAAGTAATCACCAATCACTGTACCGGCTTCCTGACAGGATTCATTCGGCCTGAGCCCGGATTTGTTGCACACTGATGCCCTTACTATGCCTTCAGGCTGCTCAAATTCGACTATTTCCAGGTCTTGAAATGCTTCAAGAAACACTTCTCGCAGGAAGGCGGTGGAGTACCGCCAGCCCTGCTGGATACTGCCCAGCTTTGGCTCATCATAGCCCATCCAGAAGGTGGCTACCAGGTTTGGTGTGTAAGCAGCAAGGTAGACGTCCTTCCAGTCTTCCGTTGTTCCGGTTTTCGCTGCTACCGGACGATCAATCTGCAGGGCCCGCCCGAGGTATCTGGTAACAAAGTCCTGCAGGATGTCGCTGACCAGGAATGCCGACTGGGGGCTGACGATTTGTTGTGGCTCTGTTTTTTGCTCGAAAAGGACATTACCCTGGCGGTCAATAATTTTTTCCACTGAATGAAGGTCGACTTTTACTCCCTGGTTGGCCAGCACACTGTAGGCCTGGGCCATATCGATTGCGCTGACACCGTAGGTCAATGCTCCGAGGGTCAAAGCCAGGTTGTCCACTTCATCGGGATGGAATGTAGATATGCCCATTTTTTCAGCATAATCAACGCCTACCCGTGATCCTAAAGCTTCGAAAATACGGATTGCCGGTATATTATATGAATAATAAAGAGCCTCGCGTGCGGTAATCATGCCGCGAAACTTGTAGTCGAAGTTTTCCGGGAACCAGTCACCGCGCGGCCCGATGTAAGGTGCGTCATCCACTGTCGACCCCGCTCCGGCCAGAACACCTTCTTCGAAAGCCGGAGCATAGGTAATGATTGGCTTAATGCACGATCCTGGCTGGCGCAAGGTGGTGAAGCGGAGGATTTCATCAACATGGCGGCGGTATTTCCGACCTCCGCCCAGGGCCTTGATCTCACCGGTGGTTGGGTCGGCCAGCACGATCGCCGCCTGCGGCTGGGGAATGCCCTTTTCCTCGTCAATGAGCTCTTCCAGCTGAGCCTGGCTCAGGTCGCGGCCTGATGGCAGCTCGGCTATCGTTTCCCTGGCCGCCGCCATGTCGACATGGATGGTGGCCGGGTAGAGGTCGTCCCTGGCCAGGACCTCTTCGACGTGGTGCTGCAGGTGCGGGTCAAGGGTGGTGTGAATGCGCAGTCCACCGGTGTAGATAGCCCGGTAGGCTTCATCCTTTGAGCCGATCGAGGGAATCTCGCTTAAAATTTTGATCAGTTCATCGTGAATGACATAGTCGACAAAATGGGGATAGGGATATTCAGGATTGCGCGGTTCGGCATAATACGATGGCCCCTGCAGGGCCTGCTGGTATTCAGCTTCGCTGATGTACTCCAGGCGCAGCATGTTGTTCAAAACGAGATGCATTCGTTCTTCGGCCGCTTCCCGGTTGTCAAAGGGGTTATAATTGTTGGGCCAGCGCATTGCTCCGGCCAGCATTGCCCCTTCTGCTATGGACAATTCGCCGACGCTCTTGCCAAAATACGTCTGGGCCGCTGCTTCCACACCATAAGCCCCGTTGCCAAAGTACATCCGGTTGAGGTAGAGTTCCAGGATCTCTTCCTTGCTGTAGCGGCGCTCCATCTCGATGGCCAGCCAGATTTCCTGAATCTTGCGCTTGTAGCTGGTTTCCGTGCTTAAAAAAGCGTGCTGAGCCACCTCCTGGGTAATTGTTGTGGCTCCCTGCACAATACCGCCTGCCCTGAGGTTGGCATAGGCTGCCCGCAGGCTGCCAATGATGTCAAAGCCGAAATGTTCCTTAAAACGCTCGTCTTCTATGGCAATGAACGCTTCCTGAACGTGGGCCGGGATTTCGTCCAGGCTAACCACAATCCGGTTCTGTTCCTCATGCAGGCGAGTGATCTCAGCCCCGCTGCTGTCATAGAGATATGAAGTTTCTACAGTCGCCAGTTTGCTTGCATCAAAGGGAGGTGCTTCGCTGATGTAACTATAAACTACTGCTGCAGCCGCTCCTCCGCCGATGACCAGCAGCAGGAAAATGATCAAAATGATTATCTTTATAATACTGCGCTTTTTTTTCGGTTTCTTAGTTTCAGATTTATTATTTTGCCTGTCCACAGGCATCTTTTTTTCCGCCAATTCTATGATCCTCCTGTATTGCCAGGGTTGACTGTGTAAATGTTTATCCCAATTATAGCATAAAAGTTCAACCTCTTTGAAACAGCAAACTTTTCACCGATCACTAATCCTGGTTTCCAAAGTATATATTATGGCAATTATAGAAAATAATAGAGAATAGTCTTTCGGTAATTGCCTTCTTTGTGCTATAATACATGGGGTGAAAATAGTGTCAACATTTAAAATTAGGGTTGCTGATTACCTGATAGTAGGATTGATCCTGGTAATAGGTGTGACAGGATTCTGGTTTAATCTTAATGAAGTCAGGGCAGCTGAAAATAAATACGCCAGAATATACGTGCAGAACAGGCTGGTTGCTGAACTGTCGCTTCCACCGGGCGATTCGTTCACCTATGAATTTAAATTTGGTGATAAGGGACAGCATACGGCAGTTATTGAAGTAGATGATGGACGGATCAGGATGCTGCCGTTAAGTGAAGACCTTTGCCCGCAGGGGATCTGTTCTCATACTGGATGGATCGAACATTCTTATGAAAGCATTGTCTGCCTGCCCAACCAAATTATGATTGTTTTTGTAGAGGATTCTTTCGAGAAAGAGGAACGTGACATTGATGGAGTTACTTTTTAACATTGAATCGCAGCATGCTGATCCCTGTTCATTCGATTAACGTAAAGCCTGTCTGGTAGAGTTTAACCTTTGTTGACAAAGAAAATAAAGGTCTATATAATTACTTTAGTTTTCCGGGGTGTTGTTTTATGGAAATATTCTTGCCTGATCTCAAGGTTCGCGCAGGGGAAGCGGTCAGTTATATTTTTAAAGAAGAACTGGCCGAATGTTATGATGATTTCCCTGATGGTGGCAATTTAAAACTTGATGTCAGTGCCTGTTACAGCGGCAACAGTGCTATGATCAGCGGCAGGTTGGAAGTAGAAGCACCGGCGGTTTGTTCCAGGTGTTTGACAACTTTCAGTCATCGCTTTGCCAGTGAATTCAGTGATGTTTTTTCTGTGAGCAAATTAGTTCCCAATGAAGAAACAGTTGATGCTCTGGCACTGGAGACTGCCGAAACCATGACTGTAAAGGGAGATTATCTATATCTTGACGAGTACATCCGACAGATGATCATCCTGGCTCAGGAATACAGCCCTCTTTGCCGCCCGGATTGTAAGGGAATTTGTGCCGGGTGCGGTGCGGATTTAAACAAGGAGACCTGCCGATGTAAAGAAAAAGAGCCGGCAGTTGATGTTCGCCTTCTTAAATTAAAGGAATTCGGTCTGGGCGATTGATGAAGCTGCAGGCAGAATGGTAGTTATTGAAAAAAAATGAATAGTTTTTAAATTATTGGATGGGAGGGGTATGTTTTGGCTGTTCCAAAGCGCAGAACTTCAAAGTCGAAACGGAACATGAGAAGATCTCAGGATAAATTATCGGTTCCCCACCTGGTACCGTGCCCGCAATGCCATGAGCTTAAACCCGCTCACCGGGTTTGCCTGAACTGCGGTTATTACAAAGGCCGGGAAGCGGTTAAAGTGAATTAAAGTTTTTTTAAATATGATAGGACGCCCCTTTTTGTTTATGCAAAGAAGGGGCGTCCTGTATATAGGTCCTAAATTACAAAGAGGAAGTGGTCTGTTTGGTAAAAGTGGCAGTCGATGCTATGGGTGGCGATCACGCACCTTCAGAAATTATCGCCGGAGTAATCTCCGCACTTTCAGTTATAAAGGATTTGCAGGTTATCCTGGTAGGTGACACAAATAGAATTAAAGATGATTTGGCGGGTTTTTCTTACCCTGAAGATCGCCTCTCCATAGTGCACGCCGAAGAAGTAATCACGCCTGATGATGATCCAGGCCTTGCCATCCGCCGCAAGAAAAGATCTTCCATGGTTAAAACGCTGGAAATGGTCCGTAGTGGTGAAGCTGATGCAGCGCTCAGCGCCGGTAATACAGGTGCTTTAATGGCTGGTGGACTTTTATTTCTGGGTCGTCTGGGGAAAATAAGCAGGCCGGCTCTTTTGACGGCAATGCCCAGTTTTGGAGACAGGCCGGTCCTCTTTCTTGATGTTGGAGCCAATATGGATGCCCGACCTGGCCAGCTCCTTCAATACGCAATGATGGGCAGGATTTATGCTCAGCAAATTCTTTCCTGTCCCGTACCGAAAGTGGCGCTGTTCAATATTGGCACTGAACCGAAAAAAGGGAATCAGCAGGTGAAAAAAGCGCATATCCTGCTGGATAAATATTTGCCAGATTTTTACGGCAATATAGAAGGGACAGAGGTTTTCTTTGGGAAAGCAGATGTTGTTGTTTGTGATGGTTTCGTAGGCAACATTTTTTTAAAAACGTCTGAGGGACTTTCAAAAGCTATTCTCGGTTATTTCAAAAACGAAATACCTGGCAGTTTGCGATACAAAATTGGAGCAGCCCTTTTGAAGCCGGTTTTCTTGAGCCTGAGAGAAAAAATTGACGATTCAGGTTATGGAGGAGCGCTGTTGATGGGGGTCAACGGGTTATGCATAAAATGTCATGGTTCTTCGAGGGCGAAGTCCATCGAACAGGCTTTGCTTAACCAGGTTTATCCCTTTGTTTGCAAAAAGGTGACCAAACAGCTCTACGAAGCCCTGGAAATGCTTGACAGCAGACTTGAGCCGGAAGATGATCATTGAATTAAGAAAGTAAAAACATAGTGGCTGTCTGCTATTGATCATTTTAAAAGAATTGATATACTATTTATGTTACCGTCAGGGCAATATTTTAACTGTGTGCCCAGCGGTTTAGTTGTGTCATTTGGATAATAGATTAAACCAGGTGAAGGAGGTGATTTAGTGAACGTAGAAACAAAGGTTAAAAATATTATTGCCGAACAGTTGGAAGTCGCTGCCGAAAAGCTTTCGAGTGATACTACTTTTGAAGATATTGATGCTGATTCACTGGACATAGTTGAGCTGGTAATGGCTTTGGAAGAAGAATTTGACCTTGAAATTTCCGATCAGGAAATCGAAAATATTAAAACAGTAGGTGATATAATCAAGTACATCGAATCGAAAGTTTAAATAACTTTTGAGGAGGAAAAATGTGCAGAGTGGCAATGACCGGAGTTGGAGTTAAAGCGCCGGCTTGTTCGGGTAAAGAATTGTTCCGGAATAATATTGATTATGAAGAATATGCCACATCGGCTGCCGATGAAATATTAAGAGACAGTATTTTCGCTTCATTGCCAGCAGTGGAAAAGATGCTGCTTTTAATCTTTGTCTCATCAAGCAGGATGGAGAGAATGATACCCGCCGGGCTCCGTTTCATGTTTGTTACTCTGCTTTGTCGGTGTTAGTATAAAGAATTGCAGAAGCTTCCCGTCCTTTTAATGACAGTGGAGCGGTATGGTGACGGGTGAATGAACAGTACCGCTTCCTATCAGGATGGCCGGGAAGCTTTTATTTGGATATTTGTTGATAAAGGCGGTGTTTGCCAGATTAAGTGTATATTTCCCACAGGGAAGACCTGGACAGGCCTGCTTTATTCTACGTGATCATCAAACTGCCGATTATCAAGAATAAATATCTTGCTGTTACTGACATACCTGTGAATATCGGTTTTCCCCGGGAAAGAGGTGGAACGTAATGAACTGGTCGGAAAAAATTGTTGGTTTGTTGAATGATCTTGGATGGCCTTTTGTAGACAGGAAACTATATGAACAGGCCCTCACTCACAGTTCTTACGCCCACGAGAAAGGGCATCGACGCCTGCATAATGAGCGTCTGGAATTTCTTGGCGATGCGGTTCTGGAACTAATTATCAGCGATTATCTGTATGAGGTTTACCCTCATCTGCAGGAGGGTAAATTAACCAAGTTACGTGCCGACATGGTTTGCGAAGCATCGCTGGCAAGGATTGCCTTCACGTTAAATCTTGGAGAATATATCAGGCTTGGCAAAGGTGAGATAGTCGGTGGCGGGTCTACTCGCCCTTCCCTTCTGGCTGATGCTGTTGAAGCGATGATCGGAGCGCTTTATCTTGATGTGGGGCTTAAAAAAGGCCGGCAGTGCGTCCTTGATCTTTACCAGCAAATATTGTTTGAACTTAAAGAAGGGGTACTGCGACGGGATTACAAGACACTGCTTCAGGAATTTACCCAGGCACGTTTTGCCGTTACCCCTGTTTACCGTATTAGTAAAGAGAGTGGTCCCGATCATCAGAAAACTTTTGAAGCGGAAGTCATTTTAGATAACGACACAATAGGTAGCGGTTGGGGACGCAGTAAAAAGGATGCTGAACAGGCGGCTGCCAGGGAAGCATGGAACAGGATGACACCGTAATTCAAAGGGTATGATTGACATCATTCATGAAGGAAGGAGCATCGCAGGACGATATGGAGATTCTTAAAGTATCGGCTCATTCCAGGGCCAAAGCTCTGGCCGGAGCTCTGGCTGCGGTGATCAGGACTGATGGGGCTGTTGAGCTGCAGGCAATTGGTGCAGGAGCTGTTAATCAGGCTATAAAAGCAATAGCTATTGCCAGAGGATATGTTGCTCCGAACGGTCTTGATCTTGTTACTGTTCCCTCCTTTGTTGAAATTTCGATCAATGACGAGGAAAGAACGGCAATCAAATTCTTAGTAGAACCACGCTAACTTTTTATGGGTGTTTGCTCACCGGCTTGTACAGATAAATGAAGGATAATTATTACTTTTAGCTTCTGGTGACTGGAAAATATGATCAGCAGGATACAATTTTGTGATTTTGTAGCGGGGAGATTTCATCTTTGCACTTAAAAAGATTGGAACTATTTGGATTTAAGTCATTTGCCGAAAAATCAGAACTTGATTTCAGTGCGGGTATTGCGGCGATAGTGGGTCCCAACGGCTGTGGAAAAAGTAATATTGTTGATGCCGTTCGTTGGGCTCTGGGCGAACAAAGTATCAAATCATTGCGCGGGACAAGGATGGAAGAAGTTATTTTTTCCGGTAGTGAAAATCGCAAAGCACTGAATTTTGCAGAAGTATCACTTACTTTTTCCGATGTTGCTTCTGATTTAAACCTTGATTATGATGAAATGACTGTTACCAGGAGGCTATTCAGGAATGGAGACAGTGAATACTATATTAATAAGTCACCCTGCCGATTAAAAGATATTACCGAACTTTTCATGGATACCGGTGTCGGTAAGGATATCTACTCGGTTATAGGCCAGGGGCGGGTAGATGAGATAATTAACAGCCGTCCTGAAGAAAGACGGGAAATTTTCGAAGAGGCGGCCGGTATTTTAAAATATAAAATGCGCAAGAAGGAAGCGGGCCGGCGCCTTGAAGAAACAAGGGAGAACCTGGTGCGGGTGCAGGATTTGATTTTTGAGCTGGAAACCCAGCTTGAACCGCTACAGGAGCAAGCGGAAGTTACCCGGCGTTATCGTGAACTTAAAAAGAAGATTGAAACAGAAGAAAAGAAACTTCGTTCATTTGAACTTATCAGCTCGCGGGATAAGCTTATCAGGATAGAAAAACAGCTGCAATCCGTGCGGGATACTCTCTTTTCTTCCGTAGCCCGCAGTGGTCTGGATGAAAAAGAACTCCAGGAACGGAGACTTGGATTACAGGAAGAACAGTCTGCCAGAAAACAAAGAGAAGAAAGTTTATCGCTTATTTCTCGTTCCCTGGAACAAAAAGAGAATGAAAAGATATTGCTTGGCGAGAGGGAAGAGCGATATCGTGAACAAATTGAAAAGAACAAACAGCGGGTCAAGCAGCTTGAGTTGTTGATGAAGGAACTGTCCTCCCAGAGAGAAAAAGCAGAAGAAGAACTGGGAATTAAAAAAGGACAGCTGACCGATCTGGAAAAGGAGCACCAACAATTTGAGGATCAGCTGGCCAGTCTTGAAGCCGGCGCCCTGCCTGGAGAGGTGGAAAGGCAACAGGAGAAGATTTATCTAATTGGTGCCCGTAGAGAAGCGGCATTATCAGCTGTAGATGAAGTGAAAAGACAGCTGGAAAGAATGCATCATCAGAAAATAATGCTTCAGGAAGAAGAATCCGCTCTTCAGAAAACACTGGTGGATCTTAAGGAATCGGCTTCCACATTCTCAGCGAAGATAGAGGAACACAGTAAGGACCTTTCAAAGAACAAAACTAAAGAAAAAGAGCTGGCTGCCCGGATAGAAGAAAAAGAAAAGAAACTGGGCTCTTTGCAGGAAGAGAAACGGTGGAAACGGGAAGAGCTGTCCGGCATCGAAAGCAGGTTGAGCCTGCTTGAAGAACAGGATGCTGCTCTTTCCGGTTATTATCGTGGGGTTAAAGAAGTGATGCAGGCTCGTTCTTCGATACCAGGCATTTTGGGTCCGGTGGCCGAGTTGATCTCTGTAGATAAAAATTATCTGCCGGCAGTAGAAGCTGCTCTCGGAAACGGAATGCAGTACCTGGTAGCCGAAACGGAAAAATCTGTTCATGTTGCAATCCATTATTTGAAAGAAAAAAAGGGGGGATGGGCTACTTTTTTGCCCCTGGATGTTATCCACCGGGCAGCTGATCCCCTGGATCGATTTCCGGGTTGGCAGGATCTCTCAGGCGTTGTCGGACGTGCTTCAGAACTGGTTAAAACTGAAGCTCAACAACGCCCGGCTGTAGACTACCTGCTTGCTTCCACTCTTGTCTGTCGCACTCTGGAAGATGCATCAAAAGCTTCCCGGTTTCTCAAGCAGAGCTGCCGCATTGTTACCCTCGATGGTGAAGTGATCAGTCCAGGTGGAGTGATCAGGGGCGGCAGCCTACCCCGACGCAATACCGCCGGAATGCCTCTGGGAAGGCGTAAAGAAATAGAAGCCCTGAATGATAAGAAGCTGATTGTAAACGGGGGACTGGCGAAAATAAACAGCGAAATAAATACCCTGGAAGATGGTTTATCCACGGAGAAAAAAGAATTTGCTGAAATTGTATCTAAACTCCAGGAGATAGCAAATAAAATCGAGGAATTTCAGAAAGAAAGAGCCTCTCTGGAACGAGAGCAAAAAGCGGTTAATGATCGCCTTCAGGTGACAAAGAAGCAGTATAGCGATTATGAAAGGGAAGAAAGTGAGCTTGAAGAACGCCTGCAGAATTTACAGCGAGAAATCAATGCGGCTGAGAAAGAAGTCAAAGAACTCGAAAATGCGCTGCTGGGGACCAGGGAACAGTACCGACAATATCTGGAGAAGAAAAATACTCTTGAGCAAAGTAAAACAGAAGTGCTTGTAAAATTAAGCACCTGCCGTGAACAGCGGGATATGCTGGTTAACAGGATAGAAGAAATAAAAATAAACACAGGCAAACCGGCAGATGAGATTAAAGAGATAGGAATTGAAAATGCCAAACATGAAGAATCTTTATCCCGCAATCTCAGTGATCAGAAAAATGTTGAAACAGAAATAAATAAGCTCACAGAAGAAAAGGCTGTTTTGATCGAAGAAGTGGAGAAAAGAAACCGCCGGTTGAATGAGCTGGAAGCGGAAATTAGAGATCTGGAGGAAGAAGGGCGGCGGAGCCAGAGCCGTGTTGCTCGCCAGGAGAAAAGAGAGAAACAACTTTCCGTAGAGCAGACCAGGCTGCAGACTGAACTAAATTATCAGGAAATGAGATTCAAAGAGCTGTTTCAAACCCTTGAAACGGTGCCCCTGGAAGATGGGTTTAATCCTGATGAGGGACGCCAGGTGGTAGAAAGCCTGAAAGAAGATCTGGAAACACTGGGAGAAGTGAACCTGGGAGCCATTGAAGAACTGGAGAGGCTGGAAGAACGGATCAATTTCTTGAAAGAACAAAAAGAAGATCTGCAGAAAGGTGAAGCTTCTTTGAAAAAAGTGCTTGGGGAAATAGATCGCCGCATGGAGCATTATTTCCAGCAGGCCTTTGAACAGGTGCGGGATAATTTAAGCAATACCTTTCAAGAACTGTTCGAAGGGGGCCAGGTTATTTTAAAACTGACTGATCCGGATAATATCCTTGAATCGGGCATTGATATTATTGCGCAACCGCCGGGGAAAAAATTGCAAAATATAACCCTGCTTTCAGCCGGTGAAAAAGTGCTCACTGCCATTGCCCTTGTTTTTGCCATTCTCCGTTTTAAACCGGCACCTTTTTATCTCCTGGATGAAGTAGAGTCAACTTTGGATGATGCCAACCTCACACGTTTTACGAGGTTCTTAAAGCAATCGGCGGCAAGAGCACAGTTTATCCTTATTACTCACCGTAAGCGAACGATGGAAGAGGCAGGAGTACTTTACGGGGTAACCATGCCCGAACCTGGTGTGTCCAAACTGGTTTCACTAAAACTGGAAGATAATTTAATTGTTGAAGGGAAATGAGTTGTTTTGAGCTTAATAAAAAAATTTTCTACCGGCCTCGCCCGCAGCAAAGCCGGGTTTATCAATCACCTGGGGAATTTATTTGGTGCGGGTGAGTTGGACGATACTTTTTATGAAGATCTTGAAGAAACTCTGATAACCGGAGATGTTGGTGTCAACAGTAGCCTGCAGATTGTAACGGCATTGAAAGAAAGAGCCCGTGCTCTTGGATTGAAAGAAAGGGCGGAAGTAAAGAATCTGTTGAAAGAACTCCTTATCGAACGCCTGACTATGGTTAACTGTCCTTCTCTGGTTGCTTCCAATCCTTACATTATTTTGCTGGTCGGTGTAAATGGTTCGGGCAAGACAACAGCAGCAGCCAAGCTGGCTTACTACTACAGGGAGCTGGGTAAAAAGGTTATGCTGGTTGCCGGTGACACTTTCAGGGCGGCGGCAATAGAACAATTGGCAGTATGGGCTAAAAGAGCTGACGCGGACTTGATCAAACAGCAAAGCGGCTCTGACCCGGCGGCGCTTTTCTTCGATGCTGTAAATGCGGCCAGGGCCAGGGATACCGATATTGTTATTGGTGATACAGCCGGGCGGTTGCACAGCAAGTTTAACTTAATGGAAGAGCTGAATAAGATATACCGCGTAATTGAGCGCAATCATCCAGGAGCCCCTCATGCAGTTTACCTGGTCATTGATGCTACCACCGGCCAGAATGCCATCGCCCAGGCCCGGCATTTTAACAGGGCTTTACCGTTGAATGGAATCATCCTTACCAAGTTGGACGGAACCGCCAGGGGTGGAATTGTCATCGGTATTCAGGATGAACTTGAAGTCCCGGTTTGTTTTGTTGGCCTGGGAGAAAAAATAGAAGATCTTGTTCTCTTTGACCCGCAAGTTTTCATCGAAGCCCTCATTGCTTAGCACTTCTCTTTTAAACCCGTAACAGGCTGTTTTACATACCAGTAAAAAATGATCAAGAAAAGTTTGCACCACCCCTTTGTTTCTGTTATACTTCCTCTGTAAAGGATTAATGCTTTACAGGAGTTGTTATGCTGGATCAGTTGCACAGGATAAATTTGCTTTGTGATATTTATGCTTCTCTACTGACGGAGCGTCAGCAGGAAATTATGAAGCTCTACTTCAGCGATAACTATTCATTGGCCGAAATTGCCGATGAATACAGGATAAGCAGGCAGGCCGTTCATGATGTCATTAAGAGAACTTTGTCAGCAGTGGAAAAATTCGAAGAGAAACTTGGCCTTTATGCACTGTTCAAAGAGCAGCAGAAATTTTTGGATGAAGCAGATGAGTTATTAAGCGAAAGCGGCAATTCGTTTGATGAAAAAGACCGAAAACGTTTAAGAGAGATTATCGCAGCCCTGCGGTCGGGCAACGAGAAATAAACCAGCTAGATGTTTTAAGCAGCTGTTTTGCTGCTGATGGATTACAACTATATTGTACTAGGAGTGTTAATTGATCATGTTTGCCAGTTTGGCTGAAAAATTACAGAACACACTGCGCCGATTGAAAGGCAAGGGAAAATTAAGTGAAGCAGACGTTGACCTGGCTATGAGGGAAATCAGATTGGCTCTGCTGGAAGCTGATGTTAATTTCAAGGTAGTCAAAGATTTTGTAGCTTCCATAAGAGAACGTGCGGTGGGGCAGGAAGTAACTAAAAGCCTTACTCCCGGTCAGCAGGTAGTTAAAATTGTTAACGAAGAAATGACCAGGCTGATGGGAGAAAACCAGAGCGCCCTTATTGATGACGGTCACAAACCGTTGAAAGTTATGCTCGTCGGCCTGCAGGGTTCAGGTAAGACTACTTCAGCAGTTAAGCTGGCTGCTTATTTAAAGCACAGCGGCCGCCGTTCGCTGCTTGTCGCTGCCGACACATACCGACCGGGAGCGGTGGAGCAGCTCCAACTTCTTGGTAAGTCGGCTGACATCCAGTGCTATAGCAATTCTGCTGCTGACCCGGTGGATATTTGTCGCCAGGGTTTGAAAATGGCAGAGAAAGATGATTTTGATTCTGTCATTTTTGATACTGCGGGCCGTTTACATATTGATGACACCATGATGGAAGAACTGAAGGCAGTTAAAAGAGTTCTTGAACCGGACGAAGTCTTACTGGTGGTTGATGCTATGACGGGCCAGGATGCAGTAAACGCAGCTGTTTCTTTTAATGAGAAAATAAATTTGAACGGGATCATTCTAACCAAGCTCGACGGGGACACGCGAGGAGGGGCTGCTTTGTCCGTCCGTGCTGTAACAGGGTGTCCCATTAAGTTTGCTGGTGTGGGTGAAAAAGTTGATGCTCTGGAGCCCTTTTATCCGGATCGGATGGCATCCCGTATTCTGGGCATGGGTGATGTCCTCTCCCTGATTGAAAAAGCGGAAGCATCATTTGATCAGGCCAAGGCGAAAGAAATGGAAGAAAAACTGCGCCGTCGCCAGTTTACCCTTGATGATTTTCGTGATCAACTGAGCCAGATCAGGAATATGGGTTCCATGGAAGAGATTCTCAACATGCTGCCGGGGGCGGCAAATATCCCGCGGGAAATGAAGCAGCTTTCGCTGAATGAAAACAGTTTTAAGCGGGTTGAAGCGGTCATCGGTTCAATGACCAAAGCTGAAAGGGAAAATCCCTCTATTTTAAACAGCAGCCGCCGCCGCCGTATCGCCGAAGGCAGTGGGACAACAGTTCAGGATGTCAACAGGTTGTTAAATCAGTTTTCCCAGATGCAAAAGATGATCAAAAAGATGGGTTCAACGGACCAGAAGAAAACTCTTAAAAAGCTGAAAAATATTACAGGGGGATTTCCTTTTTGAAAGATCGATTAAAAAAGAAACCCGGCTCAAAACCGGTTATCATAGATTGACGAGTTTATTGCCGATAGAATAAATTAAATAGTCCATACGGAGGTGAAGCAGTTGGCAGTAAGGATCAGATTAAAACGAATGGGAGCTAAGAAAAAACCTTTTTATCGCATTGTGGTGGCGGATTCCCGCTATCCAAGGGATGGACGTTTTATTGAAGAGATTGGGTATTATAACCCCACTACCACCCCGACCACATTTCAGGTTGATTCAGAAAAGGCTATGCAGTGGATTTCCAAAGGAGCACGCCCGTCCGACAGAGTAAAAGCTCTTTTTGAAAAAGCAGGCCTGAAGTAATCAGCTCTGCAGGGAGGTTACCAACAATGAAGCAGCTTCTGGAGCATTTGGCCAAAGCGCTGGTTGACGATCCAGAACAAGTCGAGGTCCGGCAGGTTGAAAGTGAAAAATCAATTATTCTTGAACTGAAAGTGGCTCCGGATGACATGGGAAAGGTTATTGGTAAAAAGGGCCGTATTGCCAAAGCTATCAGGACAGTGATCAACGCGGCTGCCGTTAAAGAAAGCAAGCGGGTTGTTGTTGAAATTGTTCAATGACCTTCGAAAGACAGTCATCGGTAAAATTCTTTCACCGCATGGTGTGAAAGGACTGGTTAAGGTTTATCCTTGCAGCGATTTTCCTGAAAGGGTTTATCGACTTGGGGAAGTACTGCTGCAGCATGGATCTCAATCCTGCTGGATGACTGTAGAAACAGGTTCTGTATTCGGTCATCTCTGGTTGATAAAATTTAAAGGCATAGAGAGCCGGGATGAAGCTCTGGTTTTGAAAGGAGCTTTGCTCATGATCCCCCAATCGGAGCGGCTGTCTCTGCCTGAAGGCACTTATTATTATGATCAGATAATTGGCCTGCAGGTATTCAGCGAAGGGGAACTGATGGGCAGGATTGTGGATATTCTTAATACCGGTGGCCATGGCCTTTTAATAATGCAGAAAGAAGATCAAGAGAATAAAACAGTTTTAATTCCGGCGGTGAAGAAGATTGTCAAACGGGTTGATCTTGAAACCGGGACAGTGGAAGTAGAGCTGCCGGAAGGCCTCCTGGAATTATAAAACAGGAAGACCGGTGAAGGACAATGAGAATAGAAATACTGACGATTTTCCCCGGCATATTTGATGGGCCGTTCAGGGAAAGCATGATTAAAAGAGCTATCGATCAGAACCTGGTGAAGATAAATCCCGTCGATCTGCGGTCATACACGGAAGACCGTCACCGCCAGGTGGACGATGCTCCCTATGGGGGAGGCCGAGGGATGGTTCTTAAACCGGAACCCCTTTATAAAGCAGTTGAAGGCCTGCGGACTGATAAAATAAAAAAAGGAAAAGAAAGAGTAATTCTTATGACCCCGCAGGGAAATACATTTAACCAGGCGAAGGCGCGCGAATTGGCTGAACTCGAACATCTGATTTTAATCTGCGGCCGTTATGAAGGGGTGGACGAACGGGTCCGTCTTGGACTGGTCGACGAGGAAATTTCAATTGGTGATTTTGTCCTCACCGGAGGAGAGCTTGCTGCTGCTGCTGTTGTTGATGCAGTGGTCAGGCTCTTGCCGGGGTTCCTTTCCGCGGAAGCGGCAGAAAATGAATCTTTCACTGAACCTTTGCTTGAATACCCGCAATACACCCGCCCGGCTGTATTCCGGGGCATGGAAGTGCCGGTAGTCCTTCTGTCGGGAAACCATGCTGAAATTGAGCGCTGGCGGAGGCGGCAGTCAATCCTGCGGACCTATCAGAGACGGCCAGAATTGCTTAGAAAAATTGAGCTTAAAAATGAAGATATGGTTTATCTGGACAAATTAAAGAATAAGCAAACTGATGAGAATAATGTGTTATAATTATCCATTGATCGATAGGAGGTTGGAAGAGTGACAGACTTATTAAAAGAGGTGGAAAAACGAAATCTGAAAGATAATCTGCCAAAGTTTTCGGCAGGAGACACGGTAAAAGTTCATGTCCGGGTTGTCGAAGGGGGCCGTGAAAGGGTCCAGGTATTTGAAGGTGTTGTGATCAGGCGACAGGGCAGTGGGGCAAGGGAAACATTCACTGTCCGGAGGGTAACCTTTGGTATTGGCGTAGAAAGAGTTTTCCCCGTCCATTCACCGTCAATCAGCAAAATTGAAGTTGCAAAAAAAGGGATTGTCCGCAGAGCGAAGCTCTACTATCTGCGTAAGCTTACCGGTAAAGCTGCCCGTATTAAAGAACGCCGCTGATAGATGGGGATGATCTGATTGGAAAAATGGAGAGAAGTGTGGGAATGGGCCAGATCCATTCTGATTGCTGTTGTTCTGGCGATTTTGATTCGCCTTTTCTTGTTCGAAGTTTTTGTTGTCGAAGGACGTTCTATGTATCCCACCCTGGAGGAAAAAGAGCGCCTTATGGTCAACAAGGTAACATATTACTTCGAGGAACCGCAGCTGGGTGATATAGTGGTGTTTGAGTACCAACCTGGCCGTGATTTCATTAAACGGGTGATCGGAGTCGGCGGTGACCTGGTTACAATAAAAAATAGGCAGATTTATCTCAATGGAACTGTGCTGGATGAGCCTTATTTACTGGATGACATGGAGATGGCTGATTTCGGTCCTGTGGAAGTGCCACCGGGGTATCTTTTTGTGCTTGGAGATTACCGGTGCAACAGTATGGATAGCAGGGATCCACGGGTCGGTTTTATCTCACTTGATTCGCTGAAAGGGAAAGCTTTCTTTATATTTTGGCCTCTCTGGGAAGCCCGGGGAATTGGAGATGAGGTGCGGAACCCTTGAGAGAGGGACAGTGGTACCCCGGTAATATGGCCCGATCTATGAATCAACTCCGTCAGGATTTAAAGTTAGTTGATCTTGTAATAGAGCTGCTCGATGCGCGTATTCCTATTAGCAGCCGTAATCCATTGTTTGCCAGATTGCTCGCAGGGAAGAAGACGCTTCTTCTGCTGCATAAAGCGGACAGGGCTAATCTTGACGCTACCGGGCACTGGCTTTCTTATTTTAAGGACAAAGATCAGGACGCCATCAGTTTTAGTATTTATAATAAACAATCAATTAATCAACTGATGCGTTATTTAAAGCGGGAAAAGCTGGGGGAACATCAAACCCGGTTCAAGCGATCCCTGCGAATGATGGTTGTCGGGATTCCCAACGTGGGGAAATCGACACTCATTAATTATTTTTTAAAAAAAGCTGCTGTCAAGACCGGCAATCAACCCGGTATAACAAGGGGACGGCAGTGGATTCGTATTCATCCGGAAATAGAGCTGCTTGACACACCTGGCATTCTCTGGCCAAAAATAACGGAAGATACAAGTTATCCTCTGGCGGCAGTGGGAGCCATTCCGGCGGGCCGTTATGACCTGCAGAATACTGCATCATGGTTAATTAAACACTATCAAGAAAAGGGTATATTCGGTTTCATGCAGAAAAAGTATCACTGGGTAGGAGGGCGGAGCGAGGACTGCTTGTTAGAAGATATTGCTAATGAATTCGGTTATTTACAATCTGCAGGCAAACCGGATATTGACAGGGCGGCTGCGTCCCTGCTTCGCGATTTCCAGGAAGGTGCGCTGGGCAGGATTACCCTTGAAGAAGTTCAAGGTTAAATTATGGCCAAATAGCAGGAGGTGGGCTGGTCTTGCCTTTTAAAGGGATGACTCTTTTAGAAATCAGTGCGCTACTTGCTGAAAGGGAAGAGTTGTCTGTTGATGAGGCCTGGTTTTTAAAAAATGATTCGCGTCGAGGAGCAGCTCGCCTGCTGGAGCGTTTCCAAAAGAAGGCGGAAGCTCACGAAGCAGAGGAAATGCGTCTCCGAAAAATGTTTTTCCAGGAAGAACAGCTCAGGCATCAAGGCTATAAATTAATTGCAGGTATTGATGAAGCTGGCCGCGGTCCTTTAGCCGGACCGGTTTTTGCTGCTGCGGTAATTCTTGAACCGGAGTCGTTGATTGAAGGATTGAATGATTCCAAACAACTGTCAGCCTGTATGAGAGAAAAACTGTTTGAGAAGATCATCGTGGATGCTAAGGCTTATGCAATTGGCAGTGCTTCGAGAGAAGAAATTGATGAAATGAACATTCATGCTGCTTCAATGCTGGCCATGTTGAGGGCCGTTAATGCTCTTGCCTGCAAGCCTGATTATCTTATTGTTGACGGATTTCCCATCCGGCGGTGCCCTTATCGTCAAAAGGCCTTGAAGAGCGGAGATCGGCTTTCACTTTCCATCGCAGCAGCCTCAATCATGGCTAAAGTGGCCAGGGATAGAGTCATGCTTGATCTTCATCGACAATATCCGGTTTATGGTTTTGATCGAAACATGGGCTATGGTACAGAAGAACATCGTTTTGCCCTGAAGCGTTACGGTCCTTGTCCTGCGCACCGCCGCTCATTCCGCTTGACTTGAAGATTTAAAAAAATTTGAGATAAAATATCAGTAGAGGAATCATTGCTTTTGATTTTACAGCAACACTGTTGAGCTTGGATTTGATGGCACAATCATTCAGTACTGACAGCTTTTTTAACAAGAACGGAGTGACGGACTGCATGACCCAGCAGCGCCTCCGGGTTGGCATGGCCGGAGAACAGGCAGCCAGGGTGTACCTGAAAAATAAGGGATATGAAATCATCGAAACAAATTATCGCTGTTCACTGGGAGAAATTGATATCATAGCCCGGGAGGGAAAAACCCTGGTTTTTGTCGAAGTAAGAACTAAAACTGGCACTGCTTATGGAAGGCCTGAAGAATCGATTGATCTCCGGAAGGCCCGCCAATTGCGCAGGCTGGCGCTTTTTTATCTGCAGGTAAAAGGTTTAAATAGTGTATCATGCCGCCTGGATTTAATAGCCGTCATGCTTAATAGAAAAGAAATGACAGTACAGGAAGTGAAACATCTTAAAGGCATTCTAGCTGGTTAACAGCGGGCGGATCCTTAATTTGGAGTTATGGGGTATAGTTTGATCAGGGAGGAGAGAGATGGTTTACGTGACCGTGGTGGGAGGTGCACTATGCAGCAAAGAAGAGAGGGAAATGGCCCGGCAGGTTGGTTCTGAAGTGGCCCGGCGGGGAGGTGTGGTTATCTGCGGTGGCGGATCAGGGGTGATGGAAGCTGCTGCTGAGGGAGCGGCGCAGGCCGGTGGGATCGTCATCGGTATTCTTCCCGGATCCAGCACCCTGGAAGGCAATCCCCATCTTTCTTTTGCTGTAGCTACAGGACTGGGAGAGGCGCGCAATGCCGTTATTGCCCGCACAGCAGATGCAATGATTGCTGTGGGAGGAGAATTTGGTACACTTTCTGAGATAGCCCTGGCCTTGAAAATGGGAAAACCTGTTGTTGGCCTAAAAAGCTGGTCAATCAAATCTCCGCGTGGTTTTGATCATTCAATTGTCCAGGCTGCAACTTCTCTGGAAGCTGTTGAAAATATTTACAAGAAACGGTGAAGTGTTGGTAAGCATGCGGCCTGATGACCCAAACAAGATATATAAAAGAAGAACTACGAAAGGTAAAATTTAAAATGCTGCGGTAAAAAAACATACCATAATCACAAAACAAGGAGAGGTGCCAATGAACACAAAATCTGCAATAGGTATAACTCTGGCTGCATTAATGTTGATTCTTACTGCGGTAGCGCCACCTGTTTTTGGACTGACGCTAATTGCCAAGAATACTCTGGGCATTCTGTTAACAGGACTAATCCTTTGGATCCTGGAAATAGTTCCTCTTTCGGTGACTGCATTCCTCGTCATTATTCTTCAGCCTATTTTTGGTGTAAATAGCCTCAGTGAAGCATTTGTTAATTTTGCCAATCCGGTCGTATTTTTTGTTATTGCTTCATTTGCCATATCTCTGGCCATCACCAAGACTCCCCTCGCACCGCGCTTGATCAGGAGCCTGCTGAAAAGGTCGGGTAACAGTACCAGCAAAATCCTGTTTGTTTTTATGGTTGGGACAGCTATTTTATCTTCAATCATGTCCAATGTACCGGTTACTTCATTATTTATGGGCCTGGCGCTGGGATTGCTGGCTAAAATGGAAGAAGGGTCCGATAAGTCAAGGATTGGCAAGGTGTTGATGATCTCTATTCCCTTTGCCGGAATGATTGGTGGAATTATGACCCCGGCCGGGAGTTCCATTAACATCCTCACTTTAAACCTGCTGGAAAGCTATTCGGGAATACGAGTAGGCTTTTTTGAGTGGATGCTTTTTGGAATCCCGGTAACCGTCGTTCTCCTGCCAATTTGCTGGTTAATCCTTATTAAGATATTCAAACCGGCAGATATCGAAGGAGAAATCATCGAAGGATTCATCAATACTGAAGATATCCCGAAGGGGATAGACAAACAGGAAATAAAGGTTATTGTGATTATATCGGCGGTAATTATATTGTGGCTGGCCAGTACCTGGGTGCCTGCTTTTGATTTAACCCTGGTTGCCCTGGGGGGGATGATCCTATTTTTTATGCCCGGTATAAACGTCCTGAACTGGGAAGAATTTTCTACCAATGTCAGCTGGAATGCCGTTTTTATGATCGGCGGTGTCATTTCCATTGGGCAGGCTGCAATCAAGGCGGAACTGGGTGAGTGGTTTGTTAATATGTTCCTGGCCGATCTTGTGCTCATGGACCTTTTTACTCTTCTGGTGATCCTGGGTCTGGTTCTGGCTTTTCTCAAACTGCCCATCCCTATCGGGCCGGCCATTGTGACTATCGCGGTTGCTCCGCTGTATGGTCTGGCTACCATGATGGGGATTTCGCCGGTGCTTTTATTTATTCCCCTGGCATTTTCCGCCGGAGCGTGCCTCCTGGTACCACTTGATGCAGTTCCATTGATTACCTATTCGCAGGGTTACTATAGCATGCGTGACATGTTTCTCAGCGGGTTGTTGACCACTGTTGTCTGGGTATTTTTGACAGCAGCATGGGTTCCCCTGGCCGGCAGAATCCTGGGTTTGCTTTAAGCTGAATTTTTTACTGGCAATAATTATTTGGAAGCATCGATTATAACTCAGCTTTGTATGTGCCACAGGAAGCAAAAAAGTAACTGCTCTAGAAGAGTTTTACTTGTTAAGAGTAATAAAAAATAAAAGAATATATTGATGGTTATTTAAACAGATGAAATAGAACAATGAGAAAGCAAAGGGCCAGAGGGGAAACCGTCTCTTGCCCAATAGTAAACGTTATCCAGGTTGAAATAAAAGGTGAGGAGGATTTACATGGAAGTTGTATTGAACACGCATGGTAAGGGTTTGCTTTCAACAAAAGTATTTTTTAGTGATGAAAAAGGTTTTGAAGTAGCATCGGTAATAGTGATGGGAGAAGAGGATGCTGCCTTAATCGATACACAGTGGACAAAATCAAATGCTCACCGGGTTATCGCTGAAGTGCTTGAAACAGGGAAACAGCTGAAAACAATTTATGTCACTCATGCCCATCCAGATCATTATTTTGGAACAGGCCACATTGCGGAAGCTTTTCCGGAAGCAAGGGTGATTGCCCTTCCCGAAACATGTAACACCATCAATGACCAATTTTTTGGGAAAATTGAACACTGGGAAGCAGTGATCGGGAAAACCAATGTTTGCCGGAAAACGGTGGAAATTGAGCCGTTGACGGAAAATTATTTCGAGCTGGAAGGGCACAGGATAGAAATTATCCCGCATGTAATGGGTGATTTAAAATACAACTCGGTAGTCTGGATACCTTCCATAAAAACTCTGTATGGCAGTGATGTCCTGTTTAACCAGGCCCATCCGTTCACCTGTGAAATTACATCAGATGAAAGAAGGCAGTGGATTGAGGATATAGGACAACTGGAAAAAATGGATGCGGAAGTGGTCATACCCGGCCATCAGAAACCGGGCATGCCTTTTGACTGGAGCTCCTTCGATTTTACCAGGAATTACCTGATTGCCACTGAAGAAGAACTGGCCAATACGGACGATGTAGGTAATTTTTACTACAACATGGTGCAGCGCTTCCCCGATGCCAACCTTTTTATCAGCATCGAGATGAATGCCAATGTATTTAAAGGGGGAAGAGACTGGAACTGGAGAGAGGATTAAGAGACTTTTTCAGCTTTTTTACATAAAGCCTGCCAGCTGCAAGCTGCGGTATTTAAGTAAATTTCAGCTGCCAGCAAATAATGTTGATGCCCCGCCGGGTAAATAAAAAAACTGTGAGGCATCATTTTTTTAAATTTTATCGGCACTGACCAATTTCTTAAGCCATCACTACCGGCTGTTTTTATTGAGAGAGTGCTTTTTGAGCTTCTTTCAGGTAGTCTATTATATTTAATCTTTTTGCGCAGGATTTTTCACAGCTTCCGCACTCGGTACAGCGTTCAATCTTGTGGTTTTCTTCTGCATATATTTCGCGGGCTGTCTGGTAGTTGCTGTATATTTCAGCATCATTATATATTTCAAATATTCTTGGAACATCAATCCCTTCCGGGCAGGGCATGCAGGCTCTGCAGGAAGGGCAGGGCACGATCTTTTTCGCCTGGTAATAATCGTTAATTTTCCCGTAAGCAATCAGTTCTTTTATTGAAAGACTGCCCGGCTTAACAAAATTTGCTGTATTGATATGTTCTTCAGCATTGTCCATACTTGCGATTTCACCGAGCACCACGGCAACTTCAGGATGGTCCCAGACCCAGCGCAGGGCCCAGCCGGCTGGCGAATAATTTCCCGGTGAAGAATTAATTATATTCAGCACTTCAGAAGGAAGGTTATTGCTTAACCTCTTCCGGTGCAGCGGCTCGCTGATCACAATGTTCAAGCCCCGGTCACGGGCATATTTAATACCGCTGCTGCCAGGATCGTGCTCTTCATCTACATAGCTATACTGGAACTGACCGATGATCCATTTATCATAGGCGGTTATGATCTTTTTTAAGACCTGAAAATGGTCATGATAAGAAAAGCCCAGGTGACCGATACGCCCGTCCTGCCGGGCCTTCTCGGCCCAATCAAGAACCTGCAGTTCCATTAAGGCCGGCCAGTTATCCCGGTTTAACATTCCCAGGAGGCAGAAATCTGCCCGTTCGATACTCAACCATTCCAGCTGCCTGTTCAGGAAACGGTCAAAATCGCCGGCTGTTTTTATAGCATATGAAGGTATGGTAACAGTAATTATCAAATTATCTCTTGGGATACTCTTCAAGGCCTGGTTGATTATCCCGGAGAGATATTTTTGTTTTTCCGGCCTGTACGGGTAACCGAGGTCGATATAATTGACCCCTATTTCCAGACAGTATTGAATAAGATCAACAAGCTGGTTGTCGCTAATTTCACTGTCTCCAGGAACCGGCAGGGAAGCCGCGCTGAGGCCGAGGATTGAAGCTTCATAGTCAGTATTTTCTAAAAGACGATATTTCATTGCCAATCTCCTTTATTACAAAACATCAAGCAGTGATTATTGGTAATCTTGATTTAGTTATCACATCATTTCAACAAGGTACAGTGAGATCTGCGGAAAAGCAATGAGCATTGCAATATTTAAAAAGTCAGCAATGACAAAGGGGAAGATGCTCTTATAGATTGTGCTGACAGGGATATTGACTGTTTTCGATAAGATGAAAAGGTTTAATCCAAGTGGTGGAGTAATTGCCCCAACTTCCATCAGCCTGACCATGATTACACCGAACCAGAAAGGATTAAAACCGAGACTCATCACAATGGGGAAGATGACTGGCAGAGTAAGCACTATGGCAGCAGTGATCTCAACAAAACAACCGATAACCAGGTAGAGAAGAACTATCCCGGCTATGATCAAAATAGTAGATATTTCAAGGCCGGCCACATATTCACCCATGGCTACCGGAAGTTTGCTGACAGTGATAAAACGGTTAAAAATCATCGAACCGGCGATCATGATCATAATCATTGCAGTAGTCTGGGCTGTATCACGAAAGGAGAATATGAGTCCTTTTAAATCTACTCTTTTCGTTGCCAGACCGATAATGATGGCCCCGAAAGCGCCGATTGCTCCTGCTTCGGTAGGAGTGAAAAAGCCTCCGTAAATACCTCCGATTACAAGGAGGAAAAGGACAACGATTGTCCAGACATTGCGTAAAGAGGAAACCTTTTCTCTAAGCGGTACCTTTGGGCCCGGAGGGCCGTAGCTTGGATTGAATCGGCAGATTATATATATGGTAATCCCATAGAAAATTATTTCAGTCAGACCAGGTATGAGGCCGGCCATAAAGAGTTGCCCTATCGATGTTTCTGTAAACAGGCCGTAAATAATAAAACCGATACTGGGTGGGATAAGAATACCAATGGTCCCGCCAGCCGAAATAACAGCCGAGGCCAGGCGTTCGCTGTACTTATATTTTAGCATTTCAGGATAAGCGATTTTACCCATGGTGGCTGTGCCGGCCATACTGCATCCGCTCACGGCAGCGAATCCGCCGCAGGCCACCACTGTGGCCATGGCCAGACCCCCCTTGATCTGGCCGATCCAGTTGCGGGCCACCCTGTACATATCTTCAGCTATTCCGGTTACGGCAACAATGTTCCCCATGAGAATAAATAAGGGCATTGCCGAAATAGTATAGGTGGCGGCGTGACTGAACGGCTCAGTCCCGATCATTAAGAAAGCTTTATCCCAGTTGGTCAGTAGAGCATAACCAACCATGCCAATGACGGCCAGGATAATGCCGATCCAGAACTTCATGAATAACAAAATTATAAGAACTATAACGCCTATTGTGCCGATCATTTCCGGGCTCATTATTCCACCCCCCGTTTTGTCGTTTTAATTAAAAGGGCCAGCGAGGCAGCGGTCATTAAGAAAAAACCTAAAGCAGTTATAATCATGAATGGGTACTTAGGGATATCAAGACTGTCCGTTACGACATTAATTCCTTTAATAAAAATGCCCTGTTGCAGAGTGAACCAGCCGATCAAGAAAGTTACTACTGCTGCCAGTAAATAATTTAATATATCAAAAAACCTCTGCTTGTCTTCGGATAGTGAACTGATTAATATATCGACTGAAACATGGCCACCCTGCAGGGCACACCAGGCAATACCGAGGAATCCAATAATAGGCATCATCATTTCTGTGAGTTCAATTGCTCCAACGAGAGTCTCATTAAAAAAAGTGCGCATCAAGACGTCATACACAGTCATGGTCATAAGGATGACCAGCACTATGGTGCCGATGATGGCTGCTGTTTCGCTTAACCAGTAGACAAATTTTTCGGCGTTTTTCAAGTCAATCACCCCTTTGCCCAGAATATTTTAGGACAAATATTTATCGGATAGGTTCTGTTATTGTAGACTGCAAGTGCAGGAATGAGAACCTGCGCTTGCAGTCTATGTTAACGACTGTGACGAAATGCTTCATTATGAAACATGATTCTTTACTTCATGCCTTTTTTAAAGTAGTTTAGATTAACGATGTTTTTCAATCAATTCTCCAAAGCTGTCCCAGAGTTCAGCTGCCGGCCAGCCTTCTGCAGAAACTTCCTCGATCCATTTTTCAACAGTTGGTTGGGCCTTTTCTTCCCAGAGGACAAGGTCATCACCGGTAACTTCGATGAACTCATGGCCCTGTTCCTTGGACCAGGCCATTGCTTCTTCACCTTCGACGTGTTTGCCAAGCTCAGCATCTGCCCATTCATATACCTCAACAATTGTTTCCTGGATGTCTGGAGGCAGGCTGTTCCAGGTATCGAGGTTGATGATCCAGCCGATTGCGCTGGCCTTTAAACCGGTATGAGGGCCGCCGAAGCTGGTATGATAGTTGTAGAGTTCTTTTAGTCCAAAAGTAACTACTGCATTCCAGTGGGTAATCTGCCCGTCGGCCAGGCCTCTTTCAAGGTTCATATACATGTCAGGTGGGGCGGCATCGATGGAGGCGCCACCTGATTCTTCAACGATGGTATCCCCACTGGCCATTATTTTCATCCCTTTCAGATCGTCGGGGACTCTGACCGGCTTGGTTACCATGTGCAGCCAGTATGGAGGCATAGCTCTCAGACTGATCCACCGTGTGTTATTTTGTTCCATCTCTTCCTGGAATTCCGGATGAGTTGCCAGGAGTTCTTTAAACGCTTTGGTTGCTTCAATCTGATCAGGGATTCCTATGTAGGGCTGGTCAAAGATCTGATTTAGTTTACCTGTTGCCATAGAAGAAATAGCAGTTGCGATATCAGCCCTGCCGGAGGCTACACCTGAAAAAACATCGGCATATTCCAGCAATGAACCGGAAAAATAGCAGTCCATCACTACCCTGCCGCCGGTTTCTTCCTCAATTTTGTCGGCAGCTTGCTGGTAGATCTCACCCAGATAGCCTGTTGGCTGTTCCCACGTGGCAAAAACCAGGGTAACCGGTTCTTCTGCGGTGGGGCCGTTCGCTTCTTCGGGAACTTCTTCCTCACCTTCGCCTTCTCCTTCACCTGAGTCGGCAGGGGCAGAAGTATCTCCTGAACATCCACCGATGAAAAGGAGCCCAAAAATCAGGGTAAAGGCCAGAAGCATAATAATGTTTTTTTTCATTACTCTCCCTCCATAATTTTTAATTTTGGAACCAGAATATCAAATCGCTCTTTTAACTTTTAAAATCAGGCTTCCACCCACGGCGAGTCATGATCGCCGCTCAAACAGCAGACAAAGAAACCGTATGGTTTATCAACCCATCTGGTTATGAGTGGTAGATGTGGAAATCCCTGGGGACAAATTGCCACTGTCGGGGTATTGAATATATGCCGTTCATAATCTTTACCCATACCCAGTTCAAGCTCTGCTCCAAGATAGTTAATGTCATCGGGGTCGAGGCCGACATAGACCAGGATTTCCTCTTCGGGGTGGGTGTGTGCTTCACCTCCTCTATGCCATTTACCGCACTGGGTATAAAAGCCCCAGCTGAAATTGACTTCCAGTCCTTCGAGATCTTTTCCAAAGACCCATACCACTTCATCACCGTTCCCGGGGCCTACACCACCTGATGATGCATGCATAACACCGTTTTCATCAGTAATTTCCTCCATTGAACTGCCGGGTTCAGGATGAGCAACAAATTTCTTGACCAGGTGGCTATATTTATTGCCGGTTGTTTTAGGTGGCAAAGAATCTTCGGAAAGCATTTCTGCTTTGTAATCAGGGGTAAGTCCGATACTGTAATGAACAATTGGTTTTTCAACTTTTCTAATTTTTACCGGGCCGTGGGGTACCCCTTTAGGAACAACAACAACTGTTGGTTCAGTAAAAACGTGTTCTTCTCTTTCTTCACCGAGCTCAATTGATATTTCAGCACCTAAATACAGGATATTGGTATGATCTGTCCCTACAAAAATCAGGCATTCGTCGTAAGGATGGACGACTGCTCCTTTCACCGGGTGACAGGTGGTCGGTTCTTTAAAAAAGCCGTAGGAAAAATGACCCTGAAACCCTTCCAGATCTTTTCCTTCCATCCAAAAGCGAGGTTCCGGTGGGTAAAGCCCTTCTGGTGGTTGTTTAACAGTCAGTGGTTTTACCAGGTGAAAATACTCTTTTTTCATTCTCCATCATCCTCCTCATAGTATGGTTTACTTTAATAATAATGTTAATACTGTTCTGATACATCCCTCAATTGAGGTAATTTCTGATTATTGCAAGAGCAGCACTGCTTTATTAAATTCATTTCCAGATTAACTATTGTGATGTTGTTTGTGAAGGAGCTCAATAGAAAGATTCAGACAAAATGTAAATTATCCTAAACTGCCTTATTCCAGAAGAACATTATTATGTTCACAAAAGGTTTTTGGCAGTGTTCGCTTTTTACACTAAATTATTCTGATTCAACTTTTCTGCTGTACTCTGTTGCAAAAAAGAAATCGTGAAATAAAATTGGTTTATTTGGATCATTGATCTTTTTGAAATATAGTGGTCCATGCAGCATGCCAGCCGGGATATAGAAAGTAGTGGCCGTGGTGAATTTAATTACTTCCAGCTTTTTCCCCGGCAAACCTATAGTCAGTTCAACCTCACCGCCAAGATCATTCATGTTTGTCAGGTCACCACCGATAAACATCAAATATTGATCAAAGTCGTGAGAATGGGTGTCTTTAACCATAGCCATAGGTTTGCTGATGGGCCACCAGCTTAATGCGCAGCCATGATTGCCATAATCTTCAAGAGTTTTCATAGCCATTACGGGATACTCTACTTCATCTTCATGCGGATGAACGTGCAGCTGAATATCCCTGTGGATATATTCTTCATATTGCGATTTGTTCATTATCCAAACCTCCCATTGTATCATTTGATAGCATATCAATATTATCTGCCATGTAAAATTTACTATTCTTCAATGTCTACCCAGGGTGAATCATGCTCACCGCTCAGGCAGCAGACAATAAAGCCGTAAGGATCATCTACCCACCTTGCTACGACGGGGTTATGAGGAAAACCCTGGGGGCAGATAATGACACTCGGTTTATTGATAAGATGTCTCTCAAATTCATATCCCAGGGCAATCTCCAATTCTGCCCCGAAATAGTTTAGATCATCGGGATTCAACCCCGGAAAAACTAAAATCTCTTCTTCTGGATGGGTGTGGGCTGTTCCTCCCCGGTGCCATATCCCGGTCTTGGTATAAAATCCCCAGGTGAAATTAACTTCCAGACCTTCAAGGTCTTTTCCGTAAACCCACATTATCTGATCAGCATTTCCGGGACCTAATTTACCAACCTGAGGATTAATTGGGTTCCCATCAGAATCCACCACTTCTAATGGTTTAATTTTTTTGATCAGATGGCTGTATTTGTTGCCGTTTGTTTTAGGTGACAGGTTGTTTTTACTGATATTTTCAGCTTTATATTCCGGGGCGAGGCCGATACTGTAATGGACAATAGGCCGTTCAACATTCTTTACTGTAACAGGGCCGTGCGGTATTCCCTTGGGTATTACGATAACCGATGGATCAGTGAAAACATGTTCTTCCCGTTCTTCGCCCAATTCTATGGTTATTTCTGCTCCCAGGTACAGTAAATCGTCATGTTTGGTACCCACAAAAACCAGGCATTCATTGAAGGGATGAACGATAGCTCCTTCCATGGGATGCAAAACTGAGTTTTCTTTTATGAACCCATAGGAGAAATGACCATTAAAACCTTCAAGATCCTTTCCTTCCATCCAGACGCGTTGTTCCGTGTATAATCCTTCAGGCGGTTGCTGAACAAGCAGGGGTTTAACCAGGTGGGAATATTTTTTATTCATCTTTAATCCGCCTCCTAACAGTATTGTTTGTAGAAATATTAACCTTAATACTGTTCTGATACATCCCTCAATTGAGGTAATTTCAGATTATTGGGAGGCTTACATGCTCATTAGATTAATCCATTAATCCGTGTAACCGGCCGATGTTTACTGCTTCCAGGCGGCTGTGGGCATCCAATTTCATATAAATATTTTTTACATGAGAACGGACGGTACTGTAAGATATATAAAGGCGGTCCGCAATTTCAGGGTAGGATAATTTGGTCGGTAGAAGTTTTAAAATTTCGTATTCGCGGGGACTGAGGGGGTCTAGAAGAGGTTTGGCACTGTTAGTATCACTCCGGGCCGAGAGATCTGCTTCGATATAACCGAGGATATTAATTCCATAACGGCTGAGTTCATTCATCCGGCTCATTTTGCTCATCAGTGGCTGCAGCAGCGGACCTGCGTTAATAAATATCCTCAGGTACCCTTTTTTAGAGCCCAGTTCGAGGGCTTCATGAATGCTTTTCTTTGCTTTTACTTTATTCCCAACCTGGTCCCAGTACAAGGCATCACTAATCAGGCAATTCAGGTAGGCGGTCCATCGGTGATTTCTTGCCAGCAAATTTTTCAGCTTTTCGATGATGGGAGCTGCCTTTTCGGGGTTGCCAGTGTATAGATAAAGGCGGGCGAGGAAAAGAAGCTCCCTGATATCTTCGTTGGTAAATTTGATGCCGGGATAAAGGTTTAAACTTGGTGGCTGCAGAATTTGGATTGCTTCCTCGTTTTTCCCATTCAGCATGTATAAAACAGATTGAGCCAGGCGAATAGTTGTTTCAATCCAGGGAGGGAGAAAGGTGTTATTTTTTAAGGTTAACAATTTGTTCAATATGCTTTTGATTTTTTCATAATCCCTTATAGCGAGGTAGGCATTAAGCAATTTTTTGTAACTAATGCACAACGACAAACTATTGTTTCGCTGTTCGGCCAGTTTAATACTTTTCACACCGTATGCTAAGGCGGATTTGATATCATTTTCTTCACAGGATATTTCACCCAGCACGGAGTAAAAGCTCCCTGTATATAACAGTTGATAGAGGCTGCAGCTTTCAATTTCTTTTAGTTTTTCCTGGCAGAGTATTTTTGCTTCTTTAAACCTACCCTGCGAGCGAAGAGTATCGGCGAGATGAAATGCTGCTTGATAATCAATATTTTTATTCCTGTTTAATATTGATTCTCGGTAAGCAAGGCGGAAGTATTTTTCTGCATCAAGGAGGTTGCCTGATATGTAATAGGTACGGGCGAGGACACAAATTGCGTTATTCTGCCATACCGGATTGGAATGGCTGAAGTGTTCTATGGCTGAGGATGCATGTTTTTCAATAATTTCCGATTTTTGAATGATATTGCCATAGGATGCCCTGATTGTTTCAAGCATACCCAGTTCTTTGCTGGAATAATTTTTATCGCTTTCGGAAAAAACAGTTTTCACGAGTTCCGTATCAATTTTCCCGTAGTCCATGCGCAGCAGGGCCCAGAACAGCCTTAAGTGAGCATTTTCTTCCATTACAGACAGGGGGATTTGCGATATTCGTTCCAGGAGCAGGGCATGTTCACCGGCAATCCATAGCTCTTCTATATAATCTTCTGAAATCTTATTTACCAGTTCAGGATCTTGAGATAAAACGGCATGATCAAAAGCTTCATGGCGCAATTTCTGTTTGTAATACCAGTGGGCTGCCCTGGTATGCAGTTCATATATTTTATCCTGGTGTTCCATAGAAAGCCTTTTTTGCAAAAAATATGAAAACTGGTTCTGATACCTGAACCATTCTCCTTCCTGATCAAGCGGAATCAGGAAAAGGTTATCTCGTCTGAGAATATCGATTAATTCGTAACTTTCTGTCATCCTGGTGATGTATTCACAGAGAGGGACAGTAAAATGGTTTAAAATAGAAGTTTGAAGGAGGAATTCCTGCATTTTCCCCGGCAGTTGAGAATAAACTTCTTCCATTAAATAATCAATGATTAAGCGGTTCCCTTCAATCATCTGCATATTTTTTGATTTATTGCGGTTTCGAAGGGATAATGCTGTTAACTGCAAACCCGTTATCCACCCCTCGGTTTTTCGGTGCAGTGTGGCAATAGTGTCATGATCAAGCTTTGTCTGAAGATAGTTGCTGAGAAATCTTGCGCTTTCAGCATAATCAAAGTTTAAATCTTCTGTTCGGATATCAATTACCTGCTCTTTAACTCTCAGGGAGGAAAGGTTCAGGGGGGGATCATTACGGGTTAAAATGGCGATGTGAATGTGGGAAGGAAGGTAACGCAGGAGGAAATTCATTCCTTCATGGATCTCCCGGGAATAAATGTTCTGGTAATCATCAAAAATAATTAAAAGGGGATTTTTATCATCGTCATCTATGAGCATGCTCACTATGTGGGCCAGAGTTTCAGTGAGATGCATGTTATACATTTCCGAGATGCGGTTTAGCTTTTCACTGAATCCGCAATAACCAGCTTCCTGAAGTGAAAAAAGTAAATAACGGACAAACCGGATCGGGTCGTTATCGTGTTTGTCAAGAGTGTACCAAGCTATATTGCAACTATTTGTACCTCCCAACAGTTTATGGATCCACATGCTGATGAGGCTTGTTTTCCCGCTTCCGGCAGAAGCGGAAAGGAGGATCAATTTCTTATCCGGCCACTGGTTTAACCTGGCAGTGAGGTTTGGCCTCTCCAGGAGGATTGCATCTTTTATGGGTGGGTAAATTTTTGTTTTAACAAAATCCAAGTTAATCCCGCCTCTAAAATATGTTGTTGTAATTTATGTGGATGCAATGTCACTTGCTGGATCAGTGAAAGTAATCCTTAAACATATTATAAGCGCTTCGAGTTGCTGGTGTCAAAGCTCATCCGGTGCTTTTGGTTGAACATGCCTGAGGTCGATTTATTAATTAATTTACTTTGTATTGTTGATAGAATCATCGTAACTGATGTAATATATAACGAAAGGATCAGGATTGCCCTATTACTGTGTTAATATTTTTTTAAAAACCTGCCATTCTATTTCGAAACTATATGAAATGCTTTTTTAAAGTTGCTTGATATTTCTATTTTTGACTTATGTAGCGGTGAAAACTAATCATGGAAACTAAAAAAGGAGTGATCTTATGAATTACACAGAAAAAATTTATGCCGTAAGTCCTGTAACCGGAGAAAAGACTGTCAGCACAGCACGTGCTGTTGCCTTTTCCATGTCAAAGAGGCTGGATTCCCTGGATAAAAAAACTATTTACCTTGTGGATACCGGTTTCGGCGGCAGTGCTTATTTCATGGTAGCCCTGCAAAAATGGTTTAAGGAAAACTGGCCATCGGTAACGACAATAAGGAAAAGAAAGCCCGGGAATGTTTTTGTGGATGATGAACCAAGCGAGAAACTATGGAATGAGATCAGGGAAAAAGGTGATGCTGCGATTCTGGGTGTAGCCGGGTGACCGGGTTGTGCCGCAGCGGTCGCTGCCTCGACAATCAAGCTGGAAGATAAATTTGGCCTTCCTGTGGTGCCTCTTTCTACCTGTGAATACAAAAAGGTTGTAGAGATGAATCCAAAGGGAGCTGCTTTGACTTTTGTATATACCCCACATCCAGTGGTAGGAGTTTCGCAGGACACTTTATATGAATACATCACCGGTAATGATCCGGAAACTGGAAGACCGGTGATCGAAGAAATCATTGATTTACTTACTAAACCGGTTGCCCCGAAAAAAGTGCAGGACAAATCTGAAAAGGAACCAGCAGAAAAAACAGGCCGGGATTCTTTACTTGGGCCGGAAACGGAGGAGAACCTGCAGACTATTTTCTACGAGAGAGGATGGACCGAAGGGTTGCCGATCATTCTTCCTACAGAAGAACGAGTAAGTAGAATGCTGGAAGGGACACAGGCTGACCCAGGTGAGATCGTAGCGGAAGTATTTCTTGAAGATACTAATGAGCTGGTTAAATCTACAGTTGCCAATATCGCGACAATTGCCGTTATGGCCGGTGCCGAACCTGTTTATTTCCCGGTTATTCTTGCTATTGCCTCAATGGCTGAACCATCATTAAGGCCTTCCACAACTCCTTTTGGATCTATGATCCTTGTTAATGGCCCCATAGGGGAAAAGGTTGGTCTTAATTCAGGGCTTGCTGCCTTTAGCGCTGTTAACAAGGTCAATGCAGTTATCGGGAGAGCATGGACCTTGATGAGCCATTGCTGGGGATTCGCCCGGCCCAATAAAACACTTTGGAGCTCGCAGGGCAATAATTTTACTTATAATAACATGTGTGTTGCGGAAAATGAAAAAAGAAGTGCCTGGGAGCCTTTTCACGTCCAGAAAGGATATAAAAAAGAAGACAGTACTGTAAGCCTTTTCCGTGGTTGGACATTTATAAACAGTTCTGGAGCACCGTCCAACCGTTCAGTAACCGAAGAGCTAAATATTTTATATGGAGCGATCCCATCAGTTTATTCAAACGCGACTATTATTATGGATCCTTTGATAGCCAGAGAACTAAAGGAAAAGCAGGGGTTTAAAACAAAAGAGGACTACAGCAGGTATTTAGCAAAAAATATTAAAATGGAAGCAGGTAAATACTGGGATAATGATACAGTGCAGATGTTACTGGGCTCAGAAGCAGAAAGGAAAGTGGAGCCTTACTATACCTGGAGCAAATTGAAAAGAGAAGAAATAATTGCCCCCTATCATGATCCTGATCAGATTAGAATTGTAGTTGTGGGAGGGGAAACAAGCCCGCTTTTTATTGCTTCAGATTATCGTTATTTAGGTACTGCCACGATTGATAAATGGTTGCCTGGACAGGGTGAACCGGATTGTGCAGATGGATCGTGCGGCCTTCCGGATGACTTTAATGATTACGATGATTAATTTCTCCTGTTTAATTACAATCTTTGATCCTAACAGATCCAGACAATATTTTTGACATTTATTTTAATCAATTGAAATTTTGTTGATAAAATTTAGATCTTCAGTTACAGGATAAAAGGCCGGGCTTAAAGCCTGGCCTTTTGCAAATAATACAAATGCGATTGCGATGTTAGCTGATCTTGAAAATAATCGCTGCTGCTGTATCGCCTGCGGCACAGCCGGAAACCAGCACGTAGCCTCCGCCTTTGATAACTGCTTCTTCGATGCCTTCTACCATAAGGCGTCCTGCAGTAGGAGCCTGGGGATGTCCCCAGACTATTGAGCTGCCGTAGTTGTTAAAGGAATTGGCGTCGATGCCGAGTTTTTTGGCCAGGTATAGATCGTTGGCAATAAAGGGGTTATGATTTTTAATCGCTACCATATCCTGGGCTGTTTTCCCGGCCCGCTCAAGGGCCATCTGGGCAGCGGGATAAGGGGCCGTTGGCATGTAGGCCTTTTCTGCCCGGGCAAAGCCGTAAGAAACCACCTGGATAGTAATGTTAGGATCAGCGCTCAATTCGGCGGCTTTTTCCTTACTGGTAACCAGGATTCCTACATTGCCGTCAGCCGGGTGAGTCTGAGCCCCGAAAGTATGGATGCCGTCTTTGGCCACAGGTTTCAGGCGGGCCAGTGCTTCTCTGGATGTTTTAGCAATACCTTCGTCTTCTTCCAGCAGTTTGGTTTCCTTGCGGGAAACAGTTGCTTCGACCGGGAACATGAAACGTTTTTGGAAAGCGCGATCATCAGCCAGAGACTCGGCATACTGCTCATACCGGCGCAGGGTCAGCTCGTCGGCCTCCTCGCGAGTAAAACCTTCCTGCCGGGCCACATTTTCAGCGGTGACCAGCATCCCCGAACCGGTGGCCGGATCTGCTTCCACGTTATCCATAAACCAGTCTTCAGCAATGACTTTGCCTCCGGGGCCCATCGGGTTTGGCCAGACGGTATGAGGGCTGTTTGAGCACCGATCTACCAGCAGGCAGTACGCAGTGTTGACATTGCCCACTTCCACCGATGCGCTGGCATTAAAAACTGAAGTGGTGGCAGTAGAACAGGCCTGCATTACTGTCATGCCGGGGATATCGGGTGCGCCCATCTGTACTGCGGGCCAGGTGGCTCCAAAAAAGACTCGGTGCTGTCCGACAGTTATTCCCAGATAAAGATATTCAACAATTTTTGGATCGATTCCTTTGCTTTCAAACCAGCGTTTGCTTGTTTTAGCTCCAAGATCTATGGCATTATCATTTTGTAAGCTACCCTGCCACTTGGAGAATGGAGTACTGTAATAACCTTTGTATGGAATGTAAGCTTTATTGAACATATGTTATTAATCTCCTTTCAATTTGTTTTATATTTATTTACCCTGGTATTTTGGCGGGCGGCCTGGAGACTGCAGTCCGGCTAAAGCATCTTCAGTAGCAAAGATGTCGTATAATTTTCCAAGTTCGAGATCAATGGCTTCTTTGATGGAGACCTTGGATTGAGCATCCATTAATTCATTGGCCAGTTTCAGGGCCACAGGAGCTTTTTTAGCGACGATTTTTGCTGCTTTTTCTGCAAATTCCGGATCTACTCCTTTTGGAGTTTCACCTTTTAACAGGCGTTCCACATTTTCTGAAGAGCAGACTGCTTTGGCCTGGTCATATTTAGCCGGTATTTCACGCGGGCGGTATTTGTCGAATTTGCCGCTGGCAACGACTTCTTTAATAGCTTTTTCTACTTCAGTGGGCTCAACCAGCCTGGTTACAATACCAAGTTCATATGCTTCTTCAGCGCTGATGTTTTTGCCTGTGAAGATATAGTATTTGGCCAGTTCCAGCCCCAGGTGCCGTTCTAAGCGGATCATCCCTCCAAGCCCGGGGAAGATACCGATATTCGTTTCGGGAAAGCCAAAAGATCCGTTGGAGGTGGCCACAATCGCCTGGCAGGCCAGGGCTACTTCGCTTCCTCCGCCGAGAGAGAGCCCGTCAACCAGAGCGATGGTCATTTTCGGCGAATTTTCAAAGCGCAGAAGGAGATCCTGACCTTTGCGGGTGAAAGCATAGGTCTTGTCAACATTGTCCGACTTGATATTGTTGACAAAGAATTTTATATCTGCCCCGGCGATAAAAGCTTTGCCGGCTCCCTTGAAAACAATGGCCTTAACATCCGGTTTCTTTTCTGCTTCATCAAATTTTTTCTCCAGCTGATCCACAACAACCGGATTGAGGGCATTCATTGCTTCGGGGCGGTTAATTGTAATGTAGGCAATATTATCTTCGATTTCAAGATCAACAAATTTAAATTCAAATGGTTCGCCTTTTTGGTGCTGTTCTTCAAGTAGTTTGGGCATTTTAAAATCGTTACGTCTTTCAGTGAGTTCTTTGACCATCTCGTAGGCTTTTTCAATGCCCATACTGTTTATTAGCTCGAACGGTCCCTTCCGCCAGGTCAGACCTATTTTAATACCCCGGTCTACGTCTTCGAGAGAGGTTACACCTTCGTCAACCATGGTGCAGGCTACCCCCATGGCCACGGCATAGAGACGATCGGCTATAATGTCCATTTTGCTGTCGTCAATTTCACCTTCAAGAGAGAAATCGGATTTCAAATCTTCAACCTGGTGTCGCAGCAGTTCGGGAGGAGCATAAAAACTTCCCAGTTCTTTAGCCAAACCTTCAGCACCGTGAAGGCCGATAACTGTCCCACCGGACATATTCCACAGCTCAAAAAGGCCGAGGCCGATGCCGAAACCGCGCTTGGTTGCCTCATTGACGGTGGGCACATTAGCAATACCTTCCTCGATTATGCGGATTGCTTCAACATACCAGGGAATGAAAATGCGGTTTACACAAAAACCGGGAGAGTCTTTAACCACAATCGGAGTTTTGCCGTGAAGGTTGGCAATCTGAAGGACTTTTTCCTTTGTTTCTTCACTGGTCTTTTCATGAGGAACAATCTCAACAAGGCGGTTCTTCGCTGGATGGAAGAAATAGTGGGTTCCGATAAAGCGATCCGGGCGCTTTGTCCATTTGGCCAGGTTGCCTACACGTAAACTGGAAGTATTGGTAGCAAAAATTGTTTTTGGATCGCAGATCTGATCCAGTTTGGCAAACAATTCGCCTTTAACCTTTTCATCTTCAAAGATAGCTTCTATAACCAGATCGGCATCTTTAAGTTCGTTCAAGTCAGTAGTTCCATTAATCTGCCCGATAATTTCTTCTACCTTTTCCGGAGTGAAAATATTGCGTTTCACACCTTCGTTTAGAGTTTGACGGATGTTCTTTAACCCGCGCTCAATAAAATCCGGTTTGGTGTCAACCATCGTTACATTCATTTTTTCCTGGGCCAGTTTCTGAGTTATACCGCTGCCCATATTCCCGGCACCGACAACACCGATTTTGTACGCTTTACCCATTTTTATCAAACTCCTTTCAAAATATTTATTTGATTGATGTGATTCCGTTATTTTTTACATCGTAAGGCCGGTAAATCAGGCCTGGTGCTTATTGTTGATAAATTCTTTCAACTCACCCCATTCCGGTTTAAATATTCCTGCAGGTATTGTATAGAGGTCTGGTGAAATCCTGGGTTTAAACCCCATTACGGCCAGGACATCTTTTTCCAGGTCGATACCCGGAGCTATTTCAATCAAGGTTAACCCTTCTGGTTCCAGTCTGAATACTGCCCGTTCGGTGACATATACAGCAGGTTGTTTGATTTCCCGGGCGTATTTGCCGCTGTAGGTTATCTGATCAACATGCTCAACCAGTTTCTGGATCTTGCCTTCCCTGTTTATTTTCAGCTTGCCATTTTCAATAGATACTTCAAGCCCCCCGGCGGTAAAAGTACCGCAGAAAACTACTTTCTTGGCATTCTGGCTTATATTTATAAACCCGCCACTACCGATAACCCTGTTGCTGAATTTTGTTACGTTGATGTTGCCTTCTTTATCTGCCTGGGCCATGCCAAGGAAAGTCAGATCAATGCCCCCGCCATCATAGAAATCGAACTGGGCATGATGTTCAATTATTGCTTCAGCATTGTAAGCGTGGCCAAAGTGAGGTGGGCTGGCGGGAACTCCGCCAATAGTGCCCGACTCGGTGGTGAGATGAATCATGTCGGCTGCTCCTTCTTCTGCCGCCACGGCTGAAACATCGGACGAAATGCCGATGCCCAGGTTTACAATTACACCTGGTACCAATTCCATGGCAGCTCGCCGGGCAATAATTTTGCGCTCGGTTAGCTCTAAGGGGGTAATAGCGGAAAGAGGCACTTTCACATCACCGGAAAATGAAGGGTTAAAATATACAGCCTCGGTCTGGAAATGATTATTTGGATCGGTGCGCTGGACCACGTAATCGACTAGAATACCCGGTACTTTTACTCTTTTTGGGTGAATGGTGTTCGGCTGGGCTACATATTCAACCTGGGCAATTACAATGCCGCCGCAATTCTTGACAGCCTGTGCCAGGGGCAGAGCTTCCAGGAACATTCCTTCTTTATCCATAGTCAGGTTTCCATCTTCATCGGCCACTGTGCCTCTTATCAGGGCAATATCCACAGGAAATGTTTGATAAAAAAGGTATTCCTCGCCTTCGATTTCAATGATTTTGATAATATCTTTTTTAGTGCGGGGATTCATTCTTCCGCCTTCGATACGGGGGTCGATAAAAGTACCCAGCCCAACTTTTGTGATCAGCCCCGGGCGTTTGGCTGCTATTTCTCGCCAAAGCTGAACAATAACCCCCTGTGGAAGGTTGTATGCTTCAATAATATTATTTTCAACCAGTTTTCTCATTTTGGGAGCCTGCCCCATATGGCCAGCTATCCACCTTTTAACCAAACCCTCATAACCTAAACGGGTTAAACCCCTTTCATGGCTGTCTCCTGCGGCTGAACTTGACACTACGATCAGGTCACGTGGATTGCCTGTTTCAAGGAAGCGTTTTTCGATTGCCTTAGCCACTTCTTCAGGCCACCCGGCCAATCCCATCATTCCTATTCCTACCGTTGCTCCATCTCTGATTAATTTTGCAGCTTCGTCTGCAGATATTACTTTGGACATTTTATCATCCTTTTCTACTCCAGTTTGGGTGTATGAAATAAGTTATTAAGTTGTTGCCGGGATAGGTCATTTCAAGTTACTCAATAAACAATTTTACCTGGAGTGCGCAGAATTTTAAAAAGGGTTTACAATTCTCACCTTAAATTTATATGCAATCTTCGTGCCATCAATAGCAGAGAACATTGTTTCTGTACTTTATTTTTAACAGGCCGGTTAAGATTTTCTGTCAGCCCTTATTATTGCATCAACCCGTAAGCCCTGTTTAGAAAGTATTCGTGATGAAGTTAAAAAAATTTCTATCATTATATTATCAAATAAAAAGAACTTAGTCTATTCCCGTATAATATTTGCCTGTTTTTTGACTTTGAGATAAACTTAAGTTACTTCTTGCTTGGAGCATTCAGCATGAAAGTTTAAATGTAAGATCCTTCTAATAAAAAATTTAAATTTTTGTTTATTATAAATTATGATTAAATGATAAAAATCAGGAGATGCCTGATAGAAAGTTACTTTGGTGAATAATTAAATAAATGTTTCACTTTATTATGTGACGGTTTATTTTGAAATATCATTTTGAAATATATTTTCAGGCAATGTTGAAGCTTGAATTAATTTTAATCTCGGTTATCGTTGTGAAATTGGTTTTATCTTAGTGGTATGATAATTGTATTTATAAATATAAAATACTAATATTTTTTACTCAAGGAGAACACCTGGAGATCATATTTTCTGAAAAATGAAGTTTAATATTTGCATAATTATTGTATTCATAATATAGTCTTTTGGCAGTTCATTATTACTTTCGGGGAGATGATAAAAAAAATAGATTGTTAGAAGGTGCATTTTTATCATGTGTCGAACATTGTGAGAGTAAAAGAGGATCGTGCGTTGTGTGAATCAAAATTAATTTCGAGAGGTGAATGTTGATGACGAAGAAGTTTTTTATGGTTCTCGGTATGAGTTTACTGGTTTTATTGATGGTTACGGCAATAGGCTGTGGTGAGACAGCTGATGACGCTGGTGAACCTGAAGAAGAGCCTGCTGAAGAAACGGAAGAAACAACTGAAGAGCCTGCTGAAACCGGAGAAGTAATAACTCTTGAAGCTGTCAGTTACTGGAGCGCACACTTAAAAGATAATATCCCTCTGCATTATTTTGTTGATAAAGTTAATGAAGAACTCGGCGACAGAGTAGAAATTGTGATGTTGGGCGGTCCTGAGGTTGTGTCTGTTCCCGACCAGGCGGAAGCGCTGAACACTGGAGTGATTGATTTTCTTTATTTCCCGGCTGATTTTTATATTCCCTATGTGCCTGAAATCGATGCCCTTAAGCTTTCTAAAGTAAGCCCCCTGGAAATGCATGAAAATGGAGCGCATGAATTTTTCGATCAGCTTATGCAGGAAAAAGGCAACGCCAAATATTTTGGCCAGATGAATGTAGGGCCCGAATGGTTCGGTATTTATACCGATACAAAAATAGAATCTATAGATGATTTTAACGGTATGATTTTCAGGACCATCCCTGCATATGAAGCATTCCTGCAAAAACTCGGGATAGAATGTACCCGTCTTTCCTGGGAAGAACTGCTTACCGCTATGGATCGGGGAACCATTGACGGGTTTGCCCATTCTATTTCTGGTGGTTTCGACATTGGGGTCCATGAAGCAGCGGATTACCTGGTCAAGCCTTTCTTCTATTATGGTGCAGCCAGCTTGCTCATGAACCTTGATGCCTGGAACAGCATACCGGACGATATTAAACCTGAGATAGAAAGAATCGCCTATGAAGCTCAGGAATATGGTTTTGAGTGGGCTGCTGAAGAATATAATAGAAGCATTGAAGGCATGATCGGCGCAGGGCTGGAAATCATTGAGCTTCCACCGGAGGACGCAGAACAGTTCCTGGTTACTGCAGAAGAAGCGGGTTGGGAAGAGATAGCTGCCCGTTCACCGGAAAATGTTGATCGCATTCGCGAATTGCTGACCAAGTAATGCCAAAAGCCCGCGGCAAACATAATCTCGCTGAGCCGCGGGCTTTATTATCAGGTGGAATAGAGGCAAATTAACTGGAAAAAGTAACATTTAAAATTTGAACACCCGACAGTGAGGGATTGAACATGTCAGATAAAAACCGGAAAGAAAAACATCACAATACGCCAGTCCATCGTGTTTTGAAATGGATCATCGAGTTACCGGATAAGATATCATTTCAAATGTTTCTGGCAAGCGGCCTGGTTTGTGTATCCCTTGGCTTTATTGTTTTTACCAGCAGCATGACCCGCTATTTTATGAATAAACCCATTCGTGGTATTTATGAAATCAGCGGATACTGTTTATTCATAATGACTTTCCTGGCCATCCCATTTCTATTGAAAACCGATAAACATGTCAGTATTGAAGCAATTAAAGAGATGTTTTCTCCGCGGGTGCAGAAGTACTTGGACATATTCAATATGGCCGTCTGTTTTCCGCTGGGGCTTCTTATTTTTGTTTACAGCAGCGTGATGACCTACGATCTATATAAAAGCGGTTTGATCCTTTTTGATACCATCGAACCGCCAAGGTATATTTTTATGTTTTTTGTGATGTTATGCTTTCTGATTTTTGCCCTGATTGCCCTGAAAAAACTTATAACTGCCATAAAAGAGATCCGCAACCTGGATGGCGATAGTTCTACCGCTGGAAGAAATCAGACAACTTGAACTTAACACAGAAGTGAGGGATGTATTTTGGAATGGCAGCTAATGGCGTTAATAATGTTTGCTGTAATGCTTGTATTGCTCTTTTTGGGACTGCCGGTTAGCGTTGCCCTTTTAATAATGGTTCTCTTTGGATTTGTGGTTTTTGTTGATCCTGCCCTGGGAGTTAACCATGTGATCAACGGCTTTTTCAGTTCAATAGCCAAATTCACCTTAACACCGGTTCCACTTTTTATCCTGGTGGGTAATCTAATGTTTCATTCCGGTGTTGCTATGCGCAGCATCAATTGTATTTCCAAATGGATGGGTTCTATCCCTGCCAGGCTCAGCTTTATTAGTGTAGCCGCAGGCACTTTTTTTGGGGCTATCAGCGGTTCAACTCTGGCCAGTTTCTCACTGCTTGCTTCTATTCTTTACCCGGAGATGCGCAGACAGAACTACAGTAAAGCCATGTCAATCGGCCCCATCCTTGCTTCAGGGGGATTGGCTATGATCATCCCTCCCAGTGCTCTTTCTGTATTTTATGCCGCAATTGCCCAGATCTCAGTTGCAGGGATTTTAATAGGTGGAATTGGCCCGGGAATATTAATGGCTGTGGGATATTCTAGTGTCATTTTGCTTCGGGTGGCCATCAACCCGTCACAGGCACCTAAATATGAGTTTGAAAAAATTTCGTGGCGGGAAAGATTCCACAGCCTGGCCGTAGATCTTTTGCCTGCCGCCTTTGTCACCGGGTTGATGCTCGTTTTCATCCTTTTTGGTATTACCACCCCCACTGAAGCGGCTGCTGTGGGATTTGTAGCTTCGTTGATAGTTGTGATAGGCTACCGAAATTTAACCTGGGATGTAATTAAAAAAACGGTTACATCGACCATGGAAACAACAGGGATGATCTTTTTTATTACCATCACTGCTGCATCATACAGCCAACTACTTGCTCACACAGGGATTTCTACCGGGATGGTCAAATGGGTAATTGGCCTGGGGCTTACCCCGATAGTTACAGTAATTGCCATGCTCATCCTGGTTGTAATTCTGGGGACCTTTATGGACCAGGTGCCCATAATGATGGTAACCATACCCTTTTTTTTGCCTATCATCGAAGCATTTGGTTACAATATGATCTGGTTCGCCGTGATGATGCTTATTGCCCTGCAAATCGGTATGACCACTCCGCCTTTCGGACTGGGGCTCTTTGTAGTTAAAGGAGTTATTCCTGAAATTAAAGTTAAAGAACTTTATGCTGCTGCTTTTCCCTACCTGTTGAGTGATGCTGCAGTAATTACCCTGTTGTTATTGTTACCGGATATTGTTCTTTATATACCGGGGGTAATGAACTTGATATAATTTAAATGTTTTGGCAATTTATTACTGGAGGAGGAACGGTTATGTTTTTAACAGATAGAGAAAAAGAAAAACTTGTCCAGGTTGAACGGCTATTAAACGATAAAATTGCCCCGCTGGCTGCAAAAATGGAAGAAAATGACGATTTTCCACCGGAAATAGATCATTTATTTGCCGAACACGGTGTTTTTGCCATTCCTTTTCCTGTCAAATACAACGGATTGGGATTCAGCATGGCTTTTCTCTGTACAGTTTTGGAAAGGGCGGGATCTATCTCCGGAGCGCTGGGCGTTCTGCTGGGCAATCAAACTCTCGGGTCCTCACCTATTGAGTTGTTTGGCAGTGAAGAGATGAAGGCCAAATATTTGCCACTCATAGCGGCGGGAAAGATATCGCCTGCCTTTGCCCTGACAGAGCCCGGAGCTGGTTCGGATATCCGGAGTATCGCTACAACCGCCAGGAAAGAGGACGGCTATTACATAATAAACGGCAATAAATGTTTTATTACCAAAGGCAGTCATGCCGATATTTACTGTGTTTTTGCCCAGGTAATGGTTGAGGATAAAAAGAAATTGACCACTTTCCTGGTGGAGCGTGATTTTGAAGGAGTAAACATTGGTAAAAATGAAAAGAAGATGGGGCTAAAAGGTTCTCTTACCACAGAATTATTTTTTGAAAATGTGAAAGTTCCTGAAGCCAATATAATTGGGGAAATTGGCCAGGGTTTTGAGATTGCCGGTGCCGGTTTGAATAAAGGACGTTTATCATCGTCTTCACAGGCTATTGGTATAGCTCAGGCCAGTATTAATACTGCAGCAAGACATCTCAAGAAAATTAAAGAAGCAAAGAAAAGAGATATTAGCTGGCGATTGATGAAACTGGCGGAAATGGAAACCGAGGTCAATGCAGCAAGGGCCCTGGTTCAGTTAAGCGCTCAAAAATATGATCGCAAAGACCCCGATATTGTAAAATTTGCCTCAATGGGCAAACTCTTTGCCACGGAAATGGTTATGCGCGTTACTTCGGCAGCCATGGATTTGATGGAAGATTGTTCTTACACTAAAGATTGCCCCGTGGAGAGGATGTTTAGGGACAGTAAAATATTTGCCATTTTTGAAGGGACCAGTCAGATCCAGGAGATCCTCATTTCCAGAGAGATCCTGTCTTCCGTTGATTGATCTGCAGAAAGGGTCCTTTATACTTGTATGAATACTTTTCATCATCATATGAAACAAGATGATATGAAACTCGGTTTAAGTAAATCGCGGGTCATTATCATCAAGAATTTTGTCAGCGGCTAACAGGGGATGTTGTTATTCCAAAAATATTAAGCTTAATTCCCAAGATATATTTTAAAGATCCAGGCACCCTGGCTACACTTGAAGCTTTTAAGGATAACCTTGGTTTTTGCACAGATTATGAGCTGTCAAGCATTATCGCCGCGGCAAGAGATACTCTTTGTCTGCTTTGCCCGGCTCCTTATCCCCAGATCACGAAAGAAATCATTAATTCTCTTCCCAAATTAAAAATGATTCAATCCGCAGGTGCCGGTTATAATAAGATTGATATTGAAGCGGCAGCGAAAGCTGGTATTCCTGTTTGTAATGCTCCTGGTTTGAATACAGAAGCTGTAGCCGAACTTGTACTGGCCGTGATTATTAATTTGCAGCGGGGGCTTGCTTATGCAGATAGGAAAATAAAGGAAGGTCTTTACCAGGAAGTAAGGGGAGAGCTGCTGGCACGGGGAATGGAAGAAATGAATAATACTAAATGGGGGATCATTGGCCTGGGTCAGATCGGGACACTTATAGCAGCACTGGGGAAGCAGATGGGAGTGGAAGTTTCCTATTATAACAGGACTCGAAAATATGAAGTGGAAGAACGCCTTGGAATAAATTATCAGCACTTTGAAACTGTCCTGAAGAGCAATGATGCAATAATCATCAGTCTTGCTTATGCTCCTGAAACGGCAAAGCTAATTAGCACATCAGAAATTAAAATGATGAAGAAAAATGCCATTATTGTCAACGTTGGCCGCGGGGGGATAATTGATGAAGATGCCCTTGCCGAAGCATTATTGAATGAACGTATCGGGGGAGCGGCTCTTGACACTTATGAAATTGAACCTTTGCCTGATGGCCATCCCCTGTTGAAGATGCCGGAAAAATTAAAAGATCGCATTTTCCTTACTCCTCATTTGGCCGGTGTAACCGTCCAGTCCTTAAACCGCATGCTCAGTTTCTCTCTTGAAAATTGCGCTCGTGTCCTCAAAGGTGAAAAACCATTGGCCGTTGTAAATGGCGTTGAATAAAAATAAAAATGATGATTACAGCTTATCAGGTATTGATCCCAAGTTTCTTGAGCCGCCTCCACAAAGTGGTACTGCTTATGCCGAGAATTTGAGCTGCTTCCTGTTTCCGCCCGTTAACCTCGTTGAGCACTTTGATAATTGTTTCTTTTTCAATTTCCGATAAAAGTCCCTCTCCTGTTGCTTCTTTTTCTACTATTTCTGTTTTTATATTGAGAGTTCTGGAAAGCCTGCTGGAGCTAAATTTCCCCGGTGCTGGCATACCGGTGGAAGAGTAATTTAAATCCGGTTTTAATGCTTTTGGTTCGCTCAACAGTGCATTTTCGACATCACTGCCATCTATGACGCTGTCTTCGGCTATCACAAACAATCTTTCAAGAACGTTTTCCAGCTGCCTGACATTACCAGGCCAAAAATATGATTTTAACACTTTCAGAGCCTGGGGGGAAAAAGTCAGGTTAATCATGCTTCGTTTGTTAAAATTGCTCAAAATATTTGAAGCCAGGAGGGGAATATCGTCACACCTGTCACGCAGGGGTGGAATTTCCAGGTTAAGCACATTAATCCGGTAATAAAGATCCGCCCTGAATTTGCCATTTTGAACTAAAATGCCGAGATCCTGGTTTGAAGCGGCAATAACCCTTACATCGATCGGGATAACCCTGTCGTCGCCGACCCGGCGAACTTCTTTTTCCTGCAGAACCCGTAAAAAAAGAGTTTGCAGATGTTTTGATATTTCGCCGATTTCATCAAGGAAGATCGTTCCTCCATGCGCAAGTTCAAATAAACCTGCTTTACCCCCTTTTACTGCTCCCGTGAAAGCCCCTTCGGCATAACCAAAAAGTTCTCCCTCGAGGAGAGTCTCCGGCAAAGCTGCGCAGTTGATAGCAACAAAGGGGCCGTTCTTACGTTTACTGTGTTGATGAATACTCTGAGCGAAGATTTCTTTGCCACTTCCTGTTTCAGCAGATAGCAGGATGGTATTGTCTACCTCGGCAAATCTAAGGGCGCGTTTCACTGTTTTCTTCATTACCGGGCTTTTCCCAATGATATCATCAAAGTTCCATTTGGCCATCAGGCCGCGTCGTGACAATTTTCGCCTAACCTGTTGTTCCATCTGTTGCAAAGCGGTAACATTTTGAAATGTGGCCACGGCTCCGACAGTTTTATTGTCCACTCGGATGGGAGACCGGTTGGTAACGATTGTCGTGTTGCCAATTTCTTGCAGCACACCTACTTCTTCAACCCCTGTTTCCAGGACTTCGTGCATACGGGTATTTTGAATGACCTCCTGGGCCGGGCGGCCGAGCACATTGCGTTTGGCTACGCCGATAATATTTTCGGCCGCTTTATTGTAAACGGTCACCTCACCCTTGCTGTTAACGGCAAGCACTCCGTCTGAAATATATTCTAAAATAGTTTTGAACTGGTTTGTCCTTGCTTTTTCCGAGCGGATTGTCCTGGCAAGCCGGATCGCCTCATTGATTGCCCGGATTACACTTTCTCCCGCTGAATGGAGAACAACAGCATGGCAGCCGATTTCTTTTGCTTTTTCCACTACCAGCTTGCCGCCGATGAAAACCAGGTTTTCCGGGCCGAACTTTTCGAGGTGTTTCTTTACAATACCGGTAATTTCATGTTCTGCACCGACTTTTTCCGTAATAATTTCCAAATTACTCATATCTTCGAGAACATGATCAATGCCCCTGATGGCATTAATTACATTTTCGAATCCCACAATAATAATTTTATTGCCCCACTGCCGGGCATTGTTAAAGCTGTAAATTAAATCATATGCTGTTACTTCTACTTCAACCACAGGTATTTCAACTATTTCGTTGCGGATCAGGATCGCTGTGCCGCCACGAGATATAAGGACTTCAGCCCCATTTTCTTTCTCTTTCTTGGCCATGGCTATGCCATTTCTGGTAGTGCCGATACCGATACTTATTTCTGCCGAAAAGTCCCCTTCTGCGGCAACTTTTTCGCATAATTTTGCCAGTTCTTTGTCAGGAGCAATTATTGCCAGTTTATTCATTAATGAAGTCACCTGCTGTAACACAAATTAAATACCTGTTAGATTATATCATGGCTGCCTTTCAAGATTCAATATTATCATTTCAATTTTAAATGCATAATGAGATATTATCTGGCTGAAACCATGATTAGCCCTGTTTGTATAAACTCTTCTGCCGGAAAACGTTGGCATTATATTTGCAACTAACTTATTTAATGATAAAATAATATAAACACAGCGGTGGTAAAAATTATTTATTTATAAACCGCATTCGCAGAAAAGGGTAAATTTTAAATGCAGGCAAAAGGAGGAAAAAGTTAATGGATGATGTAAAAGATGTTTTTTTGCAGGTAATCAATGATCGGAGAAGCATCAGGAATTATACCGACGAGAAGGTATCCGATGAAGATCTGAACACGATCCTGGAAAGTGCTCGTCAGGCTCCTTCCGGTGAAAATGCACAGCCCTGGCGTTTCATTGTGGTCAGGGATGAAAAAAACAAGAAGTTTCTTTCCGATTTAAGCAGGAGAGGCAGCGGGCGCCGCTTTACCGGTGAATTCCTCAGCAAACAGATGCATGCAAGGTTTGAGAAGTTAAAAGACCAGGCCAAGAAAGAAGCGGCATTTAAAAAATTGACTTCCGGTGATGTATCGGCTTTTGTAAATGAATCCGATGTTATCGTTATTGTCCTGGGTAAAAAAGAAGTATGGGATACACCCTTTGATACCTCGGCGGCAATTGAAAACATGTTGCTGGCCGTTACCGCCCTGGGTTTGGGTGCCTGCTGGCTGGTGGCTCCCTGCATCGATGTACGTGATGAAAAAGTCTTAAACGAATATTTTGGTATTAGTGATGAATACAAGACGGTGAGCATAATTGCCATTGGCCAACCGGCCAGAGTTCCGAAAGCGAGGCCACGTCTTCCCATAGAGGAACTGGTATTCAGTGAAAAATTTGGAGAGTCCTATTTTGACAAAAAATAAGCCCGGGAGGTTTGCAAAATGAGCTTAATGGATCAATTTAAAGACACTTTGATTTTTGAATCTCAAAAAGAGTTTTATGATGAACGCGGTCGCGGAGCCCGTTATCGCATGACAACCGTGGGAGTTTCCTTTTTCAAGGATGCAGTGAAAGATCTTAAAGATACTGACAGCCTTGTAAAATGGTTGCAGGATAATGGTTTCGTGGAAGAAATTGAAAAGGAAGAAGACAATGTATCGGTAACTATAAAAGTGAAAGGCTGCTGCCTGAAAAATATAACCGAAGGTTTCACCAAGCATGGCAAGCAGCCGCTTAGTTGCCCTATAGCCAATGTCTTCATGTACTCCATGGAGCAGAACGGCAGTATGCCGCCCGAGATCACCCCCATTGAGTTTGAGGATGGAGTCTGCCGGATCAGAATGGCCAAAATATTTACATCCGATGTTGTATAGTGGTGTTTTGAGAGGTTGGCATAATAATTGCATAAGTATATAATATAATAAGAATAACAAATAAGAAGAAGGACGGTGTTTTCATTGTTGTTTCAAGAAACAAGAGATTTTTTAGCAGGACTGGGTCTGCCCAAATCGGACTCATTTGATCTTCCCACTTCGGGTAAGACCTTCCCGGATGGTTGCCATTACCGTTTGGAAGTACCGACAGTCAACTCGGCTGAAGCGGCGAAAGCTTTACTGGAAACGGGTGAAGACTATGGAGTTATGATCAACAGAATTGATGAGACCTACGGGACTTTCAGGCATACTACCCGTGAACTGAAAGAGTATATTGCGATTTGTAAAGATAAAGGAGTGGAACTGAACCTGTCAGTTGGCCCCCGGGCCACTTACGACACCAGTGCTACCCGTCTTTCTTCGCAGGGTGTAAGGATTGGTTATCGTCTGCGTGGTATGGAGCAGGTAGTGCGGGCGGTTGAAGAAGTTCTTCACATTGCTGAACTGGGCGGCCGCGGAGTGCTGGTTTATGACGAAGGACTGCTGTGGGTATTAAATGAAATGCGCAAAGCGGGCAAACTGCCCAAGAACATGCACTTTAAAATATCGGCGCACTGTGGACACGGCAACCCTGCCAGCTTCAAAGTGTTGGAGCAGCTGGGAGCCGACTCGATCAACCCTGTTCGTGACATGACTCTGCCGATGATTGCTTCCCTGCGACAGGCTGTTGATGTTCCCCTGGACGTTCATACCGACAACCCGCCAGCCTCAGGTGGATTTATCAGGTTCTACGAAGCGCCCGAAATGGTGCGCATCGGTTCCCCGCTGCACCTGAAATCTGGTAACAGCGCCATCAGTGCCCATGGAGAGATCACCAGGGCACCTGAAGGTATAGCCATGGCCCAGCAGGTAGTGATTATGCGTGAATTCATGGACCGTTACTACCCGGAAGCCAAGCAGAGCCCGCGCGGCGGCAAGGATATGGCGATACCTGAATAAAAAAGAATGTTCAGCCGCATGGATAAAACAGGCGGCGCAGTGAGTGCTTAAGCGACGGCCCTTTTAGCTGGTAAGTATGTGCGGTTTATGCAACTACGGTTAAAAGGGCCTGTTGTCCAAAAGTAAACCCGGACTTAAGCGGGGTAGAAAGGAGTATTTAAGCATGGGAGAATGGAAACTGCCCCCTGACGGAGGGCACATGGATCGAGATACCCAGCTTTATTTCCAGAACATGACCGGCAAACAGGTATCCGAGAGGTTAAAAGAGAACGACATTTTGCTGATTCCCGTGGGCAGCACGGAAAACCACGGGGCGGGAGCGCCTTACGGAGAGGATACATTTTTGGTAACCCGGATGGCCGAGCAGGTAGCCCAGAAGACAGGCTGCACGATAGCGCAGCCGATCTGGTATGGTTCCCACCCGGCGATGCACCTGGGAATGCCCGGGACAGTAGTGGTTCACGAAGATGTATTTGTTGCCTACCTGCGCAATATTATTGCCGGTTTCTGGAATGCCGGCTTCAGGAAACAGATTTTGTTGAACGGGCACGGACAGGAATATGTTATTCCCACTGCCCTGCACCAGTTTATGAAAAAGTACCAGGTTCCCTCGGTACTGATGATGTTGAACTGGCCGACAGTTATCCCTAAGTATTTAAAAGATAAAGAATGCGGCGGGCCCTTTGAAACCCCCTTCCGGCATGCTGACGAAGCGGAAACTTCCTATTCGATGGCTTTGTTCCCGGAACTGGTTAAGCTGAATGATGCCGTGGATAACAATCCTGGCAGCAGCATCCCGCGCGGCCATATTGACATGGGCGGCGATGTATACCAGTATCCCTTCCCCGGACACTGCGTAATCGGTTTTGGCGGGTTGGAGGTTATCTCCTATCCTGAAGGTGTAATCGGCAAACCATCACTGGCCAGCGCCGACAAGGCGAAGCCGGGCCTGGAAGCTCTTCTTGACTACATGGTTGAAGTAGTTGATATGGTCAAAGAGAAATATCCTCCGGGGAAACTGCCCCCTGCCGAAACAATCACCCAGAGACCGCACGAAGAAATCGAGGCCCTTCTCAAAGGACCCCTGCACAGAGGCGGTCGTCATATCTATACAGTCGCTTATCCGCCATAAAAAACAGTGCCGGATGAAAGCTTTTGAGGAGGAAGTATTTTATGAAAGAAGACACATTATTAATTCAACAGGAAGTTTTAAAAGAAACATGTGCCAAGCTTTTACAGGCTGTTTCTGTTAACAAAGAGGATGCTGAAGTAACAGCGGATGTTATTACCTGTGCGGAACTACGAGGTATAAGTTCACATGGGATAGCCAGGATGCCTGTTTATTTAAAACGTTTAAAAATGGGCTTGATCAATGCTAATCCGCAGATTAAAATTGAAAGCAGTTATAACGCGGCTGCTGTTGTCGACGGCGACAACGGACTGGGCCCGGTTATTACAGCCAGGGCAATGGAAAAAGCGATTGAAATGGCTTCTTCTGAAGGTGTAGGGATGGTAGGTGTCAAAAAGAGCAACCACTTTGGGGTGGCGGCATATTATGTCATGCAGGCCATGAAGAAAGATATGGTAGGCCTGGTAATAACCAACTCAAGCCCGGCCATAGCACCTTTCGGAGGAAAGCGGCCTCTGCTGGGGACAAACCCGATGGCTGTGGGTATACCAGGCCGGGATGGGGCCAATATTATTGTAGACATGGCCAGTTCGGTTACAGCCAGGGGTAAAATAAGGTTGTGTGCCACAAAAGGGGAACCTTTGCCTCCGGAATGTGCTCTTGACGAGGAAGGCAATCCCACCTGCGACCCTGAAAAGGCTCTTCATGGCAGTTTGGTTCCCATGGGTGGAGTGAAAGGTTATGCCCTTGCTGTATTAATTGATCTGCTGGCAGGAATGTTAACCGGCAGCGGATACAGCGACGGGGTTAGAGAGTTAACTGATTTCAGCGGACCGGTGAATGCCGGCCACCTGCTGATGGCTGTTAAAATCGATGCTTTTAACGATACAGAAAATTTCAAGGGGCAAATCTATGAGTATGTGAGCAGGCTTCATGATGAACCAAAGGCCGGTAACGTAAAAAATATTTATGCCCCCGGTGAAATAGAACAAAACCTGACAGCGGAACGCCAGAAGTCCGGTATCCCCTTTACCCACAGCCAGGTTGATTCCCTGAAAAACATGGCTGAAGAATATAATGCGGCCATTCCTGAACTCAAAGGATAACTTATTCTGTTAAAAAAGGAGGTCATAATTTGGAGTATATTTTACGACTCGACATGAGCAAACAGTCTGTAACTGAAGAAAAAGTGCCGGCTAAATATGAAGACAAAGGTGGAAGATCCATTACCTCAAATCTTCTTTATGATGAAGTGCCGGCAGGCTGTGATCCGCTGGGACCGAACAATAAAATAATTTTCGCTCCCGGATTGCTGGGCGGTACCGGAGCATCAAGCTCAGGCAGACTTTCTGTAGGGGCAAAAAGCCCCCTCACCAGGGGAATAAAAGAAGCCAATTCAGGCGGGACAGCCGGAGGATACCTCGCCCGTATCGGAGTGAGGGCCCTCGTTGTTGAAGGTGAAGCAAATGAAGGCAAGAAATACATTCTCCATATTGGTGAAGATCGCAAAACGGATCTAATTGAGGTTGATTTTGAGGTAAATGGTGCATATGAGCTGATAAACCGGCTGTGCGATAAATGGAGTGATAAAATTGCCGTCATCTGCGTGGGACCGGCCGGACTTAACCGTTTCAGGGGTGCTTCTGTCATAATGAGCGATCCTGATTTCGAATTGCGTTTTGCTGCCCGGGGAGGCCTCGGTGCAGTCATGGGAGCAAAGGGGCTCCTGGCTGTCATTGTTGATTCGCCTGGTAAGGCCCAGCGCAATCCGGTTGATAAGGATAAATTTAACCAGACTGTGCGCAAACTCAATAAGCTGCTTATTGAAAGCCCCAAAACAAAGAACCAGCAGATGTATGGCACTGCCAGCATTGTCAGCGCTGTTAATGAAATGGGTGCTCTGCCAACACGTAATTTTAGCACCGGCAATTTTGAGGGTGTTGAAACCTTAACCGGTGAAGCGCTGCATAACCTGATTGACAAACGCGGTGGCAAGGGGAGATACGGCAAGCGCTGTATGTCTGGTTGTATAATCAAATGCAGCAACGTGGTCCCTGATGAAAAGGGAAATATCATTGTTTCCACTCTCCAGTATGAGACAATTGGTCTCCTCGGTTCAAACTGTGGGTTTTCCAGCCTGGACCATGTGGCGCACCTTAACCGCCTCTGCAATGATATTGGACTGGATACTATCGAAACCGGTGCTGCCCTGGGTGTGGCTATGGAAGCAGGGCTGGTTGACTTCGGAGATTATGATGGTGCTATAGAGCTTCTGGAAGAAGTGCGGAAAGGCACTCCGACCGGTAAGATAATCGGCAACGGCGCCCTCATAACCGGACAGGTTTTAGGCGTGAGAAGGATTCCTGTCAGCAAGGGGCAGGCGTTCCCTTCTTATGATCCGCGGGCTTTAAAGGGAAACGGTGTAACCTATGCCACATCACCCATGGGTGCCGATCACACCGCAGGCAATGCCTTTGGCGATCGCAAAACCACTGATCCTCTCAAAAAAACGGAACAGGTGGAACTATCCCGCAAACTGCAGCTGAGAGCGGCTGTTCTGGATCTGCTGGGCTTTTGCATTTTTGCCCGTCCTCCGCTCCTGGCTGATCCACAGTTAATGGTTGATATGCTGAACGGTATGTATGGCTGGGATTTGAACGAAGAAAAGCTCTGGCAAATGGGGCGTGATCTGCTCGAGATCGAGTGGGCCTTCAATGAGCGGGAAGGATTTACTCCCGGCCAGGATCGCCTGCCGGAAATCTTTAGCATGGAGCCCCTGCCTCCGACTAATTCGGTATTTGATGTAGACCAGAAAGAGATGGCCGGTTTAAGAGATTATTAATTAACCGGTAAACGAGGTGGCATATTTATCAAGATAACTGTTGAAATACACGGTTTCCTGGCCGGTAAACGGGAACGTCACAGGACTCTTTCCTGTGACGAACCCCTAACGGTGAGACAGCTAATTGATTTGCTGGAGATCGAGCCGGATGATGTGGGGACCGTGATTGTGAATCATAAACTGCGGGATGAAAGTCATATCCTGCATGATGGTGATCACATCTTGATTGCTCCTTTTTTACAGGGAGGTTAACTGAAAATAATACAACAGGAGGAAGAATAATGAGAAAAATTGTTGTTCATGAAAGCGAAATAGAAGGAGAACGACGTGATCCGCCGCGGGTTTCCAAGATATTGATTTCCGAACACACTGTCGGCGCCACCAAGATATCCATGGGCGTTAATACCACAGAAGTGGGAAGCCGCATTCCCCGCCACTGTCATGTAGATGAAGAAGAAGCAATGTTCATCATCCAGGGAGAAGGCAAACTGGTGATCGGTGACGGTGAGGAAGAAATTCCCGTCAGAGCCGGCTCGGCAATATATTCACCTCTTGGTGTTGAACACACCATCATTAATACCGGCGATGTCCCTATTAAACTGGTTTGGGCTTATGCTCCCCCGCTGCCTGCTCATCGCAAATAATTCGGAGGAACGAACATGATTTATTACAAAGTAAATGAAGAATTATGTATAGGTTGTGGTGCATGTATGGATATTTGTCCCGAGGGAGCGATTTCGATGACAGACGAAGACGTTGCGCATATCGATCCCGAGATATGTGAGCGCTGCGGCCTGTGCGCCAGTATCTGTGCCCAGGAGGCAATTGAAGAACTGGATGATGAAGAAGAAGAACAGGGATAAATGTGAGCCGGCTAAATGCCGGCTCACATTGTAATTTGAAATATAACCTTTCAATATGAACGATGCGGAAAGTTTGACAATACTATACGTAATACCTCACATTGAGGCCGACCGGGGTTTAAGAGGTTGGCATAATAATTGCATAAGTATATAATAAGAATAACAAATAAGAAGAAGGACGGTGTTTTCATTGTTGTTTCAAGAAACAAGAGATTTTTTAGCAGGACTGGGTCTGCCCAAATCGGACTCATTTGATCTTCCCACTTCGGGTAAGACCTTCCCGGATGGTTGCCATTACCGTTTGGAAGTACCGACAGTCAACTCGGCTGAAGCGGCGAAAGCTTTACTGGAAACGGGTGAAGACTATGGAGTTATGATCAACAGAATTGATGAGACCTACGGGACTTTCAGGCATACTACCCGTGAACTGAAAGAGTATATTGCGATTTGTAAAGATAAAGGAGTGGAACTGAACCTGTCAGTTGGCCCCCGGGCCACTTACGACACCAGTGCTACCCGTCTTTCTTCGCAGGGTGTAAGGATTGGTTATCGTCTGCGTGGTATGGAGCAGGTAGTGCGGGCGGTTGAAGAAGTTCTTCACATTGCTGAACTGGGCGGCCGCGGAGTGCTGGTTTATGACGAAGGACTGCTGTGGGTATTAAATGAAATGCGCAAAGCGGGCAAACTGCCCAAGAACATGCACTTTAAAATATCGGCGCACTGTGGACACGGCAACCCTGCCAGCTTCAAAGTGTTGGAGCAGCTGGGAGCCGACTCGATCAACCCTGTTCGTGACATGACTCTGCCGATGATTGCTTCCCTGCGACAGGCTGTTGATGTTCCCCTGGACGTTCATACCGACAACCCGCCAGCCTCAGGTGGATTTATCAGGTTCTACGAAGCGCCCGAAATGGTGCGCATCGGTTCCCCGCTGCACCTGAAATCTGGTAACAGCGCCATCAGTGCCCATGGAGAGATCACCAGGGCACCTGAAGGTATAGCCATGGCCCAGCAGGTAGTGATTATGCGTGAATTCATGGACCGTTACTACCCGGAAGCCAAGCAGAGCCCGCGCGGCGGCAAGGATATGGCGATACCTGAATAAAAAAGAATGTTCAGCCGCATGGATAAAACAGGCGGCGCAGTGAGTGCTTAAGCGACGGCCCTTTTAGCTGGTAAGTATGTGCGGTTTATGCAACTACGGTTAAAAGGGCCTGTTGTCCAAAAGTAAACCCGGACTTAAGCGGGGTAGAAAGGAGTATTTAAGCATGGGAGAATGGAAACTGCCCCCTGACGGAGGGCACATGGATCGAGATACCCAGCTTTATTTCCAGAACATGACCGGCAAACAGGTATCCGAGAGGTTAAAAGAGAACGACATTTTGCTGATTCCCGTGGGCAGCACGGAAAACCACGGGGCGGGAGCGCCTTACGGAGAGGATACATTTTTGGTAACCCGGATGGCCGAGCAGGTAGCCCAGAAGACAGGCTGCACGATAGCGCAGCCGATCTGGTATGGTTCCCACCCGGCGATGCACCTGGGAATGCCCGGGACAGTAGTGGTTCACGAAGATGTATTTGTTGCCTACCTGCGCAATATTATTGCCGGTTTCTGGAATGCCGGCTTCAGGAAACAGATTTTGTTGAACGGGCACGGACAGGAATATGTTATTCCCACTGCCCTGCACCAGTTTATGAAAAAGTACCAGGTTCCCTCGGTACTGATGATGTTGAACTGGCCGACAGTTATCCCTAAGTATTTAAAAGATAAAGAATGCGGCGGGCCCTTTGAAACCCCCTTCCGGCATGCTGACGAAGCGGAAACTTCCTATTCGATGGCTTTGTTCCCGGAACTGGTTAAGCTGAATGATGCCGTGGATAACAATCCTGGCAGCAGCATCCCGCGCGGCCATATTGACATGGGCGGCGATGTATACCAGTATCCCTTCCCCGGACACTGCGTAATCGGTTTTGGCGGGTTGGAGGTTATCTCCTATCCTGAAGGTGTAATCGGCAAACCATCACTGGCCAGCGCCGACAAGGCGAAGCCGGGCCTGGAAGCTCTTCTTGACTACATGGTTGAAGTAGTTGATATGGTCAAAGAGAAATATCCTCCGGGGAAACTGCCCCCTGCCGAAACAATCACCCAGAGACCGCACGAAGAAATCGAGGCCCTTCTCAAAGGACCCCTGCACAGAGGCGGTCGTCATATCTATACAGTCGCTTATCCGCCATAAAAAACAACAGGTTAAATATTACAGTGAAAAAAGCACTACAGGAAGAAACAGTTTAAGCACAGCCTGGAGAAACAATCAAGGCAATGTATGACATAATATACACAGCAATTAACGAGGAAAGAGATCAAGAAAAACAGATTGGAGGAGCCCTCACTGTTCAGCGGGGGCTCCCAATCTATTTAACAGAAGGAGGTCATCCTTTTTGCAGGCTCCGCAAAAAGAAAACCGCCTGTATTACGGCTGGATTGTGATGGGTGTTAGTTTTGTCTGCCTTTTGGCAACATTTGGCATGAGATCTGCATTCGGTGCTTATGTGGCTTCATGGGAAGAAGAATTTTTAATAGGCAGGACTCAGGTTTCATTAATTTCTGTTTTAAGCATGGTTACTTTTATCATTTTTCAGCCGGTAATGGGTAGAATGATTGACCGTTACGGTTCCCGTTTGGTTTTGACAGTAAGCATATTTATGACTGGGACGGGAATAATCCTTTCATCACTGTCATCAAGTATCTGGCAATTAATTATCCTTTATAGTCTGATTGCATCAATCGGTATGGCCGGTGGCTCCACGGTAACCGTAACAGCGGTTGTAGCTCAGTGGTTTGTTAAAAAACGAGGGACGGTAATGGGTCTGGTGTTATCGGGTATGTCATTCGGCCAGTTTATCATGGGGCCTGCGTCAGTTTTATTGATTGACAACTTCGACTGGCGTTTTGCCATGAGAGTGATAGGCATCCTTATCCTGGTTATAGTTACACCATTATGCTTTTTCCTGGTTCGATCGAAGCCTCAGGACATGGGATTAAAGCCGTACGGGGCGGTAGAAGATGTTCGAAGCGAAAAGAAAAATAAAACGGAACCAGTAGAAAATGTTTCAGGGGAAATATTGAAAGGCTTTGGAATGTCTATATTCCGGAACCGTATATTCTGGCTGCTCACTATTCCCTATTTTGTTTGCGGTTTTACTGACGTGGGGCTGGTAAGCACCCATTTCATACCATTTGCTGAAGGCAAGGGATATGCTTCATTTCTTATTGCAGCTGTTTTTGGCACCATTGCAATTTTTAATATTTTTGGTACTGTCGGTGCCGGTTTTTTGTCCGACAAGCTTAATCGAGCAGCACTTTTACGATTTGTCTACTGGCTTAGGGCTATAATATTTATATTGCTCATCACTGTTTTTAATAACGCGGTCGGGTTATTTCTTTTTGCTGCCATTTTTGGATTAACGGAGCGAGCAACAATTGCTCCAACCAGTTCTCTTTGTGCTCATCATTTCGATGATCTGTCCCTGGGAGTAGTATTTGGTTATGTCTCCATCAGCCATCATTTGGGAGGAGCCCTTGGTTCTCTGATCCCGGGAGCTCTCTTTGATATTACCGGTTCTTACAATATAGCTTTTATCCTGGCAGTGATTATGCTTTTAGCCGGTGGTTTGCTTGTTGCCAGAGTCCCGGATTCGTAGGATGCAACAATTATTTACCGGAGGATTTCCAGGGGACAAAATTTCAGCAATATTTAAGTTAATATTCAGTGACTTTTCAGATAAATAAGGGATAATAATCAATAATAAATGCAGTATTTGCATAGATTTTACCCGGCATATAAGAAGTACTTTCTCCTGCCTCCTTCACTATTCGTTGAATCTTTTTAGAGACCAGTTCACTTACAGATATGATTTTAATGATTTTCCTGAACCGGTTAATTAACTGTTTTGTTAAAAATAGGGCAAAGCAGTCATTGTAACCTGGTGGATTGATCATAAGAAAGAGTTGTGATGTTCATGACAGAAAAACAAAAACCTCCTCTTTTTACTCTTAATTTTATTTTGATTTGGCTTGCTACATTTTGCCTGATGATGATTTTTTATACGCTCAATACAACTTTGCCGATTTATATTGAAGAATTAAGCGGATCAGTCAGATTTGCTGGAATGGCTGTAACTGCATTGACAGTTTCGGCTATTATCGCCCGCCTGGTGGGAGGGTATTTACTGGACAGGTATGGCCGTAAAATTATTTTCTTGTTAGGTGTCATCTTTTTTTTAATACCAACCATTATTTATTACTGGATGGTTCCGGTTTTGCTGCTCATAATGCTGCGGTTTGTACAGGGTCTGGGATGGGGTATATCGCACACGTCAGTTAATACTATTGCCATGGATATTTTACCGAAGGAAAGGCTGGGTGAAGGGACAGCTTTGTATACCCTGTCGTTCAGTACAGCCATGGCCATAGCGCCGGCCGTCGCCCTGTGGTTCATCTCTTACTATCCCTTCAATCAGCTATTCCTTATTAGCTCAGTAGTGATCCTTGTGGCAATAATTTTTGTTGTTTTTATCAAATATACGGAGATTATAAAGAAAAAGGAAAGCATGAAAAAATCTTCACCTTTCAAAATAAAAACTTTCATCGAAAAAAAAGTTTTACGTCCAGCTGCTACCGGGTTTATAGTGATGTTTGCCTGCAGTTCAGTGATGGCTTTTCTGGCTCTTTTCGCTTACGATATTGGATTAACTACTGCCGGATTGTTCTTTACGGCAATGGCTATCACAACTTTTATTTCCAGGCCTTTTGCCGGCATGATTATTAGCAGAGCAGGAAGAAAAGGATATAACTACAATATGCTGCTGGCTTTGAGTATGTTAATAATTTCGGTGATTTTGCTTTCACAGGCAACCCAGCTCCACCATCTGGTTATCAGTGGGCTCATCCATGGGGTGGGAAGCGGTTTCAACCAGTCCACTCTGATGGTTATTGTAGCAGATCTGGTCCCGCCCGAAAAAAGAGGCAGGGCCATGGCTACTTACTGGGCTTCCATAGATTCCGGTGTGTCAGCAGGTTCTTTGTTCTGGGGTTTTGTAGCAGCGGCTGTGGGTTACCGGTTGATGTACATATTTGCAATTATTCCGCTGGGGTTGGCTTTTGTTGTCTTTTTTGCCTGGAAAAAAATATTCAAGGGAACCGGACCGAAAGGCAGGCAAGCCGAACTAAAGGCATGAAGAAGTTTGACTACTGTCAGTAAGCCGAATAATTATGAGCTGAATAATTATGTTTTCCTGAAATTTCAGTTTATTTTCAGCTTAGGTTAAGGGTTAATTCAGATTAGGATGATACTATTAAATCGGATTAAAGGATAAGTTGATTTTTGATAATCATTTTTAATATTTTGCGAAAGGGAGGACAAGATTAATGGCTATTAAAAAGGTGGAAGTGAATAAATTTGATGCAGATGATATCAGGCAGCTAACTATTTTGACTGACAGATTGCAAAAACTCAAGTCAGAGTGGGAAGAGGCAAAGCCTATTGTTTATGTTGATGATTCAATTTTATTTACTAAATCATGGAAAGAAACTGAAGGTTTGCCCATAGACCTGCGATGGGCCATGGCGTTTGCTAAAAAATTACGCGAGTGTCCCATATTGATCAGGAAAGGTGAACTGATCGTCAGTTCTTTGACCAAACACGTCCGGGGTGCCAACGTGCTGTGCGCCATGAAGCCGCGGGAAATTTTGGACCAGCTTGAAAAAGGAGCTTTCGATCGTAAATTAAGTGACACAGCTACAACGGATATTGATCCAGAAGATGCCCGACTGTTAAAAAAAGATGCAGAATACTGGATAGAGCACATGCCGCCAAATTATATAAATGATGCTTTGCGGGAAGAATTTGGCGAGGGACATTTTGATCTGATGATGGATGAAGCGATGGTTTTTGAAGGACGCGGTGTCAGGCATCATCCGGACAGAGGTTTATTCCAGGGCTGGGGAGCCCAGGGTGGTGGAATAACTGGCCCACGCGGAAAAGTTGTTCATGAAGGGTTAAACCATGTCATTGAAACAGCTAAAAAAGAACTTGAAAAAATGGATGCAGAAGGAGCAAAAATGCCCGGTTCTTCGGCGGCCGCACAGAGAAAATATTACCTTCTGAAATCTATAATTATCACCTGTGAAGCAATCATAGACTTTGCCAAACGGCATGCAGAACTGGCCAGAAAAATGGCTGCCGAAGAAAGCAATCCTGATCGGAAAAATGAACTGGAAAGAATTGCTGAAAACTGCGAATGGGTTCCGGCAAACCCGCCGCGTAATTTTTGGGAAGCGATGCAGGCGGTACGTTTTCTCCATGTTGTAGCCTGGAAGGAAACACCGGAGAGAGCGGAAGTTACTATCGGCCGTCTTGATCAAATGTTGTACCCTTATTATGTAAAGGATATCCAGGAGAATAGGATCACCAGGCAGGAGGCAGCCGAGTTGATCGGCAGCTTCTGGCTGAAAACCCGTGAAAATGAAAATCTGGTAACAATCAAGCGTGAGCACAGGGCAGCACCGGGAAGTTTGCTTCCCAATGTTACAATCTGTGGACGCGATAAAGAGGGAAATGATGCAACTAATGAAATTTCCTGGATTGTACTTGAAGTTATGCGTCAGATGAAGCTTTCCGAGCCGGCTGTTTATGTGCGTTACCATGAAGATGTGAGCGATGACTTTATGAAATTTGCCCTGGAATGCAACCGTGATTTTGGGGGAGGCAATCCAGCGTTCCTGAATGATAAACTTGGCACTGAACGTTATTTATCAAGGGGTATCAAATACGAAGATGCTTCAGATTGGTATGCCAGTGGTTGTCTGGCCTATAATCTGGACTGTGCCGAGCACGTTGCCGGAACAATCAATCTTAACCAGCCCAAGATACTCGAGCTGACTTTAAATAACGGCTATGATCCACGCACGAAAAAACAGCTTGGATTAAAAACGGGCGATGTAACAAAATTTACCTCATTTGATCAGCTCTATGAAGCCTTTTTCAAGCAGGTTGAATACTTTGCCGTAAAATTGCGCCGGCATTACTTTATCTACTGGACTACCGGCATTGCGAATGATCCGCAGAGTGGATTGAGGGCAGCCATGCTCTATGAAGACTGTATTCCCAAGGGCTTGTGCGCCAGGGAAGGCGGTGCCCGTTATCCTGAAACTACGATGTCATGGTTTGGTGACGGTGGCATCACTGACACGAGCGATAGCCTGGCAGCCATTAAGTACCTGGTTTTCGATAAGGAAAAGACAACCATGGCTGAGCTGTTGGAAGCACTTAACAGTAACTGGGAAGGCAAAGAAGAAGTGCGGCAGATGTGCATCAACGCCCCAAAATATGGCAATGATGACGATTATGTTGATGATGTGTTTAATCATGTCTCGATGAAAACGCAGGAAATATTATTAAGCAGGCCTGATCCCATTACTGGATTAAAACCATTCCTGTTTAAAGGGGCGGCTGCAGGTCATGTCGTCAGAGGTAAGGCGATTGGTGCTCTTCCAAATGGAAGGATTGCCGGATCTCCATTAAACGATGCAGGTACATCACCAATGCCGGGAATGGATGTCAATGGGCCGACAGCCGTAATTAACTCGGCCACAAAAGTATTTCATGCCTGGGAAACAGTTGGGCTGGCTCACAACATGAAGTTAACTAAAACCCTTTTGAATACACCGGAAAAAATTGAGAAAGTAGTATCGTTAATTAAGGTATTTATGGCACGAAAGGGTTGGCACATCCAGTTCAATATACACAGTGTCGAAGATTTGCTGGCAGCAAAAAAATATCCGGATAAATATAAAAACCTGCTTGTAAGAGTGGGAGGTTACAGTGCCTATTTTGTAGATTTGCCACCGGAATTGCAGGATGAAATCATTGCTCGCACGCAACACAGTATATAATTGACTTATAAGCGGAAGGAGTTATCTCATGATAACTCTTTCTGCTGTAATAACAGATAAATTATTCCATGTAAAATTTGAAGACGATGCGGGAAGCCTATTCACACAGGATAGATAAATCGGAAAAGGTTTTAGTTTTGGAACCTTTTCCGATTTTCGGAGGAAACAAGTATGGAAGCAATAAAGGGTAATATTTTTAATATTCAGCGATATTCCATCGATGATGGCCCTGGAATCAGGACAACGGTTTTCATGAAAGGTTGCCCGCTTTCATGTTTGTGGTGTTCAAACCCGGAATCACAAAAATCGATACCGGAGTTGTCCCACAGGGATCATTCCTGTAACCATTGCGGTAAATGTGTAGAAGTATGCGAACTTAAGGCTATTATGTCAACAGATAACGGGGTAAATATTGATCGGGATTTATGTAATTGTTGTGGTAAATGTGTCGATGTCTGCGATCCAGGTGCATTGAAGATATTTGGCCAGGCAGTCACTGTAGATGAGGTTTTTGAACAGATTACTAAAGATAGGGATTACTATAAAATCACCGGTGGTGGAATAACTGCGTCTGGTGGAGAACCTCTGGCCCAGCCTGAATTTGTCTCAGCATTGTTTAAAAAATGCTGTGAAGCTGGTATCCACACCTGCATGGATACTTCGGGGTATGGCAGTATCGAAGCGCTTGAAAAGGTGCTGCCCTTTACAAGACTTGTCCTGTTTGATTTAAAACACATGGACCCGGATCTTCACAGAAAATACACAGGATGTGACAATGCTCCGGTCATCCGCAACTTAAAACGAATAGTTAATGAAGGGACTACCTTTATTATCCGTATACCATTGATACCTGGTGTAAATGATTTAGATGATCAGGTCAAGGCTTTTGCCCGGGCTGTTGTTGGCATAGCTGGTTCCACAGAAATTAATATAATGCCATACCATCGCTATGGTCAGGGTAAATACAAGGTGTTGGATAGGACCTATCCCCTGGGAGAATTGGAACCTCCAACAGATGAAAAATTGAATAGTGTTAAAGAGATATTTCAGTCTTTTGGATTGAATTGTGAGGTTAAAGTATAAAAAATGTTTTAAATTGTGATGATCACGTTAACAAGAGAAAAAGGCTGGTTAACTTTTCGTTGTTTGCAACTGTTTCGCGGGAGGAAGATATTCCGGATGAGGAGGAAGGATATTGTGTCAGAAGGAAAAGTAAAACATGAAGTTAAGCAAAAAAGAATTGATGAAGAAAAATTTATGGCAATGAGAAAATCCGTGCTTTCGCTGTGGCCTACGGGAAAAGAAGTAGATCTGGAAGAAGCCGTTGAGTACCAGAAAAGTATGCCTGATAATAAAAATTTTTGTAAAGTAATACAAAAACTCAGAGAAGAAGGCCGGACGGTAGTATTCCCCAGGGCAGGGACACCGCTGGTCGAAGATGAAATTGAGCTTGTCCAGACCCTTTATGAAGCGGGCGTGCCGTTATTACCGTGCACAACGGACAGTTATACACGACACCTGCAATTTGAAAAAGTAGAGCAAGCCCTGGAAGAAAGCAAAAAAAGTGGGCGGGCTATGCTTAACGGTTACCCCATCATAAACCATGGAGTGAAAAATACCCGCAAAGTAGTCGAATCCTGCGGTGCTGCTTTTAACCCGCGGACATCACGTTTGTCCAACAGTTTGGTTGGCGAGATTGCCTTTGCTTCGGGAATGACAGCCCAGCCGACCAGTTTTTTCCCCTGGTTTGGTAGTTATGACAAAACAGCAACTCTGGAAGAATGTATCGGAACTTCGCAATACTTATCCAGATTAATGGGATGGTATGCCGATCAGGGTGTTATTATCACCAGTGATTTACATGGATGGCTGCCAAATGGTGTTTTTCCCATTAGTATCAATGTGGCTACAATTATAATTGAAGGGCTTGTAGCAGCGGAGCAGGGGGTTAAGAGCGTTCTTCCGCTCGTTGAATGCCAGGGCCACCTTGCTCAAGATATTGCCGCGATCAGAGTTACACCGAAGTTGTTGCGTCGATACCTGGATCGCTTTGGTTACAACGATGTCATAATCCCCGGCACCTCTGCCCAGCAGGTTCCGCTGTTTGCTTTCCCCAGGGACAGGGGGGGAGCATTTGGCTATGTTACATACACCTGCTTTGTTGGTGCGCTGGGAGAAGCGGAAATTGTATCGCCCCGGTCGATTGATGAGGGCATTGGTGTCCCAACAAAAGATGCCCATGTGGAAACTTATAAAGCGGCCAACTGGATCAACCAGGTAGTCCGGACTCAGAAAATTAAAATGGATAATGAAGAGATAGAAACGGAATCAAAAGTACTTGAAACAGAAGTGACAGCTATCCTGGAGGCGGTTCTCAAACTGGGTAATGGAGATATTGTGATAGGAGCAATAAAAGCGGTAGATGCCGGAGTGCTGGATTCTCCGTTTCCACTGAATATCCATGCTAAAGATAACGTGCTCGGGGTCCGTGATAGCAGAGGCGCCTGCCGTTATGTAGAATTTGGCAGTTTGCCTATACCTGAAGAGATCAAAGAGTTCCACCGGGCAAAGGTAGCGGAAAGGGAGAAGAAGGAAAACAGAAAAATGGATTATTATGCGGCTATTGATGATTTTTGGGCTATCAGCAAAGGGCAGCTTCTGGGAAAGCCCCGTAAATAGACATTTTCAATTATGGAATAGGAGGAACTCTGCACAATGAAGGAAAACCCGACGGTAATTACAGGAACTGTTGGTGTGGATGCACATGTTATAGGAACAAAAGTGCTCTCGCGAGCTTTAAGAGATGCTGGATTTAATGTGGTTGAGCTGGGTGCACTGACTCCGCCGGAAGAATTTATAAAAGCTGCTCAGGAAACCGATGCCGATGCAATTTTGATGAGTTCCCTTTATGGTATGGCGGAGATCGATGTGAGAGGTTTTAAAGAAAAGTGCCTGGAGGCCGGCCTCGAAGACATAGTATTATACATCGGTGGCATCCTGGGTGTATCGAGACATAAGTTTGCAGATGATGTGGCCAAGTTCAAGGAGCTCGGTTTTGATCGGGTCTACCCTCCGGAAGCGGATTTGGACGCTGCAATTGAAGATTTACGGACTGATCTAAAGGCCAAGGGAAAACTTTAAAGGGTAGAAAGGTTAATAATGAGCAGAATAAATATATTTATTGATTTTGGAAGCACTTATACCAAAATGGCTGCCTTTGATCTGGACAATGAAGAGCTGCTGGCTAGAATTCAGGTTCCTTCAACTGTTGATGTTGACATTACGGCCGGCCTTGAAGATGCGTTTACCGAGCTTTCAAAGGAAATTAAAATAGGTGCTGAAGATCGCAGAAGGGCAATAGCTTGCAGCAGCGCCGCCGGTGGTCTGAGAGTCGTATGTGTTGGTCTGGTAAAAGAATATACTACTGAAGCCGGCCGGTTAGCTGCTCTGGGCGCCGGGGCGAAGATTGTTGGTGAATTTTCTTACGATTTATCTGCCGGAGAATTGGATGAGATCGAAGAAATGGATCCTGATATAGTTTTACTTACCGGTGGAACCGACGGTGGAAATAAAAAAGTGATTGTCAGAAATGCTTCGTTGCTTGCCAGGGCTGGTGAAAACATCCGTAATATTATTGTCGCCGGCAATAAATCGGCCTATGATGATATTCATGCAATTTTTGGAGATAGTAAAAAAAACGTAATATTTACAAAAAATGTAATGCCGGAAATAGGGACCCTGAATGTGGGGCCTACAAATTGCGTAATCAGGGAGCTTTTCATCAACAGGATCACTGAAGCCAAGGGGATCACTAAAGCCAAAAAGATTATTGGTGACGTGATTATGCCTACACCTTCAGCAGTATTGGAAGCAGCAAAATTGCTGGCGGAAGGAACTACGAAATGTCCCGGGCTGGGAGAATTGCTGGTTGTTGATGTGGGAGGAGCGACCACCGATGTTTATTCTGTTGCCATGGGGTTTTCTTCGAAAAAGGCTGTTCACATAGTTGGACTTCCTGAACCATATATAAAAAGAACCGTAGAAGGAGATCTAGGTCTTTACCATAACCTGGTAAATCTTCAGGAATTAGCGCAGGCTGAATCAGTCCCCGAACACTTTGAAGAGATTGTAGAAGATTTGCGGCGCAATCGGGAAATTATGTATGATGATACCCGGGTCGAGGTACATTTACTGCTCTCACGGTTGGCTGTTGATACGGCTGTAACTCGCCACGTGGGAAGGATAGAAATGATTGTCACTCCGGGTGGAGATATGCCTGTTCAGCGAGGTAAAGATCTTACTGCAGTGAAAAATGTAATCGGTTCAGGAGGGGCTATCTCATTTTCTCCACAGCCAAAGGATGTTCTGGAAGGGGCTCTTTTCAGAGACACAGAGCAGCATATCCTGAAACCCATAGCTCCCCAGCTAGTACTTGATGAACGAAACATTCTTTTTTCTGTAGGTCTGCTTGCCGGGACAGATTCGGTAAAAGCTTTATCTATCGGCCGGAAATATTTGCGTTATCTTTAGATTAAAAAGATTGATATTTTAAGCTGTTCATAACTCATCAGTATGGGGAAGGTGACACACAGTGGATGCAACCTGTCGCTTTGTCAGAAATTTTTCGGCAATAAGTTACAATGATTTATCCACAAATGCCATTGAAACAACCAAAAAACAACTTCTGGATTTTATTGGAGTGGCAACGGCCGGCTCTTCGAAAAGTGGTGCCAAAGAAATCACCGAACTTTATACTGATACGGGAGGAGCCGAACAGAGCAGTATTATATACCGAGGTAATAAACTGCCTGTAGCAAACGCTGCCCAGGTAAATGCAACGATGGTTCATTCACTGGACTATGATGATGTCCATGAAGCGGCAATTATTCACCCCGGTGTAGTAACAATTTCAACCTTACTTGCTATGGCTGAATATGCTGGGGGGCTTAGTGGTAAAGATTTTATTCGAATAAATGCTCTGGGAACTGATCTTATCTGCCGTCTTGGGCTGGCGACAAGGCCGGGCCAAAATGTCCATGTCTTCGGCTGGCATCTCACTACGCTCTACGGATATATGACAGCCGCTGCTGTTGCTTCTATGGTGATGGGATTGGATGAAGAAAAAACAATTAATGCTATCGGGATCGGCTACCACCAGTCGGCTGGGAATGGCCAGTGCGTCAGGGATGGCGCTTTAACAAAGCGAATGGGCCCCGGATTCGCTGTCCGTGGGGGGATCACTGCAGCCCTGCTCGCAGACAGGGGGGTTACCGGAGCAAAAAACAGTCTGGAAGGAGAGGCTGGTATATTTAAAGTGTACCACCAGAATAGCTATTCCCGGGATAGCCTTTTAAGTGAACTGGGAACCAGGCTGGAAATAGAAAATGTATCCATCAAGCCTTACCCCTGCTGCAGGGGGACCCATCCTCCTATTGACGCAGCCCTGACCATGGTCCGCAATAATAACATCAAGCCCGGTGATATCGAGAATATCCTTGTCTCACTGGGTGAGGCAACTTATGGTTTTCTGGGTTCGCCTCTTGAAGTAAAAGCCAGGCCCCGTAATATTGTTGACAGCCAGTTCAGCGTGCCCTGGTGTGTGGCAACGGCGCTGGCCAAAGGTCATGTCAGAGTAGGAGATTTTACAGAAGAAGCAATTAAAGACCAGGAAATCCTGGCTACGGCTGCCAAAATCAAAACTGAACCGGTACCCGCTTTTACTGACCCGGGGATTGAACCGGCCAGGGTAGAAGTGATTACAAAAAATGGTAAAAAATTTAGTGAACAGGTCGACTTCCCCACGGGAACACCGGCCAGACCGCTTTCTTATAACCAGTGTGAGGAAAAATTCCGGGATTGTATTACTCATGCTGAAAAACCGATGCCGGCCGGTAATGCCGATTACCTTGTTAAACTGATTGCTCGACTGGAAGAGGTTAGTGATGTCCGTGAAGTAATGGCTCTAACTAAGTGGTAATTATAGGCAACCAAAAATATCAACAATTAAATAAAGTATTAAACTGCATGCTCTAAATTTATGGAGCACAGAGTGATCAAAGCATGTTTATGTAAACACCAAATGATGGTATAATACCATAAGAGGTGATTGAATATGCCGAAAATTAAGGGAATACGGGTCATGCTGGTCGATGACGAGCCGAGTATTTTACAGTTTCTTGAGCTTGGCTTGAAAAACGAAGGATTTGAAGTCAGATCAGCACTGGATGGCCAAACGGCTATTACAATTGCCAGCGAGTTTCAACCGCATATTGTGGTTCTTGATATAATGATGCCCGGCATGAATGGGTTTGAAGTATGCCGTATGCTTAAAGAAAGGGATAGTATGTCCGTTATTATGCTTACGGCCAAGGACGAAATTGAGGATAAGGTGAAGGGGCTTAATTGTGGGGCAGATGATTATATGGTCAAGCCTTTCAGTTTTGATGAGCTGCTGGCCCGGATAAAAGCCCGCATCAGGAATCAACATCCCTCTTTTCTTGAAAAAATCGAGGTAGGACCTCTATTTGTCGATAATTCGCGTAAAGAAATACGATTTAAGGGCAAACTTCTCGAACTTTCTCCAACTGAATACAACCTTCTCCGGCTTTTAATCCAAAATCACGGCATTGTCCTAAGCAAAAGTATGATTCTCGATAAAATATGGGGTTATGATTTTAACGGGGATGACAATATTGTTGAAGTATATATCAGATCCCTCCGGGCTAAACTCAAAGACAAAGAGCGAAAAACTATCAAAACACTGCGTGGTCTCGGGTATATGATTGATCTGGACAACGCTGATTGAAACCCGGTGATTGTGATGGGGAGAATCTATGCAGAGAGATAATATAAGATATTTTGTCCACTGTATGCCGCGTTTCCATGAGTTAATCGGAAAAAGCGGAGCTGTAGGCGTATATGACAGGGAAAAATGCCTCATTCACCTGAACGGGACCAAGGTGGTCCTGCCAGTAAAAGAGGGCGATCCGATCAATAAAAAGGGTATTGTTTATCAAGCCATGAAAGAAGGGCGCCGGGTGATCAGGAAATTTGGCCGGGAGCCTCATACTTCATATATAGGCATCAGCATTCCCCTGAAAGATGAAAATGGTGAAGCAATTGGAGCTATAGTTGCTTCCCAACCGATCAGGTTTGATCCACTCTTTGACATAGTAGATACGGCTGAACAGATCGATGCTGGCAATCTGGCCAAAAGATTTCCCTCCCGGCAGGGTCAGATGGAAATAGATCGGCTGGCTGAATCCTTTAACAAAATGTTGGAGCGGCTCGAAACCTCATTTGCTGTGGAAAGAGAAACGAAAGAACAGATGCGGCGCTTTATTGCCGATGCTTCGCATGAACTGCGCACTCCCCTTACCAGCATTAGCGGGTTTTTAGAAGTTTTGAGACGCGGTGCGGCTGATGATCCGGAACAACTCTACCAGGCCTTAACCAGCATGTATGATGAATCGGAGCGGTTGAAAAAATTGGTTGATGACTTACTTTATCTAACCAAACTTGAACAGAAACCTCAGATTGAATTGCGAGAGGGATCGCTGGATGCTCTTCTTTTTGATATGGAGCCGCAACTGAGAATCCTGGCTGGAAAAAGAAAACTTCATCTCGATGTTAAACCCAACATAAGATTTAATTTTGACAGGGATAGGATTAAACAGGTTATTTTAAATCTATTTCACAATGCCATTCAATATACTGATCCTAAGAAAGGATTTATAAAAATTACCTTGATCAAGAAAAATAGCGGTGTTCAACTAACTTTCCAGGATAACGGTCCGGGAATTAGCAAGAAGCATCTGCCAAATATCTTTAATCGTTTTTATCGCAGTGATTCTTCACGAACGAGGAAAAATGGCGGTTCCGGGCTGGGATTGACTATCGCCAAATCAATTGTTGAACTACATGGAGGAAACATTTCGGTAACCAGTAGAAGGGGGGAAGGGAGCACATTTTATGTATGGTTGCCCCTCAAGCCTCCGGTACAAAAACTACTGCCGGCAGTTCACTCTTCTGCTTTTAAACCTCAATGATCACTTAATTAATGGTCCATCGAAAAAGAAAACAAAGAGGACTTTTGTCGTTAGCCTGGATCTCTTTATATACCAATAAATATAAATATAGATATTCCTTTGGTCAAAAGTATAATAATTGATATATATATTATAATAGGTAGTATATTATAATTAATACTTTATGTTATATGAATACTCTAAAATGGGTATTTAAAAACGTAACTCGGAAAAATGAAAAATTATCCTGATATATCCTGCAAATTTCAGCTATTTTTCAGCTATTTTTCAGTTTAATTTAAGTTAGTGATTGTATGCTTCATGAAAAGTGAATTTATACAAAAATGTTCAGGTATTAAGGGAGAATCAAAATCTTCTGAACAGATTTTATATATTTTCAAAGAAGCGGAGGTAAATTGATGCTGCTTAAAGATCAGGTCGCAATAATTACCGGAGGAGCAACCGGGATGGGGAGGGGAATCGCCCTGCGGTTTGCTGAAGAAGGAGCCCATATTGCTATTGCAGATATTAACAAAGTAAAAGCTGAAGAAACTATCGAGGATGTGCAAAGCAAAGGTCGTAAAGGGATCGCCGTTGAGTGTAATATCACCAGCGGCGTTGCTGTTTCTGCAATGATTAAAAAGGTTGCCGATGAATTCAACCGCATCGATATACTGGTTAACTGTGCTGGTACAACAGCGGGTACGGCTGGCGGTTCCAGTGTTGCCGAAATAGGCGAAGAAGAATGGGATCGCATTCTTGCCGTCAATTTAAAGGGAGCTTTCCTGTTCATTAAAGGTGTTATACCACACATGAAAAATCGTAAATATGGCAGGATTGTCAATATTTCTTCACTTGGAGCATTTAGCCCGCCAACAGTTTCTCCACACTACCATGCTGCAAAAGCCGGCATTATTGGTATGACATATGATACGGCCAGGGAAGTAGGGCCGTTCAATATCAGGGTCAACGCCATAATGCCGGGTCCAATTCGGACACCTTTTTACGATAAACTGGTAGATTCAATGACGGAAGATGAAAAGAATGCCTTTTTTGAAAGGCTGGGGAGAGAAGCGCCACTGCAGAGAATGGGGACACCGGAAGATATCGCCGGAGCCGCTCTGTTCTTAGTTTCAGATCTTTCAGCATATGTTACCGCTGCCGTAATACCGGTCAGCGGGGGACTGCCGCTCGAAGCGCCGTCCCGCTAAACAGTTAATACTGGGAGGGCATAATATGTTATTGCGAAATAAAGTAGCTATAGTAACTGGAAGTTCAAAAGGTATAGGCCGGGGCATTGCTCTTAAATTTGCCCGGGAAGGCTGCGACATGGTTATATGTGCCCGGAATGAAGAAGAAGTAGAAAAAGTCGCTTCTGAAGTAAATGCTATTGGTCGTAAAGCCCTTGCTGCTCCTCTGGATGTTTCAAACAGAAACCAGGTTGAGGCGATGGTAGAAAAAACAATTGTTGAATTTGGTAAAATTGATATCCTGGTAAACAATGCCGGTGCTATTGCCGGTTCGGATCCTTCAGCTTCCAAGTCCATTGCTGATATTCCTGAAGAAGAATGGGACCGCATAGTAGGCGTAAATTTGAAAGGGGCTTTTTTGACCACCAGATCTGTTGTTCCGCACATGAAGAAAAACGGATCCGGCAACATCATTAATTTTACCTCGCTGGGTGCCGTGCACCCTCCAACAGTATCACCTCATTATCATGCTTCAAAATCAGGCATTATTGGTATGACTTATGATACGGCCAGAGAACTTGGAACATTTAATATCAGGGTCAACGCCATTATGCCTGGCCCCATCCGGACACCATTTTTTGATAAACTGGTTGCTTCAATGACGGAAAAGGAAAAAGAAGCTTTTTTTGCCGGAATGGCCAGGAGCGCCCCGCTGCAAAGAGTAGGCACTCCTGAAGATTGCGCCGGTGTGGCTCTTTTCCTTGCTTCTGATCTCTCGGCTTACGTTACAGCCGCTCTTATTCCGGTAACCGGTGGTTTGCCCCTGCAGCCAAGTGTCTAAATATTAGTCTAACCTGGTTTAAAGGCAGCCTGTGTAGTTCGTCTTCATAAATAATATCTATTTTGAAACGGCGGTGTTATTAATAATGGACGCAACTGACCAGGATAAGAAAATAACACCAACAGAATCAGCTAACGAACCTCTCTGGACTAAAAATTACATTGTGGCATGTATCACTTCACTGTTTTTGTTCATGTCCTTTGACAGCATGATTCCTGTTCTTCCTTTGTACATGGAGGTACACGAAGGAATTAGCGGGGTGGCTGGCCTGCCCCTTGCTTCGTTAACACTGGGTGCTCTACTGGTAAGGCCGGTGGCCGGCTGGGCTATAGATGTCCACGGCAGACGGAAAATTTTCCTTGGTGGATTGCTACTTTTTCTGGTGCCCGCACTTCTCTATATCTTAATGTTGCCTGCACCATTATTAATCGGTCTGCGTTTTATTCAAGGACTTGGTTTTGGCTTTAGCAACACAGCGCTTTTTACAATAGCTTCCGACATCATTCCTTCCAAAAGGATGGGAGAGGGGATGGGTTATTTCACTTCCACCATGAGTATTTCTACAGCTATATCTCCTGCCCTCAGTTCATGGGTGCTTTATAATTCTTCATATCCCACTATTTTTTCCATCGCTTCCACGGTCATCGTTTTATCAATTGTCACTGCTCTTTTCATCAGGTACCCCACTTTCGAGCAGAAAGTGATCAAACCAAAGTTGATAAATTTTTCCAGGAGCGGTTTGAGACCAGCCCTGGTAACGCTCTTCATCATAATCAATTTCAGTTCAGTTACCTCATTTTTACCTGTTTACGCTTCCATGCAGGGAGTTGGTGTAACCGGTATCTTTTTTACGGCAATGGCTTTCACCTCTTTTGTCATGAGGCCCTTTTCAGGGATGCTTGTAGACAGGAAAAGAGATATTGGATATGCGCTGGCAGTTCTCATTGGTACTGTAGCTATTACAGGGGCTATTTTAATTCTTGCAGCAACATCGTCTTCATATCACCTGGTCATAGGAGGTATCATCTATGGAGTCGGTTTTGGTTTTCTTCAACCGACTATGCTTGCTCTCTGTGTCAGGGGTTTGCCTCCTGAAGAAAGAGGAGCGGCCAATGCCACTTACTGGACAGGAATGGATATGGGTATGTTTATCGGCTCTATAACCTGGGGATTGGTGGCGGCATCCATCGGTTATCGATCAATGTTTTACCTGACCATTATTCCTGTCGTTCTTGCTTTATTTGTCTATTTCTATGGTCAATTAAATACTATTGTCCCCGGCGAAGGAAAAGAGCGAAAAGTATCCGCTTAATTATAAAATAGTCCGGCCATGAATATGTGAAAAATCAAATGGGAGGTTGTCTTAATGAGCAGATCGGCAATGGAAAAATTTATTACCCGGGATCTGATTCTTGACCACCAGCTAAAAAATGTGGTTAAAAACCCGGTCCTCTTGTTTAAGAATCAGGCAAATAATTTTACTATCAGCTGGTGGGCGATAACAGAACCATTTGTGATGGAGGATAAGACCTTCTATCATGATTTTGATCAATTTATATACCTGGTCGGGGGAGATGTTGCCAACATGCCGGACCTGGGCGGCGAGGTGGAATTTACAATGGGTGAAACTATGGAGAGCCTGGAGAAATTTGTTTTTACTACTGCTGCGATAATTTATATTCCCAAAGGACTTCTCCACTCTCCTCTTAATTTTAAGAAAATCAATGATCCGCGCAAGCCGATTTTATTTCAGGACATGTCAATGACCACCAGATATCGTAAGTTCTTCCCTGGTAGTGATATACCTTATGATCAGCACAATGAAATAATCACAGAAAAATTTTCTTAAATTTAATTATTTGTAGCAGTTGATTGTTGAAACGGGTAGGAGGAGGATTAATTGTGAATAAGTACCGAAATATATTCCAACCCTTGCAAATTGGACCGATAATAACGAAAAACCGCATTGAAGTTTCACCGGGAGCCAATTTGCTGGGAACGGAAGAAGGTTTTGTTTCGCGGGAACTGATTGAATGGACGAAGAGGATGGCGAAAGGAGATGCCGGAGTAGTAACCGTGGGGATGAGTTTTGTCAATCCCATGGAGCAAGAATTGAGAGGCTTTTCCCTGGATCTCTCAAATAATAAAGTCGTAAACGGATTATCAAGACTCGTTGAATCCATCCATCGTTATGGGGCTATGGCATCAATTGAAATGGTGTACATGGATTTTGCCCCTCCCGAAAAGCCGCAAAGTGAGCTTACAGAAGAAGACCTTGCCCGGATCCGCAATGAAACCAGTATCAATGACAAGATCAGAGTTACTCCTCCGGTGGAGCTGACCAATGATGATATCAAAGAGATTATAAATTATTATGCAGAGGCGGCTGAGCGCTGTCTGCGTGCGGGCATGGATATGATCCTGATTCACGGTGCCCATGAAATGTTTATCAGCCAGTTTCTTTCCCCGTATAAAAATAAAAGGACTGACAAATACGGCGGTTCAGTTGAAAACAGGTCGCGTTTCGTTCTTGAACTGCTGGATGCAATCAGGGCCAGGATCGGGCATAAAATGGCTATTGAATACCGGCTCAGTGCCGAAGAACTGACAACAACGGGGCCCAGCCTGGAAGATACTCTTCGATTTGCCGAGCTCATTCAGGATAAAATTGACATCCTACATGTTTCGGCGGGAACATTGAGTAATGATCAAATAATGGGTAATGTTATCCAGCCCATATATTATGAGCGTGGTTTAAACGTTCATTACGCAGAAAAATTTAAAAAGCACCTCTCCATACCGGTGACCACGGTTGGTTCCCTGAATATTGATCTGGCTGAAGAGGTCATCACTTCAGGAAAAGCCGATATGGTGGCAATGCTGCGGACCATAATTGCCGATCCCGATGCAGTAAGAAAAGCAAAATATGATCAGGCGGAACGAATCAGACCTTGTATTCGCTGTAACACCTGCATCAATCTTCCTCATTATTTTTTCCTGCCTGTGAGATGTGCGGTTAACCCCCTGGCCGGACGAGAAGCAGAATTTATGAATGAACCTTATCCTGCCAAAAAGAAAAAAGTGATTGTTATAGGCGGCGGTCCGGCAGGGATGGAAGCAGCCAGAACTGCGGCTGATCGCGGCCACGAAGTCATTTTATATGAAAAAAACCCTCAGCTGGGCGGTACCCTGATCATGGCGGCGGCTGCTACTTTTAAAAAGGATATGAAAGAATACCTAGACTGGACAATACGGATGACTACCGATCATCCCGGAATTAAAGTTAAGCTTGCCACTGAAGCGGCTCCTCAACTGGTGGCAGCGGAAAATCCCGATGCTGTCATCGTGGCTGTGGGAGCCAGGCCTAATTTGCCTAATATACCCGGTATTGATAATGAAATAGCAGTATGGGTGGGAGATGTCCATCTGGGCAGGATCCAGGTTGGTAATGATATTGTTATAGCAGGCGGCGGTATGACCGGTTGCGAGACAGCTCTTGATCTGGCACTGAAGGGCAAGAAAGTTACCATCATTGAAATGATTACTTTCGAAGAAGTGGTGACCTCAGCTCCTATTATTAATATGATTTCTCTGCTTTCTCTTTTGAAAAAAAACGGCGTAAAACTGATGACGGAAACAAAACTCAAAAATATTACCGACAATGCGGCAGTGGTGGTTGATAAAAAAGGAGAAACAGTTCGGTTGCCGTGCGATAATGTAGTCCTATCGCTTGGAGTAAACCCACGTTCTGAGATTGTTGAAGAATATAAAAACCTGGCCAGTGATGTCTATGTCGTTGGTGATTGTCGGGTTAAGAGAGGTAGCCTCTGGACGGCAACGACGACTGCTTTTGATGCTGCAATGGATATTTAACAATTGGGAATCAATAACAGCCTGCATAAAGGAGACCAAAATATGGCAGATTATGAACATGTTTTTACCCCCATAAAAGTTGGAAATGTCAATATCAAAAACCGCATCGAAGTAGCGCCGATGATGCCCATGATTGCTTCCAATGATTGTGGCGTAGGGCCGGAAATGATCGAATGGACGCGGGCTCTTGCCAGAGGGGGGGCAGGCCTGGTTACCCTTGGTGATACCTGCGTTTCCGGAAAATTGTCATTGGAAGTAGGTCATGTTCTTACCCTCGGTTTTGATAGGGCGGTCAACGATCTGAACAAGCTTGTGGAAACAATTAAACGATACGGAGCCTGTGCTTCAATTGAAGTTTCCTATCATGTAGCCGATGAGAATTATACTCCCACTCAACTAACTGGAGAAGAAATAAAAGAGTTAATAGATATGTATGCTCTTGCTTCTGTCAGGGCTCTGCATGCAGGAATGGACATGATTCTTATCCATGCCGGACATGGGCATTTTATCAGTCAATTTTTATCGCCTTACCGTAACAAACGCACCGATAACTACGGCGGTTCTTTCGAGAATCGGGCGAGATTTTTAGTTGAGCTGCTTGATGCAATTAGAGATAAAGTGGGAGATGAACTGGCCATTGCTTACAGGATCAGCGGTGATGAGCTTATCCCCGAAGGGTTACATTTTAAAGAGCAGTTTGCCCTGACTAAAATACTGGAAGACAGGATAGATATATTGCATGTATCAGCCGGAAAATTATATGACGATGAAACTCTAAAGAGAATGTTCCAGCCGATCTATCTGCCCCGCGGCCTTAATGTTTACCTGGCTGAAAAGTTTAAAAAGGAATTGAAAATACCAATTACAACTGTCGGGGGTATGGATCTGAATCTGGCTGAAGAAGTGATCACCGAGGGAAAAGCGGATATGGTGGCAATGGCAAGGGGAATAATTGCCGATCCTGATTGTGTAAATAAGGCAAGGAGCGGCCAAAAGGAAAAGATCAGGCCCTGTGTTCGCTGCAATACATGTATTGACAGAGCGCATTCATATTATCTTTCTGTTCGTTGTGCGGTAAATCCAGTCGCCGGGAGAGAAGTTGAATATATGCTGGCCGGTTCGAAAGCGGCAGTCAAAAAGAAGATTGTGGTAATCGGGGGTGGCCCGGCCGGGATGGAGGCGGCCAGAAGAGCAGCAAAAAGAGGACACTCAGTCGTCCTCTTTGAAAAGGACGGGCAGCTTGGCGGCAACCTGCACAGGGCAGCCTCAATGCCTTTCAAAGACGATATGAAAAAGTACCTGCAGTGGGCAATCAGAGAAACGATGAATGCGCCGGGTGTGCAGGTTAAGCTGTCGACGGAAGCTACTCCTGAGAAGGTAATGGCCGAGCAACCCGATGGAATTATCGTTGCCGCGGGTTCAATTCCTATCAGGCCTGACCTGCCCGGCATGAGTAAAGATAATGTTGTCTGGGCGGGTGATGTCGATACGGGTGATGTGAAAGTCGGTGAAAATATTTTAGTAGCCGGCGCCGGGTTGATCGGCAGTGAAACTGCACTTTACCTTGCGCAGACAGGTAAAAAAATGACTATGATTGACATGCGTCCTATTGAAGAAGTTGACAAAGATATTCCCTTTTTCAACGTCATTGCCTTGAGAGAACTGTTGGCTGAAAACGGTGTAGTGACAAAAGCTGAGACAAAACTGGAAGCTTTCAATGCAACGGGCGTTACAGTCAAAGATAAAACAGGAAAAAGGATTGAAATCCCCTGTGATACTGTTGTTCTATCTCTTGGGATGAAGCCCCGCCAGGATGCAATTGAAGCTTTTGTGCACCTGGTTCCGGAAGTATATATAATTGGCGATTGTAACAATGAACGAGGGAATTTGTACAAAGCTGTTAGTGAAGGGTTTTTTGCCGGTATGGATGTATAATGACAGGTTGGCCGGTTCTCGGGGCTGTTTTTATCTGTAATGACCTGGTAAAGGATGCAAGTTTGTATCTGACTAAGTTAAGAATCAAGAGGCGTGATCAGCAAATGGCTGAATCAGGTGGTGAGCGCTACATGGTCAGTAAACCAATCTATGAATCCGAGCCAAAGGTAAATAATATAAAAAGATTTATTTACCTGAGCAGTGAACTCATTTCCGGGTCAAACTGTTATGTCAGCAAAAAATGGATTTACGGTATTCCAGATCCGAATCCGCATATTCCAATCCATGCCCACGAATATGATCAGATCCTTCTATACATGAGCATTGATCCGGAAAAGCCGCAGGTACTCGGTGGTGAAGTGGAAATTACAATAGGCGGACAGCAGCTTAAATTTAATACAACTACAGGTATATTTATTCCCAAAGAGTTGGGCCCCGGCAATTTTACCTGGAAAGAAGTTTCAAAACCGCATCTTGTTATTTCTTTTATCCTGGCCAGCGGTAGCTACCGGCAGGTTGATCCCGAAATTACGGGGCAAGAAAAAGGAAAATTACTGTCCGAAAGCGGTGCTGTTGATTATGAAAAATATGTTGTTCGCAGCCCGCTGCGGGAAATTACTGTTCCCGGTACCACGGGGCGACAGGATCCGAGCATGTCTTACATAAGCAAGCTACAGATTCCCGAAGCCAATTATTACCTCGAATACGGATGGGTGTATAAAATTCCAGATCCAAATCCAGGTATGCATGAGCACAGTCACGATTTTGATGAAGTAGTCCTGCATTTTGGGAGCGATCCTGATCATCCCACCGATCTGGGCGGTGAATTCGTCTATTATGTCGACGAACAACCCTTAACATTTAATACCAGTAACTGTGGATTAGTGGCGAAAAACCTGAAGCATGGACCGCTGACCCGGAATGAATGCTCCAGGGCGCAGGTTGAAATGGCCCTGATGGTAGGAGCTGGCTCTTTTTCGGAAAGTTGGGACAACAGTGGCATCAGGGGTTAGGATTGAGGTAATAACTTTAAAGTGCCTGCCTGGAAGAACGGCTTTGATCGTATTAAGTGAAGTGGCAGTAATAGGGAGGACTACTGATGAAAAAATATGCACACGTATTATCACCTATTAAAATAGGAAATGTTGAAGTAAAAAATAGGATTGAGCTTGCTCCAGCCATGCCCTGTCTGGCCACCCCGGGCGGTCATGTGACAGGAGAGCTGATTGCTTTTTACCGTTCTATGGCCAGGGGTGGAGCCGGAATTGTAACTATTGGAGAGTCTTCCATTGATTTTGAATATGCTAAAACTCATGATCATATGCTTAACCTTGGCGATGAAAGTGTTGTTGCAGGACTGAGTGTTTTGGCCGAAGCTGTTCATCGCTACGGATCAAAAATTTCCATTGAGATTAATCATGGCGGACGAACTTTGCTCAACGGACGCGAAGCAATTGCTCCTTCGCCCATCCCGACCAGGGGTGAGGAAGTGATGGCTGCCATGGAAGGCAGAAGGCCGATTAAGGTTACTGAAATGGATCAAGAAATGATCCATACGGTTGTTAACCGGTTTGCCGATGCTGTTGATAGATGTGCGCGGGCTGGTTTTGAGATGGTAATGATCCATGGTGCGCACGGTCACCTCATTGCCCAGTTTCTTTCTCCCTATGCCAACAAGCGAAGGGATAATTATGGAGGAAGCCTGGAAAACAGGGCCAGGTTTGCTATAGAAGTGTTATCAGCGATCAGAAAAAAAGTAGGCGATAAAATAGCCATTGAATACCGGATCAGTGCCAGTGAACTGGTTCCTGAAGGGATGAAAGAGGAAGAGACAATCGAATTTGTTAAAATGATCGAAGATAAGATTGATCTGCTCCATGTTTCGGTAGGGTTGCTGAGTGATCCAGTTACCCTTCCTCATCAAATTCAGCCTACCTATTTCCCCCATAATTACAACGTTCATTACGCAGAAAAATTTAAGAAAGCGCTGAGGGTCCCAATTACAACTGTTGGATCAATCAGCGATCTGGAATCTGCCGACCGAATCATCGGGGAAGGGAAGGCCGATGTCGTGGCCATGGCCAGAGCAATTTATGCAGATCCGGATATTGTCAATAAAAGCAGACGCGGTGAACAGAATAAGGTAAGGCCTTGCCTCCGCTGCCATACCTGTAATTTTTATGCCGGTAATCTACTTCCGATACGCTGTGCGGTGAATCCGGTCCTGGGCCGAGAACTGGAATATGATAAGATCCCGCAGGCTGTCGAAAAGAAAAAAATAGTAGTTGTCGGTGGCGGCCCGGCCGGCATGGAAGCAGCGCTGGTAGCTTCATCGAGGGGGCATGAAGTGGTCCTTTATGAGAAAAACAAGAAGCTTGGCGGTAACCTGAATTTTGCTGCCGGACCACCTTTTAAGGAAGATATGAAGAAATATCTTCAATGGCTAATTGGCCAGGTTGAAGAGGCTCCACGACTGGAAATTAGATTAAACAGCAGTGCTGATGCTGCAACTGTGAAAGCAGATAATCCTGATGCTGTCATTGTCGCAGCTGGTTCGGAACCGATCCTTCCCCACATTGAAGGTGAGGAGAAAAACAAAACAATCTGGGTGGGTGATGTCCACCTGAACAAGGGAATCCCCGGCCAAAGGGCAGTAATTGTCGGCGGCGGATTGACAGGTTGCGAAGCGGCACTTCACCTGGCCAGGGAAGGTAAAAATGTGACAATAATTGACATGCAGGATGAAACTGAATTAGACACCAGCGAACCGCCCATTTTAAAACGAGGAACAGGATTGATGGATATGCTCAATGACTTGGGAGTTTCTTTTTTAACCGGCGTTAAACTGGAAAAAATAAATAAAAATGGAGCAGTTGTTATAGATAAAAAATGGAATAATTATGTAATTCCTGCTGATACTATTGTTCTTTCTCTTGGTTTTAAGCCTCGTTCTAATATTGCAGACGAACTTAAATATACAGCGCGAGATGTATATATAATTGGCGATTGCCGATCACCTAAAAGGATTAAAGAAGCGATACATGACGGTTTCAATACAGCGGTGGAAATATAAAAACATTTTGCAAGCCAGAGTAATGATAAACTGCTGGGATGACTGAAAAAGACAGGTTAATTAAAGAAATTTAAAGCAAAGCAAAAGGGGGAATATGAATGTTGTTGGACAATCGAGTGGCTCTTGTTACCGGAGGAGCAAAGGGAATGGGGCGGGCTATAGCTTTAAAATTTGCCCGTGAAGGTTGCGATGTTATTGTTAATGCTCTCCATATTGAAGGGGCTCAAAAAGTTGCTGGTGAAATTCGGTCTCTTGGTCGTAAATCTCTGGCAATCAGTGCCGATATATCTGACAGTATAGCAGTGCAAAAAATGGTTGACCAGATAATTGCTGAATTCGGGAAAATAGACATTCTGGTCAATAATGCCGGGGGAGTTTCCGGTAGTGAAGGGACCATAGATACCGTAACGGAAGAAAGTTGGGATAAAGTGCTCAGTGTAAACCTTAAAGGGGCCTTTCTGGTCTGCCGGGCTGTGGTCCCCCATATGAAAGAGAAAAAATATGGAAAGATCATCAACCTTTCTTCTATGGGCGCCGTCAATCCTTCAGTATCGGTTCTGCATTATCATTCGGCGAAAGCGGGCATGCTTGGCTTAACCCTGAATCTTGCTTTTGAACTGGCTCCGCAAAATATTTATGTCAACGCCATCATCCCGGGTCCCGTTGAAACTCCTTTCTGGGATCCGCTGACTAAAGATATGCCTGATAAAGAATCATTTTTTAAGGCTTTGGCCAGGAAAGAGGTACCACTGGGCAGAATGGGCACTCCTGAAGATATTGCCGGCCCCGCTCTTTTCCTTGCTTCAGGGCTTTCAGATTATGTAACCGGTCAGTTCATTTGTGTTGCGGGAGGTCAGCCTCTCCAGTCTCACGAGGCGACTTTTATATCTTCCGCGGATGTTTTTAAAAAATAACGGTTGAGAATAGGGGCAATTATGACAACAATGATGGATTAGCCAAAACAGGATTTCTGATAAAATCATAGAAAAAGTGTTTACAATAAATTGTTTTATCAAAAGGGAGAGGTAATATATGTCAGCAACAGTAGCCACAATTTTAATTTTCGTTATTTTGATTGCCCTGATTTTAATCATTCCTGTGATTCGGGTCAGGAGTGCCATGAAAGCAGTAATTAAAATATTTCGGGCCCATGATGCTACCGATATTCAACATGCCAGAACAAGCGCTGAGCTGCAGCTTAATCCAAAAAAGTTTGTCGAACGCCTTTTTACTCTGCGTGATTATAAGCCGGATGCGTTAAAGGTGCTTATGGAATCAGGGGTTATTAAAAGCACAGAAGAGGGGAAACTTTTCCTATCGGAAACGGCGCTAAACAATTCAAAGCTGAAAAGTTTTTTGGAAAAACAGTAGGTTCATTAAGTTAATAAAAATTAGACAG
>JAXHVH010000001.1:0-44252 GCA_034189085.1 Bacillota bacterium | reverse complement strand
GGGGTTATTAAAAGCACAGAAGAGGGGAAACTTTTCCTATCGGAAACGGCGCTAAACAATTCAAAGCTGAAAAGTTTTTTGGAAAAACAGTAGGTTCATTAAGTTAATAAAAATTAGACAGGAGGATTGTGAAATGCCAGAACTGCAGGATTATATCATCACCGATTTGAACAAAGTTCCAGACAAGCTGGGAACCAGGTTGTACTGCTTGCACAGCGGTGTATTTGAAGGGGCTCCTTATCTGGACTGTGCCTGGTTTTCGCCACAACAGGAAGAGAGAGTAGTTGTTGACAAAGGGCATGTCCATGATTATCCCGAAGTGATTACTTTTTTTGGTTCGGATCCAGATGATCCTGCCGATCTATGCGGTGTAGTTGAACTGTGGCTGGACGGGAAACCGCAGACACTTACTAAAAGCTGTATTATCTTTGTCCCCAGTGGAATGGAGCACTGCCCGCTAATAATTAAAAGGGCAGATCGGCCGATCTTTCATTTTGCCACTTCTAACGATCCTAATTATAAAGGGCCGCACGAAGAGTAAGGAGATCATAAAATGGCTAATATTGACTACACTAAGTACATGGTAACCAAACCCCTTTATGAAGCCTGTCCGGGGGTTAAAAACAAGCAGAGCCCGGCAATGACCTACATGAGCAGCGCGCTGGTTCCAGAAGCTAATTACTATCTTCAACTGGCCTGGGTCACAGGGATGCCTGATCCCAACCCGCATGTTTATGAACACGTTCACGGTTATGACGAAATCACTTTTTTCTGGAGCGGTGATTACAAACAGCCTCATACACTTGGAGGTGAAATCGAATTTTATCTTGGCGGCCAGCCGATTACTTTTAATACAACGACGAGTATTTTTGTCCCTAAAGGTTTGAGGCACGGGCCGGTTACCTGGAAAAAGTATGACCGCCCGCACATGGTCATGCATTTGATGCTGGGCTGCGGTGATTACAAAAAAGCCTGGGGAAACAGTGGCATTGAAAAACCCTCGACGAAGATGCCGCAGAAAACAGACACTACTGATTTTGAAAGATATGTGATCCGCAGCCCGCTGGGTGAACTGGGAGATCCGGATACCAGGGGAAGAACTTATCCCAGTATGACTTACATGAGCAGAATGCAGGTACCGGAGGCCAATCATTACCTCGAAGTCAGCTGGTTATATGAAATGCCTGATCCCAACCCGCACATCATGGGCATGGCACATGATACGGAAGAAATTGTAGTTCATGTGGGTACAGATCCCAATAACCCGGAAGATCTTGGTGGAGAGATCGAGTTTATGCTTGGAGGGCAACCGCTCGTTTTTAATAAAACTTCGGCGATTTATGTGCCGCCGGGTGTAATACACGGCCCGTTAACCTGGAAAAAGGTAACTAATCCGCATCTGGAAATGGCTATAATGCTGGGAATTGGTTCCTTTGCCGAAGGGTGGGGTGGCGAACTGCCCTGATAAAAAATCTGTTTGCCCTGCAGGTGTAAGCAGAATAAGTATTTATTGAGGTGAATGCAAAACGATGATCTTAAAAGATAAAGTAGCCCTGATTACCGGAGGAGGTACAGGGATAGGTGCCGCTGTTGCCAGACGATTTGTTGCAGAAGGCGCCAGGGTTTGTATAGTCGGCCGCCGTGAGGAGCGGCTTGATGAAGTGATCAAAGAACTCCCTGCGGGTTCGGTTGTAAAATCACCGGGGGATGTTTCCAATCCGGAGGATATTCAGAGAATAGTACAAGACACAGTGGATTTCGGCAAAGGTATCGACATCCTTGTTGACAATGCTGGTCTTGGTACAGAAGGTTCAATTGTCAGTGCCGATCTGGATGAATGGCGCAAAACCTTCGAGGTTAACCTGGTCGGCCCATTTATGTTGATGCGGGCAGTTATTCCGCACATGATTAAGGATGGTGGTGCAATAATAAATATTTCATCACTGGCTGGATTGCGCTGTATTCCCGAGGGTTCTGCCTACTGTACATCAAAGGCGGCTCTTAATATGATGACCAGGCAGGCAGCGCTTGATTTTGGTGACCGCGGGATCAGATGCAATGCTGTTTGTCCCGGTTTTGTTGATACAGATATGACCAGGGGCAACTTTGGTAAACTTGCTGAATCACTGGGAACAGATCTGCAGACTTTTATGCAAAAGGTTTTTAAAGACGTACCGGTGCGTAAACCGGGAACTCCGGATCGCCTGGCTGGAATATGTGCTTTTCTGGCCAGTGATGACGCTTCTTACATTACAGGAGCCATAATCCCCGTCGATGGTGGATTGGCGGCACTTGATCCCTTCCCGCTTGCAGTGAAACGAGCAGTGCTGGAAATGGAAGGGTGAAAATGATGCCATTATTTGATTGGAGGTGGTAGTGGATTAAAGAACAGCACATAGGAGTAACAGTATGGTTGTGGGGTTGATTGAGTATAAAAAAATAAAGAAAGGTGGAAATAGTTTATGAAAAAGAAAAAAACGTTGTTTTTCTTTTTGCTCATTGCGCTTTTAGTTGTAGGTTTGTTTGCCTGTTCATGCAGCGGGGTTGAGGAAGGCGCAGTTGATGAAGGTGGAGAAGAAGCTGCTGAAGGCGAAGAGGAGCCGGCTGAAGAAGAAGCCGGTGAAGAAGAAGTATTTACCATCAGACTGGTTGTGCCGTCAGGAGCCGGTGACGAACTTACAGTAAAAGACGAAGAAATGGCTGAACGTTTCAACGAACGGGTCGAAGGGTTCGAAATTAAAGTTTATCCTGGCGGTTCCCTGGTTAATGTTCCCGAGTTTCTGGATGCCGTCAGGACCGGGGCTGTTGAAATGATGGATGCCGCTCCTCCCATTTTTGCCGGAGCAGAGCCTCGTTTCAACGCTGTGATATTACCCTACCTTTTTGAAACGGGGGAAGCACTTTATGCCGCCGCTCCTGAATTGGTTGAGCTTTACAATCCCATTTTCGAGGAACAGTTTAACCAGAAGTTGTTAACCCTGTTCTTCGTTGGTTCATTTGACCTCTTTAATACAAAAAGAACGGTTAAAACTCCGGAGGATCTGAACGGTTTGTTGATCGGTGCTCCCGACCCCGGTATCGCTGCTACGGTTGAAGTTCTTGGAGGAACCCCAATTACAGTTGCCTGGCCCGATTTCTACTCCTCACTCGACAAAGGGGTAATTGACGGAGTGCTCAACTCGCCTAACGGGACGATTAATAACAGCCTGACCGATATGTGTAAATATTATACCGAGCTGCTGGTTCCGCCGGGAGTCAATGTTATTACCATTAACCTGGATGTTTGGAACTCCATGCCGGAAGATGCTCAGCAGGCTTTGCTCGAAGAAGCTCAGGCAACAGGCAATACAGCCAGCGAACACTACATTCAGCAGCACGAGAAAGACGTGGAGACTCTCAGAGAACTGGGCTTAGAAATTACCATTCTCAGCGAAGAAGAGTTGCAGGTATTCAAAGATCGCTGTGAGCCTTTTACCAATGAGATGCTGGAAAGTTATGGTGAATTTGGAGAGCAAATTAAAGAAATTGCTGATAAATACAGGTAGAAAATCATATCCTGAATTGAGTTTCATTTAGGATCTAAAAAGGGCAAGCAGTTAAGCAGTATTTTCCAGGCTGCTTGCCCTAATTCCTGAATATTTCATGGAAAGACTGCTGTTACGTTTTTACCAGGGGGAAAACCAGTAACAAGGCATGTTCGATTGATTAAATTGGACCAACAGGCTTCAATCAAGCCAGGGGGGGATTAAATTGTTTAAGGCGGTCAATCGGATCGTTAATTTTCTTAGTCATTACACGTCGATGCTTGCCGGATTTCTTATTTTAATCATGGCCATCGTTACTACCTATGGTGTAATCATGAGATATGTATTCCAGAGCCCTGAATATTATTCCGTTGAAATTAGTCTTATGTTCATGGTTTGGAGTTTTGTTTTAGCGGCGGCGGAAGTGGAGAAAAGAGATCAGCACATCAAAGTTGATATTTTATCACAGCTGATGCCGGAAAAAGGCAAGTATTTTCTGTTTAATATCTTTACACCTATTGCCGGATTAATTTTTGCCGGAACGATTACCTGGAGAAGCTATGTTAACGCAATATATTCACTGCAGATTGGTGAAGTGAGTGCAACGGTTGTAGCTGTACCTCTGTTCCCGGTTAAAATAGTTGTCTCAATTGGTTATGGTTTGCTCTGCCTCGTATTATTGGTCAGATTAGTTAAAGGGCTGATCTCTCTTGCCGGAGGGTTTCAAAATATAAATGGTGAGGACGAGATGGTCACACCGAACGAAAATGTTTAAGCACAGGCGAAAATTGTTTACAAAGAAAAAGGAGGCCTGATTATGGGTATAGATTCTGTTGCGGTAATAGCGGCAATAACAATGCTAATTTTACTGTTATCCGGTGTACCAATTGCTTACAGCCTGGGTTTTACAGCGGTGGTTCTTGGCGTAGTGGCCTTCGGAGGTCTTTCGCTTGATAAAATAGGCTGGACAACTTACCATCTTTTATATAATCAGTCGTGGACCCCCCTGCCAATGTTTACCTTAATGGCCTGTGTTATTGCTCAGACCCGGATAGGGGAAGATTTATATCGGTCTGCCCGGAACTGGCTGGCTGCCATCCCCGGTGGCATAGTTGCGGCCAGTATAGCCGGCCAGGGTGTGTTAGCTGCTGCCCTGGGGGCAAGTGCTCCTGCCTTGATTACGGTAGGTAAAGTGGCTGAGCCAGAACTGAAAAAATTTGGTTATGATATGGGGTTTAGCGTTGGGGCTATTCTTTGCGGAGGAGTGCTCGGTCCGTTGATTCCGCCGAGTGCCATCATGGTTATCTACGCTGTGGTGGCAAATGTTTCCCTTGGGCGCCTGCTAATGGCAGGTATACTGCCCGGAATACTGCTGGCCTGTATGCTTATTGGCGTGGCTGTAGTGAAATGTGCCCGAAATCCTGCTCTCGGTGGTCCGGCAGAGAAGGTGCCTTTTAAGATTAAGATAAAATCTTTGCGCAACGTATGGGCTGTCGTTCTGATCATGATATCCATACTTGGCTCAATTTATTTCGGCATCGCTACGCCTACTGAAGCAGCTGCTGTTGGTTCAGTAGTTCTGCTGATTATTTCAATAGTAGCCTACAAATTACGCTTCAAAGGTTTAATGACCGCCCTGACTGAGGCTGCCCTGCTAAATGCGGTCCTCATGTTTACGATTATTGGGGCTAATCTTTTCAGCTACGTAATTGGCAGTTCTTCGCTTGCTGAAATGTTGATGGGGTTTGTTTCCAACGCGCCCTTTGCGCCAATTTTTATTGTTGTTATTTTGATGCTGGTCCTTCTCTGCCTTGGTTTTTTCCTGGACGGGATCACCATTATGCTTCTGACAGTCCCGATTATTGTCCCGGTTATTACAGGACTCGGTTTTGATCCAATCTGGCTGGGAGTGCTCTATGTAGTAAACATGGAAATTGGGTTGATTACCCCGCCAATGGCTGTCAATTTCTTTTTGGCAAGAAATATATTTAATGTTAAAACAAGAGATCTTGCTTTTGGTATGCTGCCGTTTTTATTTACCTTGATTATTTTCCTGTTTATTGTGCTTAGCTTCCCGGAACTGGCGACATGGCTGCCCAATACCATGGCCGGTAGATAAAGGAACGATGTCAGGGGAGAAAATACGTTATTATGGATGGTGTTCATTTGGGCGACTGATAACCTGGCATTACTGTTTGACATCCCCGGTCATATATTAAAAGATAAACCGCGGAATGAAAACCTGGTGTAAAGAAGTGATGGGTATGGTTGCTGCAATGAAAATTAATGGCAGGAAGTGCAAAGGCCTTACTGTGATCGGTCTTTTGCAGAGCCTCGATTCAACTGGTTCCGAAAATGAAAGGATGCTTAAAAAAGGCGGCATGGTTATCATCAATGGAAGACGTCTGGCACCAGGTGAATACGGTCACTATGTAATAAAAGAAGAAGATTCGATTGTTATCATTCCTGCGTTTGCCGGCGGTTGATTGCAGATGAGGGCAGCTCCACCGATAAAAAATATTGACAATAAGAGAAAGTAACTATATTATAAAATGAACAAATACTAAAATGTTCATGTAATTTGAGGAGGCAACAAGATGCCCAGCGTTTTTTCAAGCCCGAACGCAGTACTTTTCGGAAGGGGAACAACAAAAGAAACAGGAGAGAGGTTAAAGGGCCTGGGCTGCACCAGAGTAATGGTAGTGTATGACAAAGGTGTCGAAGAGGCCGGAATCATTAAGATAATTTTGGAAAATATTCATTCAGCCGGGATCGAAACCGTCAGTTATGGTAAAGTGCTGCCGGATCCTCCCGACTGGTCTGTTGATGAAGCAGGAATTCTCGGAGTAGAGGAAAAAGTTGACGGAGTTGTCGGTATTGGGGGTGGAAGCTCACTCGACACAGCCAAGGGGGTGAAGGTCCTCCTTGACAATCCTCCTCCAATTAATCAATATTTTGGACGTTTTAAGGGGGTCAAGAATACTACAAGGCCTTTACTTTTAGTTCCCACGACTGCCGGGACCGGATCTGAACAGACACCCGGTGGGACGATAACAGATACAAAACAGAATGCCAAAAATGTAGTAGAAATAATTGGCCGTACCGTTGATTTGGCTATTGTCGATCCTGAACTAACAGTTAGCCTGCCTCCATCGGTAACCGCTGTTACTGGCATGGATGCCTTATGTCATCTCAGTGAATCTTTTACCTCCCAATGGGCTAACCGTTACTGTGAGGCTTTTTCCAGGGAAGGTATTCCCCTGGTTGGCCGCTATTTGGTCCGGGCTTTCGAAGAAGGCTCAGATCTGGAAGCTCGTGAAGGAATGATGTTTGCTGCTTCCCTTGGCGGGATGTCCATGCTGGGTCCGCTTTGCCATCTGGGACATGATATAGGCAGGCGCCTGGGAGCCAATTTTAACATGCCTCATGGGCTTTCCTGTTCAATGTGCCTGCCGCAGGTAGTGGAATATATTGCCCCGGCTGTACCGGAAAAAGTAAAATTTATTGCTGAAGCTTTAAATGCCAGTGTTCCACGGGGGGCTGATCCGGCGGAAATAGGACGGATGGCTGGAGAAGCAGTTAAGGAAATTATGAAGAAGATAGATCTTCCCAACATGCGCTCCCTCGGTCTGGCGAAAAAGGATGTTCTCGCCGTTGCTCCGGAAATATTTGATCTGGGACTGGTTACGGCACCGTTAAAGCCGACTGTTAAAGACATAGAAAATATGCTCACCAGAGCCTACGAAGAAATTTAAGCTTTATTTACCGACTGAGACCGGGAAACAGTTAATGAAATTAACAGTAGTGGAGGGAACAATGGTTCAATATAAAAATGTTTTTTCACCTTTTAAATTCGGCAGGGTGGAAGTGAAAAATAGAATTGAATTTGCCCCGGCCCTATCTTTTCTGAATGCGCCAGACGGTTTTGTTAATCGTGAGATGATCGCCTTTGTTCAATCACTGGCCCGCGGAGGCGCTGGAATTATAACCATAGGGGAATCACCTGTTGACTTTGAATTTGCCAAAGACCATGAATATCAACTCAATCTGGGTAATGACAGTGTTATTGCAGGATTGAGTGTCCTGGCGGAAGCAGTTCACCGCTACGGAGCAAAAATTTCGATCGAACTGAGTCACGGTGGCAGAATGATCCTTAACCGCAGGCACAACCCGATTGGCCCTTCGCCCATTCCCTGTAAAAGAGAAGAACTAATGGCCAGGGAAGAAGGTCGCAGGCCGTACCCTGTTATTGAAATGGATCTTGACATGATCAACAGGGTTATTGAGCAGTATGCTTCGGCAGCAGAGCGGTGCCTCAAGGCCGGATTTGAGATGATTATGCTGCACGGTGCCCATGGGAATCTCCTGGCTCAATTTCTTTCTCCCTATTCCAACAAAAGAAAAGATAACTACGGAGGCACCCTCGAAAACAGAGCCCGTTTTCCAATTGAAGTTTTATCGGCCATCAGGGAAAAAGTTGGTGACAGCCTGGCTATTGAATACCGAATCAGTGCCAGTGAACTCGTTCCTGGAGGAATGGAGCCGGAAGAAACGATTGCCTTTGTTAAGATGATCGAAGATAAGATCGATCTGCTTCACGTTTCGGCTGGTTTGCTGAGTGATCCGGAACTGGTGCCCAACATCATTCAACCCACTTATTATCCCCATGGCTACAATGTTCACTATGCAGCTTTGCTGAAAAAAGCTGTCAATGTCCCCATTACAACGGTAGGTTCAATCAGTGACCTTGATATGGCCGAACAAATTATTGCCGAAGGGAAGGCTGATATAGTGGCTATGGTTCGGGCCATGCTGGCAGATCCTCAAATTGTTAATAAATCGCGCCGAGGCGAAACCGAGCTGATCCGTCCATGCCTGCGTTGTCACTATTGTAATCGTTTGAATATGCCGATTCGATGCGCCGTCAATCCCATTCTCGGTAGGGAAACGGAATATACTTTCATAAAACCGGCTGAAGAGAAGAAAAAAATTGTTATTGTCGGCGGAGGACCGGCCGGTATGCAAGCTGCACTTACCGCTTCATCCAGGGGCCACGAGGTAATTCTTTATGAAAAAAACAGCCGGCTGGGTGGTAATTTAATTCTTGCTTCCGGTCCTCCCTTTAAAGATGATATGAAGCGATTTCTGGCCTGGATGGTAAGACAGGTCGAAAATGCACCGGGGGTTAAAATTCAATTAAATACAGCTGCTACTTCCCGGACTGTCGAAGAAGAAAAACCGGATGCTGTGATTGTTGCTGTTGGATCGAGGCTTTTTATTCCCCCAATCCCCGGTATAAATAAACAAAAAGTGATCGAGGGGGGAGAGGTCCACCTTGGAAAGGCTGTTGTTGGGCAGAAAGTAGTGGTAGCCGGGGGCGGACTGACCGGCTGTGAGGCTGCGCTGCACCTGGCTCAGGATGGCAAAGATGTGACCGTAGTGGATATGGTTGATGAAAGCCAGCTGGTTGCCGATGCACATGATATAGTAAAATTTGCCCTGCTTGGCTTATTTGAAAAACATGGCGTTAAGCTCATGACCGAAGTAAAAATTGAAGAGATAACCGATGAAGGGATGGTTGTTATCGATAAAAAATGGCGACGCAGGGTTGTCCCGGCTGATTCGGTTGTCCTGGCCCTGGGTTTCTGTGGTTGTGCCGATGAAGCAAAGGCTTTTTCCAGGACAGCACCGGAAGTTTACATCATTGGTGATTCCTTTAAACCACAGAATATTAAAGAAGCGATCCACAGTGGTTTCAATACGGCAGTGGAGATTTAATATACAAATAGAATTATTAATGATATGAAGGAGAGGATAGTATAACATGCTTGGTGGATATATGGGTAAAATGCTTTTTGTCGATCTGACTAAGAGCACTATCACAGAAAAAAAACTTACAGAAGATCTGGCGATCAATTTTATCGGCGGATATGGATTGGGTGCGAAAATTCTTTACGACATTATGAAACCAGGTGTGAAACCACTTGGACCGGATAACGTTCTCGGTTTTGTTACCGGTCCGGCAACCGGGTCGGGCGCCTTTTTCGGATCGCGTTACATGGTGGTTTGTAAGTCTCCCGTGACCAACGGTTGGAACGATGCCAATTCAGGTGGTTATTTCGGGCCGGAGCTAAAAAAAGCGGGTTTTGACGCCATATTTTTTACCGGAACAGCAGAAAAACCAGTCTATCTCTGGATAAACAATGGCTGGCCGGAACTGAGAAATGCTGAACATCTATGGGGGAAAGATGCCAGAGAAACCCTTACTGCTTTAATTGAGGAAACAGGAGAAAACAAACTGAGGGCTGCTGTAATCGGACCAGCCGGTGAAAAGAAAGCTTTAATGGCCGGAATAATCAATGAAGGACACAGGGCCGCCGCCAGGGGAGGCGGGGGAGCAGTAATGGGTTCGAAAAAGCTGAAAGCAATTGCTGCGAGAGGTAATGCCGAAGTCACTGTAGCCAACCCTGAAAGGATCAAAGAAATTAACCGTCGGGTTATTGATAGTATGAAGAACGGTCCCCTGAAGGAGCCGCTGGCTGGTTTTGGTCAGCAGGGAACCGGTTCAACAACTTCAGGATCAGCTCTTAACGGCAATACGCCGGTAAAAAACTGGGCTGGTATTGGATTGATCGACTATGGCGAAGAAGCGGCGAATAAAATTGGTTCAGCCGCCCTTGATAAATACAAATCGAAAAAATACGCCTGTGCCCATTGTCCGCTTGGTTGCGGGGCGGAGTATGAGGTTAAAGAAGGGCCATGGCCGATTGGCCCAACTGAACGTCCGGAATATGAAACTGCGGCTGCTTTCGGTACTCTCTTATTGAACAGCAACGGCGAATCCATACTTAAATGTAACGACCTGTGTAACCGGGCCGGTCTGGACACAATTTCGACCGGGGGGACAGTGGCCTGGGCTATGGAGTGTTATAGCCGTGGTCTTTTAACTAAAGATGAGATTGACGGCATAGAACTGACCTGGGGAAATAGTGAAGCGATTGTTGCTCTTACAGAAAAGATTGCCAGGGGAGAAGGATGCGGGGCAATCCTGGCCAATGGATCACAGTTTGCAGCTAATCACTGGGGACGGGGCAAAGATTGCCTGCAGACTGTAATGGGGATCGAACTTCCCTTGCATGATCCCAAGTATGCTCCTGGTTTTGTAAGATCCTATCAGTATGATCCGACACCGGGAAGGCATGTTAAAGGTGGTCTCGGTCACAGCCAGGAAGTAGGCGATCTCAAAGATAAATATAATTATCACGGAACAGGTTTTCTCGATTTACTGGATACCGTAAACAATGAAGTGCTTAGCTCTGCAGGATTTTGCCTGTTCATGGATTTCCCTTGCCCGGAGGGATTGCGCAACAATTATATCGAAGCGATAACCGGCCGAATGTTCAATATGCAGCAGTGTTATATCGCCGGCAAGCGTATCCTGAACATGCGGCATGCTTTTAATCTAAGAGAAGGTTTTAAACTGTCGGATTTTGTTGTATCGGAAAGAGTGGTTGGTGTGACCTCTCAGGAGGAAGGACCACTGGCCGGTGTTACGGTGGATAATGAACTACTGGGCCGCAATTTCTTCCAGGCCGTTGAATGGGATCCCTTTACGGGGAAACCCACTCTTGAATCTTTGCGTGCTCTGGGCGGTCTTGAAAATGTAATCAATAATTTATATGGTGAAGAGGCCTGATGAAAATAAAGGTTAAATTTTTTGGGATAGCTTCCGTTTATTTTGGTAGTGATATCAAACAAATGGAAATTCCTGAAGGATCTGCTATTGCCGAACTGCTCGAAGTTATCGCACGGGATTGGGAAAATGGAGCAAAGGATTTTTTACAGAGAGCGACATTTGTTGTCAACCAGTCCCGGGCTGATCGATCTACACTTTTAAATAATGGTGATGAGGTTATGATTATGTTTACCATGGGCGGTGGTTGAGTTTAAACTTGGCTTAAACCTTAAAAGGGAATCGTTTGGTTAAAAACCTATTTTGAAGACAGATTGTAAGCAGGCTAAAAGATGAAAAGAAACAGGATGGTATCTCAAAACGCCCGGTTCTTTTTTGGCCGATCATTTTTCCGATTATATCGTTTCCCAGGCCATTTACTACTGTAAGAATGGAATGACGAGGGCTTATTCTTTAGAAATCCTGCAGAGCAATGCCCTGCTGGGCCAACCGCCGGTTAAAGGATCGAGCATGTCGGGATCATCAATAGTCAGCACATTGGCGTTGGATTCTAAAGCGCCTGAAAGGTTCGGCAGTCCTTCTGCTTTTTCCGGGAACCACCAGCTTGCTTCCGCATTGATCACATCGGGAAGAATATCCACTGTTAAAAAAGCTTTTTGCTTGATCTTGCCCCTGGGCGTTTCGATCCAAACCCAATCCCCTTCTTTAATATTGTACTTTGCTGCTGTTTCCGGGTGAATGGTAACCAGGGGATCGGGATGCTTTTCCCGCAGTCCGATCCCGAGCTGCCTGTGCTCGGAGTGGAACTGGGGCATGAACCTTCCGCCGGTGTTCAGGATCAGAGGATATTCTTTGTATATTTCAGGTGTCCTGAGAGGACTTTCCGGTGGTTCTTCGTAATAGGGAAGAGGATCGTAGCCGAGTTTTTCAAAAATCGTGGAACTTAACTCCAATTTACCTGTTGGTGTGGCGAACCCGGTTTGTTCATATTTACGATGCACTTTTTTCTCCGGATAGAGCATACCTTTTTCTACAAATTCTTCATAACTGGTTTCCAGGTGAGAAAGACGGTATTTGATTACTTCTTCGATCGTTTCCCAGGGCCAGTATTCTTTCTGGCCAAGCCTGATGCCCAGTTCGCGCCAGAACTGGTAATCATCATGACGATCACCCATTGGTTCTATCGATCTTTCTCCTCCGATGGCTACGGGGAGCCAGTTCTCGGTTGTTGTACATAAGGGCCTTTCCAACCAGCTGGCAGCGGGCAGAACATAGTCAGCAAGCTGGGCGGTAGGTGTCATCCAGTATTCCAGGACAACATGGAGGTCGAGGTTGGGATGGGTTAAAGATTCCAGGACCTGTTTGGTGTTTGCCGCCCACATCAACGGGTTGCTCGCCCAGGTGATCAGAGCTTTGATGGGATAAGGATCTTCCGTAATGATCTGACGCATTGCCAGGGGGGTTGGAGCCTGCAGGTAGTGGAGCTGAGGGCAGGAAATACCAAGATTTTTTTCATAAAGCGGGGCAACAATTTCCCAGGCTGGCCAGCTCATAATCTTAAAACGTTCAGAGCCGATCATTTTTTTCCTGGTTTCAGGGAGGCATTTTTCGGGTAGTTCAAGTTCAGATTCGCAGATGAATTTCTTGCCGTTAAATTCCGTAGGCGGGTTGCTGATTTGATCGCCTCCCGGTATATCAATATTGCCCGTGATGGCGGCAAGTATAACCCTGGCCTGTTCAACCCGTCCTGAATTGAGACCAAGCTGATCGGTGGCTACACCCCGGTTAATGCATGACGAATCGCTGGTAGCATAAAGCCGGGCTGATTCAATAATTTGTTCCGCTGTTAAACCGGTAACTTCTGCCACCCTGCGTGGAGAATATTCCTCAATCCGGTCAGTCAGTTTACTAAAACCGTAAGTCCATTTATCGACAAAACTTTTATCATATAGTTTTTCGTTGATGATAACGTTGATCCAGCCGAGCGCGAGGGCACAATCGGTTCCAGGCCTTATCTGCAGATTGATATCGGCCAATTTGCCGGAATCGGTTATTCGAGGATCCACAGTAATGATTTTCATAGCACCGGCGTCTTTCTTTTTCTTGAGCACTTTCCACTGGATCGGTCTTGCTTCTTTTGGATTGGCGCCCCAGAGGACAACACACTTTGACCGTGGTATATCAGGCATGATCATGGCACCGGCAAGAGCCAGGTCGAGGGTATATACATTGCAGAAGCATACCATACCCGGGGTTATGATGTTATGAGGGTTGCCGAAAAGATCGAGGAACCTGGCCCGCGCCCAGAACAGATCGCTGCGGTAAGTCCCTTCCGCAACGATCAGGCTTTCGGGGCCGTATTTTTCTTTTATTACAGCAAGCTTTTCAGCAATTTCATCGAGAGCTTGCTCCCAGGGAATTTGTTCCCACTTTCCGGCGCCACGTTCCCCGACACGTTTCAGGGCATGTTTTAACTGATCGGGATGATTGAGCCATTTTGGCGCATTGGCGGCTCTTGCACAGATGTGACCGCGGCTGCCGGGGTGATCAGGGTTGCCGGTGACCTTGACTATCTTGCCGTCCTGGACGTGCACAAGTACTCCACAATTGTGGTGACAGAAGAAACAGCCTGCTTTTTTAATTACTGTTTTGGAACTCACGGTAATCTATCCTTTCATTATCAGTATTGTGATTAATAATTCTCTCTATGTAATTTGGGGCTTGCTCCATTTTTACTACTTACCTTAATTATCTTTTTGATCGTTTATTCCTGCTGTTTTTTCTATTTTCCGATTTGAAAGAGAATAAGAAAGACATAGAATGTGTATCAAGGATTGGCTGGTGTTTATTTGCGAAAAACAGGCCAGGATCATCCGCAACATGGGGCATTATCTAAAAATCACCTGGTGATGGCAGGATAAAGATGGTTGTTGAAGAAAAGAACACCTGGATGAATAAATAAAACCAATTAAAAATTAAGATGGGTGATTATCATGAAGCCTGTTATTGCTTCTCTAAGCTATGGTGAATTAACAGCTCTGGTTGAGAAACACAAACATTCCTTTTTAGATTCTGTTGAGATGAAAATAATCAATGCTCTATTTGAGGATGCAATTAAAATCGCTCAAAAAATGGAAAGGAATCACGAAGTTGACGTTTTTGTCTGTTCGGGCAATTCGTCTCTAGCCAGATATATCAGCACGCCCTTTGTGGAAATCAAGGCAACTGGCTATGATTTATTATTTGCATTAAAAAATGCAAAGGAATACTCGGAAGAAGTGACAATAGTTAGTCATCGGAACAACAGGATTGAATATCTGTCTGACATAGCTGGACTTATTGCCATGTCAGTTAAACAATTTAATTATGGAGGGCCTGAAGAAGCGGTTGAACTGGTTAACCGTTTAGCGGAAAAGGGAGTGAAAAATATCATTGGGCCCGGTCTTGTATTCGAAATTGCCAAAAAATTGGGCATGAACGCCACCCTGATTTACTCAGCTGACGGGGTCAAGAGGACACTGGAAACAGCGGTTAACATTGCCCTGTCGAAGAAAGCAGAATCGGAAAAAGCGGAGCGTTTTAGGGTCATCATTGATTTCGCCCACGAAGGGATCATTGCTACTGATAACAGCGGTAAGGTCACTGTGTTTAACCCAACCGCTGAAAAATTTACCAAGGTGAAGCGGGAAGCGGCTATCGGTCGCTCTATCCAGGATGTCAATGGCAATACAGAGATACCATCGGTTATTGAAATGGGAAAACCACAGATGCAACAAATACAATCTATAGGTGATCTCAAAGTTATTGCCAATACCATACCAATTATTGTCAACGGAGAAGTTTACGGAGCTGTCTCAACTTTCCAGGATATTGGTGTAATCCAGGAAAGTGAAGAAAATATCCGCAGGAAATTATATGAAAAAGGATTGGTAGCAAAGTTTCGTTTAAGAGATATTTTAGGTGAAAGTGAAGAAATTATTGAAGCAAAAAGAACTGCTTCTCTTTATGCGCAGAGTGATTCAACAATTCTCGTTACGGGAGAATCAGGGACAGGAAAAGAACTTTTTGCCCAGGGTATGCATAATGCCAGCAACAGGGAAAAGCATCCTTTCGTTGCTATAAACTGCCAGGCTCTGCCTGATAATTTACTGGAAAGCGAACTCTTTGGTTATGAGGAAGGGGCTTTTACCGGGGCGAAAAGAGGCGGTAAACCGGGATTTTTTGAAATAGCACATGGAGGGACAATTTTCCTGGATGAAATCGGAGAAATATCCCCACTTCTTCAATCAAGGTTGCTGAGAGTTCTGGAAGAACGTGAGGTTATGCGGATCGGCAGCAACAAAATAATTCCCGTTAATATTAGAGTGATTGCAGCAACCAATATTGATCTTTGGGAAATGGTTAAAAAAAGTAGGTTTCGTGAAGATTTATACTATCGGTTAAATGTCCTTGAACTGGATATTCCGCCATTGCGGACCCATAAAGGTGATATTCCGGCTCTGGTGTCAAGCTTTATTACTGAATTCCGGCAGGATATTACGGAGGATGAAATTACTGCTCTGACTGGTAATCCTCTTTTCTTCAGTTATGAGTGGCCTGGCAATATAAGAGAGTTAAAAAATATTGTTGAAAGGTTTGCCGTTCTGTATGATCGGAGAATGGATTTACAGCTGTTGTTAAATACTATTTTTAAAAGGCAATCGAGAGATAATTGTTTACCTGGTGAATTGAACGAAATCAAGCAGGTTCTAAAAATTGTGAATGGTAATAAAACAAAAGCAGCTAAAAAACTTGGTATTAGCCGGACCACGTTGTGGCGTAAGCTTAAGAATTGTGCTGAATGAAGCGCTTCTTGACACAATTGAGCACTTATAAAAAACTGCTTCAATAATGGAGCAGTTTTTTGGTTAAGCATGATTTGCAGGTTATATTTTGCGTTGGTTGTTTTATTCTGAGACACATTAAGCAACATATATGAAACATATATGAAACACTTTGTTCAACGAAGCCTGATCCCTGGTGTTTTTATAATAGGGCAAATCTAAAAATAACCTGCCACAGAAGGATTTTTTCAAAAATTGAAAATGGAAGCTTTCAAAAAATATATTGGCACTCCTTTTGCATACTAAATAAATAGATTATCTATTAAGACTGACTGAGTGATGGCTGTTGAGGTAAAAAGGGTTACGCAATCAAATAAAAACTGGGAGGAGGATACAAATTAACAGCGCCAGCGAAGATCTTACCAAATATTATATAGATTTTACCAATGATGAACTAACTGTAGATTTGATGGCTAAAGCAAAACAGTGTGTTCTTGATTATCTGGGCTGTGCCATAGGAGGAGTTAACCTGGAATCAAGTGAGATGATCAGACGCTGCTTTAGTCACAGGAAAGTACCTCCTGAGAGCACTGTCATTCTTCATGGGAAAGCACCGTGTGAAATTGCTGCTTTCATTAATTCTGCTGCCAGTCACGGGTTGGAAATGGATGACCTCAATTATGGAGCCGGCGGACATCCTGCCGTGGCAATAATGCCGGCGGCTTTTGCAGTAGCCGAGAAACAGGATAAAGATGGAAACAGTTTATTAAAAGCAATTATTGCCGGTTATGACTTAATGTATCGAATTGGCCAGGCGGCAAACCCGGATAGTCAGTTTGAAAGAGGGTTGCATCCTACATCGATCAACGGTATTTTTGGAGCGGCTTTGGCTGCGGCATTGCTTATGGATTTAAACAGAACGCAGATTGCCAGTGCTATCGGTATCGCTGGCAGTTTCACTTCAGGGAACCTGGAATGCTATGCTGATGGTTCGCTGACAAAGCGAATCAATCCTGCAGTAGCTTCCCAGGGGGGTATTTTATCTGCCATGCTTGCTCGTGAAGGATTCACCGGCCCGAAATGGGTATTTGAAGGAAGATCAGGTTTCCTTGTCTCTTATTCTGACGATGCAGACAGTTCAAGATTAACTGAAAACCTTGATTACAGCCATTTTGGAATTATGCGAACAGGTTTTAAACCATATGCAAATTGTCGTTACAATCATTCTCCCATTTATGCGGCTCTTAAGCTGCGGGAGAAGTATGCTATTGATTATCGGGAAATTGAAGAAGTGACAGTAAAGGTGATCGGAATGGCTGTAAGGGGGGTATGTGAACCAAAAGATGTTAAATACAATCCGAAAAATATAGTTGACGCCCAGTTCAGCCTGCCGTACAGTATCGCTGTTGCTTTAATAGACGGGCAGGCATTTATCGAGCAGTATACTGAGGAGAAACTTCATGATCCTGAAATAAGAGCCCTGATGGCCAGGGTAAAAATGGAACATTCTACTGAACTGGATAAATTATTGCCCAAGGCTTTTCCGGCAGAAGTTATTGTTCGCCTGCGGGGTGGAAAAGAGCTTTTCGGAAGAGTGGATTACTGCAAGGGAGATCCTGAAGAACCGATGACCGATGAAGAACTTGAAGAAAAATTTTCTTCACTTGCCCGTTTTAGTATTAATGATGAAAAACGAATTGGCGGAATCATTGAAGCGGTTAAAAAAATGGATCAGTATAAAGCTTCAGAACTGATTTCATTGCTTGCATAGTAAATAATCTAAATTGGTGGGAGGAATCTATATTGGTTGAATTAACGATAGCAGAGAGGATTGCGCAGATTGGGAAGGATTTAAAATATGAAGACATACCCGGTGATGTTCGGGCGAATGCAAAGAAATTTATTCTTGATGTTTTAGCCTGTATAGTGGGGGCAAAAGAAGTTGAATCAAGTAAGGCAATAACCAACACAATTTTTGCATTGGGAGGGAACCCTCAAAGTACTGTGCTGGGATACGGTATAAAAATTTCTTCCCCTTTGGCGGCACTGGCCAATGCCACAATGGGCCATGCTTTTGATATGGATGATGATCACAGGGAAGGGACCCAGCATTCAACGGTTGTTGTTTTCCCGGCTCTGTTATCGCTTGCCGAAGCTTCTAAAACTGATGGTAAAAATTTTCTGACGGCATTTATCTATGGTTCTGAAGTGACTATAAGGCTCGGTGAAGCATTTTTAGGACAGACCTATTATCAGGGATTTCATCCCACCGGAACCTGTGGAGTCTTTGGTGCGGCAGCTGGAGCGATGAAACTCCTGGGTTATGATATGCAAAAAGGAACAATGACATTGGGAATTGCTGGTAGCCAGGCTGCCGGTCTGGGCGAATTTAACACTGATGGTGTCTGGACCAAGCGTTTTCAGGCTGGCCATGCATCCATGAGCGGAGTTTTATCTGCTTTGTTGGCGGGGAACGGTTTTACTGGGCCACGGACAATTTTCGAAGGAACCAATGGTTTTATGCGAGCTTATTCGCATAAGGATCAGTATGACCTGAATAAAATAACCGATCGTTTTGGCGAAAAATGGGAAATGTCTGATAATAGTATCAAGGTTCATGCTTGTTGCCGTTTCAGTGCTCCGCTGGCAGATTGTGCTTTAGATTTGCACCAGCAAGGCCTCAAAGCCAACGATGTTGTAGAAATACTGGCCAAGGCAAATAATTTTACTATATCTCATCTTTGCTATCCTGAAGATATCAAAGTTAGGCCTAAAAATGTGGTTAATGCTCAATTCAGCCTGCCTTATGCAGTTGCCGTGGGCATATGCAAGGGGCGTGCTTCAGTGCCTGAATTTACCGATGAGGCAATCAAGGATCCTGAAGTATTGGAACTGGCATCGAAGGTTAAGTGGGAAGTAGATCCCGAGATAGAAGCAGTATACCCGAGCCGTTATCCGGCTACTGTAATTGCCAGGACAAAGGACGGCAAAGAATATACTGCCCATGTTGAATATCCGAAAGGCGATCCAGAAAATCCGGTTTCGTTTGAAGAGGTAATTGAAAAATTCCGCTTTGTAGCCAGCTTTACTTTGGGGAAAAATAAAATTGAAAAAGTGATTGATTATGTATCGCACTTTGAAGATTTAAAAGATGTTCATGAACTCGTTTCTTGTCTCTATTAAATATTTAATTTTATATTGATTAACAAATCAATTATGAGGAGGAAAAAATGCTATCAGGATATACTGGCAATTTACTGTGTTTTGATCTTGACACTAAGACTTTTATCAAGGAAGAACTTCCTCATGAATTATTGAAGAAATGGCTTGGTGGAACCGGTCTCGGTGTTAAATATATGTATGAGGAAGTTCCTCCTGATACTTCATGGGACGATCCAGCCAATATCCTGGTTATCGCTACCGGACCTTTAGCTGGTACCGCTGTTAAAGGTTCCGGAACGTACAGTGTTGTCACAAAGGGACCAATGACTGGAGGTTTGGCTTCTTCTCAGGCAAACGGTTTCATGGGGGCATTCTTAAAATTTTGTGGATATCAAGGTTTAATAGTGCAGGGTCAGGCCAGTGAATGGGTGTACCTTTACATAGATGAGGATAAAGTGGAGATCAAATCTGCTGAACATCTGGTGGGCCTTGATACGATTCAGACACAGGAAGCGCTGCAAAAGGAATATAATTCAAAACCGACCCGGATCAGCATCTCCTGCATAGGGCCGGCGGCGGAAAATCAGGTCAAATTTTCTTGCCTGGTGGGTGATCATGGACATGTTGCTGCACATAATGGCATCGGCACAGTTCTCGGATCAAAAAAAGTAAAAGCAATAGTGGTTAAACGAGGCAGCAAAGGGGTTGCAGTGTCCAACAAGGATAAATTGCGGGAGATAGCAGGGAAAATTCATGATGCTACTCTAAACACTCCTGCCGGTCTTGATACCAGTAAATGGGGCACTAATGTAGCGCACCCGATTCTTCATAAAATGGGGGGACTCCCTGTAAAAAACCTGACCACCAGCATATTCCCTGACTTTGTGAAATATGATGGAGAAGCACTCCGCAATCAATTTGCTTATAAAAAAAGGCCTTGCTGGGGATGTAACTGGGACCATTGTGGTACTTTGACCGTAAAATCCGGCCCCTTTGCCGGTTTTACAACCGAAGAGCCGGAATATGAAGCAATGGCGGCCATGGGGCCATTGATTGGAATCAATGATCCCACCCTCTCGCTAATGCTGGCAGATCATATCGACAGGCTGGGAATGGATTGCAATGAAACTGGCTGGATGGTGGCCTGGATAATGGAATGTTATGAGAAGGGATATCTAACAGCTGATGATCTTGATGGCCTGGAAATGAACTGGGGCAACTTTGAAAATACTAAAAAGTTTATTTGGAAAATGGCACATAGAGAAGGATTTTGCGACCGTTTGTCAGGAGGGGTAAAAAAGGCGGCCGAAGCAATGGGAAGTCCGGCTTATGAGTGTGCCGTGTTTACTGGAAAAGCCAATACACCGCGAAGCCATGATCACCGGGCTATCTGGAATGAGTACCTCGATACATGTGTTTCCAATACAGGCACTATTGAAACAACTGGTGGGGGCATCAATGTTAAGCAGCACGGTCTGGAACCGATCAGTGATCCTTTTTCATGGGAACAGGTAGCCAGACAGAATGCAGTTTTGAGCGGGCGAAGAGTAATGGAAGATAGCCTTGGAATTTGCCGTTTGCCTGCAGCAGAAGATATATTTCTTACAGCTGAAGCTCTGACGGCGGCTACCGGTGATCCCTTTACTGCGGAAGAGCTCATGACAATAGGGAAGAGGATTGTCAACTTGATGCGGCTATATAATTACCACACCGGATTAACAGCTGATAAGGATAAACCATCACCACGTTATTCTTCCAGCCCGGTAGACGGACCGGCAGCCGGACAAAATGTGGCTGAAGCTTTCAGGAAAATGAAAGACAGATATTATGAACTGATGGGTTGGGATAAGGAAACTGGAAAGCCGTTGCCTGAAACCCTGAAAAAATTGGGGTTGTCAGAGCTTATAAAATGGGCTCCGTGATATGTAGATGAAAGATATATATTTATATGCCAGAGGGGAAAATCTTTGTTTATTTACCTGGAAGATTATCTTGCCGCCGGTCCTAATGCACGTGAAAGGAAAAAGCATGAAGTGAAAGATTGTTCAACTCTGGGAGAGCTGATTGAAGAGCTGGATTATAAAAAATATGAACATTTTATCGTGGTTAACGGTTTGATCAAACCACACCATTATCAACTGAACGAAGGAGATCTGGTTACTATACTGCCTGTCGTATCAGGTGGTTAAAAGCGAATGGTTAGCATTCATCGTTTCTTTGGACGCTGGTTGCCCGATTAACTGTAGTTCATAAACAGAGGAGGATTAGAGATGGGTAATTACGAGCATGTTTTATCACCCTTTCAGTTCGGAGATGTGGTGGTCAGAAACAGGATTGAACTTTCACCTGCCTGCTACATGCTGACCTCTCCCGATGGTTTTGTGACGAGGCAGATGGTTGCTTACTATCAAAGATTTGCCCGGGGAGGAGCAGGTATAGTCACTGTTGGCGAGACCCCCATTGATTTTGAATATGCCAAAGGCCACGAATTTCAGCTTAACATGGCCGATGATCGCGTTATCAACGGCCTGAGCATTCTGGCAGAAGAAGTCCACCGACACGGTGCGAAACTTTCCATCGAACTTTCTCATCTGGGCCGTTTTGTGTTGAACAACAGGCCGACAATCGGGCCGTCTCCAATACCGGCTCAGGCTGAAATAATGGCTGCAGCCAGGGAGGGCCGGAGGGTGCGGCCGGTAAAAGAAATGGATCAGGATTTGATTGATACGGTGATCCAGCATTTTGCTGATGCTGCTTACCGCTGCCTGAGGGCCGGTTTTGAAATGATTATGGTCCATGGGGCGCATGGCCACCTGATCAGCCAGTTTCTTTCACCCTATACGAACAAAAGGACTGACGCGTACGGCGGCAGCCTGGAAAACAGAGCCAGGTTCGCTATTGAAGTTTTAACTGCCATACGGAATAGAGTAGGCAATAAATTGGCGATTGAGTACCGGATCAGCGCAAACGAGCTTGTGCCGGGAGGAATGGAAGAAGAAGATACTATTGAATTTGTGAAAATGATAGAAGACAAGATTGACCTGCTTCATGTTTCCGCAGGGGTCCTCAGCGAGCCAAAAACAGTACCGCATATAATCCAGCCGACCTACTTTCCCTACTGTTACAATGTACACCGTGCAGAAAAGCTTAAAAAAGCACTTAACGTCCCGATTACCACGGTTGGCTCAATCATGGATATGAAAATGGCAGAAGAAATAATTGCCACCGGCAAAGCTGATATTGTAGCTATGGCCAGAGCGATGCTGGCTGATCCTGAAATTGTTAATAAAGTTAAACACGGTAAAGCAGAAGATGTCAGGCCTTGCCTCCGCTGCCATACATGCAATAAATTGACAAGGAATTTTTATCCGATCCGTTGTTCTGTAAACCCAACACTTGGCAGAGAGCTGGATTATTCTGAAATAGAGCCTGCAAAGCAGAAAAAGAAAGTTGTCATAGTCGGTGGCGGCCCCGGGGGTATGCAGGCTGCAATTACAGCTTCGGTTAGGGGCCATGAAGTAATCCTCTTTGAAAAAAATGATCGGCTGGGAGGGAATTTACTTTTAGCTTCAGGGCTCGAGATAAAAGAAGATATGCGCAGGTATTTGGCCTGGTTAATCAGGCAGACTGAAAAAGCCGATGGAGTGACAATAAAATTGAACAACGAAGCTACTGTGGATAAGGTAAAGGCTGAAAATCCGGATGCTGTAATAATTGCAGTAGGTTCGGATCCGATTATACCAAAAGTCCCTGGCGTTGAAAAAGAACATGTTGTCTGGGTTGGCGATATCGATCTTGGTAGGAAAAGTACAGGGCAAACTGTTCTCATCGTCGGTGGTGGCTCTACCGGGGGAGAAGCAGCACTTCAGCTGGCCAAAGATGGTAAAAATGTGATCATAATAGATTTGTTGAGTTACGATACATTGTCTGAAGATTGGCCCCGCGGCCTTGCCTACCTGCTTGAAGAATATGGAGTCAGGTTTATAGACGAGACCAAACTGGAAGAAATAACAGACGATGGAGCTGTGGTGATCGATAAGAATTGGCGCCGCGCCAAAATTAAAGCTGACACAGTAGTCCTTTCACTGGGTTTTATCCCCCGGGCAGGACTGGTATCTGACTTAAGCGATTCAGCAGAGTTTGTTTATCCAATTGGCGATTGCATCAAACCTCAGACAATCAAAGAGGCCGTTCATGGAGGATTTAATGTTGCCGTTGAGCTCTAAAGTTATGGCATAAGGGGGTGGGGCTTTGGTCTATGGATATGTTGATAAGATGATCCGCTTTAAGTTGTCTGAAAAAAATGTCATAACTGAGGATATCCCTGCAGATATTTTAAAGGAATGGCTGGGTGGGACCGGTTTAGGGCTGAAATATTTCTGTGAGGAAGTTGAAACGGGGACAACCTGGGACAGTCCAAAAAATAAGCTTTTCTTTTCAACCGGACCTTTAGCCGGTACCGCTGTAAAAGGATCAGGCACCTATGGCACTGTCACGAAAGGGCCCATGACCGGGGGAATCGGGACCAGTCAGGCCAACGGTTATATGGGAGCTTTTTTAAAGTTTTGCGGTTACCAGGCAATGGTACTTGAAGGTATTTCAAAGGAATGGGTTTACCTTTATGTGGACGAAAATAATATTCAGATAAAAGAAGCATCTCATCTGGTTGGGCTTGATACAATCCAGACACAGGAAGCGTTGTATAAAGAATATGGTTTAAATTCCAACCAGCTCAGCATAATCTGCATAGGCCCCGCCGGAGAAAATCTAGTAAGATTTGCCTGTATTTTAGGAGATTATGGTCATGCTGCTGCTCACAATGGAATCGGAGCGGTGATGGGAGTAAAAAAAGTCAAGGCTATTGTCATCAAGCGCGGTAAGAAAAAATTTGCTATTTATGATAAGTCCAAACTTATGGATGCAGCCGGAAAAATGAATGAAACTGCCATAAATTCACCTGCGGGCAGCGATTGCTTCCGGTGGGGGACCAATGCCGGTCATCCGATATTACATAAAAGCGGCGCATTGCCGGTGAAAAATTTAACCACCAGCATTTTTCCGGAAAATGGAAAATTCAGCGGAGAATCTTTGCGGCAGAAGTTTAATTATAAAAGAAAACCATGCTGGGCCTGCAACTTTAGCCACTGTGGTTATACAAAAGTAATATCTGGTCCTTTTAAAGGATTCGTTGCAGATGAACCGGAGTATGAAGCTATGGCCTCAATGGGCCCGATGATCGGCATAACAGACCCCACCCTTTCGCTGGTCCTGGCTGATTATGCTGACCGAATGGGTATGGATGTTAATGAGACCGGATGGTTATTAGCCTGGGTTATGGAATGTTTTGAAAAGGGGTATCTTACTGCAGAAGAAGCAGATAACCTTGAACTATCGTGGGGTTCTTTTTACACTGCCATGTTGTTGTTAAACAATATTTCAAAAAGACATGGTTTCGGTAATTTGCTGGCTGAAGGTGTCAAAGGGGCTGCAAAAAAGATAGGTGGTTCAGCACAGCAGTGTGCTGTATACACTGAAAAGGGTAACACACCGCGAAGCCATGACCACCGTGCAGTTTGGACTGAATATCTGGATACCTGCACCTCTGACACGGGGACAATCGAAGTAACCGGGGGCGCTATGGATGTTACCCAGCACAACATGAAGCCGATAGATGATCAATTTTCCTGGGAACAGGTTGCCCGGCAGAATGCTGCGATAAGCGGGCGCAGGGTAGTGGATGACAGCCTTGGGATCTGCCGGATATCAGCAGCTGAAGATATTAATCTTACTGCGGCTGCTCTTACTGCGGCTACCGGGGATGATTTTTCGAGAGAACAATTAATGAAAATTGGCAAGCGGATCATCAATCTAATGCGGTTTTATAATAGCAAATCTGGTTTGACATCAAATTTAGATAAACCATCAACGAGGTATGCTGCCCGGCCTTCAGATGGCCCCGCATCCGATTATCGTATTGGAGATGTTTTTAATCAAATGAAGGAGTTATATTATGAATCCATGGGATGGGATAAAAAAACCGGGGAACCTCTTGCCGATATACTGGCAGACTTAGATTTGGACGCCCTGGTGAAAAGAATAAATTAATTGTTCAATGAAAAGCATCCCATGTATATACTATTAAGTTAATTAATTACATTATACTTTTATTGGCAGAATTATATTTCTTTAGCCTGGTTACTATATTTCTGAGGAGGCAGATCATGAATCAGTATTATCCTAACTTGTTCAGTCCCCTGAAGGTAAAAAACCATACTTTTAGAAATCGCATTTTTTCTACTCCCAATGCTGTTCGCTTCAAAAATCATATCGCAACCTCTTTTTTTGAAGCCAAAGCAAAAGGTGGGGCAGCCGTAGTAACAGTCAATGAAGCCCCTATCAGCAGGAAGTGGTTAAGAGTATCTACGAAACATGTTTTTGTCCTCGATGATCTCAATGATCTGCCTGCTCTGGCAGAAACCGCCACTGCTATAAGAATCCATGGTGCGGCGCCTTCTATTCAATTATATCACCCCGGTATGTTTGGCAAAATGATTTTTGCCGATTCCCCGAACCCGGTCGGCCCAATGGGCTTTGTCAGGGATGACGGAGTAGAAGTAACTGCGATGGACGAGGAGCTTATAGAAGAAGTCACTGAAGCATATGCAGACGCGGCAGCGATGGTCCAGCGGGCAGGTTTTGAAATGTGTCAGATTCACGGCGCACACGGGTGGCTTTTAGCACAATTCCTATCATCGAGAGTAAACAAGAGAAACGATAAATATGGTGGGAAACTGGAGAACAGGGCCAGATTCCCTATAGCAGTGGTAGACAGAATCAGGGCCAGGTGCGGGCCGGATTTCATTATTGAATATCGGGTCAGCGGTGATGAACTTGTAGAAAATGGGATGAAAGTAGATGAAGTGATTGAATTTGTGAAGATGCTTGAAGGAAAAATTGATTTTATTCATGTTTCAGCCGGGATACACGAAGCTCATCATACTATTCACCGCCAGTTCGCCCATACAATGTTTACAGAACATGGCTGCAATGTACCGCTGGCTGAAGCGGTGAAGAAAGCAGTGAACATCCCCGTAGTAGCAGTGGGAGGCATTTCCTATCCTGAGCATGCAGAGCAAATTTTAGCTGAAGGTAAAGCGGATATTATCGGCATGGCCCGGGCCCTGATAGCCGATCCTGAATTTCCAAATAAAGCGCGGAATGGGCGGGCAGATCAAATTATTCCCTGCCTGAGGTGTAATTATTGCCTCTTAAGCCTGGGAGACGATAATTTTACCTGTGTGGTCAACCCAACAACGGGGAGGGATCCGCTTCGCTGGCAGGGTGTAGAAGCGCCATCTGGATCGAGAAAGGTTCTGGTTGTTGGGGGAGGACCTGGCGGTATGGAAGCGGCCATAACAGCTGCTGACAGGGGCCATGAGGTTACTTTATACGAGAAAGCGGATTCTCTGGGCGGCATATTGAGAATTGCCGATTACGATGATTTGAAATCAGATATGAAAGTCTATAAAGACTATCTGGTCAGGATGACAATGGAAAAAATAAAAGTGCATTTAAATGCAGAATGCACTCCCGAACTGATAAAAAGGTTATCCCCCGATGTTGTTATTGCTGCTGTAGGGGCCGTACCTATAATTCCAGATATACCCGGAATTAACCGGGAAAATGTCTTTTCTGCTGAAAAAGTTTATTATCATGCAGAAAAAACAGGCGATAAGGTGGCCATTATAGGAGGAGGGCTGGTAGGTTGTGAAACTGCTTTATTTTTAGCAGAACAGTACGGGAAAACTGTTACTATCCTTGAAATGCGCGAATCTATTGGCGATCAAAAAGATTGGAGGCACACCATTCCCCTGGTAATGAAAATCGATGAACTTGAAAATATCAGCTATAAAACCGGGATCCGGTGCAAAGAGATTAAAGAAAAGGGCGTAAACTTTGTCGACGCTGATGGCAAAGAAGATCATCTGGAGGCAGATTCGGTTATATATGCCGTGGGGATGAAGCCTAAAACTGATATTGTAGACAGGCTTCGTGAAGCCGCCGTAAATTTCTATCCTGTTGGAGATTGCGTGAGGGCCCAAAGGATAGTAAATGCAACACAATCAGCTTATTACGCAGCAGTTGATATCAGGTAATTGAATTGATTTTTGTCAAGGTGGGATTTTTGGTCAAATTATTAAATATTTCGAAGGAGGTGAGCTGGATATCAATCTGTCGATTTTTCAGGTTTTTCCCAGATAAACAGTCATCAAAAGAAGGAGGGGTTACATGAGGTTCTGTTGAGTTCTGGATGAGAATCTGACAATATAAACAGCCATAAACGTAGACCCGACTGCAGATAATATTATTTAGTAGCATTATTGTATCTTGGTTAAAAATGAAGAGGAGGATAATGAATTTTATTTCTTAGATTTATCATCGATTGGCAGCATGAATTTCGTAAGCTCAAATAAATTAAATAACTGAAAAGGGGAAAAAGAAATGAAAAAATTATTTTTCATCACCCTGGTATTGATCCTTGCAGTAACGCTCATAGCCGGCTGTGCCGGTGAAAGCGGAGAAGAGGAAGCAACGAGCCCTGAAGAAGAGCCTGCAGAAACTGAAGAGGAGACTGCAGAGCCGGCGGAAGATGAGCCGATGGGGCCGAGTGTAAATCTTGCTTTTGCCATGTATCTGCCGGATTTTGATAAAACCACCCAGGATTGCGTCAATTATTTGGAAATGATCAAAGAAGCTACCGGTGGTACTGTTGACTATACTCTATATGCCGGTGGAACCCTTTCTCCTGCTGCTGAAGAACTTGACGCAGTAAGGGAAGGACTTGCTGATGTAGCATTCTATCCGGTTGCATACGGTTCTGGAAACCTGCCGGAAAGCTTTTTACTCGAATATCCTGGTATTAATTTTGTCAATGGCAAGGCTGCTTCTTATACTGTAATGGATTGGTTTTCGCAGATTCAGCCCGAAGAAATATCCGATCTTAAGCTTCTTTTCGCCCTGGGGCAGGGCAATGGATGTATCATGACAACGTTCCCTGTTGAAAAGTTTGAAGACCTTGCCGGGCATCAAATTCGCTGCGGCGACTCTCAGGCTCCTATCATCTCAGCTTATGGAGCGATCCCCACTGTCATGGTTTTCTCCGAAGTTTATGAAGCTCTGAGAAATGGTGTTGTTGATGGTTTTTATGGCCTTGCCCATGCCGGCAACGCTGTTAAACTATATGAAGTTACCGATTATGTTGTAAAAGATCCTTATTATTTCGGATCCTATATTATGGTAATGAATCAGGATGTCTGGAACTCCCTCAGTCAAGAACAGCAGGATGCAATCACTGAGACCACGACTGTTGCTTTTGATCAGTTCCTCGCGGAAGGTAGGGATGCTGACGCCCAAATAGCGTACGATGAATTTGAGGCCTACGGCCTGACAGTCGTTGAATTCGATGAGGAAAATCTTGCAAAGATGATCGGCGCATCCGGTCACCTGCAGGAAGACTACGCTGCCGAGCTTGATGAACAGGGGTATAACGGAAGTGAGAACCTTGCCCTTTTCAGAGAACTGGCAGAAAAGTATAACGCGGAGTACGGTAACTAGTTCACAGGATCTTGATTGAATGTGAAGAGAAAAATGCTCATCGGGGCGCTTTGGCGTTCCGGTGAGCATTATGAGCCAACCTCGTGTTGGCATGACGATCTGATGCAGGTCTTAATTCAAGTTTTGTATATTCATCTCAAGTTTTCGATGAGAAAGGTGGCGCAAAAGACTATGAACAAGTTTGTTTCCACATTTTCCATGATGGCATCATGGCTTGCTAAGTTATCGGGAATCTTGCTCCTCCTGATGTGCTTACTTGTATGTGTCCATGTTATTATGCGTGGTTTTTTTAATACAGGTATTCTGGGGACCTATGAATTGGTACAATACGGTATGCTGGTTATTGTTTCCCTGACCCTTGCCGAAAATGAGCTAACAGGTGGCAATATAATAGTAAATTTTTTACTTGATAAGATGAAACCCCGTATTTCCAGCATATTAAGCATCTCAATGTACATCATTACGATTTTGTTTATGTCATTTGTTCTCTACAATCAGGTTAACATGGTAGGGAAGAAATTTGCAGATGGGTCTGTAACCGGTACTCTTGCTATACCTCACTGGATCCTTGTTTTACTTATCTGCATCGGTTTATTCTTCTTTATCATTGCTTTTATTATTAGAATTTATAGCATGCTCTCAGATTATAAAAAATTAAAAGACCAAGAAGCATACTCTTAATCCGGTAACAGTCGAAAAATAAACAACCCTTGAAATTTAGGAAAAGGAGGTAGAGGTAAACGATGGATCCTGTTACAATCGGCATTCTCGCGCTTATAGGTTTTGTTGTTTTTATGTTTATTGGCCTCCCCGTGCCGATCTCCATGTTGTTCTTTGCAGTTCTGGGAATGATGGTTTTGAGGTCACCTGCTGCTGCCTTCCAGGCGGTTGGTGCCGACATATTTACAAACTTTGCCTCATATACCCTTACAGTGGCGCCTGTATTTGGCCTCATGGGTCTTCTGGCCAGTCATTCCGGTATTGGAGCCAGCCTGTTTAATGCTGCAGATAAATTTATAGGTCATAAACAGGGTGGTATTGCCAGTGCTGTTCAGGTCTCCAGTACTTTATTTGGTGCTATCTGTGGTTCCATTCCTGCCACAATGGGGACAATGGTCTCTGTTGCCCTTCCCGAAATGGAAAAGAGGAATTACAATCAGGGCCTATCTACCGCTGCTATCGCTGCCGGTTCTGCCCTGGCTGTATTAATTCCGCCCAGTGCGACTATGATTATTTACGGTGTTACTGCGGAAGAATCCATAGGCCGTTTATTTATGGCTGGTCTTATCCCGGGCTTATTGCTTATGACTCTTCAGATAATAGCAATATGGATTGTTGTTAAGAAAAATCCATCATATGCGCCCATGTCTGAAATGGCTACCTGGGCTGAACGGTGGGTTGCTATCCGCAAGGGTGGATTGGTAGAGGTTGCCATAATCTTTCTTTTCTCAATGGGTGGTATGTTTATCGGCTGGTTTACTCCGACTGAAGCTGCTTCTGTGGGAGCCATGGGCATGCTGCTTATTGGCCTTGTTGAGAGAAAGATTAATTGGCCGATACTGATGAAATGTCTTACGGCCTCGGCAAAGCTTGCGGCAATGGTTTTCTTCATTATAACCTGCGGTATGTTGTTCGGTCGCATGTTTACAATAACCACAATACCGACGGCACTGGCAAGATATGTCACCACTCTGGATATAGCGCCCTGGATGGTTATGGGGATAGTCCTGCTGCTTTATTTCGTTATGGGCATGTTCATTGACGGGATTGCCATGATCCTGATCACCGTTCCCATATTTACTCCTATGCTTGCCGAATTGGGTTATGACGGTGTATGGTACGGGGTGCTGATAGTCCTGGTGCTCTGCCTCGGTGGCCTCACGCCTCCTGTGGGCCTGAGCTGTTTCTATATGAAAGGATTTGCACCACATGTACCTCTATCTACGATATTTTCCGGAGTGTGGCCATTCGTTTTTGCAACCCTTGTCGCGATGATTATAATAATGATGTTTCCTGCCCTGGCCACATGGTTGCCGACATACCTGTATGGGCTCTAACGAGAATTTTTGCCGTGATCAGATACCTAATTAACAAAGAGTATTATTTACTGTTTCAGATCAATCTTTTTATAAAGTGTAAATATTATTAACTACAAGCAGGTGGCATTTTGGGTAACGACTCTATTTTTTCCGATAAGGTCAGTAACTTTGTTGTCGAAATCAAAAACCAAAATATACCTGATGATGTAATGGAAATGGCTCGTTTAGGAGTTGCAGATTTTATTGGTGTGGCTCTGGCGGGGTCTAAAGAGCCTATCTATGATATTCTATTGAAATATTGTCAGGAAATGGGTGGCAATGAGCAGGCTAGTATAATTGGGTACAACAGGAAAACATCATTATATTACGCAGCCCTTATTAATGGAGCTATTGGACATATTTTAGACTATGATGACTGGTCCATTGCAGTCTGGGGTCATCCTTCTGTGTATCTCGCCCCAACTGTTTTAGCACTGGCAGAAAAGATTGGCGCTACAGGGCGAGATATCCTGACAGCTTACGTTGTAGGTTTTGAAGTGTGTGCTTCTATCCCCTGGATAGTAAAAAAACATCACTATGATCAAGGCTGGCATATAACAGGCACAATTGGCACTATTGGCGCAGCGGCTGCTGCATCATGGCTCTTAAAACTGAATTGCGGTCAAGTAAAAAAAGCCATGGGTATAGCTGCATCTTTATCCGGTGGCATAAGAGCCAATAACGGCACGATGACCAAACCATTACATGCCGGTCAGGCGGCAGCTAATGGTATCCAGGCTGCTATGCTAGCCAAAGGTGGTTTTACGGCAATCGGAAATATTTTTGAAGCGAAACGAGGGTTCATCAATGCTTTTGGTTTTAATGAAAAGGTTGATTGGGCAGAGGCCACAAAGAGGTTAGGAAAAGTATTTGCCATAACCGGTTCTGAGGGGTTGATTATCAAACCTTATCCTTCTTGCGGTGGGACACATTTTGCTATTGAAGCAGTGAATTATTTAAAAGATAATTATACATTTGCCATAGAAGATATTGTTGAGATTGAACTGGGGGTCAATCCCTTAGCTGACTTGCCGCTAATCTATCATGCGCCGCTAACAGGGTTGGAGGGCAAATTCAGCCTTGAATATTCCGTGGCGAAAGCTTTAATTTCAGAGCATATCGGTTTAAATGACTTTACAGATGAAACTGTTAATGATCCTCTGATAAAAAATTTGATTGGAAAAATGAACTGGGTAGTTACATATCCCATGCCTGAAATGGGTTCGGCTAAGGAGTTTGATCCCAAACGAATTACTATTAAACTGAAGAATGGTGAGACCATATCCAGGGAAGTGCTAATTTCTAAGGGGATGCCGGATAATCCGCTGACAAAGAAAGAATTTAACTTCAAGTTTCGGGATTGTGCCTCCGCTGTGTTGCCGGAAAACAACGTAGAAGAACTGCTTGATACTCTTGAGAGGCTGATTGATGCTGATAATATTGGCAGAATAATGGCACTAACCTGCAGGCATCAACAGGTATGAATAGATGGAAGTGTATAAGCCAGATCTCAGAGGTAATTTTTCAAAAAAGTGCGGCTTACCGGGGGCTGCAAACCATTTCATATTAGCAGGTGAGGCGGTATTGAGCATTAGTGTTTAAAACCTTTGAATGGGAGAGGTAAACATTCCATACTGCGGGTGACACTTAAAAAAGGAAAATTTTGCAACATGCAGTTTTGGGTGGATTTAATGTTGTTTTAGCTATAAATGTCAAAAGAAGATAAGAAAAAAGATATAAAGATGGTTTATATTTTTTGGATGAATCATCTGTCCTGATTGGCCCAAATTGGTTTTCATACTTAACATTATAATTGAATATAGATTGAAACTTTGGTTTTTCATCAGTACATTTTTATGAAAGGGAGACACTATGGAACTCAAAGGTAAAGTTGCCATTATCACAGGTGGTGGTTCGGGTATAGGAAGGGCGGCTTCGGAATTATTTGCCAGGGAAGGTGCCAGGGTTGTTGTCGCTGATATAAATCGAGAAGGAGGGGAAAAAACAGCAAGTGATATTGCCGTTTCGGGAGGAGAAGCAATATTTGTTAAATGTGATGTTTCAGATGAAGAAGATATTATCAAAATGGTAGACACTGTCGTAAAAAAATTTGGCCAAATAAATATTTTATTCAACATAGCAGGTTATCCGCAAACACCGGCAATGATTGAGGAGTTAACTGTTGAAGATTGGGAAAAGGTTATGAATATTAATGTTAAAAGTGTATGGATGACAGCAAAACATACAGTAAAAGAACTTAGAAAAAATAAGGGGAATATTATAAATATTGGTTCTGTAGGGGGAATACGTCCACGTCCCGGGACATCGATATATTCTACTTCAAAGGGTGCCATTATTTCTTTAACCAAAGCATTAGCGATAGAGTTTGCACCGGATGTTCGAGTAAACGTGATTAATCCTGGTCCAGTAGATACACCAATGTTGCCTCACTTTGTAAAAGAATACAACGAAGACATAAAAAAAGAAATAATTGGTGGAACACCATTAAACAGGTTAGTGAAACCTGAAGAAATTGCATATGAAGGGTTACATTTAGCTTCAGATCATTCCTCTGCTATAACAGGGACAATGATAAATGTTGATTGCGGTTTATTTATAGGGGGTAGGGGGAAAAATTAAAAATTTAAAGTAGGTTTACCGCTCTAAAATTAATGTTTGTGCGGTAGTTTTATTATCAGCATCTAATCCTGGGACAAAACTGCCAAGGACCGGAGAAGTATGGCTGAATATGTCTACATGGTCGGTGACGGTATCAAGCTGAAGATTATCCAGCAGATTTTTCACAACAGTTTTTCATGCAGTAGTTGTTTTTTTAAGGTTTTGGAACGTTAGTGTCAACCTAAGTGCGCAATTTCCATCAGACTCCGAATATTAGATTAAGCAACCTTGAAACGTTCTAACGAAATCTGGTCTAACAGTTTAGAATTGACATACGACCTGGAAGTGGACCAGTCCTCGCTGTATTCAATCAGGTAGCTGGTCACCAGGCGGATGTAAGAATCCATGCCTGGGAAGACCCCGACCACATTTGTTCTGCGGCGGATTTCTAAGGTTCAAGAGTTCAATCATGTTGGCAGAGGAGATCCTGCGGCTGTCAATTTGCTTAAACTGGAAATACTGCAGGGAATCCTCGAGACCTGATTCGAGTGTTTCAATTGCTTTTGGGTAGTGCTCTTCATGTTCATCCATGAACATTCTGGCATATTTTAAAGCGCTATCCTTGTCAGGCTGCAGCCAGATCTGTTTGAGTTTGGCGGCAAAAGATTTTTTTCCTTTAGTCGGAATATGGGCCATGATATTTCTCATAAAGTGGACCCTGCATCTTCGCCGGGAAGCGCCGACAAATGATTTTCGGACTGAAGAGGCCAGCCCCTTATGGGCATCTGAAACAACCAGCCAAACCGTTTTGAGACCCCGGGCTTTGAGAGAATCAAACAGGTGCTTGTAGCTGGCTTCAGATTCCTCATACATGGGCTAAGGCAGCTAAAGATATCACGGGTGCCGCACGGAGCGCAAACAATAAGCACGGCCATATTTTTTACCTGACCGTTATCGCGGATCTTTTCATAGAGGGCATCGACCCAGAGAACAGGGTAAACTTTCTCTAAAGGACGATTTCTAAAAGTACTTACCTGATCATTGAGCTCTTTAGTGATCTTGCTGACCTGGCTTCTGGATAGCGAATCGATCCCCAAAGATTTGACCAGGCGTTCGATCTTGCGGGTTGATACGCCGTTTATGAAGGCTTCCTGAATCACGTTCATCAGGGCCGCCTCAGAGCGTTTGCGTTCTGTGACAAAGAAGGGAATGTAGCCTCCTTTACGGGGTTTTGGAACCTTGAGATACATGGTTCCCATGCGCGTATCAAAACGTCTTGGCCTGAAGCCTGCCCGGTATTCGCTGCGAGAATCAGTGCGTTCATGTTTCTCAGCGCCGAGCTTGGCCGTTATTTCCACCTCCATGAGCTGGTCGCAAAGCCATTCAAGCATGGCCAGCATGGGATCAGGAGCAGTCATGAATTGCATTAGCATTTTTTCAAAAGATACAGTAGAATTAGGGTGAGCCATCAGATATTATCCTCCTTTTTGGTTTGTTTGGTGCTTATCTAATTCGGAGAATCTGATGGCTTTCCTTTATCTTATGATTTTGCGCACTTTATTATACATGATCGTTAGGAGTGATTGGTTATGAGTTTTTATGAATCTGAGAGAATCTACTGTGTTATCATGAGAGCCGGCACCAGTAAGGGAATTTTTCTCCATGAAAATGATTTGCCCGCTGATCCCGCTCTGAGGGACAAGGTGATTCTTTCTATTTTCGGCAGCCCTGATCCCAGACAGATAGATGGACTTGGCGGAGCTGATACCTTGACAAGCAAGCTGGCCATTATCGGACCTTCTTCCTGCCCGGATGCAGATGTTAATTTTACCTTTGGCCAGGTTGAGATAAATAACCCTAAAATACATTATTCCGGGTTATGCGGCAATATTTCTTCCGGGGTGGCCCCTTATGCTATCGAAGAAGGTCTGGTTAAAGCAGTTGAACCGGTGACTACTGTCAGGATCCACAACACCAATTCGGGGAACATCTATCTCTCAGAGGTTCAGGTGCGAAACGGGAAGCCAAGAGTAGAGGGAGATTATGCCATTGATGGAGTGCCGGGAACCGGCTCCAGGATCAATATTGATATGCTTTACACCTATGGTTCGGTCAATGGCAGGTTGCTGCCAACAGGCAATATAAGAGATGAAATTGATGTACCTGGTCTGGGGAAAATTGATGTTTCAATTGTTGATGTCCCCAATCCCTGCATATTTGTTAAAGCTTCTGACGTCGGGTTAAAAGGGACAGAAACTCCAGCCGAGTTTAACAAGAACCGGCCAGTAATAGAGATCCTGGAGGAAATCAGGGCAATTGGTGCCGATATGCTAGGATTCAAAAATTGGCGGGAAGCAGAGGTAAAAGATCCCAATCCTTTTGTAGCTGCAGTTGCTCCTCCACAGGATTATTTGAATCACCTCACATCAACAACAGTATCGGCAGATAATGTGGATTTTCTTTCCCGCCTTCTTTTCCTGGGTGCTCTCCACCAGACATATGCGGGCAGCATAACTGTTGTTACGGGTGTAGCAGCGGTAATTCCTGGTTCGGTAGTAAACGACGTTACGAAGATGAAAAAAGGACAAAAATTGGTTCGCATAGGTCACCCCGGTGGCATCATTGAAATGGAAGCGGAAGTTGAGAAGCCCCCCGATGGTCAGGTTAAATTGACCAGGGCTATGTATAGCAGAACTGCCAGGAGAATAATGGATGGTTATGTTTTTGTCCCCCGTAAATTACTGGAGTAAACAAGTTTGTTTTTTTATACCAGTTTGAAATGAGGTAATCAAGATGGGAATGACTATGACAGAAAAAATTCTGGCGGAACACTCCGGTAAAGCGGTAGTCAAAGCAGGTGATATTGTTACCTGCAGGGTGGACTGGGCTGTCCTCCATGATATGTTTTTTTCAATAGGGGGCCAGTCGGAGCTTTACAAAATCAAGAAGATCTTTGATCCGAACAGGTGTGTAATAATCATAGATCATGCTGTTCCGGCACCCACAGTAAACGATGCCAAAGGGGCAGTAAAGGCCAGGGAATTTGTACAGCAACATGGGATAAAATACTTTTTCGACGTTGGGAACCATGGAGTAGTTCATCAAGCTCTGGCCGAGAAGGGGTTTGCCCTGCCCGGAAAACTCATAGCCTGCGGGGATTCACATACTATTGCCGCCGGAGCAATGAATTGTGCCGCCAGGGGTATGGGGCCTGCCGATATGGTTTATGTCTTCTGCCTTGGGGAGACCTGGTATCAGGTCGGTCCCACTGTTCTATGTGAACTGGAAGGAAAGTTGCCTGATCTGGTATGTGGCAAAGATGTTTTTCTATATTTTGCCGGTAAATACGGTGATGCTACCGGGAAGAACATTGAATTCAGCGGTACAGGGATCGCCGGTTTAACAATTGCCGCACGGCAGAGTATTACCACCATGTGTGCCGAAATAAATGCTGAGTTTGCTCTTTTCCCGTGCGACGGGATTCTCCTGGAATACCTTGAAGGAAGAGCCCTGGAGGATTTTAACCCGGTAGAAAGTGATCCCGACGCAGAGTATGAGGCTGTTTATAAAGTGAATCTTAATGAGATAGTTCCTTATGTAGCCCTGCCTCACTTTATACCGAATAATTGCAAACCGGTGACAGAAGTAGAAGGGTTGAAAATTGATCAGGCCTTGATCGGATCTTGTTCAAATGGCAGGGTAGAAGATCTTGCTGTTGCTGCCAGGATCCTGAAAGGGAAAAAAGTTAACCCCGGGGTCCGGTTGATCGTGACTCCTGCTTCACCCGCTATATACCTGGAAGCCTTACGTGCCGGGTACCTTGAAACCCTTGCCGAAGCAGGGGCAGTTATCACAAATCCAACCTGTGGAGCATGCTACGGTGGCCACATGGGTTTAATCGCTGCTGGAGAGCGGTGTCTTTCCACTACGACTCGTAACTTTAAAGGTAGAATGGGCAGTCCTGAAAGTGAAATACTACTTTCTGCACCTGCTACAGCAGCCGCTTCCGCCATCATGGGAAAAATAACTGATCCACGTCAGATCGAACATTAAAGGAGGGGGAAAAGTGCAGATAGCAGGTAGAGTATGGATATTTGGTGATGATATTAATACTGATTTAATTTTCCCCAATACTGCTTTTCGCCTGCCTGTGGAAGAGCAGGTAAAGCTTGTTTTCAGCAGCAATCGTCCGGGCTGGGTTAATCAGGTTCAACGGTCTGATATTATAGTGGCCGGTCGAAATTTCGGGACAGGATCAAGCAGGCCAGGGGCAGCCCTTTTAAAGCGTCTTGGGCTGGGAGGACTGATGGCAGACAGTATTAATGGTCTTTTCTATCGGAATTGTATCAGTTATGGTCTTCCCGCTCTGCAATGTGAGGGAGTGAGCGAGATTTTTAATGAAGGAGATGAAGCCGAAATTGATCTGGGAAAGGGGACAGTAAAAAATCGCCGCACAGGAGAAACCCTGAAAGGAAGTCAGTTAACATCGGAAGTGATTGATATTCTGGCTACCGGTGGGATAGAAGAATTACTACGGAAAAAAGGTTTTATAGAATAGTTTTTGCTTACCTGGAGGTTGGTAAAAAATGAGTCAGAATCCTGGAGTAATATTGCGTAAGATTATGAAAAAACCGGGAGCAGTGGTTGCTCCGGGTGCATATGACGGGCTTTCTGCTCGCCTGATAGAGGAAGCGGGTTTCCAGGTGGCATACCAGACCGGGGCAGGTTCATCGGCGGCAATCCTTGGGCAACCCGATATAGGATTAATGACAATGCCTGAAATGGTTACCCATGCCAAAAATATTGCCGGTGCTATCACAATACCTCTGATTGCTGATGCCGACACCGGTTATGGTGATGTGATTAACGTCATTCGAGCGGTACATGAATATGAACGGGCCGGTGTGGCTGCCATTCAGTTGGAAGATCAGGTGCTGCCAAAGCGCTGCGGTCATCTGGATGGCAAGCAGATAGCACCGTTGGAAGAATTCATTCCCAAGCTGAAAGCAGCAGTCAATGAAAGGACTGACAAGGATCTGCTGATCATCGCCCGGACCGATGCACGGGCCATAGAAGGATTTGATAGAGCCATAGAACGCTGTAAGCGTTATATCGAGACAGGTGTGGATGTGATATTTTTTGAAGCTCCTCAATCAGTAGATGAAGTTGAAAAGGTGATCCAGGAACTGGGCGATTCTATTCCTCTTCTGAGCAACCAGGTTGCCGGTGGTAAAACTCCATCGCTGACGGTTAAAGAACTGGAGGAAATTGGATATAAAATTATCATCTTTCCCAGCGTTTGTGTTTACACAGCTTCGATAATGCTCAGGGGAATCTTAACGAAACTAAAAGAGAAGGGTACCGATCATGATCTTGTGCCGGACGGGAATGCAATGGATCTTTTCCGCACGATGGGAATTGATCGGTGGCTGGAGTTGCAAGAAAAATATCGAAGCTGACTTGTTTTGATAACGAATTATACAATTTTGTGAAAGGCAGGAGATAAATATGAGACTTGTTAACAAAGTAGCTGTAATCACTGGAGCAGGTTCCGGAATGGGCCGTGCCAGCGCGATAAGGTTTGCGCAGGAAGGAGCTAAAGTTGTTGTAGCCGATCTCAATGTTGATAACGGACAGGATACGGTTGATGCTATCAAAAAAAACGGTCATGAAGCAGTTTTTATTCGAGTTGATGTGGCCAATGAAGAAAATGTAAAAGAGATGGTTAAAACCGCTGTAGACAACTTCGGCAAGTTAAGTATCGTTTTCAACGTTGCCGGGTGTCCCCAGGCGACTAAACCGTTTGAGACAATTTCCAACGAAGAATGGGATCGAATTATGAATGTTAATGTGAAAAGCATTTTTTATTCTGCCAAACATGCTCTCGAAGAATTAAAGAAAGAACAGGGAGTAATTTTAAACGTGGCTTCAGTAGGAGGCGAATTGCCGCGCCCGGGAAGTGTTTGTTATGCAACTTCCAAGGGGGCTGTGATCAACATGACCAGAGCCTTAGCCATTGAGCTGGCGAAATATAAAATCCGTGTCTGCAACATTAACCCGGGCCCAACTGATACGCCAATGATGAACCAGTTTATTCCGGGGTTCAATGAGGAGATTAAAAAGACCATCAGTGCCGGGACACCGCTTGGATCTTTTGTCTTACCAGAAGATATTGCCAGCGCCGCTGTATTTCTTGCTTCTGATGAAGCGTCTAAAATTACCGGTTCAGCCCTTTTTGTCGACAGCGGCCTTAGAATTGGTAGAGGAGAAGTATAAATTTCCGCTGGTTCCAAAATATGCTATTGCTTATCCGTCTGTCCGATTAAGATAAGTTTTCAGCAGTGGCCAGTGAAAAACGATTCAGGAAGAGAATCCTGTGAGTGTAGCAGGAAAAATACAAAGTGTTTAATATGTTTTCAGGAGGAATTGAGATGCAATTGCCATATCCCAATCTGTTCAGTCCTTTGAAGATTAAGAATACTACTTTCCGGAACCGTATATTTTCCACTCCCAATCAAACCCGTTTTAAAGGCCAGATTGAAATAGCTTACATGGAAGCTAAAGCCAGGGGAGGTGCGGCTGCCGTTACTCTGGGTGAAACTCCGATCAGCGGGAAATATGTCAGGCAGTCAAATGCCTATACTTTAACCCTTGATGATCCTCATGACATAAGGTATATGGCCGAAACTGCCCTGGCAATAAAGGTGCATGGTGCTGTGCCTTCTATTCAGCTTTATCATCCTGGTAAATATGCAGTTATGCACACTCCTGACCGGCCTAATCCCATGAGCGCCATGGGTTTTGTCAGAAATGATGGAGTTGAAGTGGTAGCGATGGATGAAGACATGATCGAGACTGTAACTGAGGAATACGCTAATGCTGCTGCGAATGTCCAGAGGGCGGGATTTGAAATGTGCCAGATTCACGGTGGTCATGGATGGTTGCTATCACAGTTTTTGTCTTCACTTACCAACCAGAGAAAAGATAAATACGGTGGAAGTCTGGAAAACAGGGCTCGTTTCCCCATTGCTGTTGTAGACCGCATCCGTAAAAAATGCGGACCTTATTTCATCATTGAATACAGGATCAGCGGTGACGAGCTTGTCGAAGGCGGTATGCGAGTAGATGAGGTCATTGAGTTCGTAAAAATGATTGAAGATAAGATTGATATTATACATATATCCGCAGGCATCCACGAAGCACCAGAGGTTGTACACCTTATGTTCCCCCATACTTCATTTACTGAGCATGGCAGTCTTGTACCTCTTGCCGCAGCGGTAAAAGAAAAGGTCAGTATACCTGTAATCACAGTAGGGGGCATCTCCAGTCCCGAACATGCGGAACAAATCCTGACGGAAGGCAAGGCCGATATCATCGGTATGGGCAGGGCCCTGCTGGCTGACCCTGATTTACCAAGGAAATCGCGCAGCGGCCGTCGTAAGGAGATCATTCCCTGCCTTCGTTGTAACAGATGCCTGCTCGGGGTGGGATACCAGGATATAATTGCCTGTGCAGCCAATCCCCAAACAGGCAGGGAATTGAGATGGCAAACTGCTCCGAAACCCAACGGCTGCCGAAAAGTACTGGTTATTGGTGGAGGACCCGGTGGAATGAAGGCAGCCATCACTGCAGTAGAAAGAGGTCATGATGTGACTCTTCTGGAGAAAACCGGTCAGCTCGGTGGGAAATTGAAGATTGCTGATTATGATCCCTTAAAAGAAGATATGAAAACATTCAAAGACTATCTTGTCAACAGGACTCTGGAGCTGGTCAAGGTGAGGTTTAATACGGAGGCTACACCGGAACTTGTGGAAAACTTTGCGCCGGATGTGGTTATTGTTGCAGTCGGATCCGAGCCAATTCTGCCGATCATACCAGGTATTGACAGAGATAATGTTATCACTGCGGAAGAAGCATATTACAATGCGGCAAAGGTGGGCTATAAAGTTGCAGTGATCGGCGGAGGCCTGGTGGGATGTGAGACAGGGTTGTTCCTCGCTGAATTAAACAGAACAGTGACCATTTTGGAGATGCTCGATCAAATTGGAGATCCTGAGAACTGGCGTCATAACATTCCCCTGGTGATGACGATGGATAAAACTCCTGGTTTGAATTACCAAACGGGCTTAAAGTGTATTGGAATTACAGGTGAAGGTATCAAAGTTGTTAATAAATCAGGTGATGAGAGCTTCATCCAGGCGGATACAATTGTAGTGGCGGCGGGGATGAAGCCGGAATCGGAAATAGTAGAAAAATTACGCAATTCTGCGCCTGAATTTCATGCTATTGGCGATTGTGTCAAACCAAAACTGATTATGCAGGCAATGCAGGGTGGATATTATTCTGCCCTGGATATTCTATAACAACAAGTTTGCATTAAAACTGTCCGGTCTTTTCTAATGAAGAGAATGGACATACTAATGCCGGAATAGATGGTGGTTATCAGTGAAACTGAAAAACAAAATTGCAGTGATTACCGGGGCAGGTTCTGGAATGGGCAGGGCAAGTGCGATCAGGTTTGCCAGGGAAGGCGCAAAAGTAATTGTTACAGATTTAAATGACATTGGTGCCCGTGAGACAGCAGCAATGATCAGGAATGATGGGATGGATGCTGCAGCGATTAGAACAGATGTAGCAAGTGAAGAGCAGGTAATAAATATGGTTGACACAGTAGTGGAAAAATATGGTGGCCTGCACATTCTTTTTAATGTAGCGGGCTGCCCGCAGCAGGAGAAGCCCTTTGAAATGATCACCGGCGAAGAGTGGGATCATATCATGGCTGTTAATGTCAGAGGGATTTTTTACACTGCCAAGCATGCCCTGTCGGAATTAAAAAAAACGCGTGGTGTGATTCTTAATGTTGGTTCTATATGGAGTGAAAGGCCTGGCCCGCGCAGTGTTTGCTACGCCGCTTCGAAAGGAGCTGTTCTAAACATCACCAGGGCACTGGCCATCGAATTGGCCATATACAAAATACGGGTAAACTGTATTTGCCCCGGGGCAACTGACACGCCTTTCATGGCTCAAACAATACCTGGGTATAATGAAAAAATCAAAGAAGAAATTGCAGCCGCTACCCCTTTGAAAAGTATTGTTTTACCTGAAGACGTTGCTTCAGCAGCCCTTTTCCTGGTTTCTAATGAAGCATCAAAAATAACTGGTTCCGCTTTTTATGTGGACAGCGGTTATATGGTTGGCAGGAGTGAAGTATAAAGATTTTATAATTATACATAACGCTTAGGAGCTACTGTCAAGACAATCATAACATTTCGGGTTAAATTTATGTGTTTTAATGCAGCTCGAATATTTGTCCCGGGTGTTAATCTGCTTAAAAATGGCCGATAGTACTGATAGAGGGAGGCTATGAGCTGATTTGAAACTTTATGTCATGCGCAGCGGAATCATTACCGATATGCCCAGAGAGTTCATGTATGGAACGGGTAAGCCTGTGGATTATAATGATGTTATGAGTATACCAATCCAGAGTTATCTGATTGACCATCCAGAAGGTCTTGTTTTGTATGATACGGGACACAGCAGGCTGGAACGTTTTTTTAAACCAGAGAAGCCGGGTGACAAACCGGCATGGCTTGTTCCGGAAGAAGATAAGCTGCCCAACCAGCTGGCCAGGCTTGGTATCAAACCGAGCCAGATAAAATATGTAGTCTGTTCGCATTTACATGTAGACCACGAGGGTTACCTGGATTTGTTTACTGATGCCCTGGTCATTGTGCATTCTGCTGAATTTGCCCATGTAGCAACTCATTATGCCGGAGGTAATCTTGTTTATCCTTATGTTAAGAAAGATTTCGAAGAATGGCTGCAGGTTGGCCTGAAATGGAATTTAATTGAGTCCCATCAAGAAGATATACCTTTGCTTGATGGAATTACAATCTATAATTTTGGTTCAGGGCATTCATACGGTATGCTTGGATTGATGGTAAAGTTACCCATAACAGGTAATATAATCCTTGTATCAGATGCGATTTATTCACAGAAAAATTTCGGTCCGCCTGTCCATGTTCCGGGGTTTAACATCGATGAGGGTGGATTCATCAGGACTGTCAATTATGTCAGGGAACTTGCAGAGAAACACACTGCCCATATTTGGTTTGGCCATGATATGGATCAATTTAACAGGCTGGTTAAGATGGACGAGGGATACTACGAATAAATTGCATAAAAATTTTTACTGATTTAATCAGCTGCGGTGAAATATCCCCATTCACCGGCGGATGGGGTATTTAGCCACTTATATTTGCTCATTTTATTTACGCTGCAGCTGGCATTCTGAAAACACTGGTATCTTTCGTGATTTGGCAGATATTCCAGGTATATAAATAGTAACTTTTTTCAACCTGCATCATAGTCAATTTACAATCCAGAGCTGACGCATCAAAATAAATAGTCTTAGCTGTCGTGGTTTACGGGACAAAAGAAAAAAACTTTTTCGCAAAAAGGAACTGAACAGCGCAACACGAATGTGAGACAATAGTATGGGTGAATATAGAAAGGAGGCCCACACTGTGTTAAACAGAGCAGCTATTGAGAAAAGTATTTTGATAAGAGGCAGGTATTTTAGCTTTCAGGACCTGCTGGAAGTAGTTGAAACGGTGCGTATGTTTCCCCGGCTCAGTCGCAGGGAGCTGGCGCTAACGATCTGTTTTAGGCCAGACCAAAGGGCGCGGCCGGATGGACCGTTACAAAAAAAAGGCGCTTACAAGCAAAGACATCTACG